>JAFAYQ010000053.1 GCA_019240215.1 Actinomycetota bacterium | reverse complement strand
CCGCCCGCCACCGCCCGGCTGGTCAACCTGACCCGGCGGACCGGCGGCCGGGTCATCGCGGCCGGCACCACCGTGGTCCGGGCGCTGGAGACGGCCGCCCGGGCCGAACCCGGCGGCGACGGCATGGTGGCGGCCGCGGCCGGCTGGACCAGCCACGTGGTCACCCCCGAGGTCCCGCTGCTGGCGGCCGACGGGCTGCTGACCGGGCTGCACGAGCCGCGCTCCTCCCACCTGCGGATGCTGGCCGCGTTCGCCGGGCCGGGCCTGCTCGGCCGCTGCTACGAGGCCGCCATCGAGCAGCGGTACCTGTGGCACGAGTTCGGCGACGTCCACCTGATCCTGCCCTGACGGCCGGGGCGGCGGGGCCGCCGGTCTACTGGTGGGTGAGCATCCGCAGCGCCAGGTCCAGCCGGGCCGGGGCCCGGTCGGCGGGAAGGCGCCCGCTCGCCTGGAGGGTGGCCAGGCCGTGCAGGGCCGCCCAGGCCACCTCGGCCCGGACGTCGTCGCCGGCCTCGGGAAACACGTCGCGGATACCCGCGAACGCGCGCTGAAGTGGTTCCGGGGTCTCCTCGGTCGCGAACGACAGCCCCGAGGACATCGAGAACATCGCCTCGTAGACGCGGGGGTGGGCGGCGGCGAAGTCGAGGTAGGCCCGCATCCGGGGCCCGGGCGCGACCTCCGCCGCCTCGATCGCGGCGGCCAGGTCGGCGAACCCGGCCAGCGCCACCGCGTCGATGAGCGCCTGGCGGCCGGCAAAGGCCGAGTAGAGGACCGGCTGGGTCACGCCCAGCTCGCCCGCCAGGCGGCGCATCGTGACCGCCGCCCAGCCTTCGGACTCGGCAACCGCCCGGGTGGCGCGGATGACCTGATCGCGCCGCAGATTCAGATCGGGAGCCGGCCGCGGGGACATGACGCCGAGGATAGCGAAGTCAGCTAACAGTGCTAGTTAACGGGCCCGGCTCGCGCTCCCGTTCGCCAGGTTCAGGTCCACGGGCCGGGTTGACCGGCCGCCTCGTCCGGCCCGGACAGTTGCGCGATCAGGCCCGCGAAGTCTTCGAGGTGCCAGGTGATGGCGATCCGGTCATCCCGGATCCGGTGCAGGTCCATCGTGCGGATCGCGATCCGCCGGCCGGTCGCCGCGTAGCCCATGAACGCACCCTGATGAGTCCCGGTGACCGTGTTCCGGACGGCCACGCGATCGTCGCCGACGATGAGGTCCTCGTGGGTGACGTCGTAGTCGGGGAACGCCTGCCGGAACAGGCCGACCTGCGCCCCGATGCCGGCGGGCCCCTGCTCCTGACCGGGAGCGAGCGGCAGATCGGCCCAGTCGGCCGCGAGGATGTCCCGGTAGATCGAGGTGTCCCCGGTGCGGAACGGTTCGTAGAAGGCACGAACCAGGTCGCTGGCCCGCGAATGTGAACGCGCAGCAGGCGAAGCGGTCGTTGCCGTGCCGATCGGCTCCGGCTCACTCATAGCCACAACTCCTCATAGGTAACGTTGCGTCGTTACCTAACAACGTTAGCCAAGATACGATCCGTCGTCCACCCCCGGCTCACGGCTGAGAGCCGAACGGTTCGTGAGACTTTTCACAACCTGAGCAGGCCGTGCGGGCCAGTAGCGGGACGAGGTACCGGGCGTCGGGGCTGCCCCAGCCGGTGACCGGGTCCCAGCCGGGTCCGGCGGTGTAGCCGACATAGACGCCGGTGGGCCAGATCACCGAGTTGCCGCCGGCGGCTACGTCGCGGAAGGCCCGGTGATAGGCGGGGCTGCGGGCGATGGCGTAGACGGCGGGGTTGATGAGGCCCAGGTGCTGGCCGGCTTGCTGATCGGCCAGGGCGGTCACGGCCGCCCACAGCGGGGTGGCAGCGCTGGTGCCCTGGGCGGGGGACAGGGCGCCGCCGGTGAACGTCAGCGCCATGGCCGTGGAGGAGTCAGCGTCGGCGGCGACGTCGGGGACGCCCCGCATCCGGCCGATGCGGGGGATGCTTTCCTGGTAGGAGGGCCGACGGAACAGAGAGCTGTAGCCGCCGCCGGAGGCTTCGGTGCCGGCGTTCCAGGCCATCTCTCCGTGGTAGGCGCCGGTAGCCCAGGTCGCGTCCAGGGTAGTGCCGCCGACCGCGAGCACCAGCGGGTCGGAGGCGGGCAGGCTGACCTGCCTGGGCGGCCCCTGGTCGCTGATCGCGCCGGTGTCGCCGGAGGAGGCGACGACCGTGACATGCTCGTCGCGGGCCTGCTCCAGGACCGTATTCATCCGGGCCACCTCGGCAGGGGTGAGGGAGTGCTCGCCGCCGCTGGCGCTGATCGAGACCACCGCGGCGTTCAGGGCAACGCCTTCTTTGATCGCGTTGGTTATCGCCCCGGCGAAGTTCGCGCCGCCGGATTCGGCGTCCTCGGGTACCAGGACGACGTCGAGGGCGGCGCCGGGCGCGATCGCGTGCACGATCTCGGCGTCCTCGACTTCCTCGGTGCCCGCCAGGTCAGGCGTCTTGGACCGGGCGATGCTGTTCACCACCCGCAGCTTGGCCGCGGGCAGGCCGAACTTGCCGTCGAAGGTGGTCAGGTCCTGGCGGATATCGGTGTAGACGAGGCCGTGGGAGGACGGGGGTTCGGCGAGTTCGGGCAGGACCACGGTCTCGCCACGTCCGTCGATTCCGCGGCTGAGCAGCGGCGCGTCGCCGTAGGCGACCTCATACGCCCGAGGGGTGTAGCACTGAATGAAATAGTCCAGCGGTCCGCAGTCCAGCGGCCGGGCCGCCGTTGGGCCGGCGGTGGTTGCGGCGGCCGGGTACGCGGCGGCCAGGCAGGCCGTCAGGGTTGTGGCGGCGAGCCACGGCCACCGGCGTGACCGCCGGCCTGGCGGTCGCGCGGCGTGCGGTCGCTGCCATGGGATCTCGTTCAGATGCATCGTGTCTCCTGATGAGGGTTAGGGGCAGCCGCCCGGCCGGCGCAGGGCATGATGAACACCGGCCGGTGATCGGAAGGATTGATTGCTACCGGGTGTCTCTGTCGCCGTCGGGGCGGCGGTCCCCAGATGATGATCGGTCGCGACCCGGTGCGAGGGGCGCCCGGTCAGGCGTCGCGGGTCACCATTCGCCATGCTCCGATGCCGGACCAGCCGATGATCCAGCCGACGATCACCGCGATCATCGCCCAGGTCGGCATCGGCGGGATGCCGAGAGCGCCCTTCCCGCCGAACAGCAGCTGGCCGGGGCCGCCGCCGGAGTTGGTTGACGCCATCCCGGCCGGGCGCAGCTGGCCCATCGCCACGCCGATCAGGCCCCGCTCACCGTCGATGAAATAGGGGATCTGGACGCCGGCCAGCAGCGGGGTCACGATGATCTCCAGTGCGATCAGCGTGATGGTCGTGGTCGTCCGCTGCCCGGTCAGCGACCCCAGGCCGAGTCCGACCAGGAACCCGATCCCGATGTCGAGCTCGAGCCACAGCCCGATTTTGGCCATTTCGTTGTCCGCCGGGTCCGTGCCGCTGATCTCGTCGGCGGTGTAGCTGTCGTAGATGCCGGCGATATCCTTGTCGATCGCCGAGCGGATCCGCGCCGGGGTAGCGGTAGGGGCGGCAGGACCCAGGCCCAACGGCAGCCCGCTGGTGGCGGCCTGCTCCGGGCGCTGCAGCAGCCAGATCTGCAGCCCGGCCCGGTCGAGATGCTGCGGGAGGGTCAGGCCGTTCATGCTGACCGATGTGGGGGGCGGCGCGCTTTCATAGCTTGTGACCAGGCAGTTCATCGCGAAGGCGAGGGCTACGACCGGGACGGTGACAGCCAGGCCGGCCGGGATGCGGGCCAGGTAGAGGGCGAGCCGGGACCTGCCGGTGATGACCAGGTGGCGGAACATGCCATCGGACAGGTCGGTGGTCCCGGCCGCCGCGCCCAAAGCCACGGCGGCGATGAACCCGAACTCGGCCATCAGGTTGCTCAGCTGGGAGAAAATGTCCGGGCTGCCGGCCAGGCCGTAGCTGTCCGGGTCGACCACGTGGAACAGCAACCGCAGGCCGTAGATCAGGACCACCGGCGCCACGATCAGCACCACGATGGTGATCATCAGGCCGCGGCGCTTGCGGATCTCCCGGTTCTTGGCGGAAATCAGGTCCCAGGTGGGCAGCCAGGCGCCGATGACCGATGCTGCGCGCCGGCCGGGTCCGGGCGCTTGGGATCGCCCCGCCGACAGCGAGGGTTCGGTGGTGGTCATGATGGGTCTCCCAGCCGGGTGGTCATGGACAAGAACCAATCCTCCAGCGACGTCTGAATCTCCCGGATGTCGTAAACCGGGATGCCCGCGCCGACGAGCCGCTGATTGATGTCCGCGACGAGTTCGCGCGAGGCTCCCGCGGGCGAAGTGACGGTCAGCCCGGCACCGGTCAGCGCCGTACCCGCCGCGATGCCGGCCTCGTTGATAAGCCGTGCCGCCCGGGCGGGTTCGGCGCAGTCGACCTGAACGACCATGCCGCCCGCGCTGCCGATCAGCTCGTCGATGGGGCCCTGGCGGATCACCCGGCCGTGGTCCACGATCGCCACCGCGTCGCAGGTGCGCTCCACCTCATCCAGCAGGTGCGAGGACAGCACCACGGTCCGCCCCTCGCCAGCCAGGCTGGCGATCATCGTCCGCATCTCGTGCATGCCGGCCGGGTCCAGGCCGTTCATCGGCTCGTCCAGGATCAGCAGCTCTGGGTCGCCGAGCAGGCAGGAGGCCACGCCGAGACGCTGGCGCATGCCCAGCGAGTACGTGGCGACCTTGTCATCGGCGCGGTCGGCCAGGCCGACCCTGTTCAGCGACGGCGCGATCCGCGTGGCGGCGTCGCCGCCACGGGCGGCGGCCAGCAGGCGGAGGTTGTCCCGGCCGGTCAGGTGCGGATGGAACCGGGGCTCGTCGACGATCGCGCCGACCCGGGCCAGCGCCCGCGTGCGCTCGGCCGGGACGGGGAACCCGAGCAGCGACATGGTGCCGCCGTCGGCCCGGGTCAGGCCGAGCAGGGTACGCATCAGCGTGGTCTTGCCCGCGCCGTTCGGCCCCAGGTAGCCGAACGTGGACCCGCGCGGGACCTGCAGTTCAACGCCGTCGACCGCCACGTTGGCCCCGAACCGCTTGGTCAAGCCGTGGGTCTGCACCGCCCATCCTCCGGGCGGACGCCCGGACGAGTCGGCGGCGTGAGGCCTGCGAGCTGGCGAGACAGCCGGGGCGCCGGGCGGCTCGGACGGTGCGGGCGGTGCCGGCGGCGGTTCCCGCCGGACCCGCTGATCGTCGTGCGGTGCGGCGTGCCGGCCGCGGCGAATGCGGGTCACGCCGAAGCCCAAGCCGCCGAGCACGAGGAGCGCGAGAAGGAACTCCCCGATGTTGTGAAAGCCGCCACCCACCGGTGCGGCAGCGACGGCCGCCCACCGGACCGGGCCGGGTGCGTGATGGGAGACGGCGAGCGTGTCAATAACCTTCATGGGACTTAATCGTGGGCGGCTGGCGGCCGGCGGTCATCGTGCGCGAGCATCACCATCCGTGTCGTCCCTCCGGATGACAGAGGCCGGCTCAGTGGGTGAGGATTCCCGACTCGTAGGCGAGGATGGCGAGCTGGGTCCGGTCGCGGGCGCCGAGCTTGGTCAGGATCCGGCTGACGTGCGTCTTGGCCGTTGGCAGCGTCACGTGCAAGGTTGCGGCCAGCTCGGCGTTGGACAGGCCGCGGGCGACCAGCACCAGCACCTCCCGCTCGCGGTCGGTCAGGTCGTCCAGGCCCCAAGGGGTCCTGGTCGTTGCCTGGGTGCGGCCGGTGAAGTGCGCGATGAGCCGCCGCGTCACGGTCGGCGCAAGCAGCGCCTCGCCGGCGGCCAGGGTGCGGATGCCGCTCAGCAGTTCCTCGGGCGGGCGGCTCTTGAGGGCGAAGCCGCTCGCCCCGGCCCGCAGCGCCGCGAAGACGTACTCGTCCAGGTCGAACGTGGTCAGGATCAGCACCCGGGGGGCGCCCTGGTCGCGGGTGATCCGCCTGGTCGCCTCGATCCCGTCCATCACGGGCATCCGGACGTCCATCACGACGACGTCCGGTGCCAGGCGCGCCGCGAGTTCGGCCGCCTCCCGGCCGTCGGCCGCCACGCCGACGACTTCAAGGTCGTCCTGCGCCTCGATCAGCGAGCAGAACGCGGAGCGCAGCAGCGCCTCGTCATCGGCGACGAGCACCTTGATCAACGCGCCACATCCTCCACCGGGACCTCGGCCGTCACCCGGTAGCCGCCGCCGGCGACCGGCCCGGCCACCAGCCACCCGCCGAACGCGCCGATCCGCTCCCGCATCCCGGTGATCCCGTGGGCCGTGCCCAGGCCGGCCCGCGGCGTCGGGCCTCCGCCCGGTCCGCCGTCGTCGCGGACATCGAGGCGGACCTTCCCGGCCGAGACGGTCAGCTCAGCTACCGCCCGGGCGCCGGGCGCGTGCTTCACGACGTTGGTCAGCGCTTCTTGCATGACGCGGTAGACCGACAGCTCCAGCGACGGGGAGAGCCGGTGATTGGTCCCCTCCATCCGCAGGTCCACGAGTATGCCGGAGGCCCGGACCGTGTCGGCCAGGTCCTTGATGTCGATCAGCCTCGGCACCGGCGCCAGCGGCGCTGTCCCGGCCTCCCCGTCGCGGAGCAGGCCGAGCACGACGCGCAGCTCGTCCTGGGCCGTCCGGCTGATCGTCTCGATCGATCCGAACGCGGAGCTTGCCTGATCCGGGCGCCTGCCCGCCAGGCACCTGCCGACCCCCGCCTGGACCGTGATCACTGCGAGGGCATGCGCGACCACGTCGTGCATCTCGCGGGCGATGCGCACCCGCTCCTCCCGGACCTCAGCAGCCCGCTCACGCTCGGCCTGCGCGGTCAGGCCTGCCTGGTAGCGCCGCCGCGCCGCGACGCTGTCCGCGATGAACCACGCCCCCGCCAGCGGCACGAAATTCTCGGTGGCCTCGGCTGCGAGCTGCGCGGTCCCGACCGCGAACGCCGAGTACACCACCGCCACGCCCAGCGCCGCCGCCACCGTCACGGCGAGCACGACCGACCTGGGCCTGGGCAGTCCCAGGACCGCGAAATACGACGCCAGCCCGACCATGACGCCGAATGGCAACGAGGCCTTGCCGGTGGCCGTGACCACGCCGGCGGCGACAGTCACCACTGTGAGTACCGGCAGCGGCCAGCGCCGCAGCACGACGACCGGGAGGCAGACCAGCAGCGGGATGAGCTGTGCCGCCCCCTCCTGGTTGACCTGCAGCCAGGCCGCTATCGTGAGCACGACAGTTCCGGCCGCGGCGGCAAGCACGACGGCGGCCAGCCACTGGCTCTGCGCGACCCCAGCGGGAAACCAGCGCCTGGCGGGCACCCCGGCGCCTTCAGCTAGGCGATCCCTCATCACGCCACGACGGTAGCCAGCGCATCCGCCCGGCGCATCGTTCTCGAGGATGACACCGCGTCGGGCCAGGTACCGTTACTGCGCGATGAATGCCACGCGGACCACGTTGCTGATCACCCTCACCGGCCGGGACCGGCCCGGGGTGACCTCGCGCCTGTTCGGGGCGCTGACCGGGCACGAGCTGAGCGTGCTGGACATCGAGCAGGTGGTCATCCGTGGCCGCCTGGTCCTCGGTGTGCTGTGCGCCTCGGCCGCCCCGCCTGACCTGACCGCCATCCACCGGAACGTCAGCGCGCTGGCGGCTGACCTCGGGCTCGACGCCGAGATCACCACCGGCTCGCCGGACGCGCCCCGGCGGCGCGGGCGGCTGCACGTCTCGCTGCTCGGCAGCCCGCTGTCGCCGGAGGCGATCAACGCGATCGCGGGCCGGATCGCGGCCAGCGGGGCCAACATCGACCGGATCACCCGGCTCGCCTCGGACCCGGTGACCTGCGTGGAGCTTGACGTGTCGGGGGCCGCCCCGGCCACCCTGCGGACCGAGCTGTCCCGGGAGGCGGCCCAGCGGCGGGTGGACGTGGCCGTCCAGCGCGGCGGCCTGCAGCGCCGGGCCATGCGGCTGATCGTGATGGACGTGGACTCCACCCTGATCCAGGACGAGGTCATCGACCTGCTGGCCGACCGGGCGGGCTGCGCGGCCGAGGTGGCCAAGGTGACCGAGGCGACCATGCGCGGGGAGCTGGACTTCGAGGCGTCCCTGCGGGAGCGGGTGGCGCTGCTGGCCGGGCTCAGCGAGGACGTGCTCGACGGCGTCCGCGGTGAGCTGCGGCTGACCCCGGGCGCTCGCACCCTGATCCGGACGCTGAAACGGCTGGGTTACCGGTGCGGGATCGTCAGCGGCGGGTTCACCGAGATCATCGACCCGCTGGCGGCCGCGCTGGGCATCGACTACGTGGCCGCCAACGTGCTCGAGATCGCCGGCGGCAAGCTCACCGGCCGGGTGGCGGGTGAGGTCATCGACCGGGCGGGCAAGGCCGCCGCCCTGCGCCGGTTCGCCGATCAGGCCGGGGTGCCGCTGAGCCAGACGGTGGCGGTCGGCGACGGCGCCAACGACCTCGACATGATCGCGGCGGCCGGGCTCGGCATCGCGTTCAACGCCAAGCCGATGGTCCGGGACGCGGCCGACACCGCGCTGAGCGTGCCCTACCTGGACACGGTGCTCTACCTGCTCGGCATCTCCAGCGACGAGGTGGAAGCGGCCGACGCCGAGCCGTAGAGACCCTTTAAATATAAATAAAAGGCGGGCCAGCACCTGAGGTGCCAGCCCGCCTTTCGGTGGTTACCGGTCAGGCATCACTGCCGGGTGCCTTGCGCACCGTCGACGGGTCCTGGCCGTTGGCGCCTTCCGGCGCCTCCGGGACGGTCTCGATGATCTCGATGACCTCCACCGTCTCGGTGACGGCCGGGGTCTCCGGCTCCGGGGTGATGGCGTCGACCGAGCCGGCCACCTCGGTGCTGGCGCCGTCGCCGTCACCCATGCCGGACCCACGGCGCTTGGAGAACACGATCGCCCCGACGATGATGATCACCGCCACCAGCGCCACCCCGACCCGCAGGCCGGTGTTGCTGGCGTACTTGACCACGCTGGTCGCGATCAGCAGCGAGACCAGGTTCATCACCTTGAGCAGCGGGTTGATGGCCGGGCCGGCGGTGTCCTTGAACGGGTCGCCGACCGTGTCGCCGATGATCGTGGCCTCGTGGGCGTCGGAGCCCTTGCCGCCGTAGTTGCCGTCCTCGACCAGCTTCTTGGCGTTGTCCCAGGCCCCACCGGAGTTGGCCAGGAACACCGCCATCAGCACACCGGCCGCGATCGCGCCCGCCAGCAGCGAGCCGAGCGGGGCGTAGCCGAGCGCGAACCCGACCGCGATCGGGGTCAGCACGGCCAGCAGGCCGGGGGTGGCCAGCTCCCGCAGCGAGTCCTTGGTGCAGATGTCGACGACCGCGCCGTACTCGGGGGTCTCGGTGCCCTCCATGATCCCCGGGTGCTCACGGAACTGCTTGCGCACCTCGAGCACCACCCGCTGGGCGGCCCGGCCGACCGCCATGATCAGCAGGCTGGAGAACATGAACACCACGGCCGCGCCGATGATGAGGCCGACCAGGACGTTGGGCCGGTCCACCGACAGGCTGAACGTGCCGGACTTCGCGCCCAGGGCGGTCTCCACGGTGTCGCGGAACGAGCCGAACAGGGCGGTCGCGGCCAGCACGGCGGTCGCGATCGCGATGCCCTTGGTGATGGCCTTGGTGGTGTTGCCGATCGCGTCCAGGTTGGTGAGGATCTGGGCGCCCTCACCCTCGACGTCGCCGGACATCTCGGCGATGCCCTGAGCGTTGTCGGTGACCGGCCCGAACGAGTCCATCGAGACGATGACGCCGACGGTGGTGAGCAGGCCGATGCCCGCCATCGCCACCGCGAACAGGGCGACGGTGGCGTTGCCGGTGCCGAGCAGGAAGCCGCCGAACACCGCGGCCGCGATCAGCAGGGCCGAGTAGACGGCCGACTCCAGGCCGGTGGAGATGCCGGACAGGATGACGGTGGCCGCACCGGTCAGCGAGCTCTCGCCGATGTCCTTGACCGGGCGCCGGTTGGTCTCGGTGAAGTAGCCCGTCAGCAGCTGGATGGTGCTGGCCAGGACGATGCCGATGAGGATGGCGCCGAAGGCGATCCACTGCGGGCTGCCGTTGTACTTCAGGATGCTGCTGTCGGTCACGCCTTTCAGGGCGCTGAAGTGACTGGGCAGGTAGGTGAAGCAGGCGACGGCCACCCCGATGATGGACAGCGCCGCCGAGATGAAGAAGCCGCGGTTGATCGCGGTCATCCCGCTGCGGTCACCGGACCGCGGCCGGACCAGGAAAATGCCGATGATCGCGGTGATGATGCCGATGGCCGGGATGAACAGCGGCAGCACCAGGCCGTCGTTGCCGAACGCGGCCTTGCCGAGGATCAGCGAGGCGACCAGCATGACCGAGTAGGACTCGAACAGGTCGGCCGCCATGCCGGCGCAGTCACCGACGTTGTCCCCGACGTTGTCGGCGATCGTGGCCGCGTTGCGCGGGTCGTCTTCGGGGATGCCCTGCTCGACCTTGCCGACCAGGTCGGCGCCGACGTCGGCGGCCTTGGTGTAGATGCCGCCGCCGACCCTCATGAACATGGCCAGCAGGGCGGCACCGAAGCCGAAGCCCTCGAGCACCTCGGGCGCGTTGCCCTTGTAGATCAGCACCACGATCGTCGCGCCCAGCAGGCCGAGGCCGACGGTGAACATGCCCGCCACGCCGCCGGTCCGGAACGCGATCCGCATCGCCCGGTTGTAGCCGTCTTCACGGGCGGCCGCGGCCACCCGGACGTTGCCGCGCACGCACAGCCACATGCCGGTGAACCCGGTGAGACCGGAGAACAAGGCGCCGAGCAGGAAGAACCCGCTCCGGCCCCAGCGCACCGCGGTGTCGTCGGCCGGCAGGAACAGCAGGATGACGAAGAGGATGACCACGAACGGGGCCAGCGTCCGGAACTGCCGCCGCAGGTAGGCGGCCGCTCCTTGCTGGACCGCCTTCGAGATCTCCTGCATCCGCTCGGTGCCCTGGCTCGAGGCCAGCACCTCGCGCACCAGCCGGAACGCCACCCCCAGCGCCAGCAGCGCCACCACCCCGGCGATGATGATCAGAACCAGGTTCCCGCCCTTTACGCTGACGGGCCCGGCCGCTGCGGCCACGGCATTAAGCCTTGACAATTCGTGTCCTCCTTGACCCTCATACCAGGCGATACCCGCGCCCGCCGGCCGTGCGCGAAGCTGTCCGCACTGGCCGCGTCGTTCGGCGCGTCCGGGGCGGCGATCCGCCACTCCCGGCGCCGGGCAGGTGGCCTACTGAGCAGTAACGCCACCAACACAGTGGCGGGAGTCTACGCAGGGCGGGCGGCAATGGTAAAGACGGCGCCGACCCTAACAGTTTAGAGACACTTCTGTTATATGAGTGCTATCAAAACGACATATTATGTCGGGGAATGCGGCAACTGCCCTAGGTGGCCGGAGCGGCGGGAAACGGGCAGCTTGTGAGCGTGGAAGGGCAGCCCGAAATTGGGTCAGACCGGGGCCGGACCGGCCGTGCGGGCCAGGCGGTGACGACACGCCTGGCCCGCGGCCCATGCCTTCCGGGCGGGGAGCGGGGAGCTACCGGCCCGCCGGGGCGGCCGGCCAGCTCATCCGGACGCTGAGCCCGGAATCGGTCGACGAGACCTGGACATCGTCCGCCAGCCCGGTGATCACCGCCAGCCCGAACGCGGCCGGGAAGGCGGCGTCCCGGGTCTCGGCCGGCACCGGCTGGAACGGCGCCTCGTGGCTGCCGCCCGGCCCGCGGTTTCCGCCGTTGGTGGCCGACACCGCGGCGACCGGGGCGAAACCGCCCTGGTCGGTCTCCGCGTCCGGGGGCGCCGAGTCGGTCACCACCACCTCGAACCGCTCACCGAGGTCGGTCAGCTCGATCTTGACCGGCTCGGCCGGGCAGTGCCGCCGGTGGGCCTCGACCGCCCGTGAGCAGGCCTCGCCCACCGCCAGCCGGACCTCGTCCAGCAGCGCCTCGGCCACCCCGCTGCGGCGGGCTACGGCCGTGGCGACCAGCCGCGCCGTCCGCACGTGGGCCGGCAGCGGCGTGAACTCGACTTCAACTGTGGCCATCACCAGCGATCGCCAGCCGCTCCTACTTCTCGGACTTGCGGGCGGCGATGGCCTCGTCCACGGTGTCGTGGATGCCGAAGACCTTGGTCAGGCCGGTGATCCGGAAGATCTTGAGGATCCGCTCCTGGGTGCAGACCAGGTCGAGCGACCCGTCGTAGGCGCGGACACGCTTCAATCCGCCGACGAGAACCCCCAGACCGGTAGAGTCGAGGAACTCCACCCGTTCCATATTTACGACAAGGTTGTAATTGTTCTTGTTGACCAGATCGATCAGCAGCTCCCGGAGCCGCGGTGCGGTGTACACGTCGATCTCGCCCTCAACATCGACGACCTCGATGCCGTCCTTGGTGTGGTGACCCAGCTTCAGTTCCACGAAATCCTCCAGCGCCGTACCGTCGTCGTCGGGGCGTCCCGCTCGTGTCGCGCGGTCCGGCGGACCCGGGACTCGGGTTGATCCTCGGGGCATTCAACCACGCTCCGGTGTCATGTCTATACGAATTCCGAGTGCCCGGCATGCCCCGGGCTCAGATGAGACACTGAAAAACCGTGGCTTCCATCACGCCTGTCCCCAGTGACCCAGTAAGCGGCCCGGGCCCCCGGGCGGCCTGGGCTCCGGGCGCCGCCGCGACCGCCCGGCGGCTGATGCTGCGGTCGCTGCCGGGCGGCCAGTCCGGGCCCGAACCCGGTGGCCTGTCCGGGCCTGAGCGCATGCTCCGCGAGGGCGAGCGCAGCGGGCGGCTCATCCACCTGGAGCAGATCCCGGCCCGGCCCGGGGTCACGGCCGGCTGGCCGGACTGGGCGCCTGATCCGGTCGTCGAGGCGTTCGGGCGCGGCGGGATCCAGGTGCCCTGGTCACACCAGGTGGCGGCGGCCGAGCACGCCCGGGCCGGCCGTCACGTGATCATCTCGACCGGCACCGCCTCGGGGAAGTCGCTCGGCTACCTGCTGCCCGCCCTGACCGGAGCCCTGGAGGGCGGCACGGCGCTGTACATCGCGCCGACCAAGGCGCTGGCGGCCGACCAGCTGGCGGCGGTGCGCGGGCTCGAGCTGCCGGGGCTGCGGGCGGCCGCGCTGGACGGCGACACCAGCCGCGGCGACCGCGACTGGGCCCGCTCCTACGCCGGTTACCTGCTCACCAACCCCGACATGCTGCACCACGTGCTGCTGCCCCAGCACCGGCGCTGGTCCGGGTTCTTCAGCCACCTGCGCTACGTGATCGTGGATGAGTGCCACAGCTACAAGGGCGTGTTCGGCTCCCACGTCGGCCACGTGCTCCGGCGGCTGCGGCGGATCGCCGCCCACCACGCCCCCGACGGTGCCTGCACGTTCGTCCTCGCCTCGGCCACCGCCAGCCAGCCGGGCATGACCGCCCGCCAGCTGACCGGCCTGGACGCCGAGGAGGTGACGGCCGACGGCTCGCCGCACGGGCCGGTGTCGTTCGCGATGTGGGAGCCGCCGCTGACCGAGGCCCGCGGCGAGGCGGGCGCGCCGGTCCGCCGGGCGGCCACCGCCGAGGCGGCCGAGCTGCTGGCCGGGCTGGTCCGCGAGGACGTCTCCACGCTGGCGTTCGTCCGCTCGCGGCGCGGGGCCGAGTCGGTCGCCCTGCACACCAAGCGGCTGCTGACCGAGCAGGGGGCGGCCCGCCACGCCGAGCGGGTGGCCGCCTACCGGTCCGGCTACCTGGCCGAGGACCGGCGCGGCGTCGAAAAAGCGCTGCGCGGCGGCGAGCTGACCGGGCTGGCCACCACCACCGCCCTCGAGCTGGGGGTCAACATCACCGGGCTGGACGCGGTGCTGATCGCGGGCTGGCCCGGCACCCGGGCCTCGCTGTGGCAGCAGGCGGGCCGGGCCGGGCGCCGGGGCGACCGCGCGGTCGCGGTGCTGATCGCCCGCGACGACCCGCTCGACACCTACCTGGTCCACCACCCGGAGATCCTCCGCCACCCGGTCGAGGCGACCGTGCTCGACCCGGCCAACCCCTACGTGCTGGCACCGCACCTGTGCGCGGCCGCCGCCGAGCTGCCGCTCACCGAGGACGACCTGCCGCTGTTCGGGCCGCCCGCCCGGGCGGTGGCCGACGACCTCTGCCGCCGGGGGCTGCTGCGCTGCCGGCCTTCTGGCTGGTACTGGACCCACCGGGCGCTCGCGTCCCGGCTGACCAGCCTGCGCGGGGCGGGGGCGGAGCCGGTCCGGATCATCGAGGAGGCGACCGGGCGGCTGATCGGCACCGTGGACGAGCCGTCGGCCCCGCTGTTCGCCCACCAGGGCGCCACCTACCTCCACCAGGGCGAGACCTACCTGGTCAAGTCGCTGGACCTGGACGACGGGGCCGCCCTGGTGCGGGCGGCCGACCCCGGCTACGTCACCTCCGCCCGCCAGGTGACCGACGTCGAGGTGATCGGCACCCGCCAGTGCATGGCCTGGGGCGAGGCCGAGGTGTGCTTCGGCGACGTCGAGGTGACCCGGCAGGTGACCTCGTTCGTCCGCCGTCGCACCGACAACGGCCGCACGCTCGGGCGGGAGACCCCGCTCGACCTGCCGCCGCGGACCCTGCGCACCCGGGCCCTGTGGTGGACGATCTCCGACGCCCAGGCCGAGCAGCTGGAGCGGGCCGGGGTGGACCTGCCGGGCGCCGCCCACGCGGCCGAGCACGCCTCGATCGGCCTGCTGCCGCTGTTCGCCACCTGCGACCGCTACGACCTCGGCGGGGTCTCCACCGACCTGCACCCGGCCACCGGGCGGCTGACGGTGTTCGTGTACGACGGACACGAAGGAGGCGCCGGTTTCGCTGAGCGCGGATACGAAGCGGCCCGCCGGTGGCTCACCGCCACCCGGCAGGCGGTCGCATCGTGCGAGTGCGAGGCGGGCTGCCCGTCCTGTATCCAGTCACCCAAGTGCGGCAACGGCAACTCCCCACTGTCCAAGCAGGGGGCCCTGGCGTTGCTCGACACGCTTCTGAGCAGCGAAAAGGGCGAGAAAGGGGCGGCTCCCGCCGGGGGGGAGAGCGGGAGCCGCCGTACCGTCCGGCCCTGGGGGGGAGGAGCCGAACGGCCTTCTAGTAAAGCTTATCCAGAATCCGGCTTGCCTAATCCCGTGCACGCGAAAACACCCCTGGCGTTCGCGGGCGGTTCCCCCAGCGTCGATCAGCAAGAGAATTAGAGCACAGTGCGGTCGATCTGGATAGCGCTGGTGAAGAGATGACAGGCGAAGCTGCTTTCTTTGATCTCGACAAGACGCTCATCTCGCTATCGAGCACGCTGGCCTTCAGCCGCCCTTTCTATGAGCGCGGCCTGATCTCGCGGGCGGCCATGCTGCGGGGCCTGTTCGCGCAGGCGGTGTTCCAGCGGGCCGGAGCCGGCCAGCTGCAGATGGGGCGGATCCGCAGCCAGGCCAGCCGCCTGTGCCGGGGCTGGCCGGTCGAGGGGGTGCGCGAGATCGTCCGCGACAACCTCGAGACGATCATCGTCCCGCACCTGTACGACGAGGCCCGGGCGCTGGTGGCCGAGCACCACGCCGCCGGCCGGGACGTCATCGTGGTCAGCGCGTCGGGCCACGAGGTGGTGGACCCGATCGGGGCGCTGCTCGGGGCCGACACCGTGATCGCCACCCAGATGATGGTGGCCGACGGGCTCTACACCGGTGACGTGGCCTTTTATGCGTTCGGGGAGGCCAAGGCGGCCAAGATCCACGAGCTGGCGGCCGGCCGCGGCTACGACCTGGCCGACTGTTACGCCTACAGCGACTCGATCACCGACCTGCCGATGCTGACCGCGGTGGGGCACCCGGCCGCGGTCAACCCCGACCGGGCGCTGCGCCGGGAGGCGGTCCGGCGCGGCTGGCCGATCCTGGTCTTCACCGCCGAGCCCTACCGCCAGGCGGGCGGGGCAGCCCGGCCGGCGGGCGGGACCCCGTCACCGGGCGCCGAACCACCAGTTCACGGCATGTAATCACGCGTACGGATAGACGTCACTAATTGGTGCCGGTTCAGGTCTTTCCAAGGCCCGGTGTTCGTCGTACAAAGGACTCACGGACACCCACAAGTCCGAGCACGGCGGTCGGGAACCCACGCGCTACCAGGCAATATCGGGTCTGGTGCACGCCTGGTACCTCGGCACACAGTGCATTGCGACGGCGCCCTTTCGGGGGCGCCGTTCGCATGTCCGGGGCCAGGCGGGTGGCGGGTGCGTCGGCGGCGTGTCGTCACCGTACGCAACCTTTCCGCCGCTCAACGGCGCCCCCGGGGGCCGGTAATGCCCTGTCTGTCCGGGCGTTCCCGTCATGGCCAACGGGCCACTCTTGCGTAGCGCGAACGATAGCGATGAACTTGTGACGAGCAAACGACGTTGAGGCATGACGGACGCACGATGCGCGCCGCCGGCCCCGCGCTAACCGGACGGCTGCGGCAAGGAGGGTCCATTTTCATCGCGACGACGAAAAATAATTGCCTGCGATAAATCTACTTAAAATGCCGCAAAAGCCGCGAGTCGCATGATCGGAGTCAGCGTTGACCAAAGAAACACTTTCGAACCTGCTGAAGGAAAATCGCCGGTTCGATCCGCCACCGGAGCTCGCCGCCCACGCCAACGTCACCGCCGACGCCTACGCGGAAGCCTCGGCCGACCGGCTCGCCTTCTGGGAGCGGGCGGCCGAGCGGCTGCAGTGGGACGAGCCCTGGACCCAGGTGCTCGACTGGAGCAATCCCCCGTTCGCCAAGTGGTTCGTCGGCGGCAAGCTCAACGTCGCGGTCAACTGCGTGGACCGGCACGTCGAGGCCGGCCGCGGTGACAAGGTCGCCTTCCACTGGGAAGGCGAGCCCGGCGACCAGCGCACGATCACCTACGCCGACCTCAAGGACGAGGTCTGCCGGGCGGCCAACGCGCTCACCGAGCTCGGGGTCAACAAGGGCGACCGGGTCGCGATCTACATGCCGATGATCCCGGAGACGGTCGTGGCCATGCTGGCCTGCGCCCGGCTGGGCGCGCCGCACATGGTCGTGTTCGGCGGCTTCTCCTCCGACGCGCTCAGCACCCGCATCCAGGACTGCGACGCCCACTTCGTCATCACCTCCGACGGCGGTTACCGGCGCGGCAACGCCAGCGCCCTCAAGCCGGCCGTGGACGAGGCGCTGAAGAGCTGCCCGGACGTCCGCAACGTGCTGGTGGTCCGGCGCACCGGCCAGGACGTGGACTGGACCGAGGGCCGCGACGTCTGGTGGCACGACGTCGTCGACCAGCAGTCGGCCGAGCACACGGCCGAGGCCCACGACGCCGAGCACCCGCTGTACGTGATGTACACCTCGGGCACCACCGCCAAGCCCAAGGGCATCCTGCACACCACCGGCGGCTACCTGACCGGCGTCTCGTGGACCCACTACGAGGTCTTCGACATCAAGCCGGAGACCGACATCTTCTGGACGGCGGCCGACATCGGCTGGGTGACCGGCCACTCCTACATCGTCTACGGCCCGCTGGCCAACGGCGCCACCTCGGTCATGTACGAGGGGACGCCGGACACCCCGGACCGCGGCCGGTGGTGGGAGATCGTCAACAAGTACAAGGTGACGATCCTGTACTGCGCGCCCACCGTGATCCGGATGTTCATGAAGTGGGGCGAGGACATCCCGGCCAAGTACGACCTGTCCAGCCTGCGGCTGCTGGGCTCGGTCGGTGAGCCGATCAACCCCGAGGCCTACGTCTGGTACCGGGAGTTCATCGGCGGCGGGCGCTGCCCGGTGGTCGACACCTGGTGGCAGACCGAGACCGGCTCGATCATGATCAGCCCGCTGCCCGGCGTCACCGCGGGCAAGCCCGGCGCGGCCATGAAGGCGCTGCCCGGCGTCGTCGCCGACGTGGTCGACGACCAGGGCCAGAGCGTCCCCGACGGCGGCGGCGGCTTCCTGGTGCTCAGGGAGCCGTGGCCGTCGATGCTGCGCACGATCTGGGGCGACGACGAGCGCTACATCAAGACCTACTGGTCCAAGTTCGACGGTCTGTACTTCGCGGGCGACGGCGCCAAGAAGGACTCCGACGGGGACCTGTGGCTGCTGGGCCGGGTCGACGACGTGATGCTGGTCTCGGGGCACAACATCTCCACCACCGAGGTCGAGTCCGCGCTGGTGTCGAACCCCAAGGTGGCCGAGGCGGCCGTGGTCGGCGCCAGCGACCCGACCACCGGCCAGGCCATCGTGGCGTTCGTGATCCTGCGCGGCGACGGCGCCGAGGGCGGCGACGAGCTGGTCAGCGAGCTGCGCCAGCACGTGGCCAAGGCGCTCGGGCCGATCGCCCGGCCGCGGCAGGTCATGGTGGTGCCGGAGCTGCCCAAGACCCGGTCCGGCAAGATCATGCGGCGGCTGCTGCAGGACGTGGCCGAGCACCGGTCGCTGGGCGACGTCACCACCCTCACCGACAGCACGGTGATGGACCTGATCTCGGAGAAGCTGCCCACCGCCAAGTCCGAGGACTGAGGCACCGGGGTCCCGGCCTCCTGCGGGCGGGCCGGGGCCCCCTGGCGCGTGGCGGTTGGAAGCCTGGCTGGGCGGTTCGGCATAATGAGCTGCCACGGCATGATCGCGCACGAGGGAGAGACAACGATGGCCCAGACCAATACGTCGCGGGCGAACGGAAGCGAGCAATCGCTGGGTGACCTCGTGGCCTTGGCGGCGAAGGACATCTCCCAGCTGATCCGGGGCGAGATCAGCCTGGCCAAGATCGAGCTGGCCGGGGACCTCAAGCGCGTCGCCATCGCCGCCGCGCTGCTGGCCATGTCGGCCTTCGTCGGCTGCCTGATGCTGGTCCTGCTGTGCTTCGCCTTCGCCTACGGGCTGATGGCCCTGCACATCTGGGGCTGGGCGTCGTTCCTGATCGTGGCGGGCACCTGCCTGCTCCTGATCGGCCTGGCGGCGCTGATCGCAATCTTGCGCATCCGCGGGGTGACCGGGCTGCGCACCACCCGGACGACCGTGCAGGAGACGATCTCCACCCTGCGCGGCAGCGCCACCAGCGCCAAGAAGCCGGAAATAGCAGCTCCCACCGAGCGGTGACACGGACCCGATGACCAGCTCGGCCGAGTCACCCATCCATATCGAGGGTCCCTGGACCCACCGCTCCGTCAGCGCCAACGGCGCCCGGTTCCACGTCGCCGAGGCCGGTGACGGCCCGCTGGTGCTGATGCTGCACGGGTTCCCCGAGTTCTGGTGGACCTGGCGCCAGCAGCTGGTGAGCCTGCCCGCCGCGGGCTTCCGGGCGGTCGCCGCCGACCTGCGCGGCTACGGCGGCAGCGACAAGCCGCCCCGCGGCTACGACCTGGTCACCGCCGCGTCCGACGTGGCCGGCCTGATCCGGGCGCTGGGTGAGGCCAACGCGATCGTGGTCGGCCACGACTGGGGTGGCCTGGTCGCCTGGACGGTCGGCGCCTACTTTCCCAAGATGGTCCGCCGCCTGGCCGTGGTCTCGGCCGCCCACCCGCTGAAGGCCCGGGGTGCTTTGTTCGCTGAGCCCATTACGCACCGCGGCCGCAACACCCACCTGCTGACGTTCCAGGTGCCGATGCTGCCGGAGCGCCAGCTCACCAGGAACGACGCCGAGCTGGTCGGTGAGATGCTGACCGAGTGGTCCGGGCCGGGCTGGCCGGATCTGGAGACCGAGCTGATCTACCGGCGGGCGATGGAGATCCCGTCGGTGGCGCACTCGGCGCTGGAGTACTACCGCTGGTTCTTCCGCTCCACGCTGCGGGCTGACGGGCTGCGGTATACGCAGCGCATGCGGGTCCCGATCATCGCCCCGACGTTGCAGATCCACGGGGCGCTGGACACTCGGGTGCTGCCGGGGACCGCGCGCGGGGCTGGGCGTCACGTCGAGGGGTCTTATCGCTGGCGCATGATCGATGGGGCCGGGCACTTCCCGCAGGAGGAGCAGGTCAGCAAGTTCGATGATGAGCTGGCGGGGTGGCTGCTGGATCCCGAGCCGGAACGATGACGGGGGCGGGCGCCCCGGGCCGCCGCGATCGCGACGCGGCCGGGCGTCCGCGGAATGCCCGGCCGCGGGATGGGCTGGGACGGCCGTTGCCGCGGGGTTCTCTCGGCGAGGAGCGGGTTCCTGATGACCTGGTGCTGCCGCCGGAGGAGTCGCTGGCGCTAGCGCAGCGGCTGCTGGACGAGGGGCGGCCGTTCCATGCGCACGAGGTGCTGGAGGCTTCCTGGAAGGCGGCGCCGGAGGGGGAGCGGGATTTCTGGCAGGGGCTTGCCCAGCTGGCGGTGGGGCTGACCCACGCGCGGCGGGGTAACGCGGCGGGGGCGGTGACGCTGCTGCGGCGGGCGGCGGCCCGCATCCGTCCCTACACCGGCACCGATCCGCACGGGGTCCCGGTGACTACGCTGGCGGACGCCGCCGAGGCCCTGGCCGCCCACATCGAAAGCGGCGGCCTGGACGCTGTCCCGGCCGCCGCTCTGGAGCTGCCGCTTCAGCCCTGACGGCTGGCGGCGGCTTCGCGGCGCTGGTGCTCCAACCTCGTGGATCATCCCGCCCGGCGCTCGGGTCACACCCGGCCCACGGGGCGCTGCGGTCAGGCCGTGGCGTCGAGCTGGTGCAGATCGTCGGCGGTGAGGCGGAGACCAGCGGCGGCCACGTTGTCGTCGACGTGGGCCGGGGTGCTGGTGCCGGGGATGGCGAGGACGTTCGGGCCCTGGTGAAGGGTCCAGGCCAGGCGGACCTGAGCGGCGCTGACGCCGTGGCCCCGCGCGACCTCTTCCACTGCCGCGGACGAGCCAGCCGGGCCACCACTCGAGCGGCGGCCGCCGGCGATGGCGAAGAAGGGGACGAAGGCGGTGCCCCTGTCCCGGCAAGCGTCGAGCACGCCGCGGTGGGTCTGGTCGTCGAGGCTGAAGCGGTTCTGGACGCAGACGACCGGGGCGATCGCCAGCGCCTCGTCCAGGTGGCGGATCTCGATGTCGGAGACGCCGAGGTGGCGGATCAATCCCGTCGCCTGCAGGTCGGCCAGGGCGCCGAAATGCTCGGCGATCGACTCCTGGCGCATGCGGCGCAGGTTGACCACGTCCAGCTGGTCGCGGCCCAGCTGGCGGAGGTTTTCCTCGACCTGGCCGCGGAGCTGGTCGGGCCGGGCAGCGTTGGTCCACTCGCCCCAGGTGTCGCGGCCGGGGCCGACCTTGGTGGTGATGACCAGGTCGTCGGGGTAGGGAGCGAGGGCGGTGTTGATGAGCTCGTTGGCGGAGCGGAGGGCGGAGAAGTAAAAGGCCGCGGTGTCGATGTGGTTGACGCCGAGCTCGACCGCGCGGTGCAGCACCGCGATCGACTGCTGACGGTCGCTGGGCACCCCGGCCGCAAACGGGCGGTCGCCGGTGAGCCGCATCGCGCCGAAGCCGAGGCGGTTGACGGTCAGGTCTCCCAGCTTCCAGGTACCGGCCGCGCCCGCGTCGGGCACTAGTCGCAGCCTTCGGTGGAGACGCCGATCGTGCTGGTGGCGCCGGCGTGGGCGTCGGCCTCAACCTCGGCGGCGGTGAGGACGAAGCCGGTGTCGGACACCCCGACGGCGGCGGCGAACGTCACGCCGTAGACGGTGCCGCTCGGGGACAGCAGCGGGCCGCCGGAGTTGCCGGGCTCCACGTTGGCCTTGATCTCGTAGATCTGCCGGGTCACCTGGCTGGTCTGGTAGATGTCGGGACCCGTCGCGTCCTGGACGTCGCCGATGCGGGCGGGGACCTGGGTGAAGTCGTGGTCGAGGGGGTAGCCGGCGACCACCGCCTCCGACCCGACCTGAGCCGGGCCCGCGAAGCTGAGCGGGGCCATGTCCAGGCCCGGCACGTCGAGCACGGCGATGTCGACCTGGGGGTCGTAGAACACCACCGTCGCCTTGTGGGCGACGCCGCTCCCGGAGTAGACCTGCAGACCCTCGGTGACTCCGGCCACCACGTGGGCGTTGGTGAGGATGTGGTCGGGGGCGTAGACGAAACCGGACCCCTCGATGACCCGCGAACAGCTAGGGGCGGTGCCGCGCACCTTGAACACCCGGCTGCGGGCGGCCAGGTAGCCGGGGCTGTTCAGCACCGCGTTGTCGGCTGGGGCGACCGACAGCACGTGAGCGGCCCCGATCCCGCTGAACACCTCGGGGAACGGCCCGCTGGCCAGCAGCCGCCGGAAGTCGGAGAACATGGTCCGCGCGGTGCTCGGCATCAGCCGGTCCACCGTGCGCAGCACCGCCGAGTTGTTGACCTGCGCCACCACCCCGCTGAAGGGCGAGGCGACCAGCACCGAGCCGATGACCCAGGCGATCAGCAGCACCGACAGCACGCTGACGAACGCGCCGCCCACGCTGTCCAGGAACGCGGCCGGGCGCCAGTTGATGTGCGAGCGCAACGCGGTGCCGATGGCCGAGGCGGCGAACTGGCCGATGATGGCCAGCAGCACCAGGATGACCACCGCCACCAGGTCCTGCTGGTTCTGGCCGCCGACGATGGCCCGGGAGATGGCGGGGGCGAACAGGGCGCCGGCGACCGCGCCGCCCAGGAACCCGGCGAAGCTGAGCGCGCCGACCACGAAGCCCTGCCGGTAACCCGACACCGCGAACGCGGCCGCGATCACCAGGAGCGCCAGGTCCAGCAAATCAGCGTGCACGAGAATTACGGTATAGGGCGTTCCTCGGTGCCCGGGAACACTTCACCGGGTCCGCCGTCTGCCGTTATCTCCCGAACTACCCCGCGATCCCACGGGACCTCCCAGCCACCCAGCGCCAGCAGGCGATCTACCAGGGCGGCGGTGAAGCCCCAGATGAGCAGACCCTTGACCTGGAAGCCGGGACCGAGCAGGCGGCCGGGCCGCCAAACCGTTACCCGGCTGGCCGGATCGGCCAGCTCGGCCACGCTGATCCGCTCCACCGCGGCCACCTCGTAGGGGCTCACCGCCGAGACCGGGCCGGGGGTGTGCCACCAGGCCAGCACCGGTACCACCCGGAAGCCGCTGCGGCTGATGAACAGCTCGGGCAGGGTGGCCAGGACCTCGACGCTGTCGGGGTCGACCCCGGCCTCCTCGGCGGTCTCCCGCAGCGCGGCCGCGACGGGCCCGGAGTCGGCCGGGTCGATGCCGCCGCCGGGGAAGGCCGGCTGCCCCGCGTGCTGCCGGAGCCGCTGGCTGCGCTGGATGAACAGCAGGTCGGGGCCGGCCGGGCCCTCCGCGAACAGCACCAGTACGGCCGAGGGGCGGCCGCCGGTCTTGGGTGGCTGGAGCGGCGCGATCACGTCCATCTGGGCCGCCGCCGCGGCCAGGTCGGTGAGCCAGCGCGGGGCCGGTGGCCGGTCGTCCGGGGCCTCGGCCGCGCGGGAGGTCACGAGAACGGGCCGGTCTTGACGAGCTTGGCCGCCACCACCGGGTCGGTCGGTCCCTCGCCGTAGGACGGGCACCAGCGGGCCAGCCCGCACGCTCCGCAGGCGGGGCGCCGGGAGTGGCAGACCCGGCGGCCGTGCCAGATCATCCGCTGCGACAGGTCGGTCCACTCCTTGCGCGGGAACAGCGCGCCGACCTCGGTCTCGACCTTGACCGGGTCGGTCTCGGTGGTCCAGCCGAACCGGCGGGCCAGCCGGCCGAAGTGGGTGTCGACGGTGATGCCGGGGATGCCGAAGGCGTTGCCGAGCACCACGTTGGCCGTCTTGCGGCCGACCCCCGGCAGCGTGACCAGGTCGGCCAGCTTGGCCGGGACCTCACCGCCGTACCGCTCGCACAGCGCCTGACCGAGCCCGATCAGGCTGTTGGTCTTGGCCCGGAAGAAGCCGGTCGACTGGATCATCTTCTCCATCTCGGCCCGGTCGGCGGCCGCGTAGTCGGCGGCCGCCGGGTAGCGCGCGAACAGCGCCGGGGTCACCAGGTTGACCCGCACGTCGGTGGTCTGGGCCGACAAGATGGTGGCGACGATCAGCTCGAGCGGCGAGCTGAAGTTGAGCTCGGTGTGGACCTCGGGGTAGAGCTCTTTCAGCTCGCGGTTGATGCGGCGCGCACGCCGGACCAGCGCGGTATGCGACTCAGGGGTTGCGGTCACGCCCCCACCTTATTGACTGTGGCCGTCCCGGTGGCCAGCCCGCGCCGCTGGCCAGCCACCGGGACGGCGGTCAGGAGGAGACGGGGCCCGGTGACCCGCCCGGATCGGGCTTGTGGTGGTGGTCACCGCGCGCGGGCGGGCTGGCCTGACCGGACGGCTGGGCCCCGCCGGCCCCGCCCGACCCACCGGAACCGCCGGCCGGGGCCGACGGGCTCGCGGGCGCGGTCGCCGCCCAGCTGACCGACACCTGGGCGCCGTCGATGAACACCGTCCCGCTGCCGCCGCTGCCGTGCTGACGCGGCACGGTGATCGTGACCTGGGCGGTGCCGCCGTTGCTGATTCGCCCCGCCGCCGGGCTCACCGACACCCCGGACGAGGCGCTGGCCGTCCACGACATCGAGCCGCCGGACACGCTGAGGGTGACCGTCCCGCTCGACTGCCCGGCGGGCAGGTCGAGCTCGGCCGGGCTGACGGTCAGCTGCGCGGCCGTCTGGGTGTGGGTGTTCGCACTGGCGGTGCTGGCGCGGGTGGTCGGGCGCAGCGCCACGGTGACCGTCTGGTGCGGCCCCTGGCCGTGGGTCACGATCGTCGCCCCCTGGGGCCCGCTGCCTGCCTTGCCGCTGCCCGCCTTGCCGCTGGCCACCGCGTCGGCGTGGCCGGCCCCGGCGGCCGGCGAGGCCAGCGCGGACTTGACTCCCCGGCCGTGGGTCCGCGGGGTGGGCGACGGAGCGTACGGACTCGGCAACGGTCCCTGCGACCCGGTCGCGGCCGAGGACTGCGAGCCCGGCACGTACCGGCTGTCGGCCCCGCTCAGCTGGGCGCGGTTGCTGCCCAGGCTGCCGTAGGTCAGACCGGCCGCGACCCCGAGGGCGACCAGGGCGGCGCCGAGGCCGGCGAACAGCCGGAAGCCGCGCCGCTTCTCGGGCTTCTGGGGCGAGCGGGATTTCTGGGACTGGGGAGGGCGCGCCGCCCGCGGTTGCTGCGGCGCTGGTGATGGATGCGACGCGGCCGGTTCTGGCCGCGCCGCTGCTTGGGGAGCCCGGGGTGCCGCTGGGCTGACCGTCGCCGGAGAGCTGGCTTCCGGGGCCTCGTTCGCCGGGACTTCGTCCGCGACGGCGTGGGGAGTGGCGGCCGGGTCGGGCACGATCGGATTGGGGGCCGCCGGGTCCGCCGGCACCGGGTCAGTCGGGGCGGGCACCGGCGGGACGGGCACCGGCGCCGCGGCCGGCCGGCCCTCCGGCTCCATCCGTGGATCCCGGCGCAGCTCCGGCTCCGGCTCAGCTGCCGACACCGGCTCGGGCGCCGGCACCGGCGGAGCCGCCGCCTCGGCCACGGTAGCGACCGACTCGGCCAGCTGCGCCCGGACCCGCTCGCCGACCTGGCTGATGACCTCGGGCCGCACCGAACTGTCCAGCGCCGGGGCGGGCAGCAGGCCGAAGATCCGGCCGGGAGACACGTTGCGCGGCAACCGGGGGGCACAGAGCGGGCAGGAAACGGCGTGCGTGAGCAGCCGGTCGCGGAAGGCCGGGGTCACCGTGCCGGTCCAGCCGTGGATGGCCTCGGTCCGCCCCGGGCACTCCTGGCTGTCCCGGCTGACCAGGATCTCGGCCCCCAGCGCACGTTCGAGGGTGGTCTTGGCGTTGGCCAGCAGCTCGGTCGTGCCCGGCAGCGGGAGCCCGAGGATCAGGCCGATCTCGGCCGCGGTCATGCCGTGCCGGGTGTTCAGGTCGAGTGCCTGCCGTTCCACCAGGTCCAGGGACATGACGGAGTTCCAGGCCATGATGCGCAAAGCGGCGTCCTGCTGCTCCGGCCGGGCAATAGGCTCGTCGGTGTCACCGAGCGACGGCAGTGGGTGACGATGACACTCGGCCCGCGCCAGCGTGAACAGCCACGCCCGCAGCGTGCCCGGATCGCTCAGCTCGGCGACCCGGGCGCCGGCCTGGACGAGCACCTCACACACCGCCGCCTGCGCGTGCGGGCGTTGGCGGAGCGTCAGCCAGCAGTACTGGAACAGTGCCTCCGCGTGCGCGTCGTACAGTTGCCCGGCCGCATCCGGGGCGCCAGCATGGAGGGCCGCGGCTACATCGGGTGAGTTCATGGCGAAAAAGATAGAACCGAGAGTAGTCACTTGGCTACCAAAACGATAAAATGCGGGAGCCTTGGTCCGGCTATTTCCGCAAGTGAGCGGGCTGGGACCGGCCAGGCGGTTAGCGCCCCGCTGCGACCCGATTACCGATTTTCTGTCACGGAATGTAACCAAATTACGGTCCGCTGACCGGCCCGCGCGACTGGCCACCAGCACCGGGGCCGGTCGGGCAGAATGGAGGCCACGCTTGTGCCCTCGAGCCCGGGGCCGGCCGAGACCGCGGCGGGCAGCAGCGCACGGCGTAGCGCGGGTGGCCTGGTCCTGCGATGTGGTCAAGCGGACAGCGGCAGGGGCGGTGGCCTTCTACTTGAGCGAGTGCGTCGGATGGCAGTGACCGCTGACGGTGACTCCCAGGACACTCTGAGCGTTTCCCGGGGAGCGCCGCCCACGCATGCCCAGCGGCCGCGGGCTCCCCGGCGGCAGCTGTCCCGGCCGCCCCTACGGGCCGCGCTCGGCCAGGTACGCCGTCACTGGTTGCTGACCGCGCTGCTGGTGGCGGGGCTGGCCCTGCGGGTGGTCACCCAGCTCGCCTACCGGCCCGCGCTGCTCTACATCGACTCCCCCAAGTACCTGATCGACGGGCTGCAGAAGTACGACCCGCAGGGGTACCGGCTGCTGCTCGCCCCGGTGACCTGGCTGGGCGACCTGGCCGTGGTGGCCGCGGTCCAGCACCTGCTCGGCCTGGCCATGGCGGTCGCCCTCTACCTGGTCGCGATCCGCTGGCACGCCCCGCGCTGGGCGGCGGCGCTGGCGGCGGCGCCGGTGCTGCTGGACGCCTATCAGCTCCAGATGGAGCAGACGATCATGCCCGACGTGGCGTTCGAGGCGTTCATCGTGGCCGGGCTGGTCCTCCTGGCCTGGCGGCCGCGCCCGTCGCTCACCGCCATCTCGCTGGCCGGCTTCATCCTCGGTGCGTCGGCCACCATCCGCCAGGTCGGCGAGATCCTGATCCTGCCCGCGGTGCTGTTCTGCGTGCTGGCCGCCCGCGGCTGGCGGGCCCGGCTGGGACACGGGCTGCTGGTCACGTTCAGCTTCGCGATGCCGGTCCTGGTCTACATGGCCTACTCGGCCCTCATTCTGGGCGGCGGCTTCGAGCTGTCCAACCAGGGTGACGTGGTCGTCTACGGGCGGGCGGCGGCCGCCGCCGACTGCGCCACCCTGCACCTGACCGCCGACGAGCGGGCGATGTGCCCGACCCCGGCCCAGGTGCGCTCGTTCGGCATCGACGGCCTGGTCAACGACCCGACCTCGCCCGCCTACACCGCCAGCCTGCCCGACGGCGCCGGCCACGGGCAGACCGCCGTCGGCCTGGCCCACGCGGTGCTGCGGCAGCAGCCGCTGCGGGTCGCGGTGGCGATCGGCGCGGACGCGATCAAATTGTTCGCACCGACCCGCGACACGTCCCCGGGTGACACCCCGATCTCGCGCTGGCAGTTCCAGACCAGCTGGCCGATGTACCCGCTGGCCATCACCGAGGCCACCTCGATCCAGATGTTCAACAACTCCGGCGGGGGCGGCGCGCCCCAGACCGACCGGCCGCTGGCCACCTTCCTGCGCGACTACCAGCTGCACGGCGGCTGGACGCCGGGACCGTTCCTGCTGGTCACGCTGGTGGCCGGGCTGGCCGGGGTGGCCACCGCCCGGCGCCGGGCCGACAACTCGGCCGCCCTGGCCTGCCTGATCGTCACCGGGCTGGGGGTGGCGGCGCTACTCGGGGCCGACCTGTACGAGTTCTCCTGGCGCTACCAGCTGCCCGCGCTGGTCACGCTGCCGATCGCCGGCGCCCTCGGGGCGGCGGCCATCCGCGCCCGGCGCAGTGCACGCCAAGACCGGGCCCGCCAGGACCAGTAACCTGGGGGCCGTGCCCAGCCTGCCACCCGACATCCGGACCCTGGACTCCCGGGTCGTCTACGCCGACCCCTGGATCCGGCTGCGGGAAGACCGGATCGAGCGGCGGGACGGGTCGCGCGGGACCTACGCGGTCGTCGAAAAGCGCGACTTCGCGCTGGTCGTCCCGGCCGACAACGGCGGCTTCCACCTGGTCGAGGAGTACCGGTACCCGATCCAGCGCCGGAGCTGGTCGTTCCCGCAGGGCGGCTGGCCGCACGGCACCACCGGCGAGCCCGAGGACCTGGCCCGGCTCGAGCTGCGCCAGGAGACCGGCTACCGCGCCCGCGAGCTGACCCGCCTGGGCTTCCTGCACTGCTCGCACGGCACCACCAACCAGGGCTGCGACCTGTTCCTGGCCACCGGGCTGGAGCCGGGCACCCCGGACCGGGAGCCGGAAGAGCAGGACATGCGCCAGCAGTGGGTCACCCGGGACGAGTTCGAGCAGATGATCAGCCGGGGCGTCATCACCGACGACTCCACGCTGGCTGCCTACACGCTCCTGCTGCTGCACGAAAAACATGGCTGACGAGGCCGGCCCGGTTGCCCGTGGCCACGCCGCCACCGTCGGCCGCGGGCTGCGGCGGCACTGGCTGATCGCCGCCTTGCTGGTGCTGGCGGCCGCGTTGCGGGCGGTCGTGCTGGCCGCCTACCGGCCGGCCCTGATCTTCCCCGACAGCGACCGCTACCTGCGCTACGCGGCCCGGTTCGCCGCCGGCCACTGGTCACCGGACACCATCCGGCCCAGTGGTTACTCGATCATGATCATCCCGGCCGCCGGGCTGCACTCACTGATCCTCGTCCCGGTGGTACAGCACCTGCTGGGGCTGGCGGCCGGGGCCGCGATCTACGCGCTGCTGGTGCACTTCGGCAGCCGCCGCTGGCTGGCCGCGCTGGCCGCCGTCCCGGTGCTGTTCGACCCGCTCGAGCTGGACCTGGAACAGTACGTGCTCAGCGACGTCGCGGCCGCCCTGCTGGTGTTCGCGGGGCTGGCGGTGCTGGTGTGGCGGGGCTCGCGCCTGGGCCGGGTGGCCGCCGCCGGGGCCGGCCTGCTGCTGGGGGCGGCGGTGGTGACCCGGGTGGCCGACCTCGCGCTGATCGTGCCGGCGCTGCTCTACCTGGCGCTGGCGGTGCGCCCGGGGCGGCGGCTGGCCAGCCGGGCGGCGCTGGTGGCGGGCTGCTTCCTGCTGCCGGTGCTCGGTTACGCGGGCTGGTACGCCAGCGCACACGGATCGTTCGGGCTGACCGGCTACAACGGCACGTTCCTGTACGGCCGGGTGGTCGACTTCGCCGACTGCCAGGGGCTGTCGCTGCCCGCCGACGAGCGGCCGCTGTGCCCCCGGGAACCCCCGGGCCAGCGGAACTACGATGCCTACATGTGGTCGGTGTACTCACCGGCCTGGACGTTCAAGCCGCCGGCCGGCCAGACCCGGCAGAGCGTGCTGCTCAACTTCAGCACCCGGGTGCTGGAACACCAGCCGCAGGACTATTTCAAGGCGGTCGGGGCCGACCTGGCCTACGGCTTCTCCCCGGTCCGCGGGAACGGCCCCGAACGGTACCCGGTCACCTACCTGAAGTTCCAGACCCAGCTGATGCCGTACGCGGAGGTACAGCCGGACGTGCGCCAGTACGGGCACACCAGCCCGGCGGTCCAGCCGCAGCTGGCCCGGTTCCTGTCCGGCTACGGCCGGTATTGCTACGTTCCCGGCCCAGTTCTGGCGTTTTGCCTGCTCATCGCCCTGGCCGGATTGACCCCGATGGCGCGGCGTTCCCGCGGACGGGGGTTGCGAACCGCTAACCTGGCGTTCACCGGCAGCGCGGTGACCGCGCTGGTCGCGGCGGCGGCGTTCGCGCCGTTCGACTGGCGCTACCAGCTGCCGCAGCTCACCTTGATCCCCGTCGCGGCCGGGCTCGCGGTGACGGCGCTGACGGCCCGCCGGTCCCCCTCGCCGGACCCGGCCGTCCAGCCCGGTCAGGCCGCGCCCGCCCTGCGGCGCCGGTAACGTCTGCGCAACAAGTCCGCAGGCTGTGCTCCCGCGGCCGGCCCAAAGCGTCTTTTAATTCATATTCCAACGTTTGGCGAGAGGAACCCGGCGACGATGACCATCAGCACCACCACGGCTCACACCGGCAACGAGGACGGCGACGCCGTCCGCAGCCTTCCGCTGGACAGCGAGACCGCCCCGTACTGCTCGGCCTGCGGCAACTGGGCCGGCATGTTCGAGCCGGGCGACGGCTGGCAGCACTGGCGCGGCCACCCGGCCCCGAACGGCACCCGGGCCCGCTTCGATGCCGGTCACGAGGTCCAGCTGGCCTGGTGCGTGCCTCCCGCGCAGACGATCTCCCCGGCCCAGCACCAGCAGCTGCTGGCCGCCCTCGACGACGCGATCGCCTACCGGGAGCACGCCGCGTCCTCCGGCTACGCCACCCAGTACCGGATGCTGCGCCGCCAGCTCATGAAGGCGTTCCCCCGGGCCGAAGACGAGTAGGCCGGCCCGCCGGGCTTATGCGGCCGATGCGGCCAATGCGGGACGCCCGTCAGGCCGAGGACCAGGGCACCCATACGGTATTGACCATTAATTACTCCGTTTAGTACGTTTAAGGTTACGGAGAGGAGCGACCCTTACCTGTAGGTCGCGCCAGCCCGGTCCACGGTTCACCTCGGCCCGGTAGCACCTTTTAAAAAATAGATTAATTGCTCCAATAATCGGCATACACTGCACCGATGGACGCGAAGCAGCCGCACCAGCTGACCCGCAAGGGCCGGGCCACCCGGCAGCGGATCCTGACCATCGCGGCGGCCCAGATGTTCAGGAACGGCGTGGCCGGCACCACCACCGACGACCTGCAGCGGGTCGGGGGCATCAGCCCGTCGCAGATCTACCACTACTTCGGTGACAAAAAGTCCCTGGTCAAAGCCGTTATCGCGGTGCAGACGGAGAGCGTGCTGCGCATCCAGGGCCCGCTCCTGAGCCGGCTGGACAGCTTCGAGGCGCTGGAAGCCTGGCGGGACGCGATCGTCGACCTCCAGCAGGCCCGGCGTTTCGAGGGCGGCTGCCCGCTCGGCTCGCTGGCCGCCGAGCTGGCCGACCACGACGCCGAGGCGCGGGCCGACCTGGCGGCCGGGTTCGCCCGCTGGGAAGCGGCCATCCGCGACGGCTTAGTCGCGATGCGCGACCGCGGCGAGCTGAGCCCGGACGCCGACCCGGACGCGCTGGCGCTGGCCATGCTCACCGCCGTCCAGGGCGGCATGCTGATGACCCAGATCCGGCACGACACGGTGGCGCTGCGGACGGTGCTCGACGCGGTCATCGACCGGATCCGCGTGCACATTCGCGCCTGAGGCGGGTGCGCCGACCGGCCGCCTGGCCCGCTAGGTGTACTGTCCGGGGACGTTGGTCAACCTGGTGATGGGCGCTGAGCGTCCGATCGCGGTGTGGGGCCGGTGGTGATTGTAGTGGTGGAGCCAGGCTGGGAACGCTGCGCGGCGGGCGTGGTCGCTGGCGTAGAACTTCTTGAAGGCCCATCCTTCGGCCAGGGTGCGGTGGAACCGCTCGATTTTGCCGTTGGTCTGGGGCCGGTAGGGGCGGGTGCGCTTGGGGATGATGCCGAGTTCGGCGCAGGCAGCGGCCCATAGTTTCGACCGGTAGCAGGCCCCGTTGTCTGACAGCACGCGCTCGATCCGGACGCCGCGGGCGGTGAACCAGGCGGCCGCGTGGCGCAGCACCAGGACGGCGGTTTCCCGGGTCTCATCGGCGCAGATCTCGGAGTAGGCCAGGCGGGAGTGGTCATCCAGGACGGTATGAATGAAGGCTGTCCCGACCAGCGGGTGGCCGTAGTCGCGGCTGCGCTGGCCGGTGCGGTGGCCGGTGATTTTGCGGTTTTGCCTTCCCTGGGCGCGGCCGACATAACGCCAGCCGCCGCCGTCGGGGATGTTGCCCAGTTTCTTGACGTCCACGTGGACCAGCGAGCCGGGGTGGTCGTGCTCGTAGCGGCGGACCGGTTCCCCGGTGGCCCGGTCGATCGCGGTCAGCCGGCTGAGCCGGCAGCGGACCAGCACCGCGTGGACGGTGGAGGGCGCCAGGCCGGTCCGGTCCGCGATCTCCACGGGCCCGAGCCGCTGCTTCCACCGCAGGTGCACGATCTGCCGGACCACCGGCTGGGGGGTGCGGTGCGGGCACCGGTGCGGCCGGGAGGACCGGTCATCCATCCCCTCGGGCCCCAGCTGGCGGTACCGGCCGGCCCACCGTTTCGCGGTTGGCCAGGACACGTCGTAGCGCTCCGCGGCCCGGGCGACCGGCCAGCCATGATCGACGACAAGCCGGGCCAGCTTAAGACGGGCGCGTGGGGTCAGGGCAGCGTTAGCGTGGGACACGAAGACCTCCTGGGCGGCGGAACTGGTTCCTAGACAGCTCCACTCCACGCCCGGAGGTCTTCGCCTTCCAAGCTCATTCAGATCGTGTCGTCACACGACCTCAACCAACGTCCCTGATCAGTACAGCTAGGACTGGGTGGCGAAGCGGTAGGCGTTGGTCTCCCGCAGCTCGAAGCCGAGCCGTTCGTACAGCCGGTTGGCCGCCTGCCGGGACGGGCGCGAGGTGAGGTCGACGGTGCGGGCGCCGGCCGCCTGCGCGTGCCGGACCGCCGCCCGGGTCAGCGCCGCCCCGACGCCCTGGCCGCGGGCGGTCTCGTCGACCACGACGTCCTCGATCCAGGCGCGCAGGCCGGTCGGGATCGGGAACGTGACCAGCGTCAGCATGCCGACCACGCGGTCCCCGTCGCGGGCGATGAGCAGGTGGTTGCCGTCCCAGGAGACGATCTGGGCGAGCGCGTCGCCGGTCAGCGGCGGCGCCGACCGGGACAGCTGCGGGATCAGCCGGTTGACGGCGGCCAGATCTTCGTCGGTGATGTCAGCAATGACCTCGACCTCGATGCTCATAGCGTGACTTTAGCGTTTTGCCGCCCCGGGACCGGCCGGCCGCGCACCCCCGGGGGCGGCCGGACAGAAGTGTCTCAGGTTGACAACGCAGCACCCCGGCAGTCGTGGCACGCTCACCGATCAAGGACGGCCCGTCCTCCCGCGGGTCGTCCCCTGACGTTCCGGCTCGCGACCGCCCGGCGCGGATCGCGGGTGTGGAATGCTGGCGCCGTGGCGGAACCGAGGCCAGGCGCAGGGCGCCGGCACCGCGGCCGGCCGGGCTGGTTCCTGGCTGGTTACGCGGGCATCGCCGGGTTCCTGGCGCTGGAGGCGCTGACCCGCGAGCGGGGCCGGGCGGCCAGCCTGGACGCCTCGGCCGACGACCAGGGCACGACCCGGATGATCGTGATCGCCTACGGGGTCGCGGCCGAGCTGCCGCTCCTGCTGCGGCGGGTGCCGTCGCCCCGGCTGCCGCCGGCGGCCGCCCCGGCCGGGCTGGCCCTGCAGGCCACCGGGCTGGCGCTGCGCGCCTGGTCGATGCGCACGCTGGGCGGCTCCTACACCCGGACGCTGCGGGCCGACGAGGAGCAGGCGGTGATCACCGCGGGCCCGTACCGGCTGATCCGCCACCCCGGGTACACCGGCTCGCTGCTGACCTGGACCGGGTTCGCGCTGACCTCGCGCAGCCTGCCGGTCCTGGCGCTGACCGCGGGGTTGCTCGGGCGGGCCTATCAGCGCCGCATCGAGGCCGAGGAACAGCTCCTGCGCCGCGACCTGCCGGGCTACCCGGCCTACCAGCAGCGAACCAAGCGGCTGATCCCATTCGTCTGGTGAAAGGGCGTGGACCGGCCGGGAGCCCCGGCGGCGGCCGGCGCCTCAGCGGTGGATGGCGACGGTGGCTTCCAGATATTTGTGGTCGCTGCCGAAGCCGGCGTGGGTGGTCATCGTGGTGACCGCCAGCTGCGACCCGGTCAGGATGTGGTCGATGCGGACGAACGGCGGCACGACAGCCCCGTTGGGCCAGGTGAAGTCGAAGGCCTGGCCGCGGGCGGCGGCCGCGTCGGTCAGCCCGTCGCCCAGCAGCTGGCGGAACCCGCGGTTGCCCCAGGAGGAGTTGAAGTCCCCGATCATCAGCATGTGGCTGGCGCCGGTGTCGCGGACCATGGTGTCGGCGGCGGCCAGGGCCGACCGGGTCTCGGTCCAGGACGACGGCAGCGGGGCCAGCGTGTGGAACAGGCGGACCGGGATCGGCCCGCTGGGCAGCCACATGGTCGCCTCGACCAGGTAGTACATCCCCTGGCCGTCCCACTGGACGGTCTTGAACTGGCAGCCGGTGACGCGGATCCGCGAGGCCAGCATGAAGCCGGTGGCGCCGAAGCCCGGCTCCGAGCAGTAGTAGGGGTACTTGACCAGCATTCCGGTGTTCTTCATGGTCTCGATCGCACCGCCCGGGAAGCCGGGGGCCCCGTTCCCGGAGAACTCCTCGAACGTGATCAGATCCGGGTCGTACCGGCTGATGGCCTGCCGGTAACCGGGGTACAGCTCCCAGCCGCTGTCGAGGTTGGCGTCGAACACCCGGATCATGGTGGCGCCAGTGGCGCTCCTGGACCAGGCGGGCAGGGGGGTGCCCGCGGTCAGCTCGGGCAGCGCGAACGCCACCTGGGCCGCCACGATGACCAGGGCGGCCCCGCCGAGCACCCAGCGCCGGGCGATCAGCGCCACCGCCGCCACCACCCAGGCCGGCAGGTAGACGGTCAGGTAGAGGGAGTTCAGCACCAGCAGGATCTCGGCGTCGTCCCAGGCCACCAGCCGCAGCAGCGCCAGCACCGCCAGCCCGGCCACGATCAGCCAGCCGATCACGAGCAGGAGCAGCCCGAACCCGGTCGGCCGCCGGCGGCGGGGGCGCGGTGGTTCGGCCGTCTCCGCCTCGACGGCGCCCGGCAGTTCGGCCATGACCTTCCCAACGTTGCGCATCGGTGATTGGTGTCTTACCGCGCGACTTGGGACAGACCGCACGGCCTCGCCGGGGCGCAGTGGTCACGGCGACCCCCCGAGCCGACCCTTCAGATATACCGCCTGCGGCGGGTGACCGGGACCCCGCGGGGGACCGGTGATGCTCCTGGTTACAAGGTTTCCGCGCTGTTCACAACATCGTTTAGCCGCGGCCACAGGTAGCCGAAGGCGGCTGCGGGCTCCATCGCTGTGAGCAGCCTCACTTCGGAGCCACCGGTCAGCTGGCGGGCGAGGTCGGTCAGGGCGGCTTCGCCCAGGGTCCGCAGCGCCTGCTGGTAGCGGGGGGTCAGGGCTGGGCCGATCCGGGAGATCAGGGTGGCGAACAGGCCTAGTTCATCGGCCCGGGGGCCGATCCGGGCCGGCTGTGTCCGCCGTGCTTCGCGGGCCGACAGCTTGCCGAACTCGTGGCACCCGTCCCAGTAGCGGTCGGCCCCCGCGAACCGGACGGTCGCGATCGGCCCCAGCCGGATGGCGGCCGCGCACTGCAGGCAGGGCTCCAGCGTGGTGGTCAGCACCAGGTCCCGGCGGTGCCGGAACGGCAGCCGGGCCAGCACGTTGATCTCGGCGTGGGCGAGCGCCGAGCCCGCCACCTCGCCGGGCGGGGCGGCCGGGTCGGTGACCCGGTTACGGGCGGCGTGGACGATCTCGCCGTCAGCGGTGGCGGCGCAGGCGCCGACCGGGACGTTGCCGGTGCGCAGGGCCTGCCAGGCCTGCCGGAACGCCTCCCGCCAGGGTTCGTCGAGGGTGGCCCACTGGTAGGCCGCGCCCTCGGGCGGGCCTTCCCCGGGCCGGCCTTCCCCGGGTGGTGCTTCCATCCGGCCAGTGTGGCGGGCGCCGATGATTTCGTGAACCCCGGTTCGTCGGGCGGTGATGGCACTCATCGAGAACCCCAGCATCAGCGCGATCACGATCTTCGCCGAGGACCTGGTCCGGTCACGGTCGTTCTACCTGGACGTGTTCGGGCTGCCGCTGATCTTCGAGGACGAGAACTCGGCCGCGTTCAAGTGCGGCGACACCATCATCAACGTCCTCGGCGTCGCGGCCGCCCCCGAGCTGATCGAGCCGGCCCCGGTGGCCAGCCCCGGCGCCGGTGCCCGCTACCAGCTGACGGTCGAGGTCGGCGACGTCGACGCGGTCTGCGCCGAGCTGGCCCGCCGGGGCGTGACCCTGCTGAACGGGCCGATGAACCGGCCCTGGGGCATCCGCACCGCCAGCTTCACCGACCCCGGCGGTCACATCTGGGAGATCGCCCAGCCGCTGCCCTAGGCGCGAGTGAAAAGGCACGTATTGAAAGGGAAGGGGCTGACGGGACGACTGGTACTCGATAGTCTGCCCACATGGACGAGGCCGATGTTGCGAAGCAGACCATTGGTAACAATGGTGCATATTGGCGAAAAAGCAGCCGGAGTAGTTTCAGCAGCCAATGTACCGAAGTTGGGGTTGCGAACTCGGGCGTGGTGGTCCGAGACTCAAAAGACCCACTTCCGACCCTCTCATTCACCGGCAAGACCTGGCAGGCGTTCATCGAGTCAGTGAAGCGAGCCTACTGATACCTCAGTGCAGTCGGCTACCGGCTCATGGCAGCTTCCGGCAGATCAGCATTCCGGCGACAAGTGCACCGGCTATCGCGGCAACGCTCGTTAGGTTGCATGTCGGTTTATTTTTGGCATTTACACTGTAACTAGTGTCTTTTACTGGTTTGTTGGTCGGGATATTTTTCGCTATGATCTGGCGATATTCTTGATCAACAATCTGCACGAAGCGCTTGTACTTGCCCTCGTTGGTGCTCAGCACGTTGTTCCTGACGGCCGTCCAATATTCTCTTCCCGCCTCGCTGCCGAATAGTTCTGCTCGGGCGATTTTTCTGGCCACCGCCGTGTTGATCTCCCCTACCGCGTAAATGCCTGCCCAGTATGATGCCCACATATGAATATATAGATGCTCGCGAATTTTTGCACTCTCGGCCGGTATGGGCAGACCCCATGGCGCGCCGACGGCCGTCATGAGCGAGGGGTCTTCCATCTCCATTGTAATCAGTTGCTGTTGCAGGTTACGTATTGACTGTTCCCGGGCGGTACGACCGGCTCGCGCCTGATAGAACAGGGAAATGACTACCCCGATCAACGCCAGGGAACTGGCGAGGGCCGACAATGCAGCGTAGGCCTGACTGATATTCGAGCTTTTCAGCTCAGCTCTCATCAAGCCTTCGAGGCCGGAAAATGCCAGTGGGTAGAAAACCACCAAGGTTACGACGATCAAGACTATGACTATGTTGAACGTGAGCCGGAAACCCCGGCGTACAGGGAATCTCTGGTTCATCGTCCCTCGACAGCTCTAGGTGAAACTCAGGTGCCGCACCTCCGAGCACTACAGGACAGCACCTGGTGGATGAGCACAAGGGTACGTTGCAACATGCCAATTAGCTCTTGCCAATCCTGAGAGATTATCTCAGTGCAACTAACTCAGCAGCATTCACTATTAGATTCATTAGGTCAGGCCAGGTCGCGGCCGGTCCAGGCCAGGAACGCCTCGGATTCGGTCGCGCCGGCCGGGGCGGGCTTGGCAGCCGCGAACACCCGGCCGTTGCGGACCGTGCCGTCCGGCACCGGGTCGATCACCGAGTGCGCGAACTCGATCGCCGCGGCCGGGATGACCAGGTCGACCCCGCCGCTCCGGGCGATGTCCCAGCCGTGGATGTACAGGTCGAGGGCGGGGAAGCTCAGCCCGTCGCCGACGCTGCGCCGCCCGGCCGGCGAATCGACGACCTGGTCCAGATCCACGCCGCCGACCGCGTCGCGGGCCCGGCTCGCCAGCCCGGCCCACCAGCCGGCCGGGGCGCCGTCGACCAGATCGCCGGGCGGCTCGACCGGTGCCCATTCGGGCCGGTCCCCCTGCAGCAGCGCGGTCCCGAACCGGGTGGCCTGCCCGACGTGGCCGAGCACGTCGAGCGCCCGCCAGCCCTGGCAGGGCGACGGCCGGTCCCAGTCGGCCGGGCCGAGGCGGCCGACCGCGTCGCTGAAGAAGTCGAGCCCCTGCACGAAGGCCACATCTGGTTTCAAGGTCACCCGCCCAACCTGCCACAGGGCGGCCCCGGAGTCACTCGGGGCGCGGCCAGGACCTGGACCTAGACTCGGCCCCATGTTCGGTCTGTGCGTGCGTTTCACGTGTAAGGACGAGGCCAGCGCGGCCGCCTACGACCGGCTGGTGGCCGAGACCAACGAGGGCATCAAGGCCGGCGAGCCCGGGACCCTGATCTACGCCTCGCATCTGGTGGAGGGCCAGCCGCTGCAGCGCATGTTCTACGAGCTGTACCGCGACCGGGCCGCGTTCGAGGCGCACGAGGCCGCGCCGCACACCCGGCGCTACCTGGCCGAGCGGGACCAGTACCTGGCCAGCACCGAGGTGGACCGGCTGACCCTGCAGGCGGGCCAGGGCACCGGGGCCTGAGCCAGATCGGGCAGGTCGCGGCTGGTGTCGGCCAGCTCGCCGTAGGTGGTGGCGGCCAGGGTGGCGTCGAGGCGGGCGTTCAGCTCTTCCAGGGTCAGCCGGCCCTGGGCGTAGTGGACGCCCAGGGCGGCGGCGGCCGCGTCGCGGTCGGCGTCGGCGGCCCGCAGGCCAGGAGCCTGCAGGCCAGGGGCCGGGGCGGCAAGCTCCCTAGCCGGCTGGCTCGCGGCTGGCTGGCCCCCGGTCGGCTGACGCAGCCCGGCGGCGTAGTCGTGAAGCGCGGTGCGGCCGTCGCGGGTGAGGGCGGCGGTGGCCGGAGCCCGGCCGCCGCCGGTGGGTTCGGTGTGGACGTAGCCGACCCGGTCCAGCTCCCGCAGGCGGGTGGACAGGCGGGCCGGGGTGAGCCGGAGCAGCCGCTGCAGGCGGGTGACGCTCAGCGCGTCGCCGTCGGGCAGCGCCGCCAGCGTCGCGACGATCCGCAGCCGCTCCGGCTCGTGGATCACCGGGTCGAGGGTGCCGGTGCTCATCGTTGGTTCCTCCGTCTAACGGCCGCTGAGCGGGTCGCGCTCGCCGATGCCGCCGAGCAGGTTGCGCAGCGCCTGGGTGTAGGCGTCCAGCGCCTTCCTGCCTCTGCTGGTCAGAGCCACGTTGGTCTGCTGGCTCGAACCGTTCTTGACTTTTTCGCTGCTCAGGTAGCCGGCGTCTTCCAGCTTGCGGAGCTGGATGATCAGGTTCCCCGGGGTCAGCTCGAGCATGTCCTGCAACCGGGTGAAGGAGAGCGCGTCTCCGTCGGGCAGCGCCGCCAGGGTGGCGACGATGCGCAGCCGGGTGGGGACGTGGATCAGCGGGTCCAGTCCGTCGTCAGCCATGGATCTCCATCGTGCGGGTAGAGCTGGTCATCGGACGGGTCAGGCGGTCACGCGGCGGCGCTGCTGCCGGGCGATGAAGGCCGCCTTGGCCAGCAGCAGGGCGCAGAAGCCGATCCCGCAGACCGCCCACGCCCCGGACGGACCGGCCAGCAGGCTCAGCCCGCCGACCACGGCCGCCGCCACCCCGGTGACGACTCCCCGCCGGTTCCGGCGGTACGCCATCATGGCCGCCCAGGCCAGGCCGGCGGCAATCGGCGGCGCCGCGGCCGGGTAATAGCCCCAGGTGATCGAGTCGCTGGCCCCGGAGCCGGCCAGCGCGGCCAGGCCCGTCAGCACGAGGACCCAGACCGCCACCGCGACCACCAGATCGAGCGGCCGGAACCGGTTCCGCCCGACGATCCCGGCCGAGGCCCGCTTGGCCATCACCGCTACTGCGGTCACGTTGGCGATCCCGACCGCGGCCTCGGCCGGCCCGACCGCGGCGGTCGGGTAGTGGTAGGGGTGCTGCCCGCGGGTCGACAGCCAGAGCGCGCCGTAGGCGACCAGGGCCAGGCCGGCTCGGGCCGCCAGGAACCACGGCGGAGTCTGTTCGAGGTGGCGCTGGGCCTGCTGAGTGCTCTGGTTGAGCAGGGATGCGGCCTGCTGGGGGTCGAACTCGCCGCCGTTGGTGCCGGCGGTGTCGAAGGTGGGGTTCATGGTGTCTCCCTGTCTCCCGTGATCGACTCTATGTCATAAAGTAGACGCTGCTTTACGGCATAAAGTCAAGGAGTTTGCCGAAGAACTTTATGAGATAAAGTCCGGGGTCGGCGGCCCGGCGAGACAACCTCTCACCTGCGTAGACGCGAGCACCGGGACTGCTTCTCAAGCAGTCCCGGGTGCTTCGGGTGATGCCGTCGGCCGGGAGGTCCTGGCCGCGGAGAGGCGGCGTAGCCGGGTACACCACCTGGACCTGGTCGTCGGTGGACGGGCGGACCGGCGACCTGATCAACCAGCGGCCGTGCCAGCGGGTACCCGGCGGGCCCGACGGCCTCGGCCCGCTGACCTGCGGCTCGAGGCTGGGCGGCGGCACCTCCGTGACTATTCAGATGCCCAACGGCGCCATCGGCGAGTTCAGCGGCACTCTCCCGCTCAAGCTGCCAAAGGGCGCCCGGATCATCCCGTCCCGGCCGACGACCTACGCGGCCGCGCGGGCCCTCCCGACCAGCGCCCGGAAGCTGGCGGCCTACCTGAACGACCTGCCCCACCAGGGCGCCCCGGAGCCGATCTGGCAGCAGCTCAGCAGGCTGCTGCAGTTCGTACCGGTGCTGCCCCCGAAGGTGGCGGCGGCGGTGTTCACGCTGGCGTCCGAGCAGCCGGGCATCACGATGCGGCCCGTCACCGACGCGGCCGGGCGGCCCGGCATCGGTATCAGCCAGGCGGGCGACCCGTTCCATCTGCTGCTGGTCTTCAACCCGTCGACCTACCGGCTGGAGGGGCTCAGCGTGCCCGCCGCCGAACCGATCATCACGCCGCTCAGCCCGGCCGCCGGCGCCATTTCGGTGGCGATCCTGCACACCGCGATCGTCAACACCGAGCCGGCCGGCTGACGCCCACCCGGCGTATGCTGGAGACGGCAGCCACGCCTGCCGGATCCGAGCTACGCCAGCCCGGCGCTGGGGTAGCGCTCGAGGACAAGAGCGGCTCAGCCCTCGCGTGCGCGTTCGCCTTCCTTCATCGTGCTCACTCTCGCAGTGGCCGGGCGCCGGGACGAGGCCACTGGATCGAGGACACGATGTCGCACGACAAGATCAGCGCCGCCGCCCGCCGCCGCATGGCCGAGACCGGCGAGTCCTACGCGGCCGCCCGCCGCGAGGTCATCCGGGAGCACCAGCGGGCCTCGGGGCAGGTCCCGCCCGGTTCGTCGTGGTTCGCGATCAGCTACGACGACGGCTGGTCGGGCCGGATCACCGACACCCTCGACCGGCTGATCTTCCACGCCGGCCGCGGGGTGTCCGGCGTCGAGGTCGACCCGGCCCAGGTCCGGGTGCGGATGGGCTCGTTCAGGCTCGATATCCCGCGCACCTCGATCCGCTCGGTGCAGCGGTCCCGCACCCGGGTGGGGAACACGACCGGGGTGCACGGCGGTCGCGGCCGCTGGCTGGTCAACGGCGCCGCCGACGGCCTGGTCGAGCTGACCCTGGACCCGCCCGCGCACGTCCAGCCGAGCATCGACACCCTGTTCGGCCTGGGGCCGTCCCGCGTCGACCAGATCACGCTCAGCATGCTCGAACCCGACGGCCTCATCGCCGCCCTCGAACGCCAGCCGTCGGCAACTTAGCCGTCCCCTACCGGCAAGACGCCGGCCACGGATGGCCGGCCTCGGTCCCGACTGCCGTCAGGAGCGCGGCCGGACCGCCCGGCGGATCCAGGTCAGCACCGACCGCAGGTCACCGTCGTCGAGCAGGAAGGCGACGGCCCCGAAGGCGATGATTGCGGCCGCCGCGGCCGGGAAGGCCAGGCCGAACGCGGCCAGCTTGCGGTGCTCGGGGACGGCCAGGCTGACGCCGACACCGGCGGCGCTGCCGACGACCGCGGCCACCAGGCCGGCCAGGGCGGCCCGCCCGACCCCCTGGACGGCCGCCTTGCCGCAGATCTTCCGGGTGACGAAGACCATCGGGATCGCCACCAGGGTCTGGCCGACGGTGTTGCCGAGCGACAGCGCGGCCACCACCAGCCGGGGCGGGGCCAGCTCGGCCAGCACCACGTCGGCGATCGCGACCAGCAGCCAGCTGCCGGTCAGGGCGGCCGCCGCGACCTTGAGCCGCCCGACCACGAACATCACCCGGGACAGGTTGACGATCAGCGCGGTGGCCGCACAGCCGGGCGCCAGCAGCGCGAACGCCTGGATCAGCTCGGTCACCTGGCTGGGCTGGCGGGCCAGCACGTGCGCGGCCGGGACGGTGATGGCGGCGATCACCGCGGTGCCGAGCCACGACATCAGCAGCACCGCCCGGGTCGAGCCGGCGCTGGTCTGGTCGAAGGCCGCCCCCTCGCGGGCCGACAGCACCGGGAACGCGCTGACCACGATGGACAGCCCGAGCACGGCCGAGACCGAGTTGAACACCTGCGAGCTGTAGTTGAAGATGACGATCGCGCCGGTCTCCCCGCGCCCGTTGGCCAGCGCGATGCTCACCACCCCGGCCAGGTCGACGGCGATCAGCTCGGCCACGCCGACCAGCGCCAGCCCGCCCGCCCGGCGCGCCACTCCGGGTGGCAGCCGCAGCACCGGCCGCAGCCGCAGGTGCAGCCGCCAGGTCGACGGCACCGCCACCACCACCAGGGCGGCGACGCCGGCGGTGGTCCCGACCGACAGCACCAGCTCCGCGCTCAGCGGCAGCCGGGCCAGCGGGAGGCCCTTGTTCAGCGGCACGAACGCCAGGTAGCAGGAGATCAGCACCAGGCTGGAGATGCCCGGGCCGAGGGCCGAGGCGGCGAACCGGCGGTAGGACTGGAGCAGGCCGTAGAGGACGACCGACAGCCCGTAGAGCAGCGCCTGCGGGGCGAACACCACCAGCATGTGGCTGGTCGCGTTGACGACGTCGGCGCGGACGCACTGGGCGTGCGCGTTGGCCGGGTTGAGCAGCGCGGAGATCGGCCCGGCGGCCACCATGATGATCAGGACGAGCGGCACCAGGATGATGACGGTCCAGGTCAGCAGGGCCGAGCTGATGTCGGCGACCCGGTCCTTCTCGGCCGGGTCATCGGCCGCCTGCTCGGCCGAGCGGGCCAGGATCGGCACCATCGCGCTGGTCAGCGCGCCCCCCAGGACCAGCTCGTAGAGCAGGTTGGGGACCTGATTGGCGGTGACGTAGGCGGTGCCCAGGCAGCTGGCCCCGACCGTCTGCGCGAACACCAGCGTGCGGGCCAGGCCCAGCAGCCGGGAGAAGATCGTGAGGGCGGCGACCACGGCGGCCCCCCGGGCGATGCCCACCCCGAGGCCCGGCGCCCGGCCGGATTTCCCCGGCTCCAGCGGGCCCGGCCTATCGCTGGTCTGCACCGGCAACTCCCGATCCCGCGGCAAGACCGCCATTATCGCAACTGGCCCGGCCCGCCCGCTGGCGATGAGCGGGACTTAACGGGAAATGAACCCGTCCCCGCGGGGCGGCCCGGCCGTTACCGGGAACGGGCGATCCGGCCCGGCCAGAGCCATTTCGCCACCCACCCCGCGCCTGACCTGTTCGCCGGTGCGTTCCGGCCCTTTATTCAGAATATTTAAAAGGCCGAGCGTGGCTGGCCTCCCGATCAGGATCCGGGCCGGGCCCCGGGCAGGCCGTCGAGCATCAGTCCGAGGGTGAAGGCGAACCGGTCGTCGCTGGTGCCAGCGGTCAGCTCGGCCGCGTAGCGCTTGGTCTGCGGGAACGTGTCGGGCAGGGCGGCGTAACGGCGCAGCTGCTCGTCGCGGCTGACCACCCAGGCGTCGTCGTCGCGGGTGAGGTGCTGGTGGACCAGCGCCAGCTCGAGGCTGTAGGCGTTGATGTAGAGGATCAGGGCGTCCAGGGCCCAGGCGGCCGCCTGGGGCTCGATCCCGCCGGCCAGCAGGATGGCCAGCATCCCCTCGCCCACCCGCAGGGTGTCCTGGTTGGTGGGGGCGCTGGCGAACACCGCCCGGGAGATGCCGGGGTAGCGCTGGTACTGGTCGCGCAGCTGGGTGCAGACGCTGATGAGCTGGGCCCGCCAGTGGGCGGGGTCGGGGGCGGGCAGCACGATCCCGGCCGACAGGCGGCCGATCAGCAGCTCGTCCAGGTCCTCCTTGTTGACCACGTGGGCGTAGAGCGACGAGGGGCCGGTCTCCAGCGCGGCGGCCAGCCGCCGCATGGTCAGCGCCTCGTAGCCCTCGGTTTCGATGATCGCGAACGCGGTGCTGATGATCGCGTCGACCGTGATCGGCTTCTTGGTGCCCGCCGACGGCCCGCGCCGGGCGGCCGGGGTGCCGGGGTCGAGACCGAGCCGGGCGGCGCGCCGCTGGCGCGGGGTCGGTGACATGGGCCGCAGTCTAGCCAACCTTGCGAACAGCGTTCCAAGTCAGTTTGAACAGTGTTCGTATTGACAGGAACTTTGATCTGAAGTAGAACAGTGTTCGTGTCTATTGACCAGCTAGAACCGCAAGCGCCCACCACGCTGCCGCTCCGCACCGCCTGGCTGGTGCTGGTGGTCGTCGTCATCGCCGACATCATGGATCTGATCGACTCCAGCATTGCCAACCTGGCCGGCCCGTCGATCCGGGCCGACCTCGGCGGCGGCCAGGTGACGGTGCAGTGGGTACTGAGCGCCTACACCGCCGCCTTCGCGCTCGGCCTGGTCACCTCGGGCCGTCTCGGCGACCTGCTCGGCCGCCGGCGGCTGTTCCTGCTCGGCATGACCGGCTTCACGCTGGCCTCGCTGGCCTGCGGGCTGGCCCCCGACGTGGTGTTCCTGATCGTCGCCCGCACGCTGCAGGGACTGTTCGGGTCGGTCATGATCCCGCAGGGCCTGGCCATCGTGAAGGTGGTGTTCCCGCCCCAGCACCTGCGCAAGGCGCTGACGCCGGTCGGGCCGCTGATGGGGGTGGTCACGGTGGCCGGGCCGATCCTGGCGGGCTGGCTGCTGCACCTGGACCTGTTCGGCAGCCAGTGGCGGTCGATCTTCCTCATCAACGTCCCGTTCGGGATCGTCGCGGGCGCGCTCGGCTGGCTGGTGCTCCCCCGGCGCGGCGGCGAGGACCGGTCCGCCCGGCTCGACCTGACCGGCGTCGGCCTGCTCACCGCGGCCTCGGCCCTGCTCATCATCCCGCTCATCCAGGGCCGCGAGCTGGGCTGGCCGGCCTGGACCTACGCCATGCTGGCGGCCGCGGCGGTGCTGTTCGCGCTGTTCGTGGTGTCCGAGCGGCACAGCCGCCACCCGGTCATCACCCCGTCGCTGTTCGGCAAGCGCAGCTTCGTGGTCGGCCTGCTGATCGTGGCCGGGTTCTTCGCCTCGCTCAGCGCGTTCGTGCTCGTCATCAACCTGCTGCTGCAGCAGGGCCTGCACTGGACGCCGCTGCACACCGGCTTCACGCTGATCCCCTGGGCGTTCGGGACCGCCGTGGCCGTGCTGCTGGCCGGGGCGGTGCTGGCCGAGAAGCTCGGCCGGGGTTGCCTGCACCTGGGGCTGGCCATCGCCGTCATCGGCCTGCTGGCGCTGTGGTGGTCGATCGCCCACTGGGGAGCCGGCGTCACCGTCTGGAAGCTGACCCCCGCGCTGCTGGCGACCGGATTCGGCTCCGGGCTGGTGTTCGTGCCGATCATCGACTTCGTCCTCGGCGACGCCACCACCGAGGAGGTCGGCACCGGGGCCGGTATGGTCAACGCGGTCCAGCAGTTCGCGGGCGCGATCGGCGTGGCCGCCCTCGGCACGGTGTTCTTCACCCGGATCGGGCACCCGACCGTGCACTCCTACTTCGCCGCCGCCGAACTGGTCTTCGCGATCGTCGCGGGCCTGGACCTGCTGACCCTGCTCCTGGTCGGCCTGCTGCCCAGGCACGCCCAGCAGCTCAACGGCTAGCGGCGCCGTCCCCGGATTCCTGCGGCCGGGTCATCCGGCAGTTCTCCGCGTAGAACGGGCAGCTCCGGTCGTACTGGCACAGCTCTTCGATCTCACAGCGATTGCTCACGTCCTGCTCCCGGTGAAGGCGGCGCGTGACCGCTTACCCGCCAAGCGCAGGCGAAACGTCAATCCGAGGTTGGGGCGACGTCCGGCCGATGAAATATCTGCCGCCGCGGAGGTATCAGACGGTGCCGCGGCTACTCCGCACAGGTGACCGCGAGCCTTACCGGGGAGAAAGAGCCATGACCAAACAGCAACTCCAGCCCGCCTTCGCACTGCCCAGCGACTTCAGATTCGGAGCGGTGTCGACCGCTACCACCTTCCGGGACCGGCTCTCGGCCGTGCCCAGCCTGGGCCCGCTGACCGCCTTCACCGGGACGTTCCACGGCAGCGGCTTCAACACCATCTTCCGGCCCGACCTGGGGTCGCCGACCAAGCTGCCCATCCCGGCGAACAGCGACAACCTGCTCGAACTGAACCTCACCCAGGAGACCCTGTCGTTTTCACCGGCCCTGGGCAACGTCCCCAACCGCGGCGAGGTGCAGCCGGACGTCTTCCTCAACGGCGTTCCCTACCTGCAGGTGATCCAGGACGTGACCATTCCCAGCCAGAGTGTCGGCATCCATTTCGAGCCCGGCCTCTGGATGTCGATGCCCAAGACCACCGATCCCAACGTGCCCGATCCCACGGTCTTCCGGATGGGGTCGATCCCGCACGGCACGACCATCGAGGCGCAGGGCACCTTCACCCTCATCAACGGCAAGCCCACCATCAAGCCGGTGGACATCACCCCGTTCGACATCGGGCAGCCCAGCCAGAAGATCCCGTTCCCCAGCCAGACGCTGGTCAACAAGAACACGGCGCGGATCCCCCAGGACCTGACGTCGTTCGCGGCCGCCGGCACGATCACGCAGGCCATGCTGGACGACCCCAACACCCTGCTGCGTAATCACATCCAGGCGCAGACCATCACCTCGACCACGGCCATCACGATTTCCACCCAGCCGGCTTCCCCCCTGTTCGGCGGCGGGACCGACAACGTCGCCTTCCTGCTGGGCGACCGCCAGGCCACCAACCCGAACGCGAACGCGGTGGAGATGGACGCGATCTTCTGGATCGAGACCGTCGAGTACACCTTCGAGGTGCCGATCTTCGAGCCGGGTCAGCCGCCGTTGATCATCCCGGCCGAGACCGGCGCGGCGGGCCAGCCCGTCCCCGAGTTCCTGGTCAACCCACCGGTGGCCATCACCGCGCCGCGCCAGATCAAGGTCGCGGCCACCCAGATCCAGTACTCACAGCGCGTCCTGCTGAACTTCAACCACCTCAGCTGGCCGCACGTCTCGGTCGCGACGCTGGTTCCGGCCAGCCCGGTCCCGGTCCCGGCCGCCGCCTGGGCCTGAGGGCCTGGTGACCCACGCGGCTGGTGGGCCTGCTACCCGAGCAGGCCCGCCAGCCGCCCGGGTGAGCTACCGCCGGCGGACTAGTCCTGGTAGGCCTGGGCCTCGTCGATCCAGGTCTTGGTCTCATGCTCGGAAAGGCCCACCACCGCGCCGTGCCGTTCCTCGATCATCTGCTTGAGGTGGGCCGGGTTGCGGTGCCGCAGCTCCTTGATCGAGTCGACGCCGACGCTCTTGAGCATCTCCTTGTACTTGGGGCCGATCCCCTTGAGCTTGTCGAGGTCGTTCGCGACGTGCTCGGCCATGTCCTGCCCCTTCCCCTACCGCCCGATGCGGCACCCCGACGGCGGTTACCGTCACTGAGGCTCACGCTAAATTGCCGGAAAGGTCCGCACAAGGGTCACCGACTGGGCTTGATCCACAGCTGGATGGCCAGCGCCACCCCGAACAGCACGATCGCCCAGCGCAGCACGCCCGCGGGCAGCCGCCGGGTCACCCGCGGGCCGAGCGTGCTGCCGGCGAACATCCCCGCCGCCAGCGGTGCGGCCGCCACCCAGTTGACCGGCCCGAAGATCACGAACGCGACCGCCGAGACCAGCGCCGCCGCCCCGATGAGCATGTTCTTGAGGGCGTTGGCCACCGGCAGATCGGGGTCGGTGGTGAACAGCAGCAGCGCCAGCGTCATCACCCCGGACCCGGCTCCGAAGTAGCCGTTGTAGACCGACAGCGTGAACACGCCGGCGGGCAGGACCAGCCGGTTACCCGGCCCGGGCTCCGGCCGGCCTTGGGCGGCAGGCTCGGGCTGGCGGCGGGCGGCAGGCTCGGGCTGGCGGCGGGCGGACAACCGGGGCTGGGCCAGCAGGGCCAGCGAGCCGGCCAGGACGAGGAACGGCACGACCCGGGTGAACAGCCCGGACGGGGTGGACAGGAGCAGGGCCGAGCCGGCCGCTCCGCCCAGCGCGGCCACCGGCGCCCAGCGCCGCAGCCAGGAACCACGGCCGGCCAGCTCCGGCCGGGAGGCGAGCGCCGACCCGGGCCAGCAGGCGACCAGGGCGACGATGTTGGTCACGTTGGCCGCCAGCGCCGGAATGCCCACCGCCAGCAGGGCCGGGTAGGACACCAGCGAGGTGATGCCGCCGGCGCTTCCCACCAGCCCGGCCACGATCCCGGCGCCGAGCAGGGCGACGGCCTGACCGGCCGGGTTCACCGGCAGGCCCGGGACGGCGCGGCCGTGATGGACGTCAGGGTGGACGTCAGGCGAAAGCTGATCACGAGGACCCCTTCGAGCTACGCCCACCGCTCGGCGGGCATGCCGATAGCAAGCCCTCGGGGTTTTTGTCCCGTAAGGTGTGGGGCCGGTATCGTGCCGGCCCTGGCGCCGCTCGGTCCAGCCCGTCCGCCCCTGATTGTCGTTGTTGCCGTGGCGGGGCGGGCGCGGAACCCTAGGCGCAACCGCAAGCTGCCTTTGATCGTACTGCGGCGCCGCGGCCACGACCTGGGCGGGAGAGATGACCGGTCACGATGCTCAGCGGGAGACGGCCGAGGACTACCGCCGGTTTGCCGTGGTTGAGGCGCGCGGCCGTTCGCCGCGGTACGAGGAGTTCGCGGCCAGGGTCGCCGATGATCCGGAGCTGCTGGCTTTGCTTGACGGCCTGCCGCCGGACAAGCGCCAGCCGAACCTGCTGCTCGCGTCGGTCCGCTACCTGGCGGGCCTGCTCCCGGGTTATGCGGCGTTCCGCGCCACCGTGCTGGATCGCCGCGACGAGCTGACGGCGGTGATGCTGGCCCGGCGCACCCAGACCAACGAGCCCGCCCGCTGCGCCACCCTGCTGCCCGCGCTGGCGCTGCTGCCGCCGCCGCTGGCGCTGCTGGAGGTCGGAGCCAGCGCCGGGCTGTGCCTGCTGCCGGACCGCTACCGCTACCGCTACGGCTGGGCCGGCGGCACTCACCGCATCGAGGGCCGCCCCGGTGGCCCGGTGTTCGCCTGCCAGGCGCGGGGGCCGGTGCCGCTCCCAGCCCGGGTCCCCGAGGTGGTGTGGCGGGCGGGGATCGACCTCAACCCGCTCGACGTCACCGACGCCGACGACGTGCACTGGCTGTCGTGCCTGGTCTGGCCGGGTGAGGGCGAGCGGGCCGGGCGGCTGGCGGCTGCGGTCGACGTTGCCCGCGCGGATCCGCCCCGGGTCGTCCGCGGCGATCTGGTGGACCAGCTGGCTGAGACCGCGGCCCAGGCTCCGCCGACGGCGACGCTGGTGGTGTTCCACTCGGCGGTCCTCGCCTACCTCAGCCCGGAGCGGCGCACCGAGTTCGCCGCGGCGGTGCGGGCGCTGGGCGCGGAGTGGTTGCCGAATGAGGGTCCTCAGGTTCTCGCGCACCTACCGGGCTTCCCGGCCCGGCTGCCCGCTCCCGATCCCGGTCCGGCGCCGTTCCTGCTCACGCGGGGCGGGCGGGAGGCGCTCGCGTTCACCGACGGGCACGGAGCCTGGATCCGCTGGTTCAGCTGAGCAGGTCGGCGTGGTGGGCCGCCGCCACCTCCGGGTGCGAGCGCAGCCAGCCCTTGAGCGCGTTGTCGCCGAACCGGCTGTGCAGGACGTTGTGCGCGGACTCGCGGACGCCGGGTGCCTGCTCGGCGTATTCGGGCGGCAGCGGCACCGCGTCGAGGGAGGCGTCCAGCCGGGGGGACCAGAAGAAGCCGATCGAGTCGCGGGTCCCGCCGGGTGCACACGGCAGGACCCGGTGGGGGGTGGCCACCAGATAGCCGTGGGTGGCGACCTCGAGCATCTCGCCGATGTTCACGACCAGAGCGCCGTCGACCGGCGGAACGTCGATCCAGCGGTCGGTGCCGGCCGGGCGCGCCTGCAGGCCGCCGGTGCCGTCCTGGAGCAACAGGGTCAGGAAGCCCCAGTCGGCGTGCGGACCGACCCCCTGCCGGTCGCTGCCGTCGGCCGCCCCGACGTAGCGGATCAGCTTGCCGAACCAGTGCGGCCGGCCGGTGAAGTACTGGTCGAAATGGTCTTCGGGCAGCGCCAGCGCCGCCGCGATCGCCCGCGTCAGCTCCAGGCCGATGGTGCTCAGCAGCTCGGCCCAGTGTTCGACCAGCGCGCGGAGCTCCGGGACGGTGTCGTCGGGCCACTGGTTCGGCCCCTCGAGCAGCCGGTACGGAGCGTCCCAGCGCTCACGGGGCACGGGCGCCTGCTCGGGCGCGAAGTCGATCTGCTCGCGGGCGTCGGCCTGGCCGGCGGTGATCTCGTGCCCGAGCCGGGTGTAGCCCCGGAAGTGCGGGGAGAGCCGGTTGTCCAGCCGCAGCCGCTGCTCGAGCGGCAGCGCGAAGAACCGGCCCGCGGCCGCGGTCAGCTCCTCGATCTGCCCGGGCGCGGCGCCGTAGTCGGTGAGCTGCAGGAACCCGATCTCGTGGAGGGCAGTACGCAGCCGGGCGAGGAACGTCTGGTCGAACGTCCCATCGGCGCGGCGGGCGGTGTCCAGCCGCAGCACCGGGATGGGCTCGGCGGACTGGGCCGCGGGATGCGGGGCGCTGGGGTTCGCCTGCTCGGGCACCTCAGCGAGGGTAGCAAGGATGCCCGCAGCCTGGTCGAGCCGCTCGGCGCGGTGGCGGCCCAGCCCGCCGGTAAAGCGCGGGCCTGGGCAACTACTCGGGCTGCCAGGTCACCAGGTCGAACTCGTTGCCTTCGGGGTCGGCGAACGTGGTCTGGCGGACGGCCGCCACTCCGGGCGGAAGCGCCGCGGGCGGGACGTTGAGCTCGGCGATCGGCTTGGCGCCGAGGGCGGTCAGTCGCTCGGTCTCCTCGTCGTGGTGGTCGGTGACCAGGACCGGGTGGACGCTGTTCTTGGCCGTCCCGGCCCCGGCCCCGGCCCCGGCCCCGGCCCCGGCCCCGGCCCCGGCGGGATTGTGGAGGATCATCCGCGGGCCGCTGTCGGGTCCGGTGACGTCGACGGCCGTGTCCCCGGCGACCGCGCCCGGGCTGACGGGGCGGCCCAGAGCCTTCCCCAGAAGTCGGCCAGGCCGGCCGGGTCGGCGGAGTCGATGGTCAGGGCGGCGAAACTCAGGGTGGTGGTCATGGTTGCTTCCTTCCGGTGAACTTCTTCACGGTTAGGTTGATGTATCAACCATATGCCTACCTGATTGATGTGTCAACCAAGTAGTATGGGCGAATGCCGACGGAACCCGACTGGCTCGACTCCCGCGAAGACCGCGCCTGGCGGGCCTTCCGGCACGCGCATCATCGGCTCACCGCGCGCCTGGACCGGCACCTGCTGCAGGACTCCGGACTGACCGAGGCCGACTACGAGATCCTGTCCGTGCTGTCGGGGCACCCCACCGGCCACCTGCCCGCGCAGGAACTGGCCGCGGTTGTGCAGTGGGAGAAGAGCCGGCTCTCGCACCAGGTCCGGCGCATGCAGGAGCGCGGGCTGATCGTCCGCGAACCCAACCCGGCCGACGGCCGCAGCGCCCTGATCTGCCTGCTGCCCGCCGGCCGCCGCGCCATCGAGGAGGCCGCGCCCCAGCACGTGGCCAACGTCCGCCGGAATTTCATCGACCTGTTCACCCCGGCCGAACTCGAGACCTTCGCCGCCCTCAACGAACGGGTCCTGCACCACCTCGCCGAGGACTTTCCGCCCGGTGAGCCGGCCCTCTCGGATCGCGAATCACCAGAACAGCGACCGTAGCGGGACCGGACCGTCGTTGGTCTTCGTCCGCGGGCAGCGGGCGCAGGCCCGGACCTGATCGCCCGGCTGCAGCGAATCCGGCACGTTCCACTCGGCCCAGCGGTGAAGCCCCAGGAGACAGGCCACCGCGGCCCACGGTCTGTCATCCGACCGCTGCGACTGCCGGCAACGAGCGCAGGTCCGGACTCGTTGCCAGGGCTGCACCGGGTCCGGCACTTCCCAGCGAGACCAGTCGTGCGCACCCACGAGGCAGACCATGGCGCCCAGCATTCGGTCACCCCACGTCGATACTCGACTACTGAACTCAAAAATACGCCGAATTGGGCGCCCCGGCATCGGACTAATCTGGAGGCCGGGTCAACGAAATCCTCAAATCCTGAAGCGAGGTCAGGGAGACGGCGCCGTCCCCGGCGGCGGCACCCGGGTGAAGCCGGCGGGGATCGGGACGTTCATCTCGGCCAGGTTGGCCGCGGTCGGCGGCAGCCACTGCAGGTTCACCTGCAGAGCCGGGCCGCTGCCCGCCGCCGTGAAGCGGAACGGCAGGTAGGTCGCGGCGTTCACCCAGTACGTCAACGTGCCGCTGCCGTTGAAGTATCCGGAAAGCCTGACGGCAGGCACGCCACCAACCGGGCCGCGGCCGACGACCTTCAGGTCGCCGCAGGACAGCTCGGTTTTCAGCTGGGCCGCCATTTCGCTGGGGTTCCAGTTGAGATCGTCGGTGCCAACGTTGCTGCAGTTCCATACGGTTGCGGGTACGTTGCCCGGCCCGTAGGAAGAGGCCGAACGCCACCAGGTCCTGGTCCGGTAGTCGACGACGGTCACCGTGCGCGTCAGCCGCGCGGCCGGGCCGCTGAGCGAGATTGAGCTGGCTGATTCGGGCTGCCCGGCCAGCGTGAGGTTGTCCTGCCGCGACCCGGCTCCGGGGGCCTCCCAGGTGTCGATGACCGGGTCGCTGGCCGGGACCGTCAACCGCTGGGTGAACACGACCGTGTTGCCCGGCATCGCGTCCAGCGCCCGGGCGACCTGGCTGACGACATAGGCGGTCGTCTGCGCGGCTACCGGTGCCGGTTTGGCCGGCCCGGAGGAGATGATGGCAGCTGCGGTGCCGGCCGCCGCGGCCACCGCGGCCACCGCGACCCCGGCAGGGATTCGGCGCCGGACGCCTATCGCGTGGCCGCGGCGCACGATCTGTTCCACCGGGGTGGCCGACTGCACCTCGGTAAAGGATTCCCGCACCGTCGTCAGCAGGTCATGGTCGTTCATCACCGGGTCTCCTGTTGATGCTCGGGGTTGAGTGCGTCGCGCAGGGCCGCGAGGGCGCGGGCGAGATGCACCTTGACCGTGCTGGGCGCGATGCCCAGCACTTCCGCGGTGCGGGCGGTGTCCAGGTCAAGGAACAGCCGCAGCGCCACCACCTGCCGTTGCCGGGCCGGAAGCCGCATCAGGGCCGTCATGATCCGGGGATCGACGGGGCTCCCGGCGTCTCCGGCCGGCTGGGGGTGCGGGCCTGCGCCCGGGTCGGCGACGGAAATCTCCCGGCGGTTACGCCGCCACCGGGAGATGTTCACGTTCAGCGCGGTACGGATCACCCATGCCTCCGGCGCCGGATGCCTACTGACCGTGCGCCATGACGCGCAGGCCCGGGCGAAGGCCTCGTCCACCAGGTCTTGCGCCGTATGCTGGTCACCGACCGTGGCCAGCACCGTCCGCAGGCACTGGGTGGCGGACCGGCGGTAGAACTCCGCGAAGTCGGGTGGCTCGGGTCTCACACCCCATCAACGCACGATCCACCGATGAGGACTACATGACGCTCGGGACCGCGGCACACCCGGAGCCGCGGCATGCTCCGGTCTAGCGATGGCTGCGCAGGTCGTCCAGGAAGCTCCGGGCAGCGGAGACGGCGCCGGCCGTACGGCTGGCGGCCTCGGCCGCGGCGCGAGCCGCGGTTCCCTTCACGCCGGGTATGCCCGCGACGGCGTCGGCGATCGGGTTGCCGGTTTCCTCCACGACACGGGTGCCGGGCGGGACCTGCACCCGGAATTCGCCCGGATCGGCGGGCTCGGTGCTGATGTCGTCCAGCTCCGACCAGACCGCGAGTGTGCCGCCGGAGTAGCAGAGCAGCCGGAGCAGGCCGCCGGTCTCGGCGTCCACGATCGCGTCGGCGGGAAAGATCATCGCTGACCCCAGGCTCAGCTCCAGCTCGGAGATGGCGGTCGCGCGGAGCTGGCGGGCGGGCCGGCCACGGTAGATGAGCTCCGCACCGCCGGACAGCCGGGTGCGGAGCAGCCAGGACGAATCGGCCAGGGCCACGATCTCCTCCCGCAGCGGAGCGGCCGGCCCGACCAGGGTCCGGTCCCGGTACACCCGCCAGCGGCGCTCGCCATCGCTGGCGATCGTCGTGGCATCTATGGGCCGCGGGCGGGCCGAGAAGTCGAGGCGGTACCGGTCCGGGCCGCTGACCCGCAGCCGGGCTTCGGTGCGGGTCACTTTCATTCCAGAAGTCATCGCGTCGAAGAGGGAGGCGAAGCCGTCGCTCCCGGCGTTGCGGAATCCCTCGTGCAGCTCGGACGCGATGGCGGCCAGGTCGTGCCACTGCCGCGCGGTGGCGCCGAGGTCACGGGGCCCGCCGCTGCGGTAGAGCAGGTCAAGCACCTCGTCGGGCGGCGGTGAGCCCCCGGCCGGCTCGAGCGGGGCCGGATCGGGCGTTGGCATCGCCTCCGGATGCTCGTCGGTCCGGGCGTGACCGGCCCGATGAGGAAAATTCCTGATCAGCGCGCCCAGGCCGTCCGCGGCCAGGTCGGCGGCCGCCCGCCCGGGACCGCCGGCCGAGGCCGGCGGGATCTCCTCCCGGGTCTCGCCGCGGTGGCTGCCGGCCGGCGCCGCGAACCGGGCGGGGTCGGCCGCCACCGGCGGGTTCATCGTCACCGCGGTCAGCTCGGTCAGAGTGACCAGCTCGCCTCCGGACGTCTCGGTCCGGCGGAGCAGGATGCCGAGCTCGGCGTCCACGGCGACCTCGACGCGGTCATAGGACCGTGGGCCGGAGCCGGATCCGATCACATCACCGCGCGGCGTGGCCGCGACCGCGATCGCGTCGCGGCCGGCGACGGTCACCGGCCCCAGCTCTTCCAGGGTGTACCCGCCGAGCAGGCCGGAGGGGCAGAACAGCTCGGGCACCGGCGGACAGACGCCGTTCAGCTCGACCGGGAGCGGTGGCGGACCACCCGTTTCCGGCGGCCGCCACGCCCAGCCGTGCTCGCCGTCGCTACCCTCGGCCGCCTCTCTGTCGGACTCGGCCTCGGCGCCCTGGCCGGGAACCGGGTACTCCAGGCGCCACCGGCCACCGGCACCGATCAGCAGCTCCCCGCGCGCCACCCAGCGGCCAGTGTCCTGCCGCTGACCTGGCCAGCTGCGGTACCAGCCGGACCATCGCTCGTGCGGCCGGCGCGGGGGCGGCTCCCCATTGGTCTCGGAGCGCAGCTCGGCCGACAGCGACAAGCGGGTCCAGTCGGCCCGGTAAAGCAACCCGATCAGTTCTGGCAGGCTGGCCATAGTGGCACCATCCCCGGGCAAATCGGCCGGGAAGGCGGATACGCCACCCCGTCAGATCGATTATGCCCCGCTCCGACCTGAGGACCCGCACAATTTTTGGCCCGCGCGAAGGGGCCGGACTGGCGGCCTTGGGGCCGCGACCCGATCGGTGCCTGCGGGTTGTATGACGCACGGCTTGCAGGTTGGTTGGCATATCAACGGGCATGACCGGCTTCGTGAAGTACTGGCCTGACGTACTGCGCGGCCTGGGTGCCACTTTGGAGGCAACGGGTTGCCTGCTGAGCCTGGCCGCTCAGGTGAAAGATTCTGGAAGGCGCGGGGACGGGCTGAGCTGGCGAACACGGGTCAGGGTTCGATACCGGCGTCAGCCACGCCTGTGGGGTGCGGCGATAGCGTGCGTGCTGGTGGGGCTGATCTGCTACGTCGCGTCCTGGTTCGGGTAGCACGCAGCTGGTGAGCAGTTCCCGCAGGTCGCGAACTGGAAGATGATGGCCGAGGCCCTTGTCAGCGCCAGCGGCTACGAACAGCCAGGCCAGCGGGGAACCGCGCGCTGCTACAGCAGGTGCGTACCGTCGTGATGCCGGATGGATGCCGCAGTGGCGCTGCGCATGGCGTCCAGGAGACGAACGGCGTAGGCCTCGGTGGTGAGCTGGCGGATGGTGTCTTCGTCGGCCCAGCGGAAGGCGATGACCTCGTCGTTGGTGGTCAGCTGGCCGCCGGTGGCCCGGCAGCGGAAGACCAGGGCGATGACACCCCGGCTCACGTTCTTGTAGACGCCGCTGAGACTGCCGGGCTCGACGACGAGTCCGGTCTCTTCGCGGACCTCGCGGCGCAAGCCGTCCTCGATCGACTCACCGAGCTCGAGGACGCCGCCGGGCAGCTCCCAGTGGTGGTTGTCGCGGCGCTGGATGAGCAGAGCCCGGCCATCTTCATCGGTTATGACACCGCTGACGCTGACTGAGTGCCGGGGAAGCTGGCTGTTCATCGCTGGTGGGAGCCGCCTATCGGAATCGAACCGATGACCTACGTATTACGAGGACTGCGAGAGGTGTCCACGGCTGTCCAGGCAGTCACAACCGGCCTGCTGAAGCGGCCTTCGGTTCTAGGACTGTCCACGTCGATCCAGCCCCGTTGTTAGCAGGGCTGTTAGCACCGGCTGGCGTCGGCAATGGGCTGCCGCGCCGCGATGGGTCGGCCCGCCAGGGCCGCACGCCGTCGCGTGCGCGGCCAAGACTGGGCTACTCACGATCACCGGTCATCTTCGTGTTGTCCGCACTACCTCGGGTTACGAAGGTTGAACGGCCTGGGCCTGTTGGTTAGGGGACGTGGGTTCAAGGGAGGCCGGTCTGGCCGAGGAGCGCGTTGATGGGGCCGGGCTGTCGCTGGATGCTGCGGAGACGGCTGCGGGCCAGGGTCTGGAGCTGGTCGAGGGTGGTGGCGGCGTGGTTGCCAGGCCGCTCTTCACGACGAACCAGGCGCCTTCGACCGCGTTGAGGCCGGGGGCGTAGCCGGGCAGGTCAATAACGGTGAGCCAGGCGGAGTTCGCCTCGGTGAACCGCCGCATCTTGCCGCTGCGGCGGGTGTTGAGGTTGTCCCAGATCAGGACAATGAGGGCGTTCAGGGCGCGGTGCGCGGCGGTGATCAGGGCGGCGTAGCCGGCCTCGGACATGCTGGCCCGGTCGCCCTTACGACGGCGGTGGACGCGGACCCGCAGAAGAACCGGCCCGGCCGGTCGGCCTTGAGGCAGGCTATGCCGACGACCGGCAGGCGGCCGGTGTTGCCAGAGACCCTGATCACGGGAGTGTGCCCTTGGGGCGCCCAGGTGCAGGCCTTGCCGGGCCGCAGCGACTGCCCGGCCTCATCCTCGAAGCAGATCCACGCGCCGGTCACCGCCGCTAGCCTCGTGCCTTCGCCCAGGTCACCGCCCGCCATTCCGCGATCGCGGCTTCGTCGCCGTCCACCGCCCGGTGGACCGGGACCTGGGGCGAGTAGCCGATCCGGTGCAGCAAGAACGACATCCCGCGCAGTATGTAGCTGGCCCCGAACAGGCGGGCGGCCAGCGACGCTGCCCTGGCCAGAGTCCGCCGCTGGTCCTGCGCCCAGCCATACGCAGCCGGACTGCCCTCCAGCGTGGCGCGCAGTTCCGTGAGCTGCCCTTCATCCAGCCGGCATGGGCTCCCGCCAAGCCCCTTCGAGGCCAGGCCCTCCTGCTCGCCGACCCACCAGGCGCGGCGTCACTGGTACACAGACTTCCTGCTGACCCGCAGTGACCTGGGGATCTGCACCGGGTCCGCGTCCTCAGCGAACATCTCCGCGGCCTGTACCCACACTGTCTTCTACCGGGAGTGGCCCTCAGCCGTCAGCCCGCCACCATCGGCATGCCTCACGGAACAGGCGTAGACTCGCCAGCCGCACAAATCGCGCAGGCTCGCACGGGCGTAACCGACCCGGCAGCAGACCTCAACCTTTCAACCTCTGAAAGATGTTCAGCGCGACCAGGCACCCGGACCACGAGGTGTACATGTCACCTGCAAAACGAAGATTCCTCTGACCGAAGCCAAATCCTGCCACATTGTTACATCGGCAGCAGGCAATGATCTTGCACGAATCTATTGCCCACTAGTCCGCCGATGGCCATAGGTTTTACCTTTCCTAAAATCGGTGCGCCGTCTCCCGCTTTGCAGGCAAAGCCTTCCCTTGCCTGTACCTGAAGCCAGTTAAGTCAATTACGCAGACCGTTACGAACGCGACTGAGCGCTGCCTGAACTCCGTGCTCTTTACTAGAAGCTCTCGCAGGAATTTTAGTGTAGTCTTCCATCTGTTCTACTAGGTCTACCACGGATGGATCATCCAACGATTCCAGAATGTACGACCACAGCCTAAGGTTTGCATCTCCCCATTTCTCGTAACTTTTCTTGGCGGATTCAGAGTAGAAATAGATCTCTTCGTCTCGCAGCGGAACTTGCTCGCCAACAATCTTTTCAGCAAGCTCGCGAAGAGATCTTCCCGTCTCTCGCATGTACAACGGTGAGAGAATAACCGGCGTGATGGGGAGTGCTTTGAAAAGCGTATCTGCGTCGCTCAAAGCCATTGCTTCTCGAGATATATTTCGACCGCGTGAGCGTGTCTCCGCTGAGATAACCACATTCTCGATCACAGAGATCGAATCCTTATCCAGACCAGCGTCCACCAGAACTTTAGCTCTCAAACGAGAGCCTTCAGAAGCAGGGCCACGAGGAGTAACGAGATAATTGGTGTCATGTACCAGTCCTGCGATCTCTGCTACTGAGGGATCCGCATCAAGTTCGAATGCAAACTTGTGAGCGTTTTTCGCCACAAAACTAACGTGTGGCCAACCGTGAAAAGTTACCTTACGCCAGAACCACACTTTTCTTGTTTGCCGGGCATAAAGGTCTGATGCGACTTCCCACACATTGTTTACACAATCTTGCAAATCTTGCATTGGACTTCACCTCCTTTGGTCATTGCGTGGAGCGAGGGTGTCAAGTAGTTGCCGGACCCTTGCCTCCACGGGTATATGCTTTACAACTCTAAGTGTACCAGTGTCAACGGATAGGCTTTCCTTCTTGGCCGCAGGGCACTTAACTATCAGTGTGACTGTTCGGCGCTTAATTGCCAGAAGGCGGTGAAAATCGGTATGGTTGACCGTCGTCACACTACCTTCCGCTACTATATCTTCGCCGAGGTCGCGTATCTGCACAACCTGGGTGGGATTGATAAAATCGATTTCACTCCGGATCTGCTTGTATCCGCCTGAAAGGACAAGCGAGACGAAGGAGTAACGATGATTGTGAAGAGTATTGGCATGACCCTTAACTATCTCATCAGGGTCTTTAAACTCATTTATCGTCACGCTGTATCCACGGCCGCCTAGATAAAGAGGCCATACGTAGTGAGTGGATGTCTCTCTTGCTGCTGTTCGCAATTGGCCGATATCCACAGTGGTCTCAAGCCACTGCAACAATCCTTCTCGGACTATCTGCATATCGCGGTGTTCAAGCCATGCTTCGGCAACCTTCGTCAACGTAGTTTCGTCCGTTAGGTCACCTATGGTGTCGATTCTTGAAAAAAGTTGTTCTATTAATTCCGTCATTGACTCCGCCTTATTCCCGCCGAATGCGCAAAGTCGTCGGCAAATTTTTCGAACTCCTCCCTCAACTGGTCATACTCATCTTGCGTTATTGCTTGGCCTGTTATATCCGTGAAAGTCGTAATCATATCACCCCTAGTGATAGTCCTCGGAAACTGAATTATCCGAGTGTTAGGATGTGCCCTAGTTTGCAGACAGTCCGCCTGCTGCATCAGGTACATTATCGATGAGGCGGGAAAACGTAGGGTCCTTGGAAATTTTGTTCCTTGTCCGGGATCACTGTAAAGAGTCACCCATATAGCGTCGCGAAAGATTTCGTAACGATCCAAGAGGGGCATTGGCGTCAAGATCAATTCCATAATGGCGCATCGCCGACTCGCCTCAAGAATACCTATTGCCCCAAGAGAAATATCTCTCCTAATTTTTTCCCTGATCTCATCGCTACTAAGAGTGGGATATATTCGGTTACGAAGGGCGTAATCTATCCTTCCTTCGGTAGTCCCTGGTACCTTTGGATCAGGAAGGATGAGGTGAACTTGGAGGCTGACGTTTTGGTTGTAGGTAAGTCGAGCCGCAGCGAATCGACCTGAAAGACCACGAAACCAGAAGGTAGACGAGTGTTCGAGATCTTGAGTCAAGCGGGCATTAAACAAAGGGTCTGGTGTATTAGAAGCTTGATATTCGTTAGCCGGAAAGTAAGCATTGTTGGACTGAGCCAAACTACGACTTACTTCTTCGACTACGGAAGCCCGGAGCATCTCAGTTGCAACTCGGCTCGTGATTAGAGCCTGGGCAATACCAAAAGCCGCCGATACCAACAAGCCGGTGGCTATGGCATTTAGAAACTGATTCCAGGTATGCGAGTGCACTAGGGTCGCCGCCCAGAGGAGACCTGTAGCGCCCAGGGCAACGACCGTCAGCAGTAGAGCTTGCATGCCTCTAGACAAGCGTTTCAGCAGTCGAGTAGCTGTTACACTCGCTACCGCCATGGCTCACGATCCTCTCGCTGAATCAATGAAGTGATGGTTGCTCCGCCCGCCTCTAACGATGAACCAGAGTGGCCATATTAGTCCAACACCTTCTGCCGCCTATGCCTGTCCACTAAACTCCACCTGCATAACACGCTAATTCAGCTTCGGCGGATGTCCTTATTCGCAGGCTAGACCCTGTCAGAAATTATCCCAAACGGCGGCAACGTTGTCGAGGCTCCCGGACTTTAACTCTGTGTGTTAGTGGTAGCAGGTGGCGTGGCGACAAGTACTAAGTTCGAAGTCTCGTTGCCAAGCCGGCAACGCCATGAACAAGTTCACTATTAAACTGCAAGGTTCGCGGCGTGCCTGTCGGGCCGGGCCTTTGGCCTGGCCCTTGCCGTCAGGTCCGCTGGGCTGGCAGAGGCTCCGAGGTCAACAGCGCGCCGCAGGCGCGTCACGCTTGCGGGATGCGAAGCACTGTTGAGGTTGGAGGGGCCAGCCCGGACAATGCGCGGCGTTCCGCCCCCGCCACTGCGACGCTTCTCCGGTGACGTCGCATCTGGCGCGTGCCTGACGGCCTGGTCCTCACGGACGGGCGCGGCGGCGGAGTGATACGGCGGGCACCGCACGCGGCCGGTCACCCGGGGCCACCGGGCGCGGCAGCTCGGCGCGCCGCAGGGCTTCCGCCCGAAGGGCGCGACGAAAGCTGCCGCCCCGCCAACGGTGCACCGCCCGCCTTGACCCCGGCCACCCACGGCGGGCCACTCTGGCCGCTCATCTCCCCCGCGATCAGCGCGCCCGCCTCTCGTGCTCCACGTCCAGGCCGTCAGGCCCGGCGCGCCGCAGGTGCGCCCTTGATGTTCGTGAAGAAAATCCTCACAGCTACGACATCCTGGCCGTTGGCTGCGTCAGCAGCGGCTACTCGGACCAATCGAAGCGGGCCCAGACGGTGCGGGCCGCGTGGTCACCGTCGATGCCCCACTCTTTGGCGAGGGTGCGGAGGATGTCCAGGCCGTGGTGACCGGTCGACTCATCTGGGGCACCTATCCAGGGACCACCCTGGTCTTCGACTTCGACGCGGATGGCGCGGTGGCCGGGGCTGACCGTTACTCGGACGATGAAGGTACCGCCAGAGAAACGCGAGTCGCTGTGCCGGGCGGCGTTGGCGGCCAACTCGGAGGCGCAGAGGATCACGTCATCGGCAACGGGGCAGTCGCGCAGTAAGGCGCGCAGGTCGGCTCGGACCGTGCTGGCGTGCTCGACGCTGCCGGGGTAGGTGACGCCATCGGTGCGGAGGGCGAGTGCTCGGGCTGCTGACGTGTGCATGGATCCTCGCTGAGCGCGTGGTCACGGTCTTTGCCGGACACGAGCGTACTCTTAATTTCTTAGACGTACTATAAGTACGTGTTACTCGATGTATTGGCCACGGATATTTGGTGCGAGCATGGCGTGAGATCACTTGGAGGAGACTGATGTTCGGTCTGTGCGTGCGCTTCACCTGCAAGGACCAGGCCAGCGCCGAAGCCTACGACCGGCTGGTGGCCGAGACCGTGGAGGCCATCCAGGCCAACGAGCCGGGAACACTCGTCTATGCCACGCACACGGTCGAGGGGCAGCCGTTGCAGCGGATCTTCTACGAGCTGTACCGGGACCGGGCCGCTTTCGAAGCCCATGAGGCATCCCCGGCCACCCGCCGCTACCTGGACCAGCGGGATCAGTACCTCGCGAGCACCGAGGTCGACTGGCTGACCCTGCAGACCGGTAAGGGCACCAACGGGTGACGAGCCCGGACTACCAGAAAGCGCTGGGACGACGGATCGCCGCCGAACGACGACGGCGAGGGCTGTCCCAGCCGGAACTGGCCCGGATGATCGACCGGTCAGTGGCCTGGGTGTCGCAGGTCGAGCGGGGCGTCCGCAAGGTTGACCGCATGTCGGTGCTGGAGACTGTGGCCACCGCACTCGACATCCCACTCGCCGAACTGGCCGCCGAGGCACCAGTCGTCGCCGCAGTGACCGAGGAAGCTCCGGGCGCGAGCGGCCTGCGGCTGGTGCTGTCCGGCGCCCACGCTCTGCAGGCCATGCTCGACGGCCCGCGAGCGCCTGCCGTGAGTACGCTCCGCACCAGGACCCGCAAGGCGTGGGAGCTGACGCACGGCGGGCGCTACGCCGAATTGACGGAGCTGCTGGGCGGCCTGGTGCCTGATCTGGAGACTGCCGCCCGGACCGTACCGGACGACCAGCGAGCCGACGCCTTCGAGCTGCTGGCCACCACGTATCAAGCGTGCTCGGCGGCCCTATCCAAGATCGGTGAAACCGACGCAGCCTGGATCGCCGCCGACCGAGCCATGGCTGCCGCTGAACGCGCCGACAATCCAATGCTCGTCGCCGCGGGCGCGTTCCGGCTGGTGTTCGTGTTCATCGCCGCCCACCACTACGACCAGGCCGAGGAAACCGCCCGCACCGCAGCCGCCGCGCTGCGACGCAGAGCTGATGAGGGCGACTCTCAGGCCATGTCCCTTCTGGGTGGCCTCACCTTGCAGCGGGCCGTCATCGCGGCCCGGGTCAATAACGCTGACACCGCCTACAGCGAACTTGACCAAGCGCGGCAGGTCGCTGACCGGCTCGGGGACCACCGCAACGAGTTCAATACGGAATTCGGGCCGACCAACGTGCGCCTGTACGAGATCTCGGTCGCGGTCGACCTGGGCGACGCGGGCCGGGCGCTACGCGCCGCCGCCAACGTGAACATGACCCGGCTATCCGCCGAACGGCAGGGCCGGACCCTGCTCGACGTGGCGCGCGCTCACACTCAGCGGCGACAGGTCGGCGAAGCGGTCGCCACACTGGTCCAAGCCGAAGGCATCGCGCCCGAACTGATACGAGGGCACAACCTGACCCGGCAGCTTGTCTCTGACCTGCTCACAATGCAGGACCCACCCGGCCGAGAGCTACGCGGGCTGGCGGAACGCCTCGGCAATGGATAATTGAGCTAATATCGCTTTTATTGGCCACGTACTTTGGGTACGTGTCATACATCGAGGCCATCAAGCCTCCCCTCATCGAGGGATGACCGTGCAGATGCCGGGCCGGTAAGCCACCGGACGCCCCGGGCCACGGTGCACCAGCCAACCATGAAGCCCTGAGCGGCAGGCAATCCGAGCCAGGCTCCCGTGCGGCACAGCACCGCTGATCCACGCGTCCCGACCAACCCAATCTGGCTGCGATCTGCCTCCGCTCGTCCCATCGCCCGCAAGGGCACGACGAGAGGAGTACCACCTTTGCCCACCGTCCCCACTCCGGCAGGCACGATCCGGCACGCCGGTGGCTGCCTGCAACCAGTGCTGCTGCGTGGCCGCGTCGATCACGTCGACGGGTCCACCGGCGAGCTGATCCACCGCTACACGACCGTGCGCGAGCCTGGCGGGCTCCTGCCGGTCGCCTGCAAGACGCGCCGTGCCTCCCGCTGCGCGCCTTGCGCCGAGGTCTACCGGGCCGACACCTACCAGCTCATCCGGGCCGGGCTAACCGGCGGGAAGGGCGTCCCCGCCGAGGTCGCTCAGCACCCATGCGTATTCGTCACCCTCACCGCGCCGTCGTTCGGGGCCGTCCACGCCCGGCGCATCCGGGGCGACCGGGTACTGGCCTGCCGTCCGCGCCGAAATGGCCGCACCTGCCGGCACGGTGTACGCCTGTCCTGCAACGAACAACACGTCCGCGACGACGACCGGCTCGGGGAACCGCTGTGCCCTGAGTGCTACGACTACACCGGCTCTGTCCTGTTCAACGCCTACGCCCCCGAGCTGTGGCGCCGGTTCACCATCACGCTCCGCCGCACGCTGGCCCGCCAGGCCGGTCTGACCAGCAAGGCGTTCGCCGCCCGGGTCCGGCTGTCCTACGCCAAGGTGGCCGAGTATCAGCGGCGCGGCGTCGTCCACTTCCACGCCATTGTCCGGCTCGACGGCCCCGCCGGACCAGCGAGCACGCCGCTAGCCTGGGTCACAATCGGCCTGCTGACCGACGCCATCGGCCAGGCTGCCCGCGCTGTCCGCGTGCAGACTCCCACTGCGCCCCGTGTCCCCTCCCGGTCGCTCACCTGGGGCAGCCAGCTCGACACCCGTCCGGTCACGCCGACCGGGGAACTGAGCGACACCAAGGTCGCTGGTTACGTTGCCAAGTACGCCACCAAGGCCGCCGAGTGCACCGGTACCCTCGACCGCCGCGTTACACCCGCCGACCGCATGGACGAGCTGCCGGTCCGGGACCACGCCCGCCGCCACATCGCCGCATGCCTGCGGCTCGGCAGGCTCCCCCAGTTCACCGAGCTACGCCTGTCCGCCTGGGCGCACATGCTTGGTTTCCGCAGCCACTTCTCCACCAAGAGCCGCGCCTACTCGATCACCCTCGGTTCGCTGCGCGCCGACCGCACCGCCTACCAGCGCGAACGGGCCATCGCGGCCGGTCTCCTCCCTACTGCCAACGACACCACGCTCGTCCTGGCGGACTGGCACTACTCCGGTCGCGGCGACCTGCCGTCCGTCGCGGCCCTGCTCGCTGCAGCCTCCGTCTCCTCGTCAGCTTCGCCCCCGGGAGGTGCACCGTGCCCAGGCTCGTGCTGACCGTCCCCGAGGCCGCCGAGGCGCTGGCCATCTCCCGCAGCAAGCTCTACGAGCTGCTGGCCAGCGGCGACGTCGCCTCCATCCGTATCGACGGCTCACGCCGAATCCCGCTCACCGCCTGGGAGGAGTACGTCTCCAGGCTCCTCGCCGAAAGAACCGCCGCCTGATGACCGACACCAAGCAACCCGGCCGCCGCAAGGCCACGACCAAGGACACACCGAGGCTTCGACAGGGCGTCATGAAGCGCGGAAGCACCTGGTCGTATGTGATCCGCGTCAAGGACCCGGCCACGGGCGTCAGCAAGCCACGCTGGGTGGGCGGCTTCGCCACCGAGGAAGCGGCCAAGGCCGCCCGCGATGAGAGCCGGGTCAAGGCCCGGCGCGGCGAGTACGTCGACCGCAACCGGATCACCGTCACCACCTACCTCGATGACTGGATCGACTCGCACGCGATGGAGATCAAGCCGCGGACCCTGCAGGACTACCGGGCCTGCCTGCGGCTGTACGTCACGCCGCGCATCGGCCACCTGCAGGTCCAGGCCGTCCGGCCGTCCACGATCACTAAGCTCTACCGCGACCTGCTGACCGGTGGTGGCCGCGACGGTCAGCCGCTGGCCGTAGCCACCGTGACCCACCTGCACGCCGTACTCCGCAAGGCATTCCGGGACGCGGTGATCGTGGACGAGATCATCACCAGCAACCCGGTCGAGCGGGCCAAGCGGCCCCGCGCCCAGGCTCCCGAGGCGGGCACGGTCTGGACCGTCGCCCAGCTCCGGGCGTTCCTGGCCACGGCCCGGCAACACCGGCTGTTCGCGTTCTTCCACGTCGCCGCCTACACCGGAGCCCGACGCGGCGAACTGCTCAACCTCCGCTGGACCGACGTCGACCTCGACGGCAAAAAGGTCACCATCACCGGCTCCACCGCCGTGATCGGTGGCGAAGGAGTCAATGGGACGACCAAGAGTGGCCGGGCCCGGGTGGTCGCCATCGACGAAGAGACCGCCGCCGTGCTGCGGCAGCACCGAGTCGACCAGGCCGCCGACCAGTTGCACGCAGGCGACTCCTGGCGCGGCGTCAAAGACGGCTACGTGTTCACGACCGGCTGGGGCGAACCCATCTACCCCGACACCGTGACCTCGCTGATGACCAAGCTCATCGCCGCCCACAATCAGCCGGACGAAGGTCCTCGGCCGAAACACCCGCTGCCGCACGCCCGGCTGCACGACCTGCGGCACATCCACGCCACGACCCTGTTGCTGTCCGGCGTCCCGGTCCACGTGGTCGCGGCGAGGCTCGGCCACGCGGACCCAGCCATCACCCTCCGGGTCTACGCCCACGTCATCCGCACCGCCGAGACCGCCGCCGCGGACATCTTCGCCGAAGCCGTCAAGGCCGCGTGACTGCCGTTCTGGGGTGTCAACCCGAGTGTCACGGCGAGCCGTTGTTAGCAAGGGCGTTAGCAAAAGAGCCCCTTCCAAGATCGGAAGAGGCCTCTGAGCTGAGAGCCGCCTATCGGAATCGAACCGATGACCTACGCATTACGAGTGCGTCGCTCTAACCGACTGAGCTAAGGCGGCCTGCCGCCGGAGCCGACGACGGGAGAAGTTTACCGGGTCGGGCGGCCCCGTGCAGCGCGGGCGACTCAGCCGGTTGCGTGGGCGCCGGCGCGCCGGGGCCGTGACCGGGGTCACGCTGAACTGCTGCGATTCTCGGCTGACGCTCAGCTTGTCCACATGGCCGTATCAGTCCGGCTTTTAACAATTGTTTCCGATGATCACTGAGCCCAGCGTGCCCTGCGCCGCGCCCGTGGCGGTCCCGGCGGGACGCCGGGCGCGGATCACGCGGTCGGCGGCGAACCTGGCGCGGCGGCACTGGATGCTGGTGATCCTGCTGGTGGCCGGGCTCGGGCTGCGGGTGGTCACCCAGATCGCGTACCGGCCGGTGCTGTTCTACATCGACTCCTACAAGTACCTGACCGGGTCGGGCGGGATCGACCCGGAGGGCTACCGGTTCCTGATCGCCCCGGTCCTGCACCTGACCAACCTGGCCGTCGTCCCCGCCCTCCAGCATGTGCTCGGGCTGGCCATGGGCTTGGGCATTTACGCTGTATTGGTCCGGCGGGGGGCGCCGCGCTGGGCCGGGGCGCTGGCGGCGGCCCCGATCCTGCTGGACGCCTACCAGCTCCAGATGGAGCAGACGCTGATGCCGGACGTCGTGTTCGAGGCGTTCATCCTCGGCGGCCTGATGATCCTGCTGTGGCGGCCGCGGCCCAGCCTCAAGCGGCTGATCGTCGGCGCATTGGTGCTGGGCATGGCGGCCGACGTCCGCCAGATCGGCGAGTTGCTGTTCATCCCGGTCGCCCTGTTCGCGGTGCTGATCGCCCGGGGCGGCTGGCGGCGACTCCGGTACCTGGTGGCCGGCGCGGTCAGCTGCGCGGTGCCGATGCTCGTTTACATGTCGGTTTCCCAGGCGACCGGGAACGGGTTCACGCTCGCCGGTCACGGCCCCAACGTGCTCTACGGGCGGGCGGCGGTGGCGGCCAACTGCTCGACGCTGAAGCTGCCGGCCTACGAGAAGTCGCTGTGCCCGAGCCCGCAGTTCGTCGCGCTGGGCATCGACCGGATCGTCAACTTCGCCAGCGGGCCCTACGAGACCTACAAGCCGCCCGCGGGCCAGACCCGCCAGCAGGGCTACAACAACTTCATCGCCCAGGTCGTGAAGCAGCAGCCACTGGCCATACCGGCGTCGGTCCTGCGGGACGCGGTCCGGCTGTTCGCGCTGACCCGGGACGGGGTCGACCCGGTCACCGAGATCTCGCGCTGGCAGTTCCAGACCACGTACCCGGTCTACCCGCCCGGGGTCACGCTCCAGTTCGTGGACGAGCAGGCCCAGCACTACGGCGGCGGCGCTCCCACCACCATCAAGCCGCTGGCCACGTTCCTGCGGGCCTACCAGCTGGACGGCGGCTACACGCCGGGGCCGCTGCTGGCGGTGCTGACCGCGGGCGGGTTCGCGGGCTCGCTGTTCGGGTTCGCCCGGCGCCGGAAGGACGCCGCTCACGCCCGGCCCCAGGGCCCCGGGGGCGACTTTCAGTCGCTGGCGGCGGGCACGCTGCTGGTGACGGTGACCGCGCTCGGGGTCGTGCTGGGTTCCGACGTGTTCGAGTACTCCTGGCGGTACCAGCTTCCGGTCCTGGTCCTGCTCCCGCTGGCGGGGGTGCTGGGCGGCGCGGTGATCGCCAGTCGTATCTCAGGGTGGCGGCCTCGTGGAATACTGGATACCGAGATGACTGGGGCGGGCGTTGAGGAGAACCACCAGAACGGTGAAGCAGCCTCGGTAGAGACGGAACGGACCTCCGCCGGCTAGTTCTGCTCGCTCTTCCCCGCGCCGTGGGTGGCCTCGTAGGCCTGGCGGGAGCCGCACACGCTGGCTCGCGGGCAGGCGTGAGCCGAGCCGTCGGCGTAGAGCTTGACCACGACCTTGTCGCCGGGGACGTTGTGGCCGGTGACCGTGCCCGGGCCCTCAGGGGTCTCGACCGACTCGCCGATGCGGGGCGCGTTCTTGCGGAAGTCCTGGTAGAGCGGGTGCTCGTACTTCAGGCAGCACATCAGGCGGCCACAGGCGCCGGCGATGCGCATGGGGTTGACGGGCAGGTCCTGTTCCTTGGCCATCCGCACCGAGACCGGCTCGAAGTCCTTGAGGAAGGTGGCGCAGCACAGGTCGCGGCCGCACGGGCCGATGCCGCCCTGGAGCCGGGCCTCGTCGCGAGGGCCGATCTGGCGGAGCTCGACCCGGGCCCGCAGCTGGCCGGCCAGGTCGCGGACCAGGGCGCGGAAGTCGACCCGGCTGGGGGCGCTGAAGTAGATCGTGAAGGCGTTGGTGGCGGCCACGTAGTCGACCGCGGTGACCTTCATCGGCAGCTTGTGGGTGCGGATGAACCGCTTGGCGGCGATCCGGCACTCGGCCCGGCGGCGGCGGTTGACCTCGTCCCGCTCCAGGTCCTCGTCGGTGGCCAGGCCCGCGCAGACCGGCAGCCCGCCGATGTCATCGGAGATCCACTGGGGCGCCCACATGCACTCGGCCACCTCGGGACCGGAGTCGGTAGGCACGAGCACCTTGTCGCCGATCGACGGGGTGTGCGAGCCGGGATCCAGGTAGTACAAACGCCCGTGCCGTTCGAACGCGACCGCCATCATCATGCCCATCAGGTCAGAGTACGGCGCAAACCGCCCGCGTCGCTGCCCCGGGGCGCCGGTTTCTGCCGCCTGCGCCGCAGGGTGCTTCTGTTGCTGACGGGATGAAAGGGGATGAAGAGGTGGGCGTGGATCTAGTGCCGGAGCGTCTCCCGGATCGCGGTCGCGAACAGCTCAGCCAACGGCAGCCCGGCCGCCGCCGCCATCGTCGAAACTACGCTCTGGGTGGCAAATGAGCAGTACAGCCCGGCCTCCAGGAACCACGGCTGCCCGTCCGGGTCGATGCGGAAGTCGAACAGGCTGTAGTGGCGGCAGCCGAGCGCAGTGTGACACCGACGGGCTGCCTCCCACACCCGGGCGGTGACCGGGTCGGCCGGATCCACGATCCAGGCGTGGGCGGCGTCCTTGGCCATGAGCTTCAGCTCACCGTCCGCGTCCCGGGCGATCTTGTCGGCGTGGTCGCGGATCGGCTTGGTCACCGGGTCGACGCGGTACTCCTCCAGCGGCAGGCCGACCAGTTCGCCGTCGCGGACGACGACGCCGCACCGGACCTCGCGGCCCAGTTCGACGTAGGACTCGGCCAGCACGCGGTCCGAGTGGGCGAAGGCCGCGTCCAGCGCGCCGGGGTAATCGGACGAGGCCCGTACCAGCGTGGTGCCCAGCGAATTGTCGCCGTCCTCGGGCTTGACCACCACCGGCGGGATCAGCGACGGCTCGTCGCCGCAGGCCAGCACCTCGCCGGCCGGGACGCGGACGCCGGCGGCCGCCACCACCGCCCGGGCCCGGGCCTTGTGCAGGCCGAGGGCCATCACGTCGGGCGGGCTGCCGATGTAGGGCAGGCCGAGCACCTCCAGCAGCGCCCGGTAACTGGTCATCCCCGGCCGGCAGAACAGCTGCGGCACCACCACGTCGGGCCGCAGCCGGGTCAGACCGCGCACCGCGTCGCCCAGCCCGCAGGCCGGGGCCGCGGCGATGGCCGCCCGGCTCAGATCGACCGGGAACCGCCACTGCCCGCCGGGGCTGAGGTAGGCGATGTGGAACTCGTAACGCCCGGGGTCCGCCACCGACTCCAGGCAGTCCCGTGCGTACAGCCGGGACAGGTCGGCCAGGAACTCGCTGACCGGGGAACCGGCCAGGTGCAGCACACGCAGGGTCACGGTCAGTCCCCGGCCGGCTCGACCAGCTTGCCGATGTTGAAGTCGATGCGGATCCAGTCCTTGAGCCGGACCAGGTGCCCGGCCAGCAGCCAGGGGATCTGCAGGTGGTGGACCATCAGGAACGGCAGCGGGTCGTCCCAGGCGAAGATCGCGTCCTTACCGCGGCGGATGACCCGGAGCCGGGCCCGCCGGTCCGGCCCGGTGATCAGCCGCCACGCCTCGTGGTAGAGCCAGTACGTCGGCTTGCTGCCGGCCGCCGGGGTGATCGTGGGCCCGTCGTCGTCGAGGTAGGCGGCGGCCAGGGCGGGATGGTCGTAGAACATCGTGATGGCCGAGTGGGTGCGCGGGTTGCACTCGATCGCGTACACCTGCCCGTCGGCAGCCTCGATGAAGTCGAAGCTGACCTGGCCGGTCAGCTTGAGCGGCTCGACGAACCCGCGCACCCAGGCCTCGATCTCGGGCTTGTCGGCCATCTCGTAATTGACCTGGAAGGCCGAGGATTCGCAGCAGCACCAGACCTTGATCTTCCCGTCCCGCACCGTGCTGTGGGTGCAGTACTCCTGCCCGCGGATCAGTCCCTGCATGATCCAGGGGCTGATCGCCGAGATCGGCTTGGACCGGGCGAAGGCAGCCGTCGCCGCGGCCGACGGGCGCGGCAATGGGGTCAGGTCCAGCCGGTGCAGCGGATCGTAGGGGATGCTCTTGAGGATGTAGGGGCCCTTGGCCGCGGCGAAGTCGAACTCCTCGACCTGGTCCGGCGCGCTGATCCGGTGGGCGTCGGGCACGGTCAGCCCGAGCGAGGCGGCCAGCACCGAGAACTCGTACTTGTCGTCCAGGCGGCGCACCAGCTCCGCGTCTTCGTGCAGCACCTCGCACCAGCGCGACAGGCGCGGCTTGGCCAGCGCGTCGTAGAAGCTGGCGGCCGGGCTGCAGACCGGCACGTACACGTCGACCGCTTCGGCCCGCACGATGGCCTCGAGCGCGCCCGCGTAGTCCGCGGATTCCGGCCGCGGCAGGACGTAGAACCGGTCCACCGCCCGGGAGAACCGGTGGCCGGTCAGCCGGTACTTGCCCTGCTCGGCCAGCACCACCCGGTGCCCGGCGGCATGGAATGACCGGGCCAGCTGCAGCGCCTTGGTCATCTTCCCGCCGCTGACCAGGATGGTCTTCGGTTCAACGCCGGCTGGTCGCACCCTTTTCATAAAAGGCGATCTGACCAGGGCGATCCCGGTCAGCACGAGGTTGAACGGCAGCGCGATCAGCAGGAGCAGCAGGACGCCGGCGGTCCGCAGCCCCGCCAGCGGGCGCGACCGCCCGGCCCGCGGGCGGCTCACGGGGCCACGCCCGCGTAGCCGGACACCATCCCCCGGTGCATGACCCGGTCGCCGACCACCCCGGCGTGGTCGGCCCGGTGCAGGACACACCCGTTGTCCCACATCACGACGTCGCCCGGGGACCAGGCGTGCCGGTAGGTGTTGGGGGCCATGGTCGAGTGCTCGTACAGGAACTCGATGGTCGCCCTGGCCTCGGCGTCGGCCAGGCCGCTGATCGACACGCACCGTTCCGGGGTGGAGATGTACAGCGCGGTGCGGCCGGAGACCGGGTGCGGGCGGAACACCGGATGCTCGGCCGCGGCCTCATCCCCGCTGTCCAGGTTCAGGCCGGTGACCTGGTGCCGGATGGTCCGCCCGGCCAGCCGGTCACGGACCGGCGGCGGCAGCGTCTCGTAGGCCAGGTACTGGTTGGTGAACACGGTCTCGCCGCCGGCGGCCGGGACGGTGACCGCCCGCAACGCCGTATAGGCCGGAGGCCGGCGCACGTAGCTGGTGTCCACGTGGAACACGCTGCGCGGCGGCGTCTGGCGCCCGACGTTGCTGATCACGTTGAGGTCCGGGTGGCCCGTGACCGGGGTCTCCCCCTTGGTGAAGGTCAGGGCGCCGAACCGCCGCAGGAAGGCGACGAAGGCGTCGTCGCTGACGTCCTGGCCGGGGATGACCAGCACCCCGTGGTCGGCCAGCAGGTGGCGCAGGTCGTCGATGTCGCCGTCGCTGGCGTCGGGCACCGACAGGCCGGTGACGGTCACCCCGACCGGCTTCAGGAAGCGGATCCGCATCAGGCCTCCCGGCGCCGGATCAGGGTCAGGCCGTCGCGCAGCGGGATCAGCACCTGCTCGACCCGGGGGTCGGCCGCGACAGTCTGGTTGAACGCGGCGATCGCCGCCCCGTTGGCCGTCGGCTCGCCCGGCAGCCAGGGCTGGCCCTGCATCAGCGTGTTGTCCACGCAGATGAGTCCGGGCGGGGCCAGCAGCTCGTGGTCCAGCAGCGCGTTCAGGTAGGCGGCGTAGCTGGCCTTGTCGGCGTCGATGAACACCAGCTCGAACTGTTCTCCGGCCGCGTCCAGCTCGGCCAGCGTGGCCAGGGCCGGCCCGACCCGGACCTCGATCTTGCTCGCGTCGGGCGAGCCGGCCCAGCAGCGCTGGGCGAACGCCGCCACCTCGGCGTCGATCTCGCAGGCGATCAGCTGAGCGCCGTCCGGCAGCGCCTCGGCCATGGCCAGCGCCGAGTAGCCGGTGAACATGCCGATCTCCAGCACCTGCTGGGCCCGGGTCGCGTGCACCAGCATCTTCAGCGTCTGGCCTTCGACGTGGCCGGACAGCATCTCCTGCTCCAGCGGGGCGGCGGTGCCGTCGCCGCCGCGGCGCCGCCAGTCCTCGGCCTCGGTCCGCTCGGCCAGCCGCCGCAGGGCGGGCGACTCCGGGGTCGTCCACTGGCTGAGGTAGGGGTCCAGGCCACCGGCCAGCTGGCTGGCCGCCCGCAGCTCGGCCGCCAGCTCCGGGTCGGCCTGACCGGCCGCCGCGGCCTGCCGGGCCAGCCGATCGAGCCGGTCGGCCAGGATGGTCAGCGGGGTGACCGGCCGGGGCCGGCCGGGCGCGGAAACGGTGGCGGTCATGCGGTGAACATCTCCTCGCCGTTCCCCCCGCGCGGATAGCCACGGCACACCTGCCGGTGCGCGGCCAGCGCCCGGTCCAGCTCGCCGGCCGACAGGTCGTTGATGAAGTAGCAGGTCCCGATCGGCCGCGGCACGGCCGCCCGGAGCAGGCCGTCGCGGGTCTGGACGATCGACTCGGTCGCCTTGTGCACCAACTCGGGGGTCAGGTACGGGCTGTTGAGGGCCAGTCCCAGCCGGCTCATGAGCCAGAAGATGCGGTCCCGGTCGCTGACCGAGATGTAGCCCCGCTGCTCGGCGATGGTGGTCGACAGCGCCATGTCGATGCTGATCGCCTGGCCGTGGAAGAACGGGGTCTCGGGCATCAGCTCCAGCATCGGGCTCCAGGTGTGGCCGAAGGCGATCACCCGGTCCAGATCCAGCTCGTGCAGGTTGGGGACCTCGAGGCGGAGCATGGTGGCGATCGCGTCGTAGGTGACCCGGTGGGCGATGTCGCGCAGCTCGGGGGTCCCGTCGAGGTGGCCGAAGCGGGTGGCCAGCAGGTCGGCGCCGTACTTTTCCAGCAGCTCGAACACGTCGCTGTTGGCCACCGTGGAGATCTTGATCAGCTCGGCCATGCCGTTGCGGACCTCACGGGCCGGGAGGGTCTCGAGGAACGAGAAGTCCAGCATGACCTGCTGGGAGGCGTGGAACGCACCGAGCCGGTTCTTGGCCCGGCCGTGGTTGACGGCCACCTTGATCGCGACGCTGGCGTCGACCAGCCCGATCAGCGTGGTCGGGACCCGGATGTAGTTGGTTGACCGGCGGAACACCGCGCACGCGAAGCCGGCCACGTCGGTGGTCAGGCCGCCCCCGACGACCAGGACCGGTTCGGTACGGACGAGCCCGAACCGGCCGAACGCGTCGACGATCTGCTCGACCGTGCGCCAGGCCTTGGCGGTCTCCCGGATCGTGAGCCGGAACACGGTGAGGTCGATGCCGTAGTGGTCGAAGTAGGCGGTCATCTGGTCGCCATAGAGCGAGTAGACGGTCTGGTCGACCACCATCAGGCAGCGCCCGAACGGCTGGTAGGCCTCGGCCAGGGCGGCGTTACCGACCGTGAACGCCCCGGTCACGTAGCTCAGGGTGTAGTCGATCTTCTCGTGGGCCTCGACGTGGAAGGCGGTGTCGCTGGCGGTGAGCGTCGGCTCGGCGTAGCCCGTCATCAAGCCTCCTGGCGGCGGGCGGCGCCACTGGCGGCGGAGCCGGTGGTGAGGGCCTGCAGGGCGGCGAAGTCGAGCCGGCCGACCTGCTCGGCGGCGGCCGGGAAGTCACCCTGGCCGGTGTTCTCGTTGGGGAACGCCACGCACGGCACCCCGGCCGCCACCGCCGCCTCGACCCCGCCCACGTTGTCCTCCACGGCGACGCAGTCCCCGGGGGCCTCGGTCAGCGCCTGCAGCGCGAACACGTAGGCGGCCGGGTCCGGCTTGGGCGACTCGACCCGGGCCGCGTCCACGATGACGTCGAAGTCCTGGTCGCTGACCTGCGGGTGGAGCCGGGCGAGGAGCGCGGCCACGTTCTCGGCGGCCGTGGTGGTGACCAGGCCGACCTTCCAGCCGTGGTCCTGGGCCGCCTTGATGGTGTCGGCCACCCCCGGGCGCGGCGCCAGGCCGGCCGTGGCCAGCCGCTTGCGGAAGATCTCGGACTTGGTCTGGTGGACGGCGGCGGCGTCGACCTCCTGGCCGCGGGACCGCGCGTACTCGGCGATGCGGTCCTGGCCGCCGTTCTTGGCGAGCATGGCCCGGTAGTCGTCCCGGTCCCAGCGCCAGTCGAGCCCGTGGGCGGCGAAGGCCTCGTTGAACGCCTGCCGTTGCAGTTCGGAGGTGTCGGCGACGGTGCTGATCGAGCCAAGCAGCAGAGCTGACATCGAGATGCGTCCCTCATTCCGCGTGCGGTTGTACGTTGGGCAAGACCGGCGGCTGCTGGCCTTACTGGAAGTTCCGTTCACTCTTAGACAACCTGTCTAATAGTCAACGTTAGGTATCGTACTGGACTACCTGTCCAGCAGAGAGGCAGGGGCTGCATGTCACCGCCGCGAGAGACCGCCGCGGGCCCGGACAAGGGCACCGGGCCAGCGGTCGACGCCCGGGTGACCCGGACCCGGCAGGACATCTTGCGGACCACCCTGGAGGTGCTGACCAGCCAGGGGCTGGACGGGCTGACCCATCCGCACCTGGCCGAAGTGGCTGGTTACTCCCGGGCCACGCTGTACAACCACTGGCCCAACCGGACCGCCCTGCTGCGGGACGCGTTCACCTGGCGGGGGGCGGGCGAGCACAGCCAGCCCGGCGGCGACCTGCGGGCCGACCTGATCGCCGAGCTGACCATGTTCCGGACCGAGATGCAGCGGCACGGGCTGGACCGGGCCCTGGCGGTCCTGGCCGCCGTCACCGCGTTCACCCCGGAGCTCGCCGATGTCCGCGATGCGCTGGTCACCGACGGGGAGCGGGTCAACCGGGCGCTGCTGGCGCAGGTGTTCCAGGGCGACGAACTCGACGCCGCGGTGCTGATGCTGACCGGGATGGTGATCAATTCCGCCGTCGTGCACGGGCAGCTGCCCAGCGACGACCTGATCGCCGCCGCTGTCGACCTGGTGCTACGCGGCCGGACCGGACGGCGGCTGGACGCTCCCGCCGGGGATGAGGATCGTCTCCAGTAGCTCGCCACAGCCGGCCGCGGTGCCGTTGACCTGGGCGATGACCAGATCGATGAGCCGGTTGGCGAGGGCCCGGAGCGGCATCGCCATCGTGGCCAGGGCCGGGGACAGCATGCGGGAGATCACGCTGCCGTCGAACCCGGTGACGGCCAGGTCCGGCCCGATCCGCAGCCCGGCCCGGCTGGCGGCCGAGTAGCAGGCCGCGGCCAGCACGTCGCTGCCGGTCACCACCGCGGTGGGGCGGTCGGGGCCGGTCAGCAGCTCGGTGACGACGGTGCTGACGGTGGCGGTGGCCAGCCCGGTGCGGGTCACCCGGGCCGGCAGGCCGGCCGCGCTGACCGCGTCCCGGTAGCCGGCCTCGCGCAGCTCGTCCCACGGGCCCTGCGGGTCGTAACCGAGGTAGCTGACGCTGGTGTGCCCGCTCGCCAGCACGTGCCTGGTCATCGTCCGCAGGGCCGCCCGGTTGTCGATGTCGACCCAGTTCTGCGGCAGCGACGGCGCCACCCGGCCGAAGCAGGCGAACGGCACCTGGCGGGCGGCCAGGTAGGCGATCCGCGGATCGTTGGCGGCCACCGAGGCGAGCACGAACCCGTCCACCGACCGGGTCCAGGCCAGCTCGTGGATCGACGCCAGGTCGCTGGTGGAGCTGGTGGTGACCAGCACCTGCTGCTCCCGGGCGCGGGCGGCGGCCACCATGAACTGGAGGAACTCCAGCATGATGACGTTGTCGGGCAGGAACTCGTCGTCCGGGATCGGGTAGGCGATCCGGTAGGTGCGGCCCGAGCGCAGGCTGGCGGCCCCGGTGTGCGGCCGGTAGCTGAGCGCGTCGATCGCGGCCACCACCCGGTCCCGGGTGGCGCTGGCCAGCCGGCCGCGACCGCGGACGACGTTGGACACGGTCTGCCGCGACACCCCGGCCGCCCGGGCGACGTCGTCGATCGTGGCCCGGCGGGCGGCAGTGCCCGGCAGCCCGATCGGCGGCCTCGCTTCGTAAGATGGCATCCCCTCTATCTAAGCCGCACGCGGGCCCGGCGGCCAGTCGCTAACCGGCCAGCAGGGAGATCGTCATCTCCTCGACCGCCAGCAGCGGCGCCACGCTGGCCGCCAGCCGTTCCCGGCAGCGCATGATGGCCTCGATCCGGTGCAGGGTCGCCTCCGGGCTGGCGGCCGAGGCCAGCTCGTGCAGGTCGGCCTCGTGGTCGGCGTTGGCCAGCTCGACCCCGGCCCGGGCCTGGATCATCAGCACGTCCCGGTAGAAGCTGGCCAGGTCGAGCAGGGCCCGGTCGAGGCTGTCGCGCTTGAGCCGGGTGGCCCGCGACTTCTGCCGGTCCTCCAGGTCCTTGAGGGCGCCGGCCGCGCCGCGGACCGCCTTGGCCACGCCCTTGCCGGTCGACCCCTCGCCGAACGCCTGGCGCAGGGCGTCCCGTTCCGGTTCGTCGAGCTCCTCGGTGACCGCCTTGGCCTCGTCCTCGGCCGTCTTGACGAGGGCGGCCGCGGCCGCCAGGGCGGGGCCGAGCGACCGGGCCCGCATGGGCACCGCCAGCACCTGCTCGCGGCGGTGGCGGGCCTCGGGGTCAGTGGCCAGCCGCTTGGCCCGGCCGACGTGACCCTGGGCGGCCCGGGCGGCGGCCAGCGCGGCCGCCGGGTCGATCCCGTCCCGGCTGGTCAGCACCTCGGCCACGGCGGCCGACGACGGCACCCGCAGGGTGACCACCCGGCAGCGGGAGCGGATGGTGGTGACCAGGTCCTCGGCCGATGGCGCGCACAGCAGCCAGACCGTCCGCGGGGCCGGCTCCTCGATCGCCTTGAGCAGGGCGTTGGCGGCCTGCTCGGTGCACCGGTCGGCGTCTTCGAACACGACGACCTGCCAGCGGCCGCCGGTGGGGGCGCCGGAGGCGCGCAGGACGAGCTCCCGGGTCTGCCGCACACCGTAGGACAGGCCCTCGGGGCGGACCAGCATCAGGTCGGCGTGGGTGCCGGCCTGGACCTGGCGGCAGGACGCGCACTCACCGCAGCCGCCGGACGGGCACAGCAGCGCGGCGGCGAAGGCGCGGGCGGCGACGGAACGGCCGGACCCGGGCGGACCGGTGAACAGCCAGGCGTGCGTCATGGCGCCGGGGTCCGGGCGTTCGCCGGCCAGCACGGCCGCGGCCGCGGCGGCGGCCCGGGACAGCTGGGCGACGACGGCGTCCTGGCCGGTCAGGTCGGCGAAGGTCGGGTCGGTGCGGGGGCTAGCGAGGGCGGGGGTCGGGTCGGGGACCG
>JAFAYQ010000027.1 GCA_019240215.1 Actinomycetota bacterium | reverse complement strand
GGGCGACCCACGGGCTGCCGTCATTGCGGTCGATCCGGAACACGTAGGTCTTGTGCACACTGAGCTTCGTCGCCGCGACCGGGTCAACGCCGTAGCGATCGCGCAGATGAGCGACTAGCCGCTCAGGAACCGGCTCGTGGTGCATTCGCGCACCGAGGCCCGCGAGATCGGTCAGCGCTTCGGTGTAGCGCTGCCCGGTCTCCCCGGCGTGGCGCCGGACAACCTTCTTGAAGCTGGCGTCCCTGGTCACGGACAAGCCTCCCCTTGACACCCTCGTCCCCCAGCGACGCGGTGCAGGAAGATGGCCTGTGACATTGACGACCGAGAGGGCGAATCCCCTTCGCCGATGGAACCCCGGCTGGGGCGGATGTTCCACAGCTCGGCGACCGGTCGCCGCCAAGAGCAGACTCTTCCTCAGCCGCCCGTCTTCGTCAAGCGCGATCCGGTGACGCCGCGGGCCACGGTCAGCAGGCGCGCCGCCTCCGGCGCGAGCGGGTCGTGGTCCGGCCGCCAGATGGCGGTCAGTGGCCTGGTCAGCGGCGGGCCGTCCACCTCGACGGCGACCAGGCGGCCCAGCACCAGGTCGTCACGGACGGCCAGGCGGCTGAGGACGCCGGGGCCGACACCTTCCGCGATCGCCGACCGGACGGCGGCGCTGGTGCCCAGCTCCATCGCGATCCGCGGCGTGAGCGGCGGATGCTGCGCGGCCAGATGATCGGTCAACGTGTCCCGGGTGCCGCTGCCGGCCTCACGCATCACCAGCGGGGTGGTCGCGACCTCGGCCAGCGGCACCGGCCGCCGCCGCCGGGTCCAGGGATGGCCGGGTGCGGTCACCATCAGCATCTCGTCGTTGCGCAGGGGCGCGGTCACCAGGTCGGGCGGCCGGTGCGGGGTCTCGATGAAGCCGATGCCGACCCGCCCGTCACGTACCAGCTCAGCCACGGTGGTGGAGTTGCCGACGGTCAGCTCGACCACCGTCGGCGGGTAGCGGCCGCCGCCAGCCTGCTCGGCGGCGGCCTGCTCGGCGGCGCGCAGCTCGACCAGCCAGTGCGGCACCAGGTACTCGGCGATCGTCTGGCTGGCGGCGATGGCCAGCCGGTGCGACACCCCCGACCGGATCGAGCGCAGCCCCGCTTCCAGGCGGTCGGCGGCGTCGAGGACGGCCTCGGCCCAGCCGACCACCAGGCGGCCCTGCTCGGTCAGCTGCGATCCGGCCCGCGTGCGGGCGAGCAGGGGCACGTCCAGCGCGCGCTCCAGGTTGCGCAGCCGGGCCGACAGCGCCTGCTGGGTCACCCCCAGCGCGGCCGCGGCGGCGGCGATCGAGCCGCGCCGGCCCGTCTCGCGCAGCGCCCGGAGCGAGTCCAGGTCCCGGACGGTCCCGTCCATTGCCGTCGCCGCCTGCCCCCGGTCGTCGTCCTAGTTACAAGTGTAACTTGTAACACCACAAGGGCGGCTTGCTTCCCACTGGTCAGGCGGATGGGCAGCCTGGAACGGTCATGCAAACGCTGCCCCATCCCACCGTCACCCCCGTGGTGCGGCCGGCCCCGTCCCACCCCGGGGCGGGCGGCCGGGTGCGGGCAATCGTGCCTGGCTTGGCCCTGGCGCTGGCCGTCGCGGCCGTCGCCACCGTCGTCGGCGAGCACGTGCCGCTGATCGGCAGTGCCGTCCCCGGGGCGCTGATCGGCGCGGTCATCGCCCTGGTGCTCAAGCCGGGGAAGCGGTTCGCGGCCGGGGTGAAGTGGTCGGCCACCTTCGTCCTGCAGTGCTCGGTGGTGCTGCTCGGCGCCCAGCTGTCGATCTCCGAAGCGGCGCGGGTGGGAGTGTCCTCGCTGCCGGTCATGCTGGGTACGCTGGCCGCCTGCCTGGGCGCGACGTGGCTGTACGGGAGGCTGCTCGGCATCCCGCGCGACCTGCGGACGATGATCGGCGTCGGCACCGGGATCTGCGGTGGGTCGGCGATCGCGGCCGTCGCCCCGGTGATCGAGGCCGCGTCGACCGACGTGGCCTACGCGATCTCCACCATTTTCCTGTTCAACATCGCCGCGGTGCTGGCCTTCCCGCTGCTCGGCCACGCGCTGGGGATGAGCCAGCAGTCGTTCGGCCTGTTTGCCGGGACGGCCGTCAACGACACGTCGTCGGTGGTGGCCACCGCGACCACCTACGGCGCGGCCGCGACCGCCCACGCGGTGGTGGTCAAGCTGGTCCGCACGCTGATGATCATTCCTGTCTGCCTCGGCCTGGCCGCGCTGACCGCCCGCGGGCAGGCGGGCGCGGGCGGGCAGAGCGCCGGCGAGCCGGCCGCCACCCCGTCGGCCGGGCGGGCCGCCGCCTTTTCCGCCCGGCGCGCGACCCGGCTGGTGCCGTGGTTCCTGATCGGCTTCATCGTGGCCGCGTCGGTCAATTCGGCCGGGCTGATCCCGGCGCCCGCGCACCGCCCGCTCGAGCACCTGTCGGTGTTCCTGGTCGCGGTGGCGCTGTCGGCGATCGGCCTGTCCACCAACGTGGCCGCGCTGCGCAAGGCGGGCCCGCGGCCGTTGCTGCTGGGCGCGCTGTTGTGGGTCACGGTCGCCGCCGTCAGCCTCGGCCTGCAGGCGCTGACCGGCACGCTTTAAAGGGTGATCGCCAACCGGTTCAGGCCGCGGCCAGCCAGGAACGCCGCGAAACTCGCCCGCTGCTGAGCGATGGCCTGCTGGGCCGCCTGGCGCCGCCCGGCCGCGGCCAGAGTGGGCCGGACCAGGTTGACCGCGCCGCCCAGATTCGGGTCGGGAGCTGCCTCGAGGCCGTCGGCCTTGGCCAGGCGCCGGTTGAAGTCATCCTGGGCTGGCCCCAGATCAGGCATGACCCAGCCGGGACCGTCGACGCCGAGCTGGTAGGAGCAGTAACTGCCGCCCCAGGGTTGCGCGGCCGCGCGGGCCTCGGCGGCGAAGCGCACGCTGCCCGGATCCACCCGGACCGCGTCGGCGCCGAGGACGGCGCTCAACGCCCGCCACCCCTCAGCCATGACCGGAGGCCCGCCCGGGGCGGCCGCCTCGTGGTTCTCGGTGGCGCTGGCTTCCAGGTAGAACGCGTGCAGGTGGGCGTGCTGCGCCTCCTGCCGGGGGTTTTTGGTGATCGTCGGGCCGGCGTCCCGGGCGGCCGCGGTTCCCCGCGCGACCTCCCGGTCACGCCGGTAGGCGAGGTTGGGGGGGCTGTCGTTGGCCCCGAACGCCACGTGCCCGCCGTCCAGGCTGCGGTACCAGCCGGCGATCAGGGCCATCGCGGCCGCGCGGGCCGCCAGCTCCGGGGCCGTGGCCGAGGACCATCCGTCCCGATGGCGGCGGGGCACCATGAGCGTGTGCGGGCGGCCGGTCCGGCCCGGTCCGTTGGCCAGCATGAACGGGTTGCGGTCGAGGACCAGATCGACCAGCGCGGTACCGTCCGGGGCGGTGACCGTGCCCAGGAAATTGGGCAGGCCGGGCACGTCGGCGAACACGTCGACCGGCCGGAACCGGCGGGAGAACTCGCCCGCCGGGACCACGTCGCCGAGGTCACCGGTGGCCGGGTCGGCCAGGGCCCAGCTCCCGGCCCGGGCGTGGCCGGCTGGGAACGGGTACCCCTTGACGGTGCGTTCGCCGTCACCGTAGGTCCACAGCTGGCGCAGCTCGACCGGGGTGAAGGGGAATCGCCAGCCGCCGGCGCCGTCGAAGGTGATCGCGGTCAACCCAGGCCACCTCCCGCCAGGAGTCTGTCAGGGCGCCTGCCCGGCGTGGACGGCGGCCTCGAGGGCGACGGCGACCTGGACGGCGAGGACGGATTCGGGGCCGCGGCGGCCCGGCTGCGTGACTACACCCAGCACGCGAACTCGGCCGTGCTGGTTGAGCCGGCCACCGCGCGGGCCCTGGCCCGCTTCATCGGCCGCGGGCTGACCGCCGGCGGGCTGGACGCGCAGGAGGTGGAACGGGCCACCGAGCTGTCCGGGCCGGAACTGCTCCGCCTCGCTCATCGTATCCGGTGAATTGCCGACACGATGACGACATGCGGGGACATGTTCCCTTCGTCCACACTCTCCCCGAATGGCGGCGATCGCCGGTTGCCGTCGCCGCCTCGGCCTGGGAGGAATCGTGCGAAGCAAGGTCTTTTCCGCGGTGGTGGCGGCCGGGGCGCTGGTGGCCCTGGCGGCCCCTTCGGCCTCGGCCGCCCGATCCGCCAGCGCGACGGGCGAGAGCGCCGTCACCTGCCCGGGCGGGACGCTGCTGTCGGCGGTTTCCGCGCAGCCGCTACCGGGCGGCGCGACCGCTTACACCTACGACCTGCCGAACGGGACGAGCTTCGAGAACGTGGCTCCCCCGGCCGGGTTCAGTTACACGAGGACCAGCAATGCGGTGCTGGCCGAGCTGGGCCTGCCGCAGCGGCCCGCGGCCGCGACCGCCATCAAGGCGTGGGAAGCCCAGGTGGTGCCGTTCACCAGGTCCGACATCAACCGGTCGGAGAAGTTCTGCGCGCTGGCCAGCACCGCGCCCGAGTCAGCGGGGACGGGGGCGGCCAGCGCGAACCAGCCGGCCGTCGGCCGCGCGCCGCTGGCGTTGCCCAAGGGAAACTTCTCCTTCTCCGGTTACGAATTGAGCAGCGGGCCCTACGCGCGGGCGGCCGGTCACTTCGTGCAGCCCGCGACCGGTACCGACCTCAGGTCGATGTCCACCTGGATCGGTCTCAACAGCTACGCGGGCAGCGCGGGCCGGCTCATCCAGGCCGGGGCCGGAAATGAATCCAATTACGGGAGCAACCCGTTCTGGGAGGAATACTGCTCCGGTGGCGGGAACGACGGCTGCAATGGCCCGCAGATTGACCGCTCGGACTTTGTCTATCCGGGTGACACGGTGAGCATCAGTGTGGCCTACAACAAGACCGCGCACACGTCGTTCTACCAGGTGGCGGTCACCCACGGGCGCACGACCACGCTGGACATCAACGTCCCGAACCACCCGGTGACGCACGGCGGCACCAGCGGCCAGGTCGTCGACTACTTCACCGAGCGCACCGGCGGCGACCAGATTCCGCCGTCGAAAAACATCCCGTTCTCCGCGGCGCGGACCAACGCCTCCTACAGTGGCGGCAAGTCGGTGCCGTTCGGGTCGCAGAAGCGCACCGCCTCGGAGATGACCGCCAACGGCAAGTCCTATCCGGGGTCATGCTCGAACAAGGAAGTGCTGATGTACCCCGGTGACGTCACCAGCGGCGGCTTCGTTAACTTCTACTGCCGGAGCAGCGCCAGCTGATCACGGCCGGCCCGTTACCATGCACAAGCGGAATGAATGACGTTGGAGCAGCCACCGGGGTCAGCTGGGCCTGATACGGGCGCGACCGGTGACGCCACTCCAGCTGCGGATGGCCGGGCCAGACCGGGAAAGGCGGCCAGGGGTCGGTGGCGGGGATTGAGTCCCGGCCGGTCCGATCACCCGGTAGGTGACGATGACCAGCTCACCTTGCCACCAGCGAGGGGGCGCCGGCCAGGAATGAGACCGCACGTCCTCGACCACCATCCGGCCGGTCGACAAGAGCCAGTCGTGCTCCCATGGATTGTCGTAGACAATATGCAGTTTCCGCGGCCGGCGATCATAGGATTCAAGGATCCGGTGCACCACGGCGTGAAAGGTCGCACCGATGAATGCATTGAACATGAAAACGACCGAGACGTCGTCCGGTATCGGCCACGACAGTACGCTGTCGTTAACACTCTCAACTTCTTGTGCGCGGGGCCGAAATCGCGCGTGATCGGTATTGTATTTCGCGCAACTGGTGAGATCTTCATTGATCTCAACGCCAATTACCCGCCGAAAAGGCAGTCGCGCGGCAATGAGGGTCGCCTTACCCTTTCCCGAGCCCAGGTCCACGAAGACGTCGGACGGGCCGGGGTCAAGAGCACGGAGCGCCCGCCGGATCGGCAGCCACTGACAGCCGACGTACCAGCTGTTGTCGCCGCCGCTGGTGACGGTGGATTCGTGGTGGTGGACACTTCCCCTCGTCGATACCCCAAACAGGAAATCGAATACGCTCTGCTCGCAGAACGCAGCGAATTTCATGGCCGATTGTGGCGCCACTGCCCGGAGTACGTTTTTCATGGGGGGATGCTCCAAGAAACCGGACTGACTGTCAAGCAGCCGGCCTCGGGGCACTTAGCGCTAATAAACACGCAAATGGCGCTTTTATGCCATTCGATGGCACGTTTCGCCGGCGGGCGCGGATGGGACCGCGTGCTGAGCCAGGCGGCCGACCTGACGGCGCTGCTCGCCGCCGATCCTGCCGGGCTGCGCCCGGCTAGAGACCGGTGATCGACCAGTTGATCGACTCGGGGGTCACCAGCGGGGCGCCCACCTCCAGCTGGAGGTTTTCGTGGGAGCCGAGCGGGGCGTAGCGAGGGTTTCCCTTCCAGACCTGGCCGTTGATGATCGTGGTGACCTTGCCCTGGGCCGGGCCGACCTGGGTGGCGGACAGCGGCTGGTGCCACTCGTCGAAGAAGTCGCCGAGGGTGTAGCTGCGGTGGACCGGCGACTCGATGTGGATGATGCCGTCGGCGGCGTGGGTGTGCAGCCAGTAGAAGCAGCTGCCGGAGTCGATGAACGGGCCCGCCGAGGTCTGCTGGGCGACGGCGTGAGGGATACCGATGCCCGCCGGAACCTGCTGCTGCTTACCGTTGACGAAGATCGTCAGGTGGGTGTGGATGTGGAACAGCGTCTGCTCGCTGGCCTGGCAGGATATGCCGTCGATGGGCTGGCCGGCGGTGGCGGCCGACGGTGACGCCAGCACCGGGACCGACGGGATCGGCACCCGCTCGGGGCCCATCGGGCCGGGGGCGGGCGCGGCCGTGAGCCTGCCCAGCGTGGTCAGCGCGGCGTAGTGGCCGGAGGCGGCGGCCGAACCGCCACCGGACACGGCGAAACCGATCCCGGTGCCCGCGCCCACCAGCACCACGGCCGCCGCGGTCCAGGCGGCCAGCCGGCGGCGTCGCTTACGCTTCGCCTCCGCCTTCCGGGCCGCGGCGAGGGCCTGCCGCCGGTTCTCACGTGCGCTCTTTCCAGACATCGAGGCTCCCAGTCATCTACGTACTTACTACGTACTATTTACGTACGTGGATAGTAGCAACTAGGATTGCGGCCGGAGGTGGGCGATGCGCGGGTTCGGAGAGCTGGAAGCGGTGGTCATGCACCGCGTCTGGGCGCACGACGGGCCGGTGACGGTCCGCGACATCTTCGGCGAGCTGGCCGAGAAACGCTCCATCGCCTACACCACGGTCATGTCGACCATGGACAACCTGCACCGCAAGGGCTGGCTGGCCCGGGAACGCGAGGGCAAGGCCTACCGGTACACCGCGGTGGCCAGCCGCGCACAGTACAGCGCCCGGCTGATGGGCGAGGCGCTGGCCGACGCGGGCGACACCGAGGTGGTGCTCAGCCACTTCGTCGAGTCGATGGACGGCGAGCAGTCGGCCGCCCTGCGGGCCGTGCTGGACAAGCTCACCCGGCGGCCGTCGTGACCGCCGCCTGGGTCCTGTCCGGCTACGCGGTCGTGGTCGCCTGCACCGCTCCCCCGCTGCTGACCCGGCTGACCGGCCACGCCGCCAGCGCCCGGCTCGGGCTCGTCGTGTGGCTGGCCGCGATGGTCAGCGCCGGGGTGTCCGGCCTGGCCGGCGTCTACCTGGTCAGCGCCCGGGCGGTGGCCGGCTGGATACCGCTGACCCAGGCGGTGTGCCGGTCGGTGGCGGGCAGCGCCTGCAGCCCGGTGGTGTACCGCAGCATGCTGTACGAGGCCGCGGTGACGGCCCTGGCGATCATCGTGGTGATCGCGGCGCTGGCCGCCGGGTGGCGCTACTGCCACCGGGTCCAGCGCGGGCACCACCGGACCCGGGCCCACGCCGAAGCGGCCCGGCTGGCCGGCCGGGCACTGGCGGGCCAGCCGGGAACGGTCGTGCTGGACGACCCCCGCCCGGCCGCCTACTGCGTGGCCGGGCGGCCGGCCGCGATCGTGGTCACCAGCGGCGCCCTCGCCGTCCTCACCGGGCCGCAGCTGACCGCGGTCTTGGCCCACGAGCGCGCGCACCTCGGCGGCCGGCACCCGCTGCTGGCGGCGGTCACCCGGGGCCTGACCGCCGCGTTCCCCGGGGTGCCGCTGTTCACCCGGGGCGCGGCCGAGGTCGCCCGGCTGGCCGAGATGGCCGCCGACGACGCGGCCACCCGTTCGGCCGATCGTTCGGCGCTGGTCACGGCGTTGCTGGCGATCGCGACGGGCACCCCGCGGGCGGCCGGGCCCGGTCCGGGCCCGGTAGCGGTACCCGGTCTGGCGGCCGCCGTTTGCGCCGTCCCCGACCGGGTCGAGCGCCTGCTCGACCCGCCCCGGCCGGGCGCGATGGCCGTGTCCCGGTTGACGCTGGCGACGGTGTCGGCTCTGCTGATCCTGCTGCCAGCGGTACTGGCTCTGGTCACGGCCTGAACGCCGGAGCCGCCGGCTTGCTGCTCGCCAACGGCGTCCCGGCCGCCTAACGTCGGCAGACATGACCATGGCCTGACCCGTCGGAGCGGGCGACCGGCGGGCCGCTGGTCAGCTGGGCAGGAACGGGCTCGGCTCGCCCGCGTAGGAAACGTAGAGGTGGTCGCGGGCGCGGGTGCAGGCGACGAACAGGACGCAACGCTCGCGCTGGAGGTCCTGGGCGTGGGTCAGCGGGTCGCCGTCGTCGGTGGCGACGGTGGCCGGGTCGGGGACCACGCCCTCGTCGACGCCGATGACGGCGACGGCGCGGAACTCCAGGCCTTTCATGGCGTGCATGGTGCCGGCCCGGACGCCGGTGGTGCCGTCGCGGCCGGTGATCGAGGTGGTGCCGAGGCCGTCGGCCTTCAGCGCCTCGCGGGCCTGGCGCACCAGGCTGGCGGACCGGGCCGCGATGCCGATGGCACTCGGCTCGAACCCGGCCGCCAGCCACGATCGGACCTTTTTCGACAGCAGCACGAACTCCTGGCCACGGGTGGCGGCCCCACGGATCTGGGGCGGCTGGCCGTGCATCGGCGACCGGTAGCCGAGCAGCGAGTCGACCTCGCCGTCGAGGCCGATGACCGGGGCGGAGCCGAGCAGCGGCATCGCCCAGGCCAGGATCTCCTGGGTGGTGCGGTAGTTCAGCGACAGCTTGCGGCTGCGCCCGCGCACGCTGATCCGCAGGCTGGCCAGCGACACCCGGTTGGGGTAGATGCGCTGGTGCGGGTCGGCCGCGATGAACAGGTCGTCCGGCCCTTCGGGGACCGCCGCCCGCAGCAGCCGCCAGTGGGCCGCGTGCAGGTCCTGGGCCTCGTCGACCAGGATGTGCCGGTAGCGGGGCGCTCCGGTCGCCCGCACCAGGTGGGCCGCCTCGTTGACCAGCTGCAGGTGAGTGGCCTGACCGGCGGCGGCCAGCTCGGCGGTGACCTGCTCGGCCGCCTGCCAGACGCGGATGCGCTGGGCCCTGGTCAGCGGGCGGCCGCGGCCGGTCCGGGGACAGGCCAGGTAGGCCTGCTCGGTGACCAGGTCCTGGGCGAGGATGACCTGCTCCCACTCGTGCTTGAGGAAGGCCGGGGTGACGTCGAGGCCGGACGCCGCCGCCGCTTTGGCCCAGCGGTCGCGCAGCTGCCGTTCGTCGGCGATGACCGGGGTGCCGCGGGCCTGGCTGACGATGCCGTAGGCGAGCCGGTCGACGTTGCGCACCTCGATCTGGTCGCGCACCAGCGGGTCGCGGACCAGCAGGTCGAGCTGGGACTGCAGGGCGTCGGCGAGGTTGCCGTTGAACGTCGTCAGCAGGATCGGGCGGCCGCCGGGGGCCGGCTGCTCGGCCGCGCCGGTCCGGGGCCACTGGAACAGGGCGTCGGCGTCGGTGGCCAGGAACGCGGCCCGGTGCAGCACGGTCACGGTCTTGCCGGTGCCGGGGCCGCCGGTCATCTGGGCGGGGCCGCTGTAGCTGGGCCGGTAGGCGATGTCGCGCTGGCTGGGGTGCAGGAACGTCCGCCAGGCGGCGAACGGGTGGGCCAGGATGTCCTGCAGTTCCTCGGTGTCGGACACGAACGCGACCTGGCCCGGGGTCCGCTCCATGGCGGCGACCAGGTCACCGAAGTCGATCCGCTCATCCGGGCCGGCGGCCGGGCCGGGCCCGGTCGGCAGCCGCATCGCCTCGGCGTGGGCTTCGTCGACCGTCATCCCGCTGGCCAGCGCCTGCAGGGCCGCGCACTGGGCGGCGGGCAGCATCGACTGGAGCGCGTCCAGCTCGGCGTCGTGGACCAGCAGCCGGACCAGCCGCTGGATCTCGGCGTCGATGCCCAGCCGGGTCAGGTCGGCGTCGCTGACGTCGGCGAACAGCCGCCGGCCGTCCGGGCCGGCCGCCGCCCGCAGGTACGGCTCGGCCTCCTTGAGGGCAGCGGGCCGGGACACCTCCAGGGTGCCGGTGACCTGGTTGATGCTGACCCGGTGGCTGGTCACGTAGCGGGCCGCCTCGTCCCGGGGCAGGATCGTGAGCAGGCAGAAGGTGTCACCGTGGTCGGGGACGAGGACCGCGCCGTACCAGGCGCCGTCGACCGGCAGCAGCCGGATGCGATCGTCGAGGCCACCGGGCACCGTCTCCAGCGCGGCGGCGCCGTGCTCACCGGCGGCGAATTCGTTGACCGCCGACTGGACGGCACCTTGGACGCTTTTGTCCAGCCTGGCGAACGCCGACAGCACGTCCTTGGTGATCGCCAGCCGAGCCACTAGCCGCGTCCTCCCCTTCCGGCCGTCCCCCGGAGCGGCCGGATTAGCTAAATCGGCATGCTAGCTGCCGCCGCCGGCCAGGGCGGCCGAATCAGCCACGGAGGGGCCGATTAAGCTGGCCGTACGGCAGACATGAGGACCGGCACGGACGATGACCGTGCCGTGGGTGATCAGGCGCGGTATGCGTGGCGGGTGCTGTCGGTGACCAGCCTCGGGGTGCTGCTGTCAGGGACCAACACCTCCACCCTGGACGTGGCGCTGCCGGTGGTGGCCCGGCACTTCTCGGCCGACGCGACCGCGGCGTCCTGGATCGTGCTGTCCTTCATGCTGGTCAACACCGCCCTGATCCTGGTGTTCGGGCGGGTGGCGGACATCGTCGGGCGGCGGCGCCTGTACATGACGGGGCTGGCCATCTTGACCGGGGCCAGCGTGCTGTGCGGGTTCGCGCCGTCGGCGCTGGTGCTCGCGATCTGCCGGGCCCTGCAGGCGGTCGGGGCGGCGGCGATCATCACCAACACCGGCCTACGCCAGCACCATGCTGATGGCGATCGCCCGGTTCGCGGTCGTGCTCCTGATCGCGCTGTACCTGCAGGCGGCCTCGGGGGCCGACCCGTTCCAGGCCGGGGTGCGGGTGATCCCGGTGGCGGGCGGCATGGTGCTGGCCGCCACGATCTCACCGTCGCTGGGCTACCCGGTCATCGGCGGCTGCCTGCTGGCCGTCGGCATCGGCACCGGGATCTTCATGACCCCCAACACCAGCTCGATCATGACCGGGGTCGGGCCCGGCCGCCGCGGCATCGTCAACGGCGTCCGGTCGATGCTGCAGAACACCGGCTTCGCGGTCAGCACGGCGATGTCGCTGGCCATCGTGACCAGCCCGCTGACCCCGGCCGAGAAGCAGGCCGCCTACGCGGGCACCTTGTCGCGGCTGTCGCGGCTGGCCCTGGACAGCTTCACCGGCGGCTACCGGACCGCGCTGGCGGTGCTGGCCGGCGTCTGCGTGCTCGGCATGGTGCTGTCGCTCGCCCGCAACCCCAGGCGACGTGACCCAGCTGCCTGACCTGCGTCATTAAAAATATTAACTTTTTAAATTGAGAAATTAATAAAGTTAAGATAGGAATGAACCACGATCAGCTTGAGCGTGGGGAGCCGCGGATGGACTGGGCCGAACTGACGGAGCTGACGCGGGGCCAGGAGTTCATGGTCGAGCGGGTCCGGCTGACCGGCAGCGGGATCGCGGTCGAAGGGCAGTTCGAGCCGCCCCAGCTGGCCCAGCTCAGCCCGGATGACCAGGTGTTCGTGGCCGCGTTCGTGCGCGCGCACGGCTCCATCAAGGAGATGGAGCGGATCTTCGGGGTCAGCTACCCGACGATCAAGTCGCGGCTGAACCGGATCTCCGGCCGGCTCGACTTCGTCGACGTCGAGCCGGCCCCGAACCGCGCCGACGTGGTCGACCGGCTGCGGCGGGGCGAGATCAGCGCCGAGCAGGCGCTGGCCGAGCTGGAGGGACCGCAGTGATGCCGCAGCTGGTGACGGTGCGCTACCGCCGCCCCGACGGGCGCTGGCGGCGGCTGTTCATCCCGGTGCTGCTGGTCTTGGTGGTGCTGCTGATGCTGTCGCCACTCCTGGTGCTGGCCGCGCTGGGCGGGCTGATCGTGGGTCGCGTCTACGGGTACCGGGTGAGCTTCCTGGGCGCCCTGGGCGGCCTCGGGCAGGTGCTGTGGGCGCTGCCGGGAGCCCGGCTGGAGATCGATGACGGCCAGACCGCGTTCCTGATCAGGGTCTTTTGAGCAACGAAGAAGGAGTGACCGTGGACGAGCAGGGCCGCCAGATCCTGATGATGCTGGCCGAGGGCAAGATCACCGCCGATGAGGCCGAGCGCTTGATCAACGCGCTCGAACGACAGCAACCCGAGCTGGCCGCGGGCGCCGAGTCCCGGCCGAAGGCCCGGCCCAAGTACCTGCGGGTGCTGGTGGAAGACACCTCGACCGGCGACGAGCCCAGCCGGATCAACATCCGGGTGCCGCTCCAGCTGCTGCGGGCCGGGGTCCGGCTCACCAGCCTGGTCCCGCCCAAGGCGATGACCAAGATCAACACCGAGCTGGCCCGGTCGGGGGTGCCGATCGACCTCTCCGAGCTCAAGCCGGCCCAGCTCGAGGAGCTGATCGACCAGCTCCACGAGGTAACCGTCGACGTCGACGACTCCACCAGCAAGGTGCAGGTGTTCTGCGAATGACGGCGACGATCAGCGTGCGCGGCCTGGAGAAGTCGTATGAGGACCGGCCGGTGCTGCGCGGGGTGGACTTCGACGTGGCCCGGGGCAGCATCTTCGCGCTGCTGGGCGCCAACGGGGCGGGTAAGACGACCGTCGTCAAGATCTTGGCCACGCTGCTCAAGGCGGATGCGGGGACGGCCGCCGTCGACCGCTTCGACGTCGCCACCCAGGCCGCCCGCGTGCGCGCGTCGATCAGCCTGACCGGCCAGTTCGCGGCGGTCGACCAGACCCTCACCGGGCGCGAGAATCTGGTGCTGGTGGCCCGGCTCCGGCACCTGAAGGGCGCCCGCCCGCTGGCGGACGAGCTGCTGGCCCGGTTCCTGCTCACCGACGCGGCCGACCGGCGGGTGGCGACGTACTCGGGGGGCATGCGCCGCCGCCTCGACATCGCCATGAGCCTGATCGGGGATCCGCCGGTGATCTTCCTGGACGAGCCGACGACCGGGCTCGACCCGCAGTCGCGGGCCGAGGTGTGGAACAGCGTCCGGCAGCTGGCCGGCCACGGCACCACCGTGCTGCTCACCACTCAGTACCTGGACGAGGCCGAACAGCTGGCCGACCAGATCGCGATCCTGCACCAGGGGCGAATCATCGCCCACGGCACCCTGGCCGAGCTGAAAGAGCTGTTCCCGCCGGCCAAGGTCGAGTACGTGGAGAAGCAGCCCTCGCTGGAGGACATCTTCCTCGCCATCACCGGCAGCTGAGGGGCGGTCATGACCACGACAACGTACTTCTTCGAAGACACCACGGTGCTGCTGGGCCGGTCGATGCGTCACATCACCCGCAGCCTGGACACCATCCTCACGGTCTCGGTCATGCCGATCGCGCTGATGCTGCTGTTCGTCTACGTGTTCGGCGGCGCGATCCGCACCGGGACCGGTCACTACGTGAACTACCTGCTGCCGGGGATCCTGCTGATCACGATCACGATGGGCATCTCCTACGCGGCGATCCGGCTGTTCGCGGACATGCAAAGCGGCATCTTCGAGCGGTTCCAGTCGCTGCCGATCGCCCGCTCCAGCGTGCTGTGGGCGCACGTGCTGACCTCAGTCGTCTCCAACCTGATCTCGCTGGTGCTGGTGGTGCTGGTGGCGGTGGCGGTGGGGTTCCGGACCGGCGCCAGCGGGCTGGCCTGGCTGGCCGTGGCCGGGGTGCTGGTGCTGTTCACGCTGGCGCTGACCTGGCTGGCCATCATCGCCGGACTGTCGGCCAAGACGGCCGACGGCGCGGGCGCGTTCTCCTACCCGATCATCTTCCTGCCGTTCGTCAGCTCGGCCTTCGTGCCGACCGGGACGATGCCCGGCCCGGTGCGCGCGTTCGCCGACCACCAGCCGGTGACCTCGATCGTCAACACGATCCGGGAGCTGTTCGCCCGGCAGCCGGTCAGCGGCAGCATCTGGACGGCGCTGGCCTGGTGCGCCGGCCTCCTGGTGGTCGCCTACGTGCTGGCCATGGTCGCCTACCGCCGGCGGGTCAGGTAGCCGGGGTTTCTGGGCGGCGGCGGAGCATTATGCGGTGGTGGCCGGAGCCGAGGTCGATCGCGGGCCGGTCGTGGCGGACGGGCTGGCCGTCGCACTCGCCGGTCCAGCGGCCGGCCGGCAGGACGAACCGGCCGCGGCTGCCGGGGGGGAGGTCGGCCTCGACGGCCAGCTCCCGGCCGTCCCCGTCCCCGTCCAGGCGCCAGGCGATACCGGCCGGTCCGTACGGGGTGCGCAGCCGGGCCGAGGCGTGCGTCAGCCCGCCTCCGGGCTCCGGCGCCATCACCACGGTGCCGTACCCGGGGTCGTCCGGGTCGGGCGCGAGGCCGGCCACCGACCGGTACAGCCAGGCGGCCACGGCACCGTAGGCGTAGTGGTTGAACGACAGCATGCCGTCGGCACCGCTGGCCATGTCGCCGGGATGGATGCTGCCGTCCGGCTGGATGGCGTCCCAGCGCTCCCACATGGTGGTCGCGCCCTGCCGGACCTGGTAGAGCCAGCCGGGCGGTTCGGGGTTGAGCAGCAGCTGGTAGGCCTGGTCAACGTGGCCGCCGGCCGTCAGCGCGGGCAGCACCAGCGGGGTGCCGAGGAAGCCGGTGGCGATCCGGCCGTCACCGGCCCGCACCAGGGCAGCGAGGGCGGCGCCGACCCGCTCCTGTTCGGCGGCCGGGGCGATCGCCAGCTGCAGGGCGACGGCGCAGCCCGCCTGGGTGGTGGTCGCGTGGTCGGCCCACCGGCGCCAGGCGGCGGCCGCGGTCTCGTCCCGCAGCGCTTGGTAGGCGGCGGCCGTCGTGGTGTCGCCGAGCAGGCGACTGGTGCGGGCCACGATCCCGGCGCTGTAGGCCAGGTACGCGGTAGCGAGGTAGTCGCTGCTGGTGGTGGCCTTCTGCGGCTCGGCGGGCGGCGCCCCCGGGTCCAGCCAGTCGCCGAAGTGCCAGTCGCCGGTCCAGGTGCCGTCCTCCCCCCGGCGGCCGGCGCACCAGTCCACCCAGGCGCGCATGCTCCGGTACTGGCGGCGGAGCACATCGGCGTCGCCGTAGGCCTCGTACAGCGCCCAGGGGACGACGGTGGCGGCGTCGCCCCAGCCGGTCGCGCCGTACTCGTGGACCGGGTACCGGGTGCCGTCCACCGCGGCCAGCACGTTGGGCACCACGCTCGGGACCGCGCCGTCGGACCGCTGGTCGCAGGCCAGGTCCACCAGCCAGTTGGCCAGGAACGCGCGGCTGTCGGCGTTCGCGCAGGCGGTGGAGGCGAACACCGCGATGTCCCCGGTCCAGCCGAGCCGTTCGTCGCGCTGCGGGCAGTCGGTCGGCAGGGCCAGGAAGTTGCCGCGCTGGGACCAGGTGACGTTGCCGAACAGCTGGTTGACCCGCTCGTCGGAGCACTCGAAGCGGCCGGTCGGGGCCAGGTCGGAGCTGACCACGGCCACCTCCGCGTCGTGCACGGTGACCCCGGGCGACGTCTGGACCTCGGCGTAGCGGAAGCCGTGGAACGTGAACGCTGGCTCCAGCCGCTCGGTGTCGAGGCCGGCCAGGACGTAGGTGTCGGTGGCGCGGGCGGTGCGCAGCGCCTTCGTGTACAGGCGGCCCGCCTCGTCCAGCACCTCGGCGTGGCGGACGGTGATCCGGGCTCCGGCCGGCCCGGTCACCCGCAGCCGCAGATACCCGGTGAGGTTCTGGCCGGTGTCGAGCAGGAGATGACCGTCCGGGCTGGGCCGCCGGCCGGGGCGGCGGACCTCGACGACCCGGACCGGGGGCATGGTCCGCTGCTGGAGCAGCCGGGGCTGGTCTCGTTCGGTGGCGGCCGCCCAGCCGGTGTCGTCGAATCCCGGCCGCCGCCAGCCGGTGGGCTCCCGGCGCCGATCGGTGTCGGTGCCGTCGTACAGGTCGGCCGCGAGCAGCGCCCCGGTCGACGCCCGCCAGTGCCGGTCGGTGGCCACGGTGACCGCCGAGCCGCCGGTGAGCTGGACCTCCAGCTGGGCCAGCAGGCCGTTCGCGTCGCCGTAGACGCTGTGCAGGTCCCGCCAGGTCAACCGGCCGCGGTACCAGCCGTCGCCGACCGCGGCCGAGATCGCGTTGGGCCCCTCGGTCAGCAGCCCGGTGACGTCGTAGGTGGCGAACAGCAGCCGGTGCCGGTAGCTCTGCCAGCCGGGCTCGAGCAGCTCGTCGCTGACCGGCCGGCCGTTGATGGCCACGTCGTGGACACCGAGCGCGGTGACGTACAGGCGGGCGCTGGCCACCGCCGCGTCCAGCTGGAACTCGCGGCGCAGCAGCGGGACCGGGCCGGGCTCGGCCCGGCCGATGTCGGCCGCCAGCGTGATCGGCCGGGCCACCCAGTCGGCGCTCTCCAGCAGGGCCGCCTCGACCCGGGCGGGCTCACTCCAGGCGGTCAGGCCCCGGTCGGTGCGGGCCCGCACCCGCCACCAGCGCACCTCACGACTGCGCAGCGGCGGCGCGGGCCAGGGCACGTGCAGCGGCCGCGAGGACGGGACCTCACCGGAGCTGGCCACCGGGCCATGGAAGCCGACGTCGGCGCAGACCTGTACCTCGTAGCCCAGCTGGCGGACGCCGGGGCGGTCACTGGCCAGCCGCCAGGACAGCCGGGGCTCGGCCGTGCCGGTGGCGGGCAGGCCCGATTCGTCGTCCGTACGCAGCCCCATCACGGCGACCGTCGGATCGAGGGCGCTGGCGTCCACGGTTGCCACCTTCAGGCCGGTGACGGGCCGGCCGGCTGGGTCCGGGCGGCCCGTTCCCGGGCCATCCGGCGCCGGTCCAGCTGGATCTCCTCCAGCGACTTGCCCGCGTTGCGGGGCGCGCCGAGGACGCCGATGATCCCGGCCACGACCAGGAAGCTGGTCAAGATCCAGGCGAGCGGGGTGAACCCGACCTTCACGATGTCGGGCACCCACAGGCTCCAGATCCCCAGCCCGATCCGCACGACCGCGAACATGAAGCCCTGGGCGGTGCTGCGCAGCAAGGTGGGGAACAGTTCCCCGCTCCACAGCTGGAAGAACGACTGGGCACCCCAGCCACCACCGAACCCGGTCAAGATCACGTAGGCCAGCGCGATCGGCAGGGTCAGGTGGAAGACGGCCAGCAGCCCCATGCCGATGATCTGCACGATGAACGACGAGGCCAGCATCTTGCGCTGATCGAGCCGGTCGGAGTAGCGCATGAACACGAAGTAGATCGACAGCACGCCGAGGAAGAAGCTGGCGGCCTGCAGCCCGTCGCTGACGGCCAGGGTCTGCGAGCCGACCGTGTGCAGGATGTAGGGGAAGAAGAACCCGTTGGTGCCGGCCCACAGGTTCCAGATGCCGTACATGCCGATCAGGAACGCCATCGCCTTGAGGTTGTCGCGCTGGAACAGTTCCTGGAAGTGCCCGCTGGCCGCGGAGGTGGCCCGGGCCTTGGCGGTGGTCCACACGGTCGACTCGCGCATCCGGAACCGCAGCGCCCACAGCACGATGGCCAGGACGACCAGATGAGCGAAGATGATGCGGGAGCCGAGGACGCCCAGCGGTGACAGCGCCACCCCGGCCAGCAGCACGACGACCGGGCCCAGATACCACAGCACCTGGGCGACGCCACTGTGCTTGCCCCGGCGCCGGTCGGGGGCCATCTCGGCGATGATGGTCCAGGAGGCGGGGATGTCGGCGCCGACCGCCAGACCGGCCAGCACGAAGCCGACCACGATCATCCATGGTCTGACCGCGAACACCAGGACCAGCATGCCGGCCGCGTAGACCAGCATGTCCCACTGGTAGATCTTCTTGCGCCCGACCTGGTCACACAGCCGGCCGCCGATCAGCGCCCCGACGCCGGCCGAGATCGCGTTGGAGCTGAACGCCCCGATCAGCCCGGTGAAGGTGCTGGTGAGATGGAACATGCTGGTCCACAGGGCCAGCGCGGTCGACCCGGCCACGATCGAGCCGGCGTCGATGTAGTTGGCCAGCCCCGCCAGGATCGTGTTTTTCCAGTCATCACGGGCAACGGCTCCGGGCGTCTCGACACGTTGCCCGTACTCGGGTTCAGCGGCCACGACGGCGTGTCCCTTCCTCGGGCCGGCGGCCTGCTCAGGGAGCACCGGCGCCTACCGTCATCGTTCGCCGGGCGGCCGGGCCAGCACTAGCACGCAACCAACCGGTGGTAGCACAAAACCTACTTTTCGGTTACGAGCTGGGGGGAATGGTGCGTTCGTGGTCGACGACCTGCCGATGGACACCAGCCAGCTGCTGTTCCATTTCAACGAGGATCTGCTGGCCTACGCCGGCCGGTACCGGCACGACGAGGACGTCCACCTGCACTGCCACAGCTTCGTCGAGATCGCCTTCGTGATCGGCGGCCGGGCCGTCCACCGGTCGCGTACGGGTGACATGGCGGTGGCCCCCGGCGACGTGATCCTGCTCCGGCCGGGGGTCTGGCACGGTTACCAGGAGTGCGCCGGCCTGACCCTGTTCAACTGCTGCTTCAGCAGCGAGCTGATGCGGGACGAGCTGGCCTGGACCCGGGAAGATCCGATGCTCGGCTACCTGCTGTGGACCGGTCCGTACTCGGCGGCCGGCCACGGCATCCTCACCCTCCGGCTGAATGCGGGCCCGCTGAATGAGTGCCGGTTTCACCTCGATGCCCTGGCCGCGACTCGCCATTGCCCGGCGGGCCCGTACCGGGGCGACATCGTCGGCCGGCTGGCCTGCTTGTTCAGTGCGCTGGGGCGGGCGGCGGCCGGATCGCGGGCCGCGACCTACCCGGCCGAGACGTCCAGTCCGGCGGTCGGCCAGGCCATCCGGCTGCTGGAAGACAAGCTGGCCGACTCCTGGACGGTGGGCAGCCTGGCCGACGAGCTTCATCTGGCCCCCGGTTACCTCGCCCGCCTGTTCAAGGACGCCACCGGCCTGCCGCCGATGGCGTACCTGGCCCGGCTGCGGGCCGAGCAGGCGGCGGGGCTCCTGTTGCACTCCCAGCATCCGGTCGCGTCCATCGGCCGGGCGGTCGGCTGGCCGGACCAGAACTACTTCGCCCGGCGCTTCCGCGCTCACTTCGGGCTGAGCCCCTCCACCTACCGGACCCGCTTTTCGGCCAGCGTCGGCGGGGATCCCTAGGGTTCGGGGGCTCTGGGGTTCGGGGGTCCCTAGGGTTCGGCGACTAGGGAGTTTTCCCAGGGTTTTTGCTCTCGGTCAGATCGAAACTGGATCTATCAGCGAGCAAGACCCACGGAGACGGAGACCCCGCCATGAGCACCCAGTACCACACCGAGGACTACCCCAGCCGCCGCTACCAGGCCCCCCGCCCGGCCAACCAGGGCCCGTCCGGCTACCGGATCACCGCCATCATCATCGGTACCGTCATCGCCGCCGCCCTGGTCGTGCTGGCCACCGTCGGCCTGACCCACCAGCACACCACCACGACCGCGGCGCCGGCCGCTTCCACCTCGGCCCCCGCCTCCACCGCGACCACCCCGGCGGCCAACCCGGCCCACCCGAGCACCCCGGCCGTCGTGCCGTCCGCCTCGGTGAAGAAGCTCCAGCAGGAGCTGGGCCAGCTCAACTACTACGAAGGTCCCGTCGACGGTGTCATGGGCCCCCAGACCACCGCCGCCATCAAGGACCTCCAGCGGCAGGCTGGACTCCCCCAGACCGGGACGATGAACTCCGCCACCCAGGCCGCGCTGGACAATTACCTGGTGCACGGCAACAACCAGATGGCTGGCTGAGCATTTCTTAACTAAAAGGGCACCACGCTCATGGCGGCAGGCCGGGACCCGCGTCCCGGCCTGCCGCCATTTCTGCAGCATGATCGGTGTACGCCCGTCGCCAGCCCATCAGGGCTACACGGCCAGGCTGACCTCCGAAGCATCGGCCCAGTCATGCTCATCACCCTTGACGACGAAATACTTATTCACGTCGTCGCCATTCGACAACAGGGCTATGGCCTTCCAGCCGGGCTCTTCGGCACTGGGCCGCGGAATCAGATTGACCTCAATAGGCGGAGCCAAGGCCACCAGCTGCGCCTGCGGCGCGGGCGAGGATGCGAGTGGAGCTGCGGCCGAAGACGCGGAGGAGGATTCGGGTGTAGCTGCCGCCGGAGTCGCCGCTGGAGGTGGCGGCAACATCGCCTGGGCGGCGGCCAGCGCCGTGTCACCGACCTGAGCCCGGGCCCGGATCGTGGCGACCGAGGCCGAAGCCCGGCCCTTGACGTCTGAGCCGAGTAGATAAGCCACTCCGAATACCGCCGCGGCCGTGACTATCGCCGCCATCCACAGGGCTACCCGCTGAGTGGCCGGGCTCTGCCCGTTCCACCAGGCGAAGATTCCGCCCCAGAGGCCGGCCACGGTGACGCCGAGCCCGGCCGACCACCACTTGCAGGCCGCGGTGGCGGTTGCCTCGATGACGGCGACGCTTTGCGTCGAGCCCTTGAACGCCGCCGCAGGTCCGTCGCTGGCGTTCGTATCTTCGTCGGTACCCTTAATCCCAATTGCGGTTAGAAGTCTTACTAATGGTTTTTCGTCAATCTCGGACGCTTTATCAGAGGCCGCGCCGACGAGTTGGGTAACGATGGTCTCTGCGCCGTCGGTGGTTGTCATGGTCCCCCCCATGTGCCGATTCGTCCGGCTTGTGAAGTTGTTAACCTGAGCATAACCTCTGAGATTCTTCTATGTCGAGAAAAAGCATCGGGGCCGAACTCATCCGGAAAAGCAAAACTCCGGGAATGTGGGACACAGTGACTGAGCAATGGCGCGGTGCCACCGACGAGGAGTACGGCGAGTGGGCGGCCCTGCTTCAGTGAGAAGCGTCCGCTGGGGCGGGCCGGCACCAGATCATGACGGCGTGAATGGCGGGGTGCAGGAGTACGTCGTCGTGGTGGGGGTCGCGGGACCAGAGATCGGGGGGCCAGTCCCAGCGGGCACCGCCGTCCGTGGTCTCACGGTAGAGCCAGGTGCCGCCGGGGAAATGATGGGAGACATAGCGGCAGCGGTTGTTGGCGTCGTCGGGCTTGATCGCGCTCAGCGGGGTCAGGTCGGGCTTGAGGGTGGCGATCCAGATGCCGTCGCGCAGGCCGAGCGGGGTCAGGGCGGGGGCGGCCTGGAGCGGGAGCGGGCGGCCGGTCTGCGCCAGGGCCTGGTCGAGGATCGACCGAGCCTCGGGCTCGCCGGCCGCTTCGATGGCGAACCGGGCCGTGAGGTCCCACCGGGCCTCGCGCTCGGCCGGGGCGAGCCGCTCGCGCTCGGCGGGCGGTGCGGAGCCGAGGACGTTGGCCTGGTCGGCGATCCAGAGCCAGCTGCCGTCGGGCTGGCGGCGGGCGATCTCGGCGGTCGCGCCGCCGTCGAAGTGGGTGGTGGTGAGGGCAAGGTCGCCGTGGCGGACGGCCGGGTTGACGGTGCCGGTGAACGCGGGCGGGTCGGCGAACAGGGCGGTGTAGAAGGCCCGGAGGGCGGCGGTGCCGCGGATCAGCTCACCGGACGGGGCGGAAAAAACCGCGTCGGGTTCGTAGAGGGCGACGACACCCTCGACGTCGCCGGCTTGCGCCCGGTGCAGGAACAGGCGGTCGAGGTCTTCGGGCTCGCGGGCGGGTGGGCGCCCGGCGGGATCGGCCATGGTGTGCTCCCCAGTGCCTGCGCGGCGGCTTGCTCCACGATAATCGTCGGCGGGCCGCATCACGCCGAGCAGGGAGATCAGCCGCGAAGTGAGGTACGCCGAGGATCTGACCGCGGGCACGGTCATCGACCTGGGTGAGTACCGGGTCACCGAGGACGAGATGGTCACCTTCGCCCGGCACTGGGACCCGCAGCCGTTCCACACCGACTGGGCGGTCATCGCCGGCCGCCAGATCCGCGAGGTGCGGATGCTGGCGCCGGTCCGGCCGGGGGCGGTGCTGGCCGGGCGGCTCACGATCGACGACGTGACGCCGGGCAAGCCCGGCCGCAGCCTGGTGGTGACGACCGGCGAACTGCGCGCGGAGGACACGGTCGTCCTCCGCGCGATCTTCGAGTTCTATCTGCGGCGCCGGGCCGCCGTCAGCCCTTGATCTTCTCCAGCGCCTGGGCGTAGTCGTCGATCAGGTCCTGGGTGTCCTCGATGCCGGAGCTGATCCGGATCAGGTCGGCGGTGATGCCGAGCCGGTCGCGGTCCTCGGCACTCATCCCGGCGTGGGAGGTGATGGCGGGCCGGGTGACCAGCGACTCCACTCCCCCGAGGCTGGGGGCCGCGTAGGCCAGGGTCACCGCCTCCAGCAGCGCCTGGGCGGCCGCCTCGCCGCCGTGCAGGCGCAGGCTGAGCATGCCGCCGAAACCGGACAGCAGCCCGGCCGCGTGCGCGTGGTCGGGGTGCGAGGTCAGGCCCGGATAGTTGACCGCCGCCACCGCCGGGTGGGCGGCCAGGAACTGCGCCAGCGCCAGCGCGTTGGCGTTCTGGGCCTGGACCCGCAGCGCCAGCGTCTTGATGCCGCGGGCGAGCAGGAAGCCCGCGTGCGGGTCGAGGGAGCCGCCGAACAGGTTGAGCGTCAGCCGGATCCGGTCGATCAGCTCCGCCCGGCCCATGATCGCGCCCGCGACCAGGTCGGAGTGGCCGCCTAGGTACTTGGTGGCGCTGTGGAAGACGACGTCGAAGCCGGCCTGCAGCGGGCGGAAGTTGACCGGCGACGCGAACGTGTTGTCGATGACGGTGGTGATGCCCGCCTGCCGCCCGAAGTCCGCGACCTGGTCGAGCAGGCCGACCCGCATCAGCGGGTTGGTGATCGTCTCGACCAGGAACACCCTGGTCTGTTCGGTGCGGGCCGCGGGCCAGGTCTCCGGCCGCCCGGCGTCCACGAACGTGAACGACCAGCCCAGGTCGGCCGCGTGCTCGGTCAGGAAGTCGTGGGTGCCGCCGTAGAGGCAGTCGCTGGCGATCAGGTGGTCGCCGGCCTTCATCAGGCTGAGCAGGATCGTGGTCACCGCCGCCATGCCCGACGAGGTGGCCACCGCCGCCTCGGCGCCCTCGAGGGCGGCCAGCTTGTCGTGCAGGTAGTGCTGGGACGGGGTCGAGTTCAGCCGGATGTACGGGAGGTCGTGGTAGCCGGTGCCCGGCTCGACCTCGTAGACCGTGCCCTGGTAGATCGGGAACACCACCGAGCCGTCCGGCCCGGGCCGCCGTTCGCCGCCGTGGACCGCCACCGTGCCCATCGATTCGCCGTTTCCGTGCACGCCACCCTCCTGCCTGTCGATGCCTCAGCAACATCACAACAGCCCGGCGATCAACCCGCAAATGCCTATTGGGCACGACCACGGCCGGACCAGGTGAACCGCGGATGCCAGCCGAGGACGGTTTCGGCGACCGAGCAGTCGACCAGGGCGCGCCACGGGTCAGCCTCGTAGCGGGCGGGATCCCGGACCGGGACGCCCGGGGTGAGGCGGGCGGCCATGACCAGGCTGGGCTCGGTGGCGGCGATGCCGGCGGCGCACAGCACCGCCCGGTGATGCCCGCGCAGGTCGGCCGTCAGGGCCGATTCGACCGCCGCAGCGACGTCCCGCACGTCGACGAAGGCCCCGAACTCCCAGAACGGCTCCCACTCGGCCGATGGGTCGCGGCGCCAGCCGGCCTCGACGTTTTCATACTGATCGGGCTGCCACACCCACACCGGACGCAGCGAGATCGTCGGGATCGCGGTGCGGGCGGTGAAGCCGGCACACAGGTCCTCGCTGGCGATCTTGGACAGGCCGTAGGCGTGCATGGCGCGGCGCGGGTGGGCGTCGTCGAGCGGGAAGTAGTCGGGGGCGCGCTCGCCCTCGGCGGTGCCGAACACCTGGGCGCTGGAGAAGTGCACGAACCGCCGGGCCCCGGCCCGCTCGGCGGCCAGCAGCGCGTGCCAGGTCCCGAGCACGTTGACCGCCATGATCTGCTCCGGGGGGCCGGCCGTGTCGTGGGCCAGCGCCCCCAGGTGAACCACGGCGGCACAGCCGGCCGCCGCCCGCTCGAGGCGGGTCAGGTCGAGCAGGTCGTCGCCGTCGGCCCGGTCGAAGCCGGCGACGTCATGTCCGAGTCCCGCAAGCTGCCGCGCTATCGGCGCTCCCACGTTGCCGCGGTGGCCGGTCACCAGAATCCGCATGCCGATCATCGTCTCGCGCGCCCGGCACCCCGGCCTGGCCGAGGTCGGCGGCGAGGAGCTGCGCCAGCCCGTCGACGTGGTCGGTGACGCTGGACATCAGCGTGCCCTCGATCGTGCGGTGCTGGCGCCCGGCGGACGGGTTGAGCCTGATCAGCGGCGTCCAGGACTGCGCGTCGGCCAGGATCTGACGGGCCCAGTAGAACGTCATCGGGCCGCCGTAGTGGCCGGTCTGGTAACGCCCGGCCAGCCAGTTGAACACCCCGACGTAGTCCCGGTAGAGCGCGTCCGTGGACGGGGCCATGGCCGCCAGCCGGGGCTCGATGACCAGCAGTTTCCCGAAGTCCTGGACCTTCTCGCCGCGCGGCCGGAGCCGCCGGTAGACGTGCCGCAGCGCGTGCCGGCCGCGCAGGTAGGTGGTCAGCTGGACCGGCTCCGGCACCCGCAGCAGCTGGTACAGCCGGTCGGCCAGTTGCTGGCGGGGCCCGCGCTGAAGCGGGGATGAGGGGTTGACCAGCCCGAGGAACTCGATCTGCTCGCCGTCGCGCTCCAGCTGCCGCGCCATCTCATAGGCCAGCAGCCCGCCGTTGCAGAACCCGCCGAGCCGGTAGGGGCCGTGCGGCTGCACCGCGCGGATGGCCCGCAGGTGAGCGGCGGCCACCTCCGCCATCGACGGCACCGGCTCGGTGTCGCTGAACACGTACGGTTCGAGCACGTAGAACGGCTGGTCGGGACCGCTGCCGCGGGCCAGCGCGAAGCAGTAGAAGGCACCGCCGGTCCAGTCCCCGTGCAGGAAGAAGAACGGCGTCCGGGTGCCGGACTCCTGGACCGGCCGCAGCGCTACCCGCCCGTCCGGCCGCTCCCCCGGCCCGCCGGGGTTGCTGGGGGTGTCCACCTCTTCGAGGTGGTCGAGCCCGGCCGCCAGCTGCTCGATGGTGGGCCCGGCGAACAGCTGTGACAGCGCCAGCTTCTTGCCGTAGCGCTGGTCGATCCGGTCGATCAGCTGGGCCGCCAGCAGCGAATGACCGCCGAGGTCGAAGAAGTTGTCGGTGATCCCGATCGGCCGGGTGCCGAGCAGCTCCTCCCAGAGCCGGACCAGCTGCTGCTCGACCGGCTCCCGGGGCGCGACGTAGTCCGCGCCCGGCCGGGTGCTGCTGCGTGACTTCTGCTGCAGGCGGCGCCGGTCCGGCTTGCCGGTGGCCAGCCGGGGCAGCGCGGCCAGCGGCTCGATCACCGGCGGCACCATGTAGGCGGGCAGCCGTTCGCGCAGGAACCGGCGCAGCTCGGCCCGGGCGCCCTGGTCCAGGGTGGTTCCGGGGCGGGCGACGACGAACGCGGCCAGTTCGGGGCCGCGGCCGGCCGGGCGGGCCACCACCACCGCCTCGGCCACCGCCGGGTACTGGGCCAGCGCCGCTTCCACCTCGCCGAGCTCGATCCGGTAGCCGCGGATCTTGACCTGCTGGTCGTCGCGGCCCATGTACTCGATGCGGCCGTCGGCCAGGAACCGGGCGCGGTCCCCGGTCCGGTACAGCCGGGCGTCCGGGCCCACCGCGAACGGGTCGGGAACGAAGCGCTCGTCGGTCAGCTCCGCCTGGTTCAGGTAGCCGCGAGCCAGCAGGTCGCCGCCCAGGTACAGCTCGCCGACCACGCCGGCCGGGACCGGCTGCCGGTCACGGTCGAGGATGTGGGCGGTCCGCCCGGGCAGCGGCCGCCCGATCGTGATCCACTCATCCTCCGGGTCGATCTCGGCCACGGTGGCGGTGATCGTGGCCTCGGTCGGGCCGTAGGCGTTCAGCAACCGGGTGCCGGTCAGGCCCAGCCGCGGCCACTGGCGCAGGCCGGGGCGGCCGAGCCGTTCGCCGCCCGCGATCACCAGCCGCAGCCGGGATCCGGTCAGCGGGCCCTGGGTCGGGGCCCACTCCCGGACCGCCTGCTGCCAGTAGGCGGACGGCAGGTTGGCCACCGTCACCTGCTGGTGCTGCAGCTGACGAAGCAGCTGGCGGGGCGACCAGAGCTCCTCGCCCCGCATGACCAGCCGGGCCCCGGCCGCCAGCGCGGGCAGGATCTGCTCGAGCGAGGCGTCGAAGCTGTACTGGCTGAACTGGAGCACCCGGTCGGCCGGGCCGAGGCCGAGGACCCCGATCATGGCCCGGCAGTGGGCCGACAGGGCGCCCCGCTCGACCACGACGCCCTTGGGCTGCCCGGTCGAGCCCGAGGTGTAGATGATGTAGGCGGGCTGGCGGTCCCAGTCAGTCCCCACCACCTGCTGCTGGCGCGGCTGCTCGATGGTGGCGGCGCTGCCGTCCAGGCACAGCACCCGGGTCCCGGCCCCGTCGAGCCGTTTGCGCAGCTGCTTGCGGGTCAGCAGCAGCGGCATGGCGGTGTCGGCGACGACGTAGCGGACCCGCTCGGCCGGCGTCTCGGGGGCCAGCGGCACGTACACCGCGCCCACCCGGAGGATGGCCAGCAGTACGATCACCTGGTCGGCCGACCGCTCCAGGCACACTCCGACCGGCACGCCGGGGCCGGTGCCGTGGCCGCGCAGGTAGCGGGCGAGCTGGCTGGCCCGCTCGTGCAGCTCCCGGTAGGTCAGCTGCTCAGCCTCGCAGACCAGCGCGACCGCGTCCGGGCGCTGGCGGGCCTGGTCTTCGATCAGCTCGGCGACGTCGGGCCCGGCCGGGGCCAGCGGGCCGGTGCCCCAGCACCGCAGCTGGTCCCGCTCCGGCTCGGTGAGCAGCTCCAGCCGGCTGACCGGCCGGTCCGGGTGGGCCACCAGGCCTGCCAGCAGCGTCCGCCAGTGGCCGGCCATCCGCTCGATCGTTTCCGGGGCGAACAGCGCCCGGTCGTAGACGAACCGGCCGGCGACCCCGTCCGCCTGCTCCTCGGCCTCGACCAGGAGGTCGAGCTGGGGGGCCGGGTCGTCCAGCGGCACCCGGGTCACCGGCCAGGCCGCGCGGGCGGTCGCGGGGGCTTCGGTGATGGCCAGTGCCACCTGGACCAGGGGCGGCCGGCCGAGGGTGCGCTCGGGCCGCAGTTCCCGGACGACCGCGTCGAACGGGATGTCCTGGTGCGGGCGGGTCCGCTGGTGGGCGGCCTCGGTCCGGGCCAGCAGCTCGCGGGCGGCCGGGTCGCCGGTCAGGTCGGCCCGGTGCACGGTGGTGTTGCGGAAACACCCCAGCATGGGCGGGCCCGCGGTCTCCGGCCGGCGCTCGGTCACGGTCCCGATGAGCAGGTCTTCCTGCCCGGTGCAGCGGTACAGCAACGCCGCCAGGGCGGCCGTCAGGGTGGCCCGCAGCGGCACCTGCTGATCCGCGCTGAGCCGCCGGAGCCCGGCCGTCAGGGCCGGGCCGAAGGTGAACGGCTGGACGCCGCCGCGCCGGTCCTGACCTTCGGGCCGCCGGTGATCGGCGGGCAGGTCGAGCACGGTGGGCGCGCCGGCCAGGTACTCGGCCCAGAATTCGAGCCCGCCGGTCCGCGCGGCCGGGTGGCCCCGCTGGTCGCGGGCGTAGTCCGCGTACTGGTGCTCAGGCGCGGGCGGGTTGGCCGCGGCTGAACCGGCCGCCGGTGCCTTTTGCATGGATACATAAAGGGTGTGCAACTCGGGGGCGAACACCTCGGTCAGGGCCTGGCCGTCGCTGACGATACGCGGCACGGTCACGAACAGCCGATGCTCGGCCGGGCTGAGCCGGATCAGCAGGGCCCGGACCAGCGGCCCCCGGGCCAGGTCGAACGGCTGCCGGGCGTCGGCCTGGGCTCGCCGCCGGGCTTCCGGCTCGGCGCCCGGTAGCTGGCTGAGGTCCACCACTGACCAGCCGAACCGCCCGCCCGGCTGCACGACCGGCATCGGCCCGGTCGCCCGGTAACGGCCTGCCCGCGGGCCACCCGGCCGCTGGAAGGTGGTCCGCCAGATCTGGTGCCGCTCGACAAAGGCCCCGAGGCTGGCGCGCAGGGCCTCGACGTCCAGTTCGGCGCCGGGCAGCGTCAGCATTACGCATTCGTGATCCAGCGGCGCGGCTGGCATCAGCTGGTGTGAAAACCAAAGCTGTTCCTGTTCGCAGGACAGAAAAACTTCCTGCCGTTCGGCCTCTGTGCTCGTCGGCATATTATTCGCTGCTTCCCCCAGCGCAATATCCCAGCTCACAGCCGCTCTTTCAGCGACTTCTAAGCAAGCTCGCGGAATATCCCAAGTATTTTGTGAAAGCCGTTCTGTTTACTTTTCACCAGATATACGTGGGACGCCCGGCCAGCGGATTGCGTTGACAGCGAGAAATTCCTTAACTAGTTCTTAGCCCGGCTCTGGAGCTGCCGCAGCCAGCCGTAGACCTTGACCGCGGGCGGCCCGGCCAGCCGCCGCAGCGTGTCCACGAACGGCGGCTCCCGTGAGGTCGGCCAGGACCAGTAGTACAGCTGCGGGGAGATGCGCGGCATCAGCGGGGACCGGCGCCGGCGCATGAGCGCGGAGAACTGCCGGGGCCCCAGGCCGATATAGCGGGGGACGTTCTCGAACCACTGGGCGCTGTAGCGGGACGCCAGCTGGGTCCGCAGGATCGTCTCCCGCCGTTCCCGCTCGTAGGCGCCCAGGGCCACTGGTACCTCTTCATCCCGCTGCAGGCGGCCGGCCAGCGCGATCGCGTCCTCGATGGCCAGCCGGGTCCCCGATCCGACGCTGAAGTGGGTGGTGTGGGCGGCGTCCCCGGCCAGCACGACCCGGCCGTCGTACCAGCGGTTGTTGGTGATCGTGCGGAAGTTCACCCACTGGGCGTTCAGCCCGTCCGGGCTGGTGCCGATCAGCTGGTGCCCGTCCAGTTGGGCGGCGAAAATCTTCTCCAGCACGGCCAGGCATTCGGCCTGCGACATCGCGGCGAACCCGAGGCCGTCCCAGGTTTCCTGCGCGCACTCCACAATGAAGGTGCTGGAGCCGGCGTCGACCCCGTAGGCGTGGGCCCAGACCCAGCCGCTGCTGGTGTGCACGAACGGGAAGGTGAAGGTGCTGAACACCTTTTCCGTGCCCAGCCAGATGTACTTGTTGGTGCCCGGCTGCTCGTCGGTCTGGATACCGCTGGCCTCCGCCCGCAGCCGGCTGTTGACGCCGTCGCAGGCGACGATGAGATCGGCGTCGGGCAGCTGGGCGGCCGACGTCACCTCGTGGTGGTACTCGATCCGGACCCCGGCCTGCTCAGCCCGGCGGGCCAGGATGTCCAGCAGCAGCCGCCGCTTCATGCCGTAGCCCTGGCTGACGCCGTGCAGGATCTGGGTGCCGCCGACGTCGACGATCTCGTTGCTCCAGGGGAACGCGGCCTGGGCGATCTGGGCGGCCGATTCCGGATCGGCGTCGCGCAGCTGGTCCAGCAGGTCGTTCCAGAACACCACGCCCCAGCCGCGGGTCACGCCGGGCGCGCCCCGCTCGTAGATGGTGATCTCGTGCTGCGGCTGGCGGAGCTTGAGCAGCAGCGAGAAGTACAGCCCGGCCGGGCCGCCGCCCACGCATGCGATCTTCACTGTGTCTCCCGGTGGCAGGTCACGAGCCGGAGTCTCCGGTCTGGTCCAGGTCCTCGCTCAGCACTTGGCCCAGCCCCTCGACGTGGTCGGTGACGCTGGACATCAGGGCCCCTTCGATCGTGTGGTCCCGGTAGCGGTCCGGCTCTCCCGGGGCGAGCAGCGGCTGCCAGGCCTCGCGCCCTTCGGCGGCGATCTCCTCCGCCCAGTAGAACGCGATCGGGCCATCGTAGCGGCCGGTCTGGTAGCGGCCGGCCAGCCAGCTGAACACCCCGACGTAGTCCCGGTACAGAGCCGGCCGGGGTGGGACCATCGCCGCCAGCCGGGGCTCGACCACCAGCAGCTTCTCGAAATCTTCGACCCGGGAGCCGCCCGGCCGCAACCGCCGGTAGACGTGCCGGAGGGCCTGCCGGGTGCGCAGGTACCCGGTCACCTGGGCGGCCGCCGGGATCCGCAACAGCTCGCTCAGCCGGTCGGTCACGGCCTGGACCCGGTCCTGCTGGAACGGCGGCGACGGGTTGACCAGCCCCAGGAACTCCACCTGCTCGCCGTCGGCCGCGAACTGGCGCGCCATCTCATAGGCCAGCAGCCCGCCGTTGCAGAAGCCACCCAGCCGGTAAGGGCCGTGCGGCTGGACCGCCCGGATCGCGTCCAGGTGGGCGGCGGCCACCGCTTCCAGGTCGCGGACCTCGTCCCGATCGCCGAACACGTACGGCTCGAGCACGTAGAACGGCTGGTCGGGGCCGCAGGCGCGGGCCAGCGCGTAACAGTAGAAGGCACCCCCGGTCCAGTCTCCGTGCAGGAAGAAGAACGGCGTCCGGGTGCCGGACTCCTGAACCGGCCGCAGCTTCACCGGCGGCACCTGCTCCTCCGCCCGCTCGGTCCGGTCCTCGAGCTCGTCGGCCAGCTGCTCGATCGTCGGCTTGCCGAACAGCTCCGACAGCGCCACCTTCTTCCCGTAGCGCTGGTCGATCCGGTCGATCAGCTGGGCCGCCAGCAGCGAGTGACCGCCGAGGTCGAAGAAGTTGTCGGTGATCCCGATCGGCCGGGTGTCGAGCAGCTCCTCCCAGATGGCGGCCAGCTCCCGGTGCAGCGGCCGCTGGGGCGGGACGTGGCGCTCGCCCGACCGGGCGTGCTGGAGCGGCATCTCCAGCAGGCGCCGCCGGTCGGGCTTGCCCGAGGCCAGGAACGGCATCTCGGCCAGCGGCTCGATCACCGGCGGCACCATGTAGGCCGGCAGCCGGTCGCGCAGGAACCGGCGGGCCGCCTCCTGGTCGAGCTCGGCTCCGGGGCGGGCGACCACGAACGCGGCCAGCTCGGGGCCGCGGCGGTCCGGCCGGGCCACCACCACCGCCTGGGCGACCCCGGGGTGCTGGGCCAGCACCGCTTCGACCTCGCCGAGCTCGATCCGGTAACCGCGGATCTTGACCTGCTGGTCGGCCCGGCCGGCGTACTCGATGCGCCCGTCGGACAGGTGCCGGGCCCGGTCGCCGGTCCGGTACAGCCGGGCGCCCGGCTGCCCGGTGACCGAATCCGGTACGAAGCGCTCGCTGGTCAGCTCGGGCCGGTTCAGGTACTCGCGGGCCAGCAGCCCCCCGCCGATGTAGAGCTCGCCGACCACGCCGGCCGGGACCGGCCGGCGCCGATGGTCGAGGATGTAGGCGGTCCGGCCGGGCAGCGGCCGCCCGATCGTGATCCACTCGTCGTCCGGGCTGATGTCGGCCATGGTCGCGGTGATCGTGGTCTCGGTCGGCCCGTAGACGTTCAGCAGCCGGGTCTCCGGCCGGCCGAGCCCCGGCCACTGCTGCAGCACCTGGCGGCTCAGCTGCTCACCGCCCGAGACCACCAGCCGCAGCCGGGTGCCGGCCAGCCCGCCCGGCGTCTGGGCCCATTCACGGACCGCCTGCTGCCAGTAGGCGGCGGGCAGGATCAGCACCGTCACCTGCTGGCTGCGCAGCTGGTGGAGCAGCTGCCGGGGCGACCAGATCTCCTCGCCCCGCATGACCAGCCGGGCCCCGGCCGCCAGCGGCGGCAGGATCTGCTCGAGCGAGGCGTCGAAGCTGTACTGGCTGAAGTTGGTGACCCGGTCGGGCGGGGTCAGGCCCCATTCGGCGATGATCGTGCGGCAGTGGGCCGACAGCGCCCCGCGCTCGACCACCACCCCCTTGGGCCGCCCGGTCGAGCCGGAGGTGTAGATGACGTAGGCGGCCTGGCTGGCGGCCGGCTCTTCCTGGCCGGGGTCGTCCTGGCCGGGCCCGGCGGTCGCCGCCACCTCGGCGTCGGCCAGGACCACGACCTTGGCCCCGGTCCCTTCCACCCGTTCCCGCAGCCGGGCCTGGGTCAGCATCAGCGCCAGGTCGGCGTCGCCGGTGACGAACCGGATCCGCTCGGCCGGGGCGGCCGGGTCGACGGGCACGTAGGCGCCGCCGGCCAGGAAGATGGCCAGCAGCGCGACCACCTGCTCGACCGACCGCTCCAGGCACACCCCCACCGTCACCCCGGCCCCGACGCCGTTCGCGCGCAGGTAGCGGGCGAGCTGGCGGGCCCGCTGCCGCAGTTCCTGGTAGCTCAGCTGCACGTCGTCGCAGACGACGGCGACCGCGCCGGGATTGCGCTGGGCTTGCGCTTCGATCAGCTCGGCCACGTCCGGGCCGGCCGGGGCCGGGCCGCCGGCGCTCCACTGCTCCAGCAGCTGGGTGCGCTCGGGGCCGGTGAGCAGCTCCAGCTCGGTGACCGGCTGCTGCGGCCGTGCCACCATGCCCTCGAGCACCATCCGCCAGTGCCCGGCCATCCGCCGGATCGTCTCCGGCGCGAACAGCCCGCGATGGTAGACGAACCGGCCAGCCAGGCCCCCCGGCCGCTCCTCCACCTCCACCAGCAGGTCGAACTTGGGCGCGGGGGCGTCCTGCCCCACCCGCGCCAGCGCCCAGGCGGCCCGCGAGGCCAGCGACGTGCCGGCGGCGGCGGTGGCCGGCACGACCGACAGCGCCACCTGGACCAGCGGCGGGCGGCCGGGGCTGTGCTCGGGCCGCAGCTCCTTGACCACCGCGTCGAACGGCACCGTCTGATACGCGGCGATGGCCTGGCGGACGGCCTCGGTCCGGCGCAGCAGCTCGCTGGTGGACGGCTGCCCGGCCAGGTCCGACCGGTGCACCACGGTGTTGGGATGGCAGCCCACCATCGGCCGGGCCAGCGGGCCGGGCCCGCGCTCCGGGAACGTCCCGATGAGCAGGTCCTCCTGCCCGGTGTAGCGGTGCAGCAATGTGGCCAGCGCCGCCGTCAGGGTCGCCGTCAGCGTCACCTGCTCGCGCTCGCTCAGCTCACGCAGCCCGGCCGCCAGCTTGGCGTCCAGCGTGAACGTCTCGACCCCGGCCCGCTGCTCGGGCCGCTCCGGCCGCCGGTGGTCAGACGGCAGCTCCAGCGCGGCGGGCGCGCCCGCCAGGTAGTGCTTCCAGAACTGCAGCTGCTCGGCCCGTTCGGCCCCGGGGCGGCTCCGCTGCCACTGGGCGTAGTCCGCGTACTGCCGTTCCAGCTTGGGCAGGTCAGCCGGGTACCGCTCGCGGGTGGCGTCGTAGAGAGCCTGCAGTTCGGGCAGGAAGATCCCGGTCAGCGAGCCCCAGTCGGAGACGATGCGGTGCAAGGTCAGGTACAGCCGGTACCGGTCGGCGCGGAAGCGCACCAGCAGGGCCCGCACCAGCGGCCCGGCGACCAGGTCGAAAGGCTGCTGGGCCTCCTCCTCGACCCGCCGCCGGGCCTCGGCGTCGGCGTCGGGACTGGACCGGTCGCTCAGGTCCAGCTCCGACCAGGTGAACTGGCCGGACGGCCGCACCACCTGCACGGGACCGCCGGTCCCGTCATCGGCCCGGGGGAAAACGGTCCGCCACAGCTCGTGCCGGGCGGTGAACGCATCCAGGCTCTGGCGGAGCGCCCCGGTGTCGATCTCCCCGGCCGGGAACGTCACCACCACGCACTCGTGGTCCAGCGGAGCGTCCGGCTGCAGCCGGTGGGAAAACCACAGCTGCTCCTGCTCGTAGGACAGCGGCACCTCGTGCCGGTCGGTTTTGTCAGTCGTTGGCATAATTTCTATTGCTCTCCCCCCCAGGAGTTGTCGCAGGTCACCGCCCCTAACCGAACGGCCGACCGCCCTTCTTGCCCTTTATCAGCGTTTTATGTGTGACGCTCAGCTACCAGCCGACGTTGCCCGCGTCACGCTTTTTAATCAACATTCCGTAATCGACTGCCCCCTTTCGGTCACCAACAGCATCGCGCCGAGGGCGCCGCAACTCAGGCCTCAGGGTTTATTCGGAGCCGAGGGCCGGCCGGGTTGCTCTTATCCGGAAATTTCTCGATCAGCGGCGGTTTCGGCGCAGCAGGTAGGTGTCCATCACCCAGCCCTTGCGCTCGCGCTGCTCCGCCCGTTCGGCGGCGATCCTGGGGGCGACCTGCGACAACGGGCCGGAAATGAGGACCTCGTCGGGGGTGCCGAGGTAGGCGCCCCAGTAGATGTCGACGTCGTCCTCGGTGAACTGCTCGAAGGCGGTGCGGGAGTCCAGCATCACGACCACGTCGTCGGTGGCCGGGGGCCAGCCGTCGTCCAGGCGGCGGCCGGTGGTGATCTGGACCGGCGAGCCGATCCGGTTGAGGGTGATCTGGTGCCGGGCGGCCAGCGCCGAGACGCTGCTGATGCCGGGGATGACGTCCAGCTCGAACGACAGGCCGCCCTCGGCCAGGCCGGCCAGGATCGGCAGCGTGCTGTCGAACAGGGCGGGGTCGCCCCAGACCAGGAACGCCCCGGTCTGGCCGTCGGCCAGCTCACGGGTGACCATGTCCTGGTAGGCGGCCGCCCGGCGGCGGCGCCAGTCGGCCACCGCCTCGGCGTACCGGCCCGCGGTCCGGTCGCGCTCCGGGTCGGGGGCGTGCACCAGGCGGTAGGAACCCCCGGGCACGTAGCGGTCGAGGATCTCCTGGCGCACCTGCGCCAGCTGCCGCTTGTCCGGCCCTTTGTCCAGAATGAAGAAAACGTCACACCGGTTGAGCGCCTCGACCGCCTCCATCGTCACCTGGCGAGGGTCGCCCGCCCCGATACCGATGACCACGATCTTGCGCATGCTGCACCCTACGATGCTTGGATGAGTGCCAGATGAGGGCCACATGAGTAACCGTGTGCTTTTGCTGGGAGGCACCGGTGAGGCGCGGCAGCTGGCGGCCCGGCTGGCGGCCACCCCCGGGGTCGAGGTGATCACCTCGCTGGCCGGGCGGACCCGCGACCCGGCCCGGCTGGAGGGGGCGACCCGGACCGGCGGGTTCGGCGGCCGCGGCCAGCTGGCCGCCTGGCTGACGGCCGAGCGTATCGATGCGGTCATCGACGCCACCCACCCGTTCGCGGCCGCGATCAGCGCCGCCGCGGTGACCGCCAGCGGCCAGGCCGGCGTCCCGCTGCTGCAGCTGCGGCGGCCGGGCTGGACGGCCGGGCCGGGGGACGACTGGCGGCGGATCCCCACGCTGGCGGCCGCGGCCACCGGCCTGCCGGGCGAGCGGGTGCTGCTCACCGTCGGCCGGACCGGGCTGGAGGTGTTCGCGGCCGATCAGCGCCGCTGGTTCCTGATCCGGTCGGTGCAGGCGCCGGACGGGCCGCTGCCAGCGCGGGCGCGGCTGCTGACCGCCCGCGGGCCGTTCACGGTGCCCGGGGAGCTGGCGCTGCTGCACGAGCACGAGATCGACGTGCTGGTCACCAAGGACAGCGGCGGGGAGCTGACGGCGGCCAAGCTGACCGCGGCCCGGCAGCTGGGGGTGCCGGTGGTGATGGTGGACCGGCCCCCGGTTCCGGCCGCCCCGGCCGTGGCCACCGTGGCCGAGGCCCTAGCCTGGCTGAGCCATGGATGCCCGGCCCCGGCCGCGCGAGGGAGGGATTGAACAGCTGATGACTGCGGACTACGCGCTCGAACCGGTCGAGGCGCTCGACCCGGCCCGCACCGGTGAAGTGCGCCGGATCTACGAGGACGGGTTCGCGCCCCACCTGCGGTCCGGGTTCGCCACCTTGACCACCGAACGGGAGGAAGGCGAGATCGCGCTGGCGCTGCTGCAGGACGGGCAGCCGTGCGGGTTCGCCATGCTCCGGCCGCTCGGTCACACCGGCTGGATTTTCCTGCGTTACTTCGTCGTCAGCCAGCAGCGGCGCGGGCAGGGGCTCGGCGGGATCATGTGGGATCAGCTCATGGCCTGGCTGCAGGCCGGCGGCTACCGGCTGCTGGTGTGGGACGTGGAAGACGCCGACGAGCCCGGCACCGACCCCGGTGAGGTACACACCCGGCAACGCCGGGTCGCGTTCTACCAGCGCCACGGGGGGCGGCTGCTGCCGGTCAAGGGCTACGGCAACCCGCACGGGGACGAGTGGACGCCGATGCGGCTGATGGCGGCCCGGGTCGGCGCCGCCCCCGCGCCCGGGCCATCCCAGACCCCGGCCATCCTGGCGGCGGTCTACCAGTACCGCTACCGGCTGGACCAGAGCGATCCGCGAGTCAGCGCGACCGAGGTCACGATGGCCGTCGAGTACGAGCTGGCCGATTCGGTGGCGTGGATCCGGCTGAACCGGCCGCAGCGCCTCAACGCGGTCGTGCCCGAGCTGGTGGCCGGGCTGATCGGCGCGTTCGCGCGAGCCGAACAGGACGGGGCGCGGGCGGTGGTGCTGGCCGGGCGGGGCCGGGCGTTCTGTTCCGGACACGACCTGAAGGAGCCGCTGCCGCCGGAAACGGTGCTGGCCACCCGGCGGCGGGTGGACCAGATCCAGGAGGTGACCCGGGCCATCCGGCGGTTCCCGGGCCCGGTCATCGCGGCCGTGCACGGGTACGCGCTGGGGGCCGGCTGCGAGTTCGCGCTCGGCTGTGACCTGGTCGTGGCGGCCGAGGACGCCCAGTTCGGGTTCCCCGAGGTGTCGGTCGGGCTGAGCGTCACCGGCGGGATCTCGCGGCTGCTGCCGCTGCTGGTCGGCCCGGTCCGGGCCAAGGAACTGCTGCTGCTGGGCGAGCGGTTCGGCGCCGTCCGCGCCCAGGAGTGGGGGCTGGTCAACCAGGTCGCCCCGGCCGGTGAGCACGAGCAGGTGGCGGCCGGGATCGCGGCCCGGCTGCGAGACCGCCCGGCCCTGGCGCTGGCGCTGGCCAAGCAGGCGCTGGACCGGGGGGCCGAGAGCGCGCTGGAGGAGGCGATGGCGACCGAGACCGACTTCGCCGCGCTGACCGTCGCCCCGGAGACCGGGAAGGACCCCGGGAATGAGCCCGCGCAATGAGCACTGACGTGGGCGCGGCCGAGCCGGCCCTGGCGGCCACGCTGGCGGCGGCCGTGCACGCGGCCGGGCAGCGCTGGCCGGACCGGATCGCCTGGCGGTTCGACCCCGGCGACCAGCTGACGTTCGCCGACGTCAGCCGGCTGACGGCGGGCTACGCGCAGGAGCTGAGCGACCGCGGGGTGCGGGCCGGCGACCGGGTGGCGGTGCTGCTGGCCAACGAGGCGGCCTTCCCGCTGACCTGGATCGCGCTGTCGCGGCTGGGGGCGGCGGCGGTCCCGGTCAACACCCGGTACCAGACCGCCGACGCCACCCACGTGCTCACCGCCGGCCGGGCGTCCGCCATCGTGACCGGGGCCCAGTTCGGGCCGCTGCTGGAGCGGCTGCCGGCCGGCCTGCCCGCGCTCGGCCGGGTGATCCCGGCCGCCGAGCTGGCCACCGCGGCCGCCCGGGCCGCCGTTCCGGCCGGGTTCACTCCCCCGGACCCGGCGGCGACCGCCAACGTCCAGTTCACCTCGGGCACCACCGGCCGCCCCAAGGGCTGCCTGCTGTCCAACCGGTACTGGGCGCTGCTGGCGGCCAGCCTGGTCAGCGAGTTCCCGTACCTCAGCGAGACCGACGTGATGCTGACCGCGCAGCCGTTCCACTACATCGACCCGCAGTGGAACGTCGCGGCCGGGCTGCTGGCCGGCGCCGAGCTGGTGATCCTGGACGGCTTCCACCCGTCGTCGTTCTGGGCCAAGGTCCGCGAGCACCAGGTGACCTACTTCTACTGCCTGGGCGCGATGCCGGGACTGCTGCTGCGGATGCCGCCCGACCCGGCCGACCGCCAGCACCGGGTCCGGGCCGTGCAGTGCTCGGCGATCCCGCCCGCGCTGCACGCCACCCTGGAGGAACGCTGGGGGGTGCCCTGGTACGAGGCGTTCGGGATGACCGAGACCGGGGGCGACCTGCGGGTGACCGACGCCGACCACGACGAGCTGGTCGGCAGCGGCTGCCTGGGCGGCCCGGCCCGGCACCGCCAGGTGCGGATCAGCTCCGGCGACGGCCAGCCGCTGGCGGCCGGCCAGACCGGCGAGATCACGCTGGCCGGCCCGGGCATGATGGACGGCTACGACGGCGACCCGGAGGCGACCGCCCAGGTGTTCCGTGACGGCTGGTTCCACACCGGCGACCTGGGCTGGATGGACAGCCAGGGCCGGGTCTACCACGCGGGCCGGCTCAAGGACATGATCCGGCGCGGCGGCGAGAACGTCGCCGCCCGCGAGGTCGAAGAGGTGCTGCTCACCCACCCGCAGATCCGGCTGGTGGCGGTGGTGGCGGTGCCCGACGAGATCCGCGGCGAAGAGGTCAAGGCCTACTACGTCACCAGCGACGGGGCCGCGGTCGAGGCGGCCGAGCTGGCCGCCTGGTGCCGCGAGCGGCTGGCCCGGTTCAAGGTGCCCCGGTTCTGGCAGGCCGCCCCCGACCTGCCGCGCACCGACTCCGAGCGGGTGATCAAGAAGCAGCTCGGCGACCTGCACGGGCCGGTGTTCGACGCCGCCGACGGTACCTGGGCCGGCGTATGAGCGGGCCGTTCAGCTGGCTCAGCCCGGTGTTCTTCGACGAGCTCGACCTCAACGGGGCGCTGCACAACACAAGGTTCGCGGTGCACGTGGAGCGGGCCCAGTCGGCCCTGTTCGAGCAGCTCGGCAAGGGCTGGACCAGCTACGCCGAGCGCGACCCGGACCTGCGCTACGTGGTCCGGGAGCTGCATGTGGAGTTCGACGCGCCGCTCGAAGCGCCCGGGTCGCTGCTGGTCGAGCTGTCGGCCGGGAAGCTCGGGCGGACCAGCGCCACCTACCTGTTCCGGTGCGCCGATCCGGCCGACGGCCACACCCTGGCCCGCGGGCACCGGGTGATCGTCAAGATCGACCAGGCCGGGCGGCCCGCGCCGTGGAGCCCCTGGTACCGGGAAACGTTCGAAGCGCTGGGGGCGGCCGATGTCTAGCCCATCCGTTCCGGCTGACCTGCTGCTGGTCAACGCCAACGTGCTGACGATGGACCGGGCCCGGCCGCGGGCCGGGTCGGTCGCGATCGGGGGCGGCCGGGTGCTGGCACTCGACCCCGACGCCGGGCCGGGTGGCCTGCGGGCGCGCGAGGTGGTGGACCTGGGCGGCGCCACCGTGCTGCCGGGCTTCCACGACGCCCACAACCACATGGCCTGGTTCGGGCTGACGCTGACCGAAGCCGACCTGCGCCCGGAGGCCACACCGACGCTGGACGACCTGTACGCGGCGGTCACCCGGCAGGCCTCGGCGGTGGCCCCGGAAGACTGGGTGGTCGGGGCCGGCTACGACCAGAACAAGCTCGGCGGCCACCCCAACCGGGACGGCCTGGACCGGGCCGCGCCCGGCCGCCGGGTCTGGCTGCGGCACACCTCGGGCCACATGTGCGTGGTCAGCAGCGCCGTGCTGGCCGACCTCGGCCTGGCCGAGCGGGCCGCTGACGTGCCCGGCGGCAAGGTGGTGACCGACGCGGCCGGCCGCCCGACCGGGCTGCTGCAGGAGACCGCCCAGGAGCTGGTGGCCGACCTGGTGCGGCCCTACCCGGTGGCGACGCTGGCCGACGCGATCGACCGGGCCGGCCAGCAGTACCTGCGCGAGGGCATCACCAGCGTCACCGAGGCGGGCATCGGCGGCGGCTGGATCGGGCACACGCCGGTCGAGCTGGCCGCCTACCAGGCCGCCCGCGACGACGGCCGGCTGCCCGTCCGGGTCGAGCTGATGGTGGTCAGCGACGTGCTCCACCCGCTGGCGGCCGACCCCGGCGACGGTCTCGAACTCGGGCTCGACCTCGGCATCCGCACCGGCTTCGGCGACGACTGGCTGCGGATCGGGGCGATGAAGATCTTCACCGACGGGTCGCTGATCGGCCGGACCGCGGCCATGACCGAAGACTTCGCCGGGACCCCCGGTGACCGCGGCTACCTGCAGGCCGACGCCGGCCAGCTGGCCGCGACGATCATCGCCGCCCACCGGTCGGGCTGGCAGGTGGCCGCCCACGCGATCGGGGACCTGGCCATCGACCTGGCCCTGGACGCCTACGCCGAGGCCCAGCGCCGCTACCCGCGGGCGGACACCCGGCACCGGATCGAGCACTTCGCCATCGTCCGCCCCGACCAGGTGGCCCGGGCCGCCGAGCTGGGCGTGGTCCCGGTGCCGCAGGGTCACTTCGCGACCGAGCTGGGAGACGGCTTCCTGGCCGCGATCGGGCCGGACCGGCACGGCTGGCTGTACCGGCAGCGGTCGCTGCTGGAGGCCGGGCTGACGTTGACCGGCAGCTCGGACCGGCCGGTGGTGACCGGGGCGCCGCTGCTGGGTGTGCACGACATGGTCAACCGGCGGACCGGCTCCGGGGCTCCCTACAACCCGGTCGAGGCGATCACCGCCGAGGAGGCGTTGCGCGCCTACACCAGCGGGTCGGCCTACGCCAGCCACGCCGAGCAGATCAAGGGCACGATCGCCGCTGGCTACCTGGCCGACCTGACCGTGCTGGCCGAGGATCCGACCGCGGTCAGCCCGCACCGGATCGCCGGCCTCGACGTGCTGGCCACGCTGGTCGACGGGGTGAGCCGGTTCGACGTCAGCGGCCGGGGGCTGCCTACGAGCCGGTGACCGCGGCCGGCGTCTTGGGGCTGGTGCTGGGCGCGGTCCGGGGCGCGACGGCGGGCACGCTCATGTCGATCGGGTGCTCGGACTGGGCGCCCTGCTGGATCGTCACCACCTGGTCGTAGTCGGGTGAGTTGTGCAGGGCGTTGGCGATCAGCACGATCGCGGTGGTGGTGACGGTGACGATGGCCGCGTTCCACTTGAGCTGGTAGCCGGGGATCGAGCTGAGCGGCGTGTCCGGCAGCGCGAAGGCCCAGGCCGCGAACGCCACCGGCGCGACCATCATCTCGAACCAGGGCATTTGAATTTTCTTTGTCTGGGTCTTGGCTTTGGTGAGCAGATAAACCACCACCGGGTTGGACGCGGCGACAATGCCCAGCAGCACCCAGCGGCTCTGATACGTGGGCGCGTGTCTGGCGACCGGGGCCAGCAAAGCGAGAAGGGCGACGTAAATCGTTATCGTCTCGGTCGGTATCCAGCGCGTGATCTGGTTGACCAGATCGGTCGGGGCGCCGACCGGCTTGTCCGGGCTGGGACTGTTTATATTCTCGGCCTGCTGCCGGGCGATCCGGGTGTCCACCATCGTGGCGATGCTCATGGCGCAATTCCTTCTGATCCATATTGTGAGGTATGGCAGCAGGCTAGAGCACCGCAATCAATTGATTCCGGGAAATAGCGCCTGGCTAGCGCGAAGAGTAGATGAATGGCGTGGTGGTGGCCAGCTCGGTGAAGCCGAGCCGGCCCAGGATCGGCCGGCTGTCGGGCGAGGCGTCGACCTGGAGGTAGCGGTAGCCGCGGTCGCGGGCGAGGACGGCCCGGTGGGCGACCAGCGCCCGGAACACGCCCCGGCCGCGCCAGGACGGCAACGTCCCGCCACCCCAGAGGCTGGCGAAGTCGCTGCCGCCCGGGAACTCGATCCGGGCGGCCGAGACCGGGGTGTCGCCCGCCATGGCCACCACGGCCTGGACCGGGCGGGGGTGCCGGCCGAGGGCGGCGGTGATGGCGGCCCCGGTCGCCTGGTGGTCGCCGCCGAAGACCTCGTTGTGCACCCGGACCACCGCGGTCGCGCCGGCGGCGTCGTCGACCGGGACCAGCCGGACGCCGGCGGGCGGGCGGGGGTCCAGGTCCAAGGCGGCGATCTCGGCCACCAGCAGGGTCTCGGGCTGCTCGGCTGCGAAGCCGGCCGCGGTCAGCCGTTCGGGCAGGTCAGCGGGCTGGTCGTAAGAGTAGTGCTTCCACTCCCACTCGCCGACGTCGGCGAACCGGGCGACCTGGGCCGCGATCACCGCGTCGGCGTCGGCCGCGCTGAGGTCGGACCACAGCACGCCGTTCCAGTCACCGTCGGCGGCGACGATCCGGGTGACGTGGTCGTCGCGCTCGATCCGCGACCCGGGCTCGGCGGCCGGCTCCCGGCGCAGCTGGTCGTTGAACTGGGCCAGCACAGCGTTACGGTCCACCGCGACATTCCAGCACCCGGCCGGCCCGCCGGCCAACTGGATAACCGGGCCACTGGATCACCGGGCCAGCACCGCCGCCCCGACCGCGCCGGCCAGGTCACCCAGCTCGGCGGGGACCACGGGCGGGGTCCACTGGTAGGGGGCGTCGTGGTCCAGGCCCGCGGCCAGGGCCGGGGCGAACAGGTCGAGGTAGCGGGCGGCCGAGCCGCCGAGCACCACCCGGTCGGGCCGGAACACGGTCAGCAGGGTGCCGAGCCCGGCCGCCAGCCGCTGGCCGTAGAGCGCGAAGGCGGCCACCGGGCCGGGCTCGCCGCGGCGGGCGGCGGCGGCCGCAGTCGCGGGGTCGCCGCTGGTCAGCCCCTCCAGGGCGGCCCGCGAGGCGGCCTGCTCCCAGCACCGGGCCAGGCCGCAGTAGCAGGGCACCGGCGCGTCGGGGACGGCCAGGTGGCCGGCCTCGGGGTGGGTGCCGTCGCCGGCCCGGAACAGCTGCCCGCCGGTCACCACCGCCACCCCGATGCCGGTGCCGAGGGTAACGGTGACGCAGGTGCGGCTGCCGCGCCCGGCTCCGTAGGCGTATTCGCCGATGGCGGCGGCGGCCGCGTCGTTGTCGATGACGCAACGCCAGCCGGTCACTTTTTCTGTAAAAGCGCAGATATCGACGCCCGTATAGGCGGGCAGCGTGGCCGGGTTGTCGATGATGCCCTCGGCGGTGACCGGCCCGCTGGCGCCGATCCCGGCCGCCGTCACTTCGAGCCCGTCGGCCAGGGCATCCAGCTCGGCCAGCAGGCCCGGGACGGCGGCGTCGGGGGCACCGGTGGCGGTGCGGAAGCTGGCCTGGCGGATCACCGCGCCGCCGGCATCGAGGGCGACGACCCGGGTGCCGGTGCCGCCCAGGTCCACGCCCAGCGTGAAGGTCCCGGTCACAGGGCGGTGGTGATCTTGCTGCCGTAGGCGAACGCGCCCGGGGTGATCCCGCGGGCCCGGGCCAGCGCCACCGTCAGGTGCTGGGCCGCCACCGCCCCGTGGGCGAGCTGAGCCAGCACCCCGGCGGGCGGCCGGAGCTGGAGGGCCGCCCCGGGGACGTCCAAGGCGGCGACCGCCACCACGGCCGAGCCGGCCCCGGTCAGGTCGGCCGCCAGCCGCTGCAGCGAGGCGTTGGCGGCCGGGTCATCGGCCCCGAACAGCACCGCCAGCAGGCCCGGGCCGGCCAGCTCGAGCGGGCCGTGCCGGAACTGGCCGCCGATGAAGCCCTCGGCCGCCATCTTGGCGCCTTCTTTGGTGATCAGCCCGGCGTAGCGGGCGGTGGCCGCGTAGTCGCCGAACCCGACGTAGGCCAGCCGCGGGTGGCCGGCCGCGACCAGCTGGCGGGCCAGCGGGGCGAGCCCGGCGTCGGCGCCGGACTCCTCGACGACCTTGGCCACCGCCAGCACGTCGGCGGGCGCGGTCCTGGTCAAGGTGGCGGCCAGCAGGTCGTGGGCGGCCAGGCTGTTCAGGTAGCTCTTGGTGCTGACGGTGGCCTCGTCGCCGCTGTGCAGCGCGATGACCAGGTCGGCGGCGGTGGCCAGGGGGCTGGCGGGGTCGTTGGTGACCGCGACCAGGGTGGCGGGCCGGGGCTGGGCGGCCAGCAGCGACACGACCTCACCGCTGGCCCCCGACTGGGAGGTGACGATCAGCAAGGTGCGGTCGGTGACCAGCTCGGGGGTGTCCAGCAGCTGGCCGGTGTCGACCCACCAGGCCGCCCGGCCGGCGCCCGCCAGCCGCCGCCAGGTCGGCAGGGCGGCGTCGTGCGAGGAGCCCATGCCGGTGAGCACGATCCGGTCGTAGCGGCCAGGGTCCAGCGCGGTCAGGCCCGGGAGGCCGTCGGTGTGGGCGAAGGCGCGCAGCGCCTCGGGCTGGGCCGCGATGTCACGTTCGAACGGGGTCAGGCTCATCGTCGGTTGCGCTCCCGTGGGTCAGTTCTGGTGGATGAGACCGGCTGCGCGGGCCGGGTCGAGCCCGAGCAGGCCGGCCGCGACGCGGGCGCCGATCATGGCGGTCGGCAGGTTGATGTTGCCGCGGGTGATGGCGGGCATGATCGAAGCGTCGCAGACGTAGAGCCCGTCCAGGCCGTGCACCGCCCCGGTCGGGCCGACCACCGCGCCCGGGTCGCTGGCCGGTCCCATCTTGCAGGTGCCGGCCGGGTGGCAGTAGCTCACGATGCCGGCCAGCGGGTCACGCTCGGGACGGTGCTCGGTACCGAGCAGGTCGCGCAGGCCGGGATCGCGGGTCAGGTCGCGCAGCAGCGCCAGCGCCTCGGCCAGCACCGCCCGGTCGTGGCCGCCGGGGTCGGTGCCGTAGCGATGGTCGACCGTGGGGTTGGCGTCCGGGTCGGCGCGGCCGATCGTGACCTGGCCTTCGGAGATCGCGCGCATCGCCCCGCCGTACAGGCTGATCGGCGGCAGCCCGGGGTGACCGCTGTTGGCGCCGGCCACCATGAACACGTGGATGTCGTAGGGCCCGTCGTCGCAGCGGGCCGACCGGGCCCGGCCCACGGTCTGCTCGTCCGGGTTCCAGGCCTGGGCAGCCAGCTCATCGGCGAGGCCGGGGCGGCCGTTGAAGTCGAGCTCGACGCAGGCGTGGTCGAGCAGGTGGGCGCCGACGCCGGGCAGGTCGGCGGCCACGTCGAGACCGAGGCCGCGCAGCCGGTCGGCCGCCCCGATCCCGGAGCGCTGCAGCAGCGCCGGTGAGTGGTAGGCGCCGGCCGCGACCACGACCCGGCGGGCGCGGATGGTGGCGGCCCGGCCGTCCGGCCCGGTCACCTCGACGCCGGTGGCGGCGCCGTTACCGATCAGGATCCGGCGGACGTGGGTACGCGCGGCGATCCGCAGGCCGGGCCGGTCGCGGACCGGGTCGAGGAACGCGAAGGCGGCGTTCCAGCGGACGCCGTCGACGATGTTGACCGGCATCGGCCCGATACCGGGGCCGGCCGCCAGGTCGTCGAGGTCGTCGGCGAACGGCAGGCCGGTGCGGACGCCCGCATTGACGAACGCGGCCTGGGCCACGGTCAGCTCGTCCATCCGGTACCGGCGGACCCGGAAGCGCTCGTGCGCCCAGTCCAGCAGCGGCTCGACCGTGGCCGCGTCCCAGCCGGGGTTGCCGGCCGCCGCCCAGCCGTCGTAGTCGGCCCGGGCGCTGCGGGAGATCGTGCAGCCGTTGTGGGCCGAGCAGCCGCCGACGATGCGGGCGCGGGGCAGGTCCAGCCGCTGCGGCGGGGCCGAGACCAGGCCCCAGTCGTGCGACAGCGGGATCGACTTGGCGTCGAGCATGTCGCCCGGCCAGCGGGCCGGGTCGAACGGCCCGTAGTCGGGGCCGGCGTCGAGCAGCAGGATCGGCTCGTCGCTGTGACGGGCCAGCAGGCCGGCGAAGGCGGCGCCGCCGGTACCGGCGCCGATGACAACGGTGCCAGTCTCGTCGGATAGCGGTGCTTGGGTCATGGCGGGTTCCTTCAGGCGATGTGCAGAACGGCCCCGGCCGCGACGACGTTGCGGTGCTCGGCGTCGAGGCCGGGGTCGGTGACGATGAGGTCGGCGGCGTCGAGGCCGGCGATGCGGGCAAACGCGGTCTGCCCGAACTTGGAGGAGTCGCAGGCCACGACGCAGCGGCTGGAGGAGGCCAGCGCGGCCCGCTTGACCGCCGCGTCCTCGACGTTCCACTCGGTCAGCCCGGCCGAGGCGTCGACCGCCGAGACCGTCATCACGTAGGTGTCGAAGCGGTGGTCGGCCAGCGTGCGCTCAGCGGCCGGGCCGATCAGCGACAGCTCGCCCGGCCGGATCAGGCCACCGGGAACCATGACCCGGGTGCTGGGCGAGGACGACAGGATCTCGGCCACCCGCATGTTGAGCGCGCAGACGGTCAGGTTGCGGCCGGCGATCGCCTCGGCGATCACCGCCCCGGTGCTGCCGCCGTCGAGCACCACGGTCTGCCCGTCGACCAGGCGGCCGGCGATGTCGGCGGCGATCGCGCGCTTGGCGTCCAGGTGCAGCCGGGCCCGCAGCGCGAACGGCGGCTCGAAGCTGCCGCTGGCGGTGCGGGTGGCGCCGCCGTGGGTCCGGCGCAGCAGGCCCTCGGCTTCCAGCTGCGCCAGGTCCCGGCGGATCGTCATCTCGGAGACCGCGAACCGGCCGCTGAGGTCGGCGATCGTCACCTGGCCACGGGCGTCCAGCAGCTGCAGAATCGTCTGCTGCCGTTCCTCGGCTTGCACGACGTGCCTCCTGGGGTTCGGTCTTGGGTTCGGCGCTCTCGGGCGGGCGGTCAGTCGACGTCGGGGAGCTCGCCGGCCTGGGCCATCCAGGCGCGGTGGCCCGGGCGCAGATTACGCCCGAACAGGACGATCACGCCCAGCAGCAGGTAGCCGGCCGCGATCGCGGGCGCGAACGCAACCGGGGCGGCGGGCAGCGGCACGATGCTCTTGTAACCGATCGTGATCAGCGCCGCGGTGGAGATGATCGGCGCCACCACCAGCGGCAGGATGCGGAACTCGTCGCGGTGCTGGTCGCGGAAGTACTTGAACGCGGCCACGTTCATCAAGATGAAGATCGGGATGTAGACGAACGTGCCGGTGGTGCCGAGCAGGTTGAACAGGTTGTAGGGACCGAGCGGCAGGCCGGCCGCCAGCGCGATCGTCACCGCCACCGCCGTCTGCAGCAGCACCGCGGTGACCGGGGTCCGGTAACGCTTGCTGACCCGGGCCAGCGGGGCCGGCAGCGCCCCGGTACGGGCCATCCCGAAGATCGTCCGGGTGGAGCTGGTGGTGCAGGCGATGCAGACGCCGAGGCCGGAGTTGACCAGGGCGATCAGCACGATGATGGAGCCGCCGCTCCACAGCCGGTCGGCCAGCACGAAGGCGGGGGCGGTGGGCGAGTCGGCCAGCGCCTTGAGGTGGTCGGTGCCCCAGCCGATCTGCAGTCCCCAGGCGCAGAACACGTAGAACGCGCCGATGAGGATGAGCGAGCCGGCGATCGCCATCGGCACCAGCCGCTTGGGGTTACGGGACTCCTCCCCCACCGCCGCGGCCGACTCGAAGCCGGTGAAGGCGAAGATCGACAGCACGATGGCCAGGAAGAAGCCGGAGGAGTTGCCGATGTGAGCCGGGTTGAAGCCGTCGGCGTTGACGCCGCCCGCGCCCGGGTTGAACACGCCGGTGAGCGCCAGGCCCAGCCCGACGCAGATCTCGAACAGCGACATCGTGACCAGGAAGCGGACCGAGATCACGATGCCCCGGTAGGCGCAGGCCAGGCAGATGGCCAGGATGACCAGCGCGTAGGCCCACCAGGGGGCGCCGAAGCCGTACTTGGCCGACAGCTCGTCGTGCAGCACCGCGCCGGTGAACGCGGCCAGCGCGGCCGGGACGATCGTCACCATGATCGCGTACAGCCAGCCGGTGATGAAGCCCCAGCGCGGGCCGATGCCCTGGGCCACGTAGGTGTAGAAACCACCGGCCGACGGCAGGTGGCGGGCCAGCCGGGTCATCGGGACCGCGATGATCAGGCAGACGATGAACGCGGCCAGGTAGGTCAGCGGCGCCACCTTCCCGGCCTGCCCGGTGTTGAACGCGATCGTGTAGAAGATGCCCAGCGTCGGCGAGATCTGGGCCACCGACTGCATGAGCACGCCGGCCAGCCCCACCGACCCCTTGCGCAGGTCAGTGTGCACGAGGTGGACGGGGTCGGCGGGATCAGTCAGCACGCCGGGCGGGCGAGGGGCGGAATCCTCAATAGCCACAACAGCCTCCACACGAGGTCGGGGGACCCTGCTGTCAGCTCATCCCGAACAACATTGACGTTCACTTTCACATCAAGCTTGTTCTATGTCAACAACTGTGTGCGAATCAGTGTGCGGTGAGGCGGAGGCGCGCGGGTTGGCGAGCCCGCTTCTTGCTGTTATCACGGAGCGGGGCGGTGGCGTCCGGATAGAAGCGGCCGGGCGGGCGGCCGAGTGGCCCGCGAGTTTCTTGCTGTTATCAGGAGGGCGCGGCGGCTTCGAGGGTGGCGCGGCAGAGGGCGCGGGAGCGGTTGACCAGGGCGCGCAGGCCGTCGGGGTCGGGGGTGGCGGCAGCCACGAAGTCGTCGACTTGGCGGAGGCCGGCTTTGGTGAGCAGGGTTTTCTCGTTGGTGGTCCATTGGCCGCGGGCGGCCAGGACCGCGTGGGCGGACTGGGAGGCGGCCTGGGCGACCAGGCCCGTGCACTGGGCCAGGCGGCCGTACGGGGCGTAATTGTCATGGGCGTAGGCGAAGGTCCGGTCGGCGCGGTCCCACCACACGGCCGGGGCGCTGGCCCGCAGCGCGGCCGGGTAGCCGGGGGTGGGCAGCTGGCCGCGCAGCACCCGTTTGACCGCCAGCTCAGCCAGCACCAGGTAGGACGGGATGCCCGCCAGGTGGAACATCAGCGGCTCGATGCGAAACCGGCCCGCCGCGGCCGCCGCCAGCTCGCGGTCGACGGTGTCCAGGTCGCGGTAGTGGACGTCGCAGCGGCGGCGGTCGATCTGCAGCCAGGCCCCGCCGTTGAAGACGCCGCCCCAGCCGCCGAGCTCCGACACCTGGCCGGGCCAGCCGAGATCGCGCAGCGCCTGCGGGTCGAACGGGCCGCGGTAGTAGACGCTGAAGTCCCAGTCGCTGCCGGGCCGGTGGGTGCCGGCGGCCCGCGAACCGCCGAGCGTGACCGCCTGCACCGCCGGCAGGCCACCCAGCCGGGCGGCGACGTAGGCCAGGAAGGCCTCGTCCTCCACGGCGCTATTCCGACGGGTTGAGCCGCTGGAACAAGATCTGGTCCTGCCACCGGCCGGCGATCTTGAGGTAGCAGGGGGCGATCGCGAACGGCTGGAACCGGTTGCGGATCAGCACGCGCTGCGAGGGGGTGTTGAGCAGCACCGTCTCGGCCTGCAGGCGGTGCAGGCCAAGCTGGCCGAACGCGATGTCGACGGCGTCGGCGACGGCCGCACTGGCCAGGCCGCGGCCGTTGTCGGCCTGGCTCACCCAGTAACCAACAGCGGCCGACTGGGCGGCGCCGCGGATGATGCTGTTGAGGCTGATCCGGCCGGCCAGCCGCCCGTCCTCGGCCACGATGCCGAGCGGCACCATCGCTTCCCGCCGGTAGGCGTCGAGTGCCTGCTGCAGGCTCGCGCGTTGCCCGTCGGCAGTGAAGTAGGCCTCGCTGTGCAACGGCTGCCAGGGGGCGAGGAAGTCGCGGTTCTCGCACACCAGCGACGCCAGCTCCTCGGCGTCGTCAACCGACAGCAGCCTGGTAACGGCCACGATGTTTCCTCCCGGCGTAACGGCAGATCCGGGTCATGCTACTGCTCACGCCCGGCGTGACCGCTACTGAATTACCGGCACCAGGAATTCGGCACATTTTAATTATGAAAATGTGCCGAAGGCCGCTCTTATTATCGCTGTGGGGTGAAATAGGTGAGGGTGACGGCGTGATCCTGGCCGGAGGTGGCGGTCACGGTGACGACCACCCGGTCGCCGGGGGTGGCGTGGCCGACCGCGTAGGCGAGGGTGGCGTCGCCTCGCGAGTTGGCGGTGGCGGTGCGGGTCTGGGGGCCGGTCCGGAAGTGCGCGACCGCCGTCACCTTGGCGCCCTTGGCCGTGGTGACCTCGATGTATTCGGTGCTGCGGTCCCGCGGCCGGCTGTTGCTGACCCGGGCCTGCACCCGCAACGGCGTGGTCCCCGAACCGGTGGTGGCGGCGGTCGCGGTGCTCGCGGTGGTCGTCGCAGCCGACGCCGAGGGCGCGGTGAGCAGTCCGGCCGCGAGCATTGGCGCACCGAAGGCCAAGAGCGCACCGCCCAGCTTTTTAATCATCAGCATTGTCCCTTTCTGTTCGACAGGAACGACGTTATTGGGCAATCATCTGAGGCCGGTATGACGACGCTGAAGGACACGGCAAAGTATTTTGCGGGCCGGCGCATAATGAGAACATGGCATCAGTACCCTTGAGCCCCGCGTGGCACCGGGTGACCTCGGTGCTCCAGCGGCTACTCAGCCGACTGACCCGCCGCGGCCGCCGCCCGCCGCTGGCGGGAGTCCGCGAGCCCCGGCGCCCGCGGCCCACGCTCCCGGCCGGGGCGGTGGCCCTGGCCGAGCCGCGGACCGAACGGCGGCGCCGCATCAAGCTCACCCGGCGGCGCGGCGATGAGGACGACGCGTAGGGTTGCCGACCCGATCGCGGGGTTGCGGGCGGGTCGGCCGGACGCGGACTTCGACCTGCTCCAGCACGCGCCTGCTGGCCGCCGCGGCGGCCAAACAGGCCTGGGCGGCGGCGTTGCCCGCTCCGGGCGGGTGTTCAGCCCGGTGGTACTGTCGCCCGATGGCGCCCAGTAGCAGCTTCAGGTACCCGTCGGACAGCGACGGGGCGCAGATCACCGCGTACCGGTGGGACCCGGCCGGGCAGGCGCGGGCGGTCGTTCAATTGACGCACGGGATGGGCGAGCACGCTCGGCGTTACGAGCACGTGGCGCAGGCGCTGAACGAGGCCGGCTACGTGGTGTACGGGCAGGATCACCGGGGGCACGGGGCCAGCATGGCCGGCGAGCCCGGGCAGCTCGGTGAGGGCGGTTGGCCGGCGCTGGTGGACGACATCGGGGGGCTGAGCGCGCCGATCCGGGACGAGCAGCCGGGGCTGCCGCTGGTGCTGCTGGGGCACAGCATGGGGTCGTTCGCGGTACAGCAGTACCTGCTGCGGCACAGCTGGGAGGTGGACGGGGCGGTGCTGACCGGCACCGCCGTCATCGACCTGCTGGAGCCCGCGCTCGACCTGAGCCAGCCGATGGACCTCTCGGTATTCAACGCCCCGTTCGCCCCGGCCCGGACCGACTACGACTGGCTGACCCGGGACGAGGCGATCGTGGACGCTTACGTGGCCGACCCGCGGTGCGGGTTCGGCCTCGACGCCGAGGCGACCCGGCAGATGTTCGCGGGCGCGCGGGCGCTGGCCGACCCCGCCGAGCTGGCCAACATCCGGCCCGACCTGCCCCTTTACATCGCCGTGGGCGAGCAGGACCCGGTCAACGGCGGCCTCACGCTGCTGACCCCGCTGGTGGACCGGCTCAAGGACGCCGGGCTGACCGATGTCACCACCGTCACCTACCCGGGCGCCCGGCACGAGATCCTCAACGAGACCAACCGCGACGAGGTCATCGGCGCGCTGGTCAGCTGACTGGATCGGGTGGCCGGCTAGAAGTCGAGCGCCTGGGGCTCGTCCGGGAGAGCGGTGCGCGCCCGCGCCGTCACCGTGACCGGAACGGTGGCGGCGGCCTCCTCGAACTCCGGCCGGGCCAGGTCCAGGGCCCCGTCCCCGCTCAGCAGCATGCCGAAGTGCAGCGATTCGGCCTCTTCGGGCACGTCGAGGACGATGCTCGCCTCGGTCCAGCCGGTGGTGTGGCGGACCGGCCGGTCCTCCATGTTGTCCAGCAGCAGTGGTCCGCTGGCCCCGTCCACCCGCAGCCACAGACCGCCCCAGCCGGTGGCCTGGTGGGACCGCAGCAGACCGCGGTAGCGGACCCGCCGGCCGGGGGCGTCGTCAAAGCGCGGCGGCCAGGTGTTCCCCGACTGGTCACGGGCAGGCCAGGAACGGTTCGCGCGGCCGCCTTGCGGTATCCGTAGCTTCGTGCGCGCCATTGTGCGAACTCGGGTTAAGCCAGGAGGCCAGTGATGCGTGCGAGGTTGTACCGGGCCGGGGTGGTGACGGCCGCGGCGGTGGCCGTGGCGGCCGGGACCGGGGCGGCGGCCCAGGCCCGGGCCCAGGGTCCGGCTTTGGCGGCTACGCCCGCGCCGCCGTCGGCGGACTCGACCGCGTTCATCTCCCACATCGCCTGGACATCGTCCGCGCCGGTGCGGGGGGTGACCCTGCTCAGCGGCAAGTACACCGACGCGGCGGCCCACCCCTACTGGACGATCACGATCCAGGCCCCGGCCAGGAGCCCGTTCGACGGGTCCAGCGAGGAGGCCGAGGCGGGCACCCCGGCCTGGGCTCAGAGCACCGAGGCGGCGCTGACCGCCGACGGGTTCACCCCGTCCGCGGCCGACCTGCCCTGGCCCGCCTACGCCGGCGACCCGCACGGGGTGATGGGGGTGCGGGTCCGGGTCGGGCAGTTCGCCACCCAGGCGGCGGCGACGCCGGTCGCGTCCGAGCTGACCGCCGACGGATTCGCCCCCGAGGTCGAGTGGACCGGCTTCGACCCGACCCCGGCCCCCGACGCCGAGCTCGTGCACGTCGCCGTCATCGACCCCCGGCAATTCAGCGGCCGGGTGTTCGCCTCGCACGGGACGGCGATCGCCAGCCGGACGACCGCCCCGGCCGAATCGGCCGCGCTCGGCTCGGCCGTCGCCACCAACGGCGGCTACTTCACCATCGACGCCCCCGAGGCCACCTACGTCGGCGGGGTCGACACCGGGCTGTCGGTCCAGAACGGCGTGGTCGAATCGCTGGCCAACGGGGACCGGGCCGCGGTCGTCTTCGGGAGCCAGAACCGGGTCAGCATCGAGAACGTGACCTCGTCGGCCCGGCTGCAAGCCGCGGGCGGGGCGACGGCCCGGGTACTGGGCGTCAACCGGCTGCCCGGCGTGTCCGAGGACTGCGGGGTGGCCGGGTTCACACCCACCGCCGAGCCCCGGCAGAACACGGTCTGCACCGGGCCGGACGACCTCGTCGTGTTCACCCCGCAGTTCGGGGCGCCGCTGCCACCGGCGCCGGCCTCCGAGCCCGCCCTCCAGGTGATCGTCGACGCCGGCGGCCGGGTGGTGTCGGCCGGCGCCCCGGGCGGCAGCCTGTCCGCCGGGGACTGGGCGGTGCAGGCGATCGGTACCGACGAGGCCTGGCTGGCCGCCCACGCCAAGACCGGTACCCGCCTGTCGGTCAGCGAGCGGCTCCGGACCCCGAGCGGCCAGCCGCTCCGGCTGAGCGCGGCCACCACTGTGACCAGCGCCGGCCCGATCCTGCTGGCGGGCGGCCGGACCGCCATCGACGCGGCCGCCGAGGGCGTGTTCGACCCGCGCGACCTGAACGACTACACGTTCAGCGCCGACAAGCACGCGCGGACCATGATCGGGGTGGGCCGCCAGGGCCGGATCCTGCTGGCCACCGTGGACGGGATCCCCGGGGTGAGCGAGGGCATGACGCTGACCGAGGAGGCCGCGTTCATGCGCTCGCTCGGGGCGGTCGACGCGATGAACCTGGACGGCGGCGGCTCCACCCAGTTCGCCTCGTTCGGCCAGGTGCTGGACGACCCGTCCAGCAGCCCGCTCCGCCCGGTCGGCGACACCGTCGAGGTGGTACCCGCCAAGTAGCGGCGGCGGGCTGGTCGGCCAGCGCCGGTCAGAACGTGGCGGTCATGCCGCCGTCGACGGCGATGACCTGGCCGGTCACGTAGGAGGCGGAGTCGCTGGCCAGGAACACGGCGGCGCCGGCGATCTCCTCGGGGCGGCCCCAGCGGCCGAGCAGGGTGCGCATCCGCAGCCGGTCCTGCCAGACCGGGTCGGCCGCCAGGTAGGCATTGGTCTCGGTCGCGAAGCTGCCCGGCGCGATCGCGTTGACGGTGATGCCGTGCGGGCCGAGCTCGGCCGCCAGCGCCCGGGTGAGGCCGTCCAGCCCGGCCTTGGCGACCGGGTAGGCGACGTCCCCGAGCCGGCCGAGCTGGGCCAGCACCGACGACACGTTGATGATCCGGCCGGGCCGGCCGCGGCCGATCAGGTCGGCCGACACCAGCCGGCTGATCCGGTAGGCGCAAATCACGTGGGTGTCGAGCATCCGCGCCAGGTCGTCGGCGGTCAGCTCGTCCAGGCCGCGCCGGTCCCGGTGGCCGACGTTGTTGACGAGGATGTCGACCGGGCCCGCGTCGGCCAGCAGGGCCTCGACGGCGGCGGTGGCGGCGCCGGCCTCGGTGACGTCGAAGGGGCAGGTGCCGACGGCCAGGCCCTCGTCCCGCAGCCGCTGGGCGGCCTGATCCAGACGGCCCGGGTCACGGCCGTTGAGGATGACCCGGGCGCCCGCCGTGGCCAGCCCGCGGGCCATCTCCAGCCCGAGGCCGCGGGCCGACCCGGTGAGCAGCGCGGTGCGCCCGGTCAGGACGAACGGCGAAGCCGGCACGGGACCGGATCAGGCCGGCTGGGTGGCCGAGGCCGGGGCGCGCAGCTGGTGCAGGGCCGGCTCCACCCGCAGCAGCTCATCGAGCATGGTGTCGGCCGCCTGGTCGAGGCCCTCGTTGCCCTCGAACTTGCCGTCCTTGATGAGCTGAGCGTGCCAGGGGATGTTGACGCTCTCGAACACCGGGACCATCCGCAGCGTGGTGACGACCTGCTTGAGCTGCTGGATGGCGCGGGTGCCGGCCGCCACGCCGCCGTAGGAGACGAAGCCGACCGGCTTGTCCCGCCACTCGCGGTGCAGGAAGTCGATCGCGTTCTTGATCGTGGCCGGGTACCCGTAGTTGTACTCGGGGGTCACGAACACGATCGCGTCGGCCCGGTCGATGGTGGCACTCCAGTCCTTGGTGTGCTGCTTGGTGTACTGGCCGAGCCGCGGGTGGTTGGGCTCGTCGAGCAGCGGCAGCCCGATCTCGGCGAGGTCGGCGATCTCGACGTCGAACCCGCCGTGGGCACGGGCGCGCTCGGCGAACCAGTTCGCGATCGGCTGGCCGGCCCGGCCGGGACGGGTCGAGCCGACGATGATGGTGAGCGTGGGCATGACAGGGGGCTCCTTGCTGTGTCAGTGATCGGTGGGTGGGCAGCGGGCGGTCAGCCGAACCCCAGGCGGGCGATCGGCTCGACCAGCTCACGCTCCTCGTAGGACAGGTGTGAGCGCAGCGTGTCGCTGAGCAGGTCGGCGGCCGCGCGCAGGTTATCCAGGGCCGCCGCCCGGTCGGTGGCCCGATCGGGAGCACTGATGAAGGCCACCAGCGCGCGGTCGACGCCGTCGAGGACATCGTGGATGACCCGGTGCTCGGCCTGCAGCCGGTCGATGACCGGGCCCAGCCGGGGGTCGTGGTCGCGCAGGTACGGGAACAGCGATTGGTCCTCGATCGTGTGGTGCACGGTGACCACCCGGCAGTAGGACTCGCAGTAGGTACCCAGCGTCCAGTTGTTCTGCCGCACGGTCATCTCGTTGATGTGCGACCGCGCCGTCGCGGCGTTCATCGTACCGGCCGCGACCTGCTCGATCAGTTCATGGATCTGGTCCAGCTCGCCGCGCAGGGCGTCGTGCACCTCGATCAGGTGACGGCCCTCGGCCTGCTGGCGCCGGGTGTAGGTGCGGCCCGGATCGCGGGCCGGGCCGGCCGGCCGGTCGGCCTCGTCCCAGAGCCGGGTGGCGCTGCGGCGGGTGCCGTCGTCGGGGGTGGGGACGACGGCGAAGGCGCCTGAGGTGGGGCCGACTTTGGTGGAGACGGCTTTGGTGGGGACGGCTTTGGTGGGGGTGCCGGCGCGGTCGGCGGCTTGCTCGGCGGCGACCAGTTCGCGGACGGCGGGGGCGACCTCGGCGGCGAACCGGCGCAGGTCGTCGGGGTCGTCGCCCGCGAAGATGAACGCGCTGATGCCGTCGGACAGGGCCAGGCCGGCCAGCTCCTCGGCCCACTGGCCGGCCGGGCCGTCGAGCGGGCCCCGGCTGACCGGGCCGAACTGGCCGGAGACGTTGAGCAGGCGGCGGATCTGGTCCGGGGAGCGCCCGCCCCGCTCGGCCGCTTCGTCGATGATCTTGTTGCCGGCCGCCAGTTCGCCCGGCTGCAGGTAGCTCAGGGACGGCAGCCAGCCGTCGGCCGCCCGGCCGGTCAGGGCGAGCATGCCCGGCTTGTAGGCGCCCAGCCAGATGCCGACCGGATGGGCGGGGGCGGGACCGCGCTTGGCCCCGTGCACCGGGTAGAACTCGCCGTCCGCGCGGACTCCCCCACGCTGGTCCGCGGCCCAGGTCTGGCGGATGACCTCGATGGCTTCGGCCAGGGCCTGACGGGCCTGGCCGGGACCGAGCCGGCGGCCGCCCATCGCCTCGATCGCGTCCCAGAACGCGCCCGCGCCGAGGCCGAGCTCGATCCGGCCGCCCGACAGCAGGTCGAGGCTGGCGACCGAGCGGGCCAGCACCGCGGGCGGACGCAACGGCAGGTTGGTCACGTTGGCCGCCAGCCGCACCCGGCTGGTCCGGGCGGCCACGTAGCTGAGCAGGGTCCAGGTGTCGAGGAAGGCCGGCTGGTACGGGTGGTCCTGGAACGTCACCAGGTCCAGGCCGGCCTGCTCGGACAGCACGGCCAGCTCGACCGTCCGCTCCGGATCGCCGGCCGCCGGGGTGATGAACGACCCGAACAGCAGGGGGTGGCCGTAGCCGGTCATGGCCGGCCCCCTTTCGTGGTGCGCGCGATCATCGTCACTTCCGCCTCAACTGCTGCACCACAGATATTATGCCAAGCAGATTATTTAAAAAGCAGAATGTCTGTGATGTTGCGTTATCCTAACGGCATGGCTGAACCGCAGCGGGACCGGGGGCGGCCCGCCGACCTGGAGGGCGACCTGGGCTGGATGCTCGGGGTGGTCTTCCGCGCGTACGTGAAGGCGGCCGACCACGCGCTGCGCGACCTGCCCGGCGGCCCGCGCGGCTATCAGGTCCTGACCGCGGCCGCCGGTACGCCGCCGCGCAACCAGGGCGCGATCGCCGAGGACCTCGGCATCGACCGCACCGTGCTGACCTACCTGATCGACGACCTGGAGCGGCTGGACCTGGTGGCCCGGCACCCCGACCCGGCCGACCGCCGCAGCCGGCTGGTGGTGGCCACCGACCGCGGCCGGGATCTCTGGCGCCAGCTGCGGGATCAGCTGCGCCGGGTCGAGGCGCACGTGCTCAGCCCGCTGCCGGCCGCCGACGCCGCCACCTTCCAGGCGCTGCTGAGCCGGCTGGCCTGCCGGGCGCAGACCCTCGACCCGCTGGCCGACATGTGCGAGGCCGCCCGCCGGGTCAAGGCCGACGAGGCGCCGCCCCGGGTCACGACTGGCTGACGCTGATGTCGCCGCCGTCGCTGAGGGCGGTGATCACGTTCGGGGAGGACGAGTCGGTCGGGACCCCTGCGGAGGCCGTGCCGCCGTTGGAGTGCTCGGTCAGCCGGTAGTGGGTATCGCCGGGCGGGAGCACGATCGTGATGTCGCCACCGCCGGTGCTGACGCTGACGTCGGCCGGCACCCGGGTGAACCGCAGCGTGACCCGGCCGCCTCTGGTGCTGGCCGAGACCCGGCCGGCGGTGACCGCGCTGGCGGTGACGTCACCGCCGTCGGTGGCCAGGGTGAGGTCACCGGACACCTCGTCGGCCGACACCGTCCCGCCGTCGGTGCTCAGGCTGACGTCTCCGGTGGTGCCGGTGACGGAGGCGTCGCCGCCCCCGGTGCGGACCGCGGCGGCCGTCCCCGGCGGGACACTGACGGTCGCGTCCAGGTCGCAGTCGCCGAACGGGAGATCGCAGTGGTAGCCGAAGTCGGTGCCGGCCGCGGTCGCCCGGGTGGTGAACCGGGGCCGGACCAGGCTGTAGTGGGCGGTGCCGGTCAGCCCGGCCGTTTCCCCGGCCGCCGGTCGCAAGTGGACGTCCCCGGAGCTGAAGGTCACGCTCACCCGCCCGGTGCGGGCCGGGATGGGGTGGCTGACGCCGAACGAGCCCTGGCCGGTCAGCGCGACCAGGTTGAGGCCGATCCAGCCGACCACGACCAGGCAGACCGGCACCCCGAACGCCAGCCAGACCCGGCGGGCCGGGGTCATCGGCAGCACGGCGGTCACCCCGTCCCCAGGTAGCGCAGGACCGCCAGCACCCGCCGGTGGTCCCGCTCGCCCGGCTCCAGGCCGAGCTTGGTGAAGATGCTGTTGATGTGCTTTTCGACCGCGCCGCCGCCGACCACCAGAGTGTTGGCGATGGCGGCGTTGGCCAGGCCCTCGGCCATCAGCGCCAGCACCTGGCGCTCGCGGGGGGTCAGCGTCCCCAGCGGGCTCCGGCTGCGGGCCAGCAGCTGGCCGACGACCTCGGGGTCGAGCACGCTGCCACCCGCGGCCACCCGGCCGAGCGCGTCGAGGAACTCCTCGACATCCGACACCCGGTCCTTGAGCAGGTAACCGACCCCGTGCGGGCGGTCGGCGATGAGCTCGGTGGCGTAGCGTTCCTCCACCCATTGCGACAGCACCAGCACGCCGACCCCGGGCCAGCGGTCGCGGACCAGCAGCGCCGCCCGCAGCCCCTCGTCGGTGAACGTGGGCGGCATCCGGACGTCGACCACGCAGGCGTCGGGGACAGTGGCCGCCACCGCCCGCAGAAACTTCTCGGCGTCGCCCTCGGCCGCGACGACCTCGTGGCCGGCCTCGGCCAGCAGCCGGGTCAGCCCCTCGCGGAGCAGCACCGAGTCCTCGGCGATAACTAGCCGCACGGGAGCACCGCCGAGATCATCGTCGGGCCGCCGGCCGGCGACTCGACCGCCAGCGTCCCGTCCACCCCGGCTACCCGGTCGGCCAGGCCGGACAGCCCGGCCCCGGCCGGGTCGGCCCCGCCGATCCCATCGTCGCTGACCACCACCGTGAGCGTGCCCGGATAGCCGTGCTGCTCGACCACCACCCGCGCGTGGGTGGCCCGCGAGTGCTTGGCCACGTTGGTGAGCGCCTCGGCGATGGTGAAGTAGGCGACCGCCTCGACCGCCGCCCGCGGCCGGACCGGCACGTCGACCTGCACCTCGACCGGCACCGGGCACAGCGCCGCCAGCCCCGACAGGGCCGCGTCGAGGCCGCGGTCGGTCAGCACCGGCGGGTGCATCCCCCGGACCAGGTTGCGCAGCTCGGTGAGGGCGGCCTTGGCCTCGGCGTGGGCCTGGTCGACGAGGTCGCGGGCGGCGTCGACGTCGTCGACGAACTTGGCCCGGGCCCGGCCCAGCTCCATCGTCAGCGCGACCAGCCGCTGCTGGGCGCCGTCGTGCAGGTCGCGCTCGATGCGGCGGCGCTCGGTCTCGGCCGCGTCCATCACCCGTTCGCGGCTGACCTCGAGCTGGGTGACCCGGGCGGCCAGGTCGTCGGGCGGGCCCAGCAGCCGCCGGGCCAGGGCCACGTCGGCGACCGCCAGCCCGCGGGTGACCGGCGGCGCCGCCATCAGCAGGAACAGGCCGGCCACGGCCAGTCCCGCGGTCGGGAACGGACCGGCCAGCACGGTGCCGGCGATGGTGGGCCCGCCGCCTGGCAGCAGCCGGCCGTACAGCGGCAGCGTCAGCAGGACCAGGCCGGACGCCCAGAGGCCGATCACCGCGACCGCGAACACGCCGCTGACCGGCAGCCGGAGCAGCCCGTAGCCGACTCCCGCCCAGGTCCGGCGGCCGGTCAGGGTGGCCCGGCGGGGTACGAACAGCCAGCGGAACCGGCCGCCGACGGTGGCCGGCCAGGCCGGGATCCGCTCACCCAGCAGTACCGCGAACCGGGCCCGCTCGGCCGCCGCCAGCTGGTCGGCGAACCGGAGCGTCAAGCCGAACAGGACCAGCCCGGCCAGCGCCACCGGCAAAAAGGCAGCACCCAACGTCAGGCCGTAGCCGAGGACCAGGAACGCCACCACCCCGACGAGCAGGCCCGCCAGGTGGTGGACGAACGCAAGCCAGGTGCGGGGCGCGACCAGGCCGGGGAGCAGGAACACAACAGCGACGCTAGTCAGCGCGGACGCGGCCGGCCATCGCCCGTACCCCCGTAACCGGGGTGGGGTTAACCCCACCCACGGCGGTCAGGCTCCGTGCACGGTGCGGACCACGGCGGCGTGGTCGCGCATGGTCTCGGTGCCGTCGGCCCCCGGCTGGCGGCCGAACCCGCAGTACATGGCGACCCCGAAGTCGTCGAGGTAGCGAGCGGCGGTGTCGTGCCGCCGGCGCAGCCCGGCCACCCCGTCGATCGGCAGCACGATGCCGAGGAAGACCCGGGCGTCGCCCGGCTCCAGGTCGACCAGCGGGCGGAAGAACGACCGGTCCTCGCTGCGCAGGTAGCGGGGACCGGCCAGGTGCAGCCAGTCGACCGGGCGGCCCGAGCTGGCCACCGCGAAGTTGGCCATCCGGACCAGCAGGCCGAGGTCGCGGGCCTCGTACATGGGCCACTCGGGGAACGTGCCGTAGCAGAGGTGGTAGCCGACCAGGGTCTCGGCCGGGATCTGCCGGGTCAGCCGGGTGACCGGCCCCGCGAACCGCTCCCAGGCTCCCTCCGAGGTCCAGGCGAGCACGCCCTCCAGGTCCTGGGTCTCGTAGGCCATGTCCCACTGGATGGCCAGGTCGGCGGGCGGGATCGCGGCCGTCAGCCGGGTCAGCTCGCGGCCGACCAGGTCCTCGAACCCGCGGGCGGCGACCGGGTAGTCGGCCGCGAAGTCGGCCTTGAACGCGTTCAGCGCGCTGGCCGGGAACGGCAGCCCGACCTGGAACCGGACGTGGGCGGGGATCACGCCGTCGGCCCGCAGCGCCGAGAACACCTGGTAGCCGGCGATCGCGTCGTCGATGCGGGGCCAGCGGTCCCAGTGCAGCGCGCTGACGCCGGGGCGGATGCCGAACACCGGGGTCTCGTAGGCGTGCCGGGGCAGCCCGGTCGGCGACTCGGTCTCCTGGACCACCACCACGTCCGGGTTCGGGCGGGCCAGGCGCTCGCGCTCGTAGCTGACCCAGCCCGCCCGGGGACCGGTCTCCCCGTCCGGCAGCGCGAACACCAGGTCGCCGAAGAACCCGGCCGCCGAGCGCAGCGCCGCCTCGGTCGAGTCGGCGGGCAGGCTCCCCACCAGCAGCAGTTCGGCGTCCACCCGGCGTGCCATCGCGTTCCCCTTTCGCCCCATTCGTGGTCGCGTCCATCCTGGCATCCGGAAAAAGCTGCGTGATCGTTAAAGCAGGTTGGCGGTAATGCTTGGCCGGCCGCCTCGCCTGGGTGAAAATGATGCTGTGAGCAACCGTGGCCAGACGGCCACTCTCGATGGCAGGCACGCGCCGCTCAGCTTGTGGGACGCCGAGCCCGGCACCCACCTGTGCGCGCTGTACTCCGGGCCGGCCGAGCTGGACCAGACCGCGGCCGCGTTCGTCGGCAGCGGCCTGGCGGCCGGTGACCGGGTCCTGTACGTGGCCAGCGACCGGCTCGAGGCGCAGGTGCACACCGCGCTGGAGGCGCACCAGGTACCGGCCGGGCCGGCCGCCGACCGGGGCCAGCTGGTGATCCGCGACTTCGCCACCGCCTACGGCGAGCCCGGCCAGCTCGACCTGGACCAGATGGCGGCCGACTTCCGGACTGCGGCCCGGCAGGCCCGGGCGGACGGGTTCGGGGCGCTGCGGGTGGCGGCCGAGATGGGCGACTTCGCCGCCGCCGTCGGGTCGGTCGACCGGCTGCTGGACTGGGAACGGCTGTGCACCCCGATGCAGCACGAGGAGGGCATCACCTCGGTCTGCCAGTACGATCAGAGCCGCTTCGGCGACGCCGCCGCCCAGATCGCGGCCGAGCACGCCGGGATCGCGCCGGACCACGTGCTGACCCCGCCGGTGCAGTTCACCGCGACCACCGACCCCTGGGGGCTGGCCATCAGCGGCGAGCTGGACCTGGCCAGCCGCCCGGTCTTCCTGCGGGTGCTGGGAGCCCGGCTGGCCGCCCAGCCCTCGCTCCACCTCGACGTGTCGGGCCTGATCTACGCGGAGGCGGCCGCCCTCGGCGTCGTCTACCAGGCCGCGGCCGGGCTGCCGGCCGACGGCGGCATCGTGGTCACCGGCGCCCCCTACCAGCTGCGCCGGGTCATCGACCTGGCCGGATTTGATCATCCGCAGGTGATCATCGACTGACCGCGGCGTCCTCGCCGAGGGAGGCGAGCGCCGCCCGCTCGGTCTCGGCCACCAGCAACCGCTCGTGGTCGTTGAGAATGGCCAGCAGAGACGCGTTCACAGGCCTACCGGCTTTCGCCCAAATTGTTGATTGAGTTTGTTCCTGAGGCGGAAACTAGCCAGGCATATCGGGGAACTGTTTGATATCGATCAATTCCAGGCCCAGGGCGCGTACCTGATCCAGCAGGGCATGAAGGGCCGCCTGGTCGAGCCGGGCGGAGATGACGGTGGCGGTGGGCTCAACTTCGACCTCGGCGCCGCCGAAGGCGTCACGAGCCGCGGGCCCCAGCGATCCGACCACCCTGATCTCGTAGGCGTGAGCTGCCATCGGGGCCTCCTCCGGGATCGGGGCGGTCACCCCACCGGGCTGGATCGGGACTGGGAAAGCGGCGGGTGCGGCGGGCGTCGAGCAGTTCGAGGTGCAGCGATCGGATGCGCTCGAGGACGCCGTGCAGGGCCGCCTGGTCCAGGTTGCCCCGCAGAATGGTGACGCCGCCGCGGACCTTGACGGTCAGGCCGCCGAACGCCGCCGCGGCCAGCGCCTCATCGAGCCGGCCCGCTACGCGGATCTCATAGCACAGGTCCAAAGCCATGGCTCCCAATCCCCGGTGCCCTCTATTCAGGCTTTACCGCGTGAGCACGGCCCGCCTCCTTCCTTTCGGGTGGCTTGCCGAAATGTTAAAGTCCGAAAAGCGAGATCATGGTGCCTCAGCCGGGGAGGGGCCTCGATGTCGGGTCGGCGTTTGGACGCGCGCTTTGTCGTGCCTGCCCTGCCGCCGCGGCACATCTCGCGGGCCCGGCTGCTGGCCGACCTCGACCGGGCCGCGGACCGGCCGCTGATCCTGATCGCGGCGGGACCGGGCGCGGGCAAGACGGTCCTGCTGTCGGACTGGGTGCTACGCACGAAGACCTCCGTGGCCTGGATCACCGTCACCGCCGCGGACAACGAGCCGTTCCGGTTCTGGCGGCTGCTGCGGGAAGCCCTGCAGGCCTGGGGGCCGCTGGCCCGGACGCTGCCGCCGGTGGCGCCGCACGGAGACACCGTCGAACGGATGCAGGCGCTGCTCGGCCGCCTGCCCGCGGCGCCGGAGCCACCTGTCCTGATCATCGATGACGCGCACCTGCTCACCCACCCGGACGTGCTGGCCGACCTCGACACGCTGGTCCGCAGCGGCCTGCCGCCGCGCCTGCGCCTGATCCTGGCCGCCCGCAGCGACCCGCTGCTCCCCCTGCACCGGTACCGGCTGGCCGGGCAGATGGGTGAGTTGCGGGCCCGGCAGCTGGCCATGACCCGCGGCGAGACCCAGCAGCTGCTCACGGCCCACCGGGTCACGCTCACCGATGACGATCTGAACCTGCTCATGGCCCGGACCGAGGGGTGGGCGGCGGGTGCCCGGCTGTCGGCCATGCGGATGGAAAACACCGAGTACCCGGCGCTGTTCGTGTCCGAGCTGGCGCTCGGCCAGGGCAGCATCGGCGAATACCTGATGGCCGAAGTGCTCGACCACCAGCCCGAGCCGGTCCGGCGGGTGCTGACCGAGACCAGCTTGTTCGACGAGGTGACCGGCCCGCTGTCCAGCGCGGTGACCGGGATCCCGGGGTGCGCTGACATGCTGTCCGGGCTGGCCGCGAGCAACTCGTTCGTCATCCCGGTCGACGCCACCCGGACCCGCTTCCGCTACCATCAGCTGCTGCGCGAGATCTTGCGCCACGACCTGCACCGTTACCCGGCGCAGCAGGTGGCGGAGCTGATGCGCCGGGCGGCGGCCTACTTCCAGCGCAGCGGCGACCCCGGCAAGGCGCTGAGCTGGGCCGCCCAGGCCGGTGACCGGCCCTACGCGGCCTCGCTGCTGGTCCAGGGTGGTCTGGCGCACGCGTTCGTGCACGGCGAAGACCTCTCCGGCCTGGGCCTGAACCGGTGGCGGCCACCAGCCCCGGCCGACGGCGACTCCGAGCAGACCTGCGCCGTGGCCGTCGCCAGCCTGGCGATCGGCGCGGTCACCGAAGGCGCCGAAGCGTCAGGGCCGGAATGCCAGCCGGCGGACGGACGGACGCCAGCCCAACCGGTCAGCCCGCACCTCGTCGTCACCGCCGCGCTGGCCCGGCTCATCCTCGGCCTGAAGCGGGGCGACGAGACCGCGGTCGCCGCCGCCGCCGAGCGCCTGCTCGCGCAGAAGACCACTGTCCCCGAAAGCCTCGCGCCGGGCCTGCCCGCCGCGGTGCTGCTGGTGCAGGCAGGCAGCCTGTTCTGGCACGGGCGGATCGACGCGGCCAGGACGCTGCTGGCGGTGGCGTCGGCCGAGGCCCGGGAGCACGCGCCGCCCGTGGTGGAGCTGAAGGCCACCGCGATGACCGCGCTGATCGACAGCCTGCAGTCGCGGCCGCGGCACGCCCTCGACGCCGGCCGCCGCGCCCACGCGCTGCTGCACAAGCACAGCGACCTGAGCCTGCACCCGGCGCTGGAACTGGCGGCCGCGACCCGCCTGATGGCGGCCGCCGATCTGGCCGGCGCGGCCCGGGCGCTGCAGCGGACGCAGCTGTCCGACGCGGTCGACAGCGATCCCGGCCTGGCCGCGGCGCGAGACGTCGGGCAGGCCACGCTGCTGCTGGCAGGCGGGAACGTGAACGAGGCGCGGGCCGTCGCGCTCGCCCGGCCCCAACCCGCCGACCTGCCGTTGCCCCGAGCGCTGCGGGAGACGCTGCTGGCCGACGCCGAGACCATGCTCGGGAGGCCGAACACCGCGCTGGAACTGCTGGCGGGTCAGGCCGGCGGCGACCTCGCGATCCTCACCGCGCTGCCCCGCGCGCGGGCGTATCTGGCCTTGGACGACCGGCGTCGGGCGGAGGACTGCGTACGAGTCGCCCTCACCACGACCAGTCCCCTGGCCAGCCGGTACCTGCTAGTGGAGGCGATGCTGTGCGACGCCCGGATCGCGCTGCTGAACGGCGACCCGGGGAGCGCGCTGGGAACGATCATGGGGGCCGCCGAACTCGCCCAGGACGACATCGTGCTGCCGTTCTGGGCGGCGCAGCAGTTCTTCGCTCCGCTGCTGGCCCGTCACCCCGCCGTCGCGGCCGGCTGGCCGGGGCTGATCGCGGCCGGGCCGCGGACCACGATCAGCGGCAGCGAGCGGCTACCGATGATCGACCTGGCCGATCCGCTCACCGAGCGGGAGCAGTCGGTCCTGCGGTTCCTGTCCACCAGCTTGTCGAACACGGAGATCGCGGACGAGATGTGCCTGTCGGCCAACACGGTCAAGTCGCACCTGGCCGCCATCTACCGCAAGCTCGCGGTCAGCAGGCGCAAGGACGCCGTCCTGCGCGCGCGGGAGCTCGAGCTGCTGTGACCGGCCGGTGGGGGCGCCTTCACCTGCAAAGGGTGATGCCGGGGACCCGCATGCCGATCAAGGTCGGGGTTGCCGATCGTCCCGACTTGAGGAGAGGTTCATGGCCACGCTGACCGCCTGGAAGTTCCGCACGCCCTACGGCGCCGAAAACGCCCTGATCAAGCTGGAACGACTGAACGAGCAGATGCTCATCAACCTGCACGACGCGGCGGTGGTGAGCTGGGAGCCGGGACACAAAAAACCGCGGACCCACGAACTGCACGACACGACCAAGTCGGGCGTGCTGAGTGGCGGCTTCTGGGGACTGCTGTTCGGCCTGATCTTCTTCGTCCCGCTGCTCGGCCTGGCGATCGGCGCGGCCAGCGGCGCCCTGTTCGGTTCCATGCGCGACGTCGGCATCAGCGACAAGTTCATCAACGAAGTGCGGGAAAAGATCACACCCGGCACCTCGGCCCTGTTCGCGCTGACCACCGGGGCCGTCTACGACAAGGTGGCGGCCGAGTTCGCCGACACCGACGCCGAGCTGATCAGCACAAACCTGTCCGATGAGCAGGAAGCCAAGCTCCGGGAGGCCTTCGGTATGGAGGCATGACCGGGCCGGCCGGCCTGCCCGACCTGCCCGCCACCACTGACGAACGGCGGGCGTCCGGCCGGGCCGCGCGCAAACGTGTCCCGCGGAGCGCGCTGGGCCGCTGGGGTGACCAGGAGCGAACCCACGACGCGCTGGCGACGGTTCTGGCGCAGAACCAGTTGCGGGTGCCGGAGCTGGTACCCCTGCGGCATCAGCGGATGGCCGCCTCACCGTGGACCTATTACCGGGGTGCGGCCGCGGTCATGGCCGCCGACCTGGCCGCGGAGCCCGACTCCGGGCTGATCGTGCAGCTGTGCGGGGACGCCCACGTGCTGAACTTCGGCCTGTGGGCCACCCCGGAGCGCAACCTGTCGTTCGACCTGCGCGACTTCGACGAGACCCTGCCGGGGCCGTTCGAGTGGGACGTGAAGCGGCTGGCCGCCAGCCTGGTCGTCGCGGCCCGGGAAAATCAGCTCGACCGGCCCGCCGCCGACGCCGCGGTCCGGGCCTGCGCCGAGGCCTACCGCGGCCGGATCCGCCAGTACGCGAGCTGGCCGGAACTCGACGTCTGGTACGACGGCATCCACGCCGACAGCCTGGTCGGCTACTTCGAGCCCGCCGACCGTGGCCGGGTCTCCGTCCATATCGAGGAAAAACGAAAGCGCCGCACCAGCCGCGGGGCCTTCGCCAAGCTGACCACGATGGCCCACGGACGCCCCCGGATCACCACCGAGCCGCCGATCCGGGTCACGATCAGCGACGACGAGCAGGCTGACGTGGCTGGCCACCTGCTGGCCGAATACCGGCTGACCCTCCAGGAGGACCGCCGGGCCCTGTTCGACCGCTTCACCGTCAGCGACATGGTGCGGCAGGTCGTCGGGGTCGGCAGCGTGGGCATGCAGGTCTACCTGGTGCTGCTGGAGGGCCGCAGCGGGGCCGACCCGCTGTTCCTTCAGCTCAAACAGGCGGGGCCGTCGGTCTACGAGGCGTACACGCGGCCCAGCCGGCACGAGAATCACGGTGCGCGGGTGATCAACGGCAAGCGGCTGATCCAGAGCGCCACCGACATCTTCGTCGGCTGGGGCTCGCTGCACGGCCGGGACTACTACGTGCGCCAGTTCCGCGACATGAAGATCATCCCAACCACCGAGCTGATCGCTCCCCGGCTGGCCGCGTTCGCCACGGCCTGCGGCGAGGCACTCGCGCGGGCCCACGCCCGGACCGGCGACCCCGTCGCCATCGGCGGCTACCTCGGTAAGGGCCCCGCCTTCACCAACGCGATGACCCGGTTCGCCCAGCGGTACGCGGACCAGAACGAGCGCGACCATGCTCAGCTCGCCCGCGGCATGGCGGCCGAGACCGTCGACGCACCGCCGGGTTTCGCGGGCTGAGCTCCACCACATCACCCGGGAAAGGTGACCTGGCCCCTGGTGGCCCCGGCTGGCCATGCTGGCCTACCAGGCGCGGCAGCTACAGGTATTCCCGCCTGCGCATCCAGACCAGGGTGAGCCAGCCCCAGATCGGCGGCAGGTAGGACGTGAAAAGCCGCTGGATGAACACGGCCGCGGTGGCGTCCGCCTCCCCCACCCCGGCCGCCGTAAGACCCAGAATCATGCCCGCTTCCACGACGCCCATCCCGCCCGGCGACGGCGCTACACCGCCGATGACCGCCGCCAGCATGATGACCACGATCAGGACGGGCAGCCGCAGATGATCATCAAAGGCCCGCAGTGAGACCGACAGGGCCATCGCCACCAGCAGCTCGGCCGCGAACGAGCCTCCCAGCAGCATGACCAGCTTGCGCGGAGAACGGGCGACCAGGGTCAGATTGGACCAGACGTCCCGCGCCTTGGGCACGATCTTCGCAGCCGCCAGGCGGCGCAGCCGGGGCACCGCCAGCACCAGGCCGGCCAGCACGGCCACCAGCACGACGACGGCCAGAATGATCCACACCAGCTTGGAGTCGCCGCCGGACTGGGGCGTCACCTTCACGTCAAGGGAGCCCCAGGCAAACGGCAGCGAGCACACGACCAGGACGGCGGTGGCCATCCAGCTGGAAATGGTCATGATGGCGCCCGAGCTCAGCGCGACCGAGGCGTCATACCCCTGGGTCTGGAAGAAGCGCACCCGGGTGGCGAAGACCGCCGGCTGGCCGCCGGCCAGCGCGCTGAACGAGTTGGCGACCTCGACGGCTACTGTCCGCCCGAGCGGCAGCGGCCCGGCCACGCTGCCGACCGCCTCCACGGCGGACGCGACGTAAGCGAGCTGGGCGAGGATGAACGCCAGCGCGACCCAGAGCCAGTTGGCCCCGATCACGGTGTCGAAGGACTGGGAGACGTCGATCAGCACCCCGACCAGCGCCCAGCCGCCGACGAGCGTGCCGATGACCATGATCAGCGTCGGCCAGCTCACGCGGCGTGGCTCGATCAGCGCCGGCACCTCGATTGAGGCCGCCTCGGCGGCGCGCTGACGGACGTCCTCCAGCAGCCCGCGGTGGCCACGCAGGCTCCCCCTCAGCGCCGGGTCGAGGGCGGCCCGCTGAAGATGCTGGAGGGCGTCCCGCAGCACGTCCGGCGGCAGGCAGCGGGCGGCGGCGCCAGCCGCCCGGTCCGGGCCGACGGCCACCGCCGTCGCGGCGATGGCTCCGGCCAGGTCCCGGTCGAGCTGACCGGGCGAGGCGGTCACCGCGGCGTTACGGAAGTCCGTGAGCACGGCGGTCTGCGTCACCAGGTCGGCGAGCAGCGCGTCGCCGCTGATCCCGCCGTGGGCGATGCGCGCCGACCGCAGGGCCAGCAGCTGCCGGTACAGGTCATCGAGCCACGCGTCACTGATCTCGGCGGCATCGGCGTCCGGCAGCGCCAGGACCGCCCGCCCGGCCGGCCTCCGGCCGACCAGAAGCGCGTCGCCGGACGGGCCGGCCTTCCCGGCCTCGGCGACCTCGGGGACCGCGACACCGGCCCGGGCCGCCCGCAGCGTGAGGTAGGCCTCGTGCTCGACCTGCTGCAGCCGGGTGATGGTGAGGCTCGGCCCGGAGGCCCGGTAGAACACGAACCGGCCCAGCTTGGTCAGCAGCCGGGCGTCGGCCGCGTCCCGCCCGTAGACCGCGATGTCGAGACGGCCGGCCGCGGCCCCGCCGTTGGCCCCGGCCACCCCCGGCGGGTGGAGCTCCTCGGCCTGGAACTTGGCCACCCCCCAGACCTGCCGCGGGGCCGGAGTCAGGTGGCCGGCCCGGATTCCGAGCTCCGCCAGCAGCAGCCGGACGTCATCGGCCGAGGGCAGGCCCAGCGGCGAGCCGAACCCGAGCCGGACGGCCGCCGCCACCCCCCAGCCGATGGCCAGGCTGCCGGCGACGTTGAGCGGCAGCCCGTGCCCGCCGACCGCGGTGGCCAGCGCGACCAGGGCGATGAAAATCTCGATCAGCCGCTGGGCACTGCGGGCCAGGTAAGGCAGCGCCACCACCGCGACCGCCGCGAACAGCGCTATGCGCAGCACCGGGAAACTCAGCTGGTAACCGCCGATCGCGACGCCGGCCGGGCGGCCGCCGTGGCCGCCGAGCAGGACGACCAGAATCACGCTGACCACGGCGGCGCCGACCGCGCTCAGCGCGAGGTCGCGGGCCGCCACCCAGCGGCGAGCCAGCAGGACCAGCCCGATCAGGACGACCACGACACCAGCCGACCCGGCCTGGTAGACCACCGTCACCAGCCAGGTGATGCTCCGGGGCGGCGGGTGCAGGACCTGGACGATGGCCCGGTCGATGCGGGAGTCGTAGCGGATGATCAGCACGCAGACGACGAGTACGAGCACCGCGGCGGCCAGGCGTACCCCGTCGCTCCCGCGCCGCCGGCGCTGCCCGTCACCGGCCGGGGCGAACGCGATCGATCGCCAGGTCCGCCAGAAACCCGTCCCGGCCACGGGGTCCGCCTTCTCGATCAGGTCGTGCGCCTGTGAGCCACTGTGCACCAGTCACCAGCCGGACAGCCGGAATCCGCGGACGTTGACCCCTTCATGGTGACCGCTGGCGGGCGCGGGGTCATCATCCTTTCCAGGTGATCGCGGCCAGGTTTTTCGCGGTTCGCCCGCGACGGGTGAGGCGCAGCGGGCGGCGGGGGCCCGATCGTGGGCTGATATGACGCGAGTTACCTCCGGCCGGCTGGCCGTCGCCGCGGCGATGCTGTCTGCGGTGACGGTGCTGGCCGCCGCCTGCGGTTCTGGTGGCAGTTCGCCCGCTGGCGGGTCCGGCAGCGTCTCCGCCAGCGCGACCGCCGCACCCTCAGCCGCGCCCACGCCCGTCCTGACCGTCTGCCAGGAGGTGAACTCGGTGCGGGCCGCCCTGCGCAGCCTGATCTCGGTCAGCATCACCCAGGCCAACGTCAGCGAAATCCAGGCGGTGACGCGAGGGATGCAGGCGAGTGTGGACGACCTCGCCCGCACCGTCTCCGGCCAGCATGAATGGCAGAGCCAGATCGACGCGCTGAAATCGCAGCTGACGCGGTTGCAATCGGCCGCGAGCAGCTACGCCGCCGCGCCCAGCCGGGAGGCGGGCGTCAGCAGCGCCAAGGCCAGCGTGGCGGCGGCGGCCCAGCGGCTGCTGGCCGCGGTCGGGAACCGCTGCCCCGCCCCGTCACCGGCCACCGTTCCCAGTTCCTGACCGGAAGGACCTGACGCCATGGCCGACGCCACCGTACTCGCAGGCGCAGCCGAGGTGAGCGCCCAGCTGGCGGACTTCTACCAGGACCTGCACCGCCATCCCGAGCTTTCGCTGCACGAGCACCGCACCGGGCAGCGGGTGGCGCAGGCGTTGCGGCCGCTCGGCTTCGACGTTACCGAGAAGGTCGGCGGCACCGGGGTGGTCGGCGTCCTCACCCGCGGAGCCGGCCCGGTGGTGATGCTGCGGGCCGACTTCGACGCGTTGCCCGTCCAGGAGCAGACCGGCCTGTCCTACGCGAGCACGGTTCGGGCCGCGGGCGAGGATGGGGTTGAGGTCCCGGTCATGCACGCCTGCGGGCACGACATGCACGCCGCCTGCCTGGTGGGCGCCGCGACCCTGCTCGCCCGCGCGGACGGCGCCTGGTCCGGCACCGTGCTCGTCGTTTTCCAGCCCGCCGAGGAACTGGCCCGGGGGGCCCGGGACATGGTCGCCGACGGGTTGCTCCAGCGCTTTCCCAAACCGGGCATCGTGCTGGGCCAGCACGTGGGCCCGCTCCCGGCCGGCCTGATCGGGCACGCCAGCGGGCCGGTGATGGCCGCGGCCGACTCGGCCGAGATCGTCCTGCACGGCCGGGGTGGGCACGGGTCACGCCCCGAGGCCACCGTGGACCCGGTCCTGATGGCCGCGCACGTGATCACCCGGCTGCAGGGCATCGTCGCCCGGGAGGTGCCGCCCGCCGAGGCCGCCGTGGTCACGGTCGGGCGGGTGCAGGCCGGGACCAAGGACAACATCATCCCCAGCGCCGCCGAGCTGGGGATCAACATCCGGACCTACTCCCCGCAGACCCGTGAGCTGGTCCGCGCCGCGATCGAGCGCATCGTCAGCAGTGAGGCCGCCAGCAGTGGCGCACCGCGGCCGCCCGAGCTGACCTGGACCCTCAGCGCGCCCCTGCTGGTCAGCGATCCGTCCGCGACCCAGGCCACGGTCGCCGCCTTCACCGGGTATTTCGGTGCGGACCGCCTGCTGCCGATGCCGGTGGTCAACGCCAGCGAGGACGTCGGTGTGTTCGGCGAGGCCGCCGGCGTGCCCACGGTTTTCTGGTTCTGGGGAGGCCTGGAGTACGAGACAGCCCTGGCTGCCGTGCGCGACGGGCGCATCGACTCGCTGCCGGGCAACCATTCGCCGCACTTCGCGCCGGTCATCGAGCCCACCTTGAGCACCGGCATCGAGGCGCTGACGGTCGCCGCGCTGACCTGGCTGGGGAGACCGCCGGCGACGTCGTGAAATCATTGACGCCGTGCCCGATGAGGAGAAAACGGAAGCCGCGGAGCGGACCAGCCGGCGGCCGCGCCGGCGGCTGACCGAGGGGGTGGAGCGGACGCTGGCTGTATCGCTGTGGCTGGCGATCCTGCCGGTAGCGTTCCTGCTGGTCTCAGCGCTGGGCTCGTTCGTCTACGCGGTGGCGGTCCTGTTCGACACGGTGCGGGAGGTCAGCGGGCACCCCTTCCCGGTCGGGCACCACATCGGCTCGGTCCTGCTGGAGTTCGACCTGTTCCTGATCGGCGCGACCGCGCTGATCTCGGCGATCGGCTTCTACGAGCTGTTCATCGGGAACATCCGGGTCGGCGGCCGGGACGTGCTGCCCGGCTGGCTGGCCATGCGCGACCTTAACGACCTCAAGAGCCGGGTCATCTCGATGATCGTGCTGGTGCTCGCGGTCACCTTCGCCGAGGAAGCGGTGGCCGAGCCGGACGCGCTGCACCTGCTGGAATTCGGCGGCGGCATCACCGCGGTGATCATCGCGCTGACCATCTTCGTGCGCTGGGGTAACCACACCTCGGGCGGCTGAGGCAACCAGGTGCAGAACGAGGCCGCACGAGGCCCGGTCCTGCGGTCAGGCCAGCTTGGTGTAGAGCCAGAACACCGTGCCGGTGGTGAGGCCGAAGCACAGGTGGCCGCCGAGGTCCTCGGCCAGCGTCTTGATGTCGTACTTCCAGATCGGCTGGTACAGGCCGCCCAGCGGGAGGACGACGTAGCCGGTCAGCCAGACCACGACCCCGAACGGCAGCCCGGTCTCCGGGGTCGGCCGCCGCAGCGAGCCGGCCACGATGCCGTAGGCGGCGCCGTTGACCGAGCCGTAGCCCCAGTGCATGACGTTGCTGAACAAGTTGGCGTAGCGGTCGGGCAGCTCGTGCTGGGTGAAGCCCTCGACCACCCGCTTGGCCACCTGGCCGGGCGCGGGCGCCTGGTCCCAGGTCTCGACCTTGGGGAACTCCCAGGCCAGGGGGGCCTCGGTGCCCCCGCCGCGCTTGTACTTCAGGTAGCCGTAGACGTCCAGGGCCACGGTGCCCGCGGCCCCGGCCAGGAAGCCTCCGATGACGGCCCCGAGCGGGGTGAGCGCGCGCTTCTTTGCCATGCGCAGCAGGTTATCGGGCAGGATGGAGCGGGTGAACAGCGCCCGCGACACCGCCCTTGACCTGATCGAGTTCCTCAACTCCGCGCCGTCGCCGTACCACGCGGCCGCCCAGGCCCGCGAGCGGCTGACCGCGGCCGGCTTCACCGAGGTCGGCCCGGCCGAGGCCTGGCCGTCCGGGCCCGGCCGCTACGTGCTGACCGACGGCGGGTCGCTGTTCGCCTGGGTGGTGCCGGACGGAGCCGCCCCCGACGCCAGCTTCCGGCTGCTGGGCGCGCACACCGACAGCCCCACGCTCAAGGTCAAGCCGCAGCCGGACACCGGCAGCGCGGGCTTCCGGCAGCTGGGGGTCGAGGTCTACGGCGGGCCGCTGCTGAACTCATGGCTGGACCGGGACCTGGGGCTGGCGGGCCGGGTGGTGGTCGCCACCGCCGACGGGCCGCAGGTCCGGCTGGTGCGGGTCGACCGCCCGATCCTGCGGGTCCCCCAGCTCGCCATCCACCTGGACCCGACCGTGCGCGAGGGGCTCAAGCTGGACGCCCAGCGCCACCTGGTGCCGATCTGGTCGCTGGGGGCACCCGACCCGGGCGGGTTCGCGCGGTTCCTCGCGGGCGAGCTCGAGGTCGACCCAGCGGCCGTGCTGAGCTGGGAGGTCGTGGTCTACGACGTGGCCGGCGCCAACCTGGCGGGGGTGGACGAGGAGTTCGTCAGCTCGGGCCGCCAGGACAACCTGAACTGCTCGTTCGCCAGCGTCTCGGCGCTGGCCGAGGTGGCCGCGGCCCCGGACGCCGGGCACGTGAGCGCGATCGTGCTGTTCGACCACGAGGAGATCGGCAGCCGGTCCCCGACCGGGGCAGACGGGGCCTGGCTGGGCCGCCAGCTGGAACGGTCGGTGCTGGCCCGCGGCGGCACCCGGGACGACTTCCTGCGGGCGGTGGCGAACTCGCTGCACGTGTCGGCCGACATGACCCACGCGACCCACCCGAACTATTCCGACCGGCACGAGCCCGGGCACTGGATCGAGCTCGGCGGCGGGCCGGTGATCAAGGTGAGCGCGAACGTCAACTACGGCACCAACGCGATGACCCAGGCCGCCTTCCTGGCCGCCACCGAGCAGGCCGGGGTGCCGGTGCAGTACTTCGTCAACCGCAGCGGCGTGCGCAGCGGTTCCACCATCGGCCCGATCGTGGCGGCCGGGCTGGCGGTGCCGACGGTGGACGTCGGCAACGCCTCGCTGGGCATGCACTCGGCCCGCGAACTGTCCGGCACCGCCGACATTTCCATGATGATCGCGGCCATGAAAGCATTTTTGCGGCCGGCGTGACCCGGTTCACCGTTTGAGGGCCGCTCAGGGGGAAGGGTCCATAGTGAAACGGGAAGGAGCGTGCTGACGATGGCAACCGAGGACAAGGCAGCTCACAAGGCCACCGAGCTCAAGGGCAAGGTAAAGGAAGGCGTGGGCGACGCCACCGACGACGACCAGCTGAAGGCCGAAGGCGAAACCGACCAGGCCAAGGGGAATCTCAAGCAGGCCGGCGACAAGGTCAAGGACGCCTTCAAGAAGTAAGACCGAGCTAAGCGCCCGCCCCTGATCAGGGGCGGGCGTTGTGCTGCCCGGGTTGTTTAGCGGGCGGGTGGCTGGTCAGTTAGACGGGGCCACACGACTCGCAACGAGGGGACGGACGTCATGGCCACCGTGGGCTACACACTGATGACCGAACAGGCGGGACCGGCCGACCTGGTGCGGTGGGCGAAGCGGGCGGAGCAGAGCGGCTTCGAGCTGCTGGTCTCCAGCGACCACTACTTCCCCTGGCTGGACGAGATGGGCCACGCCCCGAACGCCTGGGTCACCCTGGGCGCGGTCGCCCAGGCGACCGAGCGGGCCGAGTTGATGACCTACGTGACCTGCCCGACCATGCGGTACCACCCAACCGTGGTAGCTCAGCAGGCCGCGACCCTGGGGCTGCTGAGCGGCGGCCGCTTCACCCTCGGCCTGGGCGCCGGAGAGTCGCTCAACGAGCACGTCGTCGGAGCTGGCTGGCCGCCTGCCAACCAGCGGCAGGAGATGCTGGCCGAGGCGGTGACGATCATCCGCGAGCTGTTCGGCGGCGGCTACGTCAGCATCGAGGGCGACTACTTCACGGTCGACTCGGCCAAGCTCTGGGACCTGCCCGCCCAGCCGGTCCCGATCGGGGTGGCGGTGTCCGGGCGGCAGTCCTGCGAGCTGTTCGCGCCGCTGGCCGACGTGATGATCGCGGTCGAGCCGGAAGCCTCGCTCGGGCGGTGGTGGGACGGGGCGTCCGGTAAGGCGCCCGGCCGCAAGGTCGGGCAGCTGCCGATCTGCTGGGGCCCGGACAAAGACGAGTGCGTCAAGCGGGCGCACGAGCTGTTCCGCTGGTTCGGCGGCGGCTGGAAGGTCAACGCCGAACTGCCGGGCACGACCGGGTTCGACGCCGCCAGCCAGTTCGTGCGGCCCGAGGACGTGGCCCAGTCGATCCCGTGCGGCCAATCGGTCGAGGCGGTGACCGAGGCGGCGTCGGCGTTCTGGCAGGCGGGCTTCACCGACCTGGCCCTGGTCCAGATCGGCGGCACCGAGCCCGAGCAGGACCGGTTCTTCCAGGCGGCGCCGGAACTGATCGCGGCCCTGCAAGAATCTGCGGGCTGATCTTCGCTCTTGATAACGCGGTCGGCGACGGCCAGTATGGACGCGACATATTCGCACATAAAAGGTTGTGTACATGCGTCTGCGCCGTCGCCGCTGGGCTGTCACCACGTCGTTGTCCGCTCTGGCTGCTCTGCTGGTAGCCGTGCCCGCGCAGTTGAGCGCGGCCGGGGAAGGGGCGTCGGCCCCCACCAAGCAGCCGGTGGCGGTCGGGACCGGCGGCGGGGTGGCGTCGATGGACCTCGGCGCCAGCCAGGCCGGGATCGACGTGCTCAAGCGCGGCGGCAACGCGGTCGACGCGGCGGTCGCGACCGCCAGCGCGCTGGGGGTGACGATCCCGTTCGTGGCCGGGCCCGGCGGCGGCGGGTTCATGGTCATCTACCTGGCCCGGCAGCACGAGGTGGTCACGATCGACGGGCGCGAGAACTGCCCGGCCGCCTGCACCAAGACGATGTTCATCGACCCGAAGACTGGCCAGCCCTACAACTACGACTACGCCTCGGACCAGCCGCTGTCGACCGGGGTGCCGTCGATGGTGGCGACCTGGGCCACCGCGCTGCAGAAGTACGGCCGGCTGGGCCTGGCCGACGACCTGCAGCCCGCGATCAGCCTGGCCAGGAACGGGTTCCGCACCGACGCCGACTTCCAGCAGCTCACCCAGTCCGAGCTGCCCGAGCTGCAGGCCTACCCGGCCAGCCACTGGCTGCTGACCAGCGCGGGCCAGCCGCTGCCGGTCGGCACCCTGCTCAAGAACCCGGACCTGGCCCGGACCTACGGTCTGCTGGCCAGGTACGGCCCGTCCTACCTGTACGACGGGCCGCTCGGGCAGGCCATCGTGCAGGCCGACGACCATCCGGTCACCACCCCCGGCCAGACCGTGGTCCAGCTGCCGGGCATCATGACCACCAGTGACCTGCGCAACTACCGGGCCCACATCCAGGCGCCGACCCACGTGAACTACCGCGGCCTGGACATCTACAGCATGGCGCCGCCGTCCAGCAGCGGCACCACCGTCGGCGAGGCGCTGAACATCCTGTCCCACTACAACCTGTCGACCGAGTCGCGGGCCGAGGCGCTGTTCCACTACATCGAGGCGTCCAAGCTGTCCTACGCCGACCGCAACGCCTACGTCGGCGATCCCCGGCAGGTCAGCGTGCCCACCCAGGAACTGCTGAACCCGAAGTACGCGGCGACCCGCCAGTGCCTGATCGGCAGCACCGCGGCGACCGCGCCGGTGGCCGCGGGTAACCCGTACGGACCGTACAAGTCCTGCCCGAGCTCGTCGGCGGCGGCCCAGACCACCAACGAGGGCCTGCACACCAACAACATCGTGACCGCCGACAAGTGGGGCGACATCGTCGCCTACACCAACACGATCAACTTCTTCGGCGGCAGCGGCCAGACCGTGCCCGGTTACGGCTTCCTGCTCAACGACGAGATGACCGACTTCGACTTCGCGCCGCCGGCGACCGGGGCCACCGACCCGAACCTGCCCGCCAGCGGCAAGCAGCCGCGCTCGAGCATGGGCCCGGTCATCGCGCTGCAGCACGGCCGGCCGGTGTTCAGCATCGGCGCGGCGGGCGGTTCGACGATCATCACCACGATCCTGCAGACGCTGATCAACCACGTCGACTTCGGTATGTCGCTGCCGGACGCGCTGGCCGCGCCGCGGGTCAGCAACACCAACTCGGCGACCTCCAGTGCTGAGCCCCTTTTCTACAACAGTGCGGTGGCCAAGCAGCTGACCAGCCAGTACGGCGAGAAGTTCACCGAGACGGGCGGCTCGATCCTGCCGCTGGACTACTACCCGGGTGACGCGACGGCGCTGCAGGTGCTGGGCGGCGGCAAGGTCGAGCCGATCGCCGAGCCGGTCCGGCTGGGCGGCGGCAGCGCGCTGGTGGTCCACCCGTCGAAGTAGCCGCTGGGGGCTGGGCGGGCCACAATCGGGAGCATGGTCAAGTACGCCGACAACCCGACCGCGCGGGCGGAGATCCACGTCGCGGCTCCGCCCAGCACGGTGTGGCCGCTGGTCTGCGACATCACCGTGCCGTCGCGGTTCTCCACCGAGCTGACCATGGCGGAGTGGGCCGAGGGGACGACCGGGCCGTGCGCCGGGGCCCGGTTCACCGGGCACAGCCAGCACCCGGCGGCCGGCACCTGGCAGACCACCTGCACGGTCGTCGTCTGCGAGGAGCCACGGGCGTTCAGCTGGGTGGTGGAGGACCCCGACGACCCGGCCGCCCGCTGGGGGTTCGAGCTGGAACCGGACGGGGCCGGGACATTGCTGCGGCAGTGGGCGGTGCTCGGGCCCGGCCGGTCCGGCCTGACCCCCGCCATCGAGGCGAGGCCGGACAAGGAGGAACGGATCGTGGCCCGGCGGCTGGCCGAGCACGAGGCCAACATGAACCGGTGCCTGGCCGGGATCAAGGAGCTGGCCGAGCGGGCCCCGGCCGGTGCCTGAGCAGCCCGGGGAAGCAGCCCGGCTGCGGGTCGCGGTCGAGGGCGGGGCGGGGTCGGCCGACGCGGCCGAGTTCGTGCGGGAGGCCGAACGGCTGGGAGCGGACGCGGCCTGGGTGCCGGAGTTCTGGGGCCACGACGCGCTGACCCAGGTCGGTTACCTGGCCGCCCGCACCGAGCGGATCGCGCTCGGTACCTCGATCGTGCAGGTCGGTTCCCGCTCCCCCGCGCTGCTGGCGATGTCGGCGCTGTCGCTGCAGCAGCTGTCGGACGGCCGGTTCCGGCTCGGGATCGGCGTCAGCGGCCCGCAGGTGATGGAGGGCTGGCACGGCGTCCGGTTCCGGCGGCCGATCCAGACCACCCGCGAGACGATCGAGATCATCCGGATCATCAGCCGCGGCGACCGGCTCGACTACCAAGGCGAGGTGTATCAGCTGCCGCTGCCCGGCGGCGACGGCCGGGCGCTGCGGGCGGCCGCTCCCCCGGCCCCGGTGCCGATCTACGTGGCCGCCATCGGCCCGGCCAACCTGCGGCTGTGCGGTGAGCTGGCCGACGGCTGGCTCGGCAACGCCTTCATCCCCGAATCGGCCGAGGTGTTCCTGGACCCGCTGCGGGCCGGCGCCGCCGCGGCCGGCCGCACCCTGGCCGACCTGGACCTGCAGGTGCCGGTGGCGGTGGAGTTCACCGACGACGTGGCCGAGGCCGAGGCCCGGCACGCGGCCGGTTACGCGTTCACGATCGGCGCGATGGGCTCGGCGACAACCAACTTCTACAACCAGGCGTTCGCCCGCCAGGGGTTCGGCGAGGAGGTGGCGGCCGTGCAGCAGCTGTGGCGGGAAGGCCGCCGGGACGAGGCCGCCCGCCGGGTGCCGCGGGCGCTGGGGGCCAGGACCAACCTGCTCGGCCCGCCGGCGATGATCCGCGACCGGCTGCGCTGGTACCGCGAGGCCGGCGTGAAAACCCTGTCGGTCAAGCTGCGCGGCGAGCTGCCCGAGCGGCTGGCCACGCTCGGCCGGTTCCTCGAGCTGGTCGCCGAATTCAACGATCAGAATCGGAACTAAAGGGGTCCGGACCCTGGTTGTCACCGGTAGCGGCGGGCCCTGGCCAATGGGCGTCCGGGGCCACCTTCCGTAGCGAGGAGGTCCCGATGGACCTTTCGAAGCAGCAATTCGTCAAGAGCTTGCGCCGGGCGGGCATGCCGGAGGCGGCCGAGGCCGCCGCCCGGACCCTCCACGATCCGGTCACCGTCCAGGACCTGGACCGGTTCTGCGCCCAGTTCGGGCTGAGCCGCGGTTCGCTGATGGAGCGGATGGGCGGCAGTCCCTGAGGTCTCAGCGCGAGGGGATTCCGGCGCGGGCGAGGAGGCCGGAGATCAGGACTTCGGTGAACTCGCGGAGGGTGGGAGTGAAGTCCAGCCGGAGGGCGGCCAGGTCGGGGTCGGCCTCGTAGGCGGCCAGCATCGCGGCCGACGGCTGGCACTGCTGCCACAGGGCGCCGGCGGTGATGACGGTGGCGCCGGCCAGCCGCCAGGTGTCCTGGTCGCCGAGCTCGGGCAGGTGGCGGCCGAGCAGGGTCCCGAGGTCGCCGAAGCCGGCCAGGGTGGACCGCTTGTAGGTGGCGGCGATCTGCGGCGAGACGTTGCGCTCGAGCACGGCGGCCTGGGCGCTGATCAGGTCGCAGAGGACCGGGCGGGCGGCCAGCGAGATGGCCAGCACCGCCGCCACTGCGTCGCCGCGGTTGGCGACCGGGGCCCCGGCCGTCACTCCTTCGCCGAGGTCGGCGGCCAGCGCGGTCAGCCACTCCTGCCACTGGGCGGCCAGCAGTTCCAGCAGCACCGCCTCGCGCGACTCGAAGTACCGGAGCACGTTGGACTTGGCCAGGCCGACCCGGCGGCTCAGCTCGTTCAGGGTGATGTCGGCGGCCGGCATCTCCGACAGCATCGCGGCGGCCGTGTCGAGGATGGCGTGGCGCCGCACCTCACGCTGCTCGGCGCTGCGGGCCCGCTGGAACACCGTCATGCTCAGCAATATTACAGACCGCCGGTCCCTTGTATAGAGACCGGCGGTCTGCTAATTTCGGAATCGTAACAGACCGACGGTCTTATAGGAGACGCCATGTACACGGTTCCCGATCAGTCCGGCCGCCGGGTGGTCATCACCGGGGCGAACAGCGGCACCGGCCAGGAGGCGGCCCGGCGGCTGGCCGCGGCCGGGGCCCAGGTGATCATGGCGGTCCGCACGCCGGCCAAGGGCGAGCAGGCCCGGGACGGCATCCTCGCCCAGCAGCCTGATGCCGAGGTGGAGGTGCGCCGGTGCGACCTGGCCGACCTGGCCTCGGTGACCGAGTTCGCGGACGGGCTGATCGCCGACGGCACCCCACTGGACCTGCTGCTCAACAACGCCGGGGTGATGGCGGTGCCGACCCGGATGACGACCGCCGACGGGTTCGAGCTGCAGTTCGGCAGCAACTTCCTCGGGCCGTTCGCGCTCACCGTGCGGCTGCTGCCGCTGCTGCTGAAAGCACCCGCGCCCCGGGTGGTCACGATGAGCAGCGGCATGGCCAACGTGGGCCGGATCCACTTCGGCGACCTGCAGTACAGCCGCCGGTACCGGGCCTGGCCCGCCTACTGCCAGTCCAAGCTGGCCGACCTGATGCTGACCGAGCACCTGGCGGCGCTGGCGGCCGAGCGGGGCTGGGACCTGCTCAGCACCGCCGCCCACCCCGGCTTCACCCGCACCAACCTGCAGACCAGCGGCCCCAACCTGGGCCGGGCGGAGGCCCGCTGGTCGCCGCTGCAGCTCGGCACCCGGCTGCTGTCGCAGGAGGTCGGGACCGGCTGCGAGCCGCTGCTGTACGCGGCGACCAGCCCGGACGCCGGTAACGGGGGCTACTACGGGCCGAGCCAGCGGTTCGGGCTGGTCGGGCCGACCGTCCTCACCCGGCCGCCCCGCCGGGCCCGCGATGCGGCCACCGCCGCCCGGCTGTGGGCCGAGGCGGAACGGCTGACCGGGGTCAGCCTGAGCGCCACGGCCGCCTGACGGTCCCCGCCCCGGCCAACCTCAGGCCAGCTCCAGGCCGCACCAGCGCTATGCGAGCAGCCAGAAAACCAGGATCCGGGCGGCACCAGGGGTCTGCAGGTCCCCGCCTCGGGGCCCTGACGAGGCGAGAGAAGGCGTGGGCGTATCAACGGTCAGTATGCGGCTTACCGGCTGGCTCATAATTCACCTCCTCAGTAACTGAGGATCTGGTTTTTCCGCATGCTGGATCGATTGCGGTGATCCCGTTGGAACATTTTAAAAATATATTTCGGTTTGGGGGTCAGCCGAGCAGGGCGGTGACGCGGTCGCGGGGCAGGGCGGGCATCCGGTGGCCGTCGCGGCCGGTCATCTCGGAGTTGGCCACCAGCGCGTTGAGGACCGCTTCCTCGACCGCCTGGACGGTCGCCTCGAACAGGCCGTCGATGTCGTCCCAGCCCAGGAACTCCAGCCGCCGGAGCTGGCCCGGCTGGGGTGAGTCGGGGCCCTCCTCGCTGCCGAGCTGGCCGGGATTGGCGGTCGAGAAGGCCAGGAAGATGTCGCCGGAGCTGTGCGAGCCAGTGGTTCCGGTCCGGCCGATGCCGAGGGTGGCCCGGCGGGCCAGCGCGCTGGCCTGGCCGGGCAGCAGCGGCGCGTCGGTGGCGACCACGGCGATGATCGAGCCGGCCCCGGCGGGCAGGAACCAGTTGGTCTCCTCCAGCGGGTTGTCGTCCAGCAGGTGCTGGCCGACCGGGCGCCCGGCGATCGTCAGGTGCCGCCGGCGGCCGAAGTTGGCCTGCACGAACACGCCGACCGTGCACGTCTGGGTGCCCAGCGCGACCAGCCGGGAGGCGGTGCCGCTGCCGCCCTTGTAGCCGTAGCCGCACATGCCGGTGCCGCCGCCGACCGAGCCCTCCTCGATCGGGCCGCCGTGGGCCTGATCGATCGCGGTCACCGCGTCGCCGGTGCGGACGTGGGCGCCGCTGACGTCGTTGAGGTAGCCGTCGTAGGTCTCGCCGACGACCGGGAACTCCCAGGGCAGCTGGCCGGGCCGGTTCTGGTTGATCCAGTCGACCACGCCGCGGTGCACGGTACCGACCGCGTAGGTGTTGGTCAGCAGCACGGCCGAGGACAAGATGCCGGTCTCGGCCAGCCAGTGCGAGGCGGTCAGCTCGCCGTTGCCGTTGAACGAGTGGAACCCGGCCGCGCAGCCGGTCCCCCAGCCGTCGCGGCCGCGAGCCAGGATCGCGGTGACCCCGGTCCGGACCGGGCCCTGGCCGGCCCGCAGGGGGCCGTCGCCCTCGATCAGGGTGACGTAGCCGACCTGCACGCCGGAAACGTCGGTGATCGCGTTGCTGGGGCCGGGGTCGCCGCCGAACGGGATCCCGATCGAGCGGGCCCGGGGCAGCCCCGTGGGCGTGGTCTGGTGGGCGTTCATGCTGCGATAGTAGAGAAATGGCCGAACGGGCGCGGGTGCAGGTGCCGGGCGGCGAGGGCCGCGCCGTGCTGGTCGCGGCCGGGCAGGTCGTGCGGGTCACGGACCTGGCCGGCGGGCAGGTGGGCGACCTGTTCGCGTTCAGCCGGGCCGACCCGGGCGAGTACGCCAGCGCCCAGCACACCCGGCCGGCCATCGCCAAGCTGTTCCCGCGGCCGGGCGACCCGGTGCTGACCAACCGGCGGCGGCCGATCCTGGCCGTGACCGAGGACACCTCGCCCGGGCGGCACGACATGCTGTACGCGGCCTGCGACCCGGCCCGCTACGCGTCGCTGGGGGCGGCCCCCGGGCACCGCTCGTGCGCGGCCAACCTGGCCGAGGCGCTGACCGGCCACGGCGTCACCGCCGGGACGGTGCCGCAGCCGCTGAACGTGTTCATGGACGTGCGCCCGGAGCCGGACGGGACCCTGGCCTCGCACCCGGCGTCGAGCGGGCCCGGTGACTTCATCGCGTTCCGGGCCGAGCTGGACTGCCTGGTGGTGCTGTCGAGCTGCCCGATGGACATCAGGCCGATCAGCGCGGGCGGCATCACCGCCCTCCAGCTGAGCGTGCAGGACGGGTAGCCGCGGGGTCAGGTGCGGGCGCTCAGCGGTCGCGCAGCCGGCGGCGGTAGATCAAGCTGGCCAGGCCGGCCAGGATGGCCAGGCCGCCGAGGCCGAACAGGGTCAGGTGCTGCAGGCCGGCGGTGCCGCCGCCGCCCGTGGAGGGAGCGCCGATGGGGGCGGCCGAGGTGGTGGCGGGCACCGGCAGGGTGGCCTCGGTCAGCGACGGAGACGGGGACGGGGACGGGGTCAGCGACGGGGACGGCGACGGGCTGGGCGTGATGACGGTGGCGGTACCGGACGGGGCCTTGGCGGTGAAGAAGCTGGACGACGCGGAGGCGCCCGCGCCCGGAGTCGAGCCCCCGGTGCAGGCGGAGACGGACAGCGCCGCGAACATGGCCACCGAGCTGCAGAGGACGGCTGCCATCCGCCTGCGTACTCTGGCCTGCCCGGCCATCCAGCGCACCCGCATGAACCCTCCTATGTCCCAGTCGCAGAACGGCTGTCCCCCAGATCCGGGGAATGCAAACCGGCATTTGAGCAAGAATCGGCTGGGCCAGCGTAACGGCGCCCCGGGCGGGCCGCGCGCGGCACGGCAAAAGCGCCCCCGGCAAAATAGGAAGCCGGACGGGCGACCCTGGCACGCAATGGCCTATTTTTCACTGGAATATTAGGCTACGCGAGTAACACCCATTGTGGAAGGAGGGGCATTGGCGGACCCCGAGTGGCGACGGATTGCCGGGTTCCGCGTCGTCTTTACCAGCGGCACCGGCATGAACCTGCCGCCGCGGCCGCCGGTCAACTGGCGGGCCCGGCTGGCCGGATTCGCGGCCGTGCTGCTCATCATCGGCGGGGCGGCCGCGATGGGGGTGGCCGCGCTGACCCAGCACCACGCGCCCCAGCCGGGCCAGGACGCGGCCGGCGTGACCGCGGCCAGCGGCCGGGGCCCGCGACTGCCCCATTCGGAGCCGACCACGGTCAGCATCCCCGCCATCGGGGTGCGGTCCAGCCTGCTGCGTCTGGGCCTCAACGCGGACGGCACCATTCAGGTCCCGTCGGTCTACAACCGGCCGATGGAAGCGGCCTGGTACAAGTACTCGGTCACCCCGGGCGAGATCGGCTCGTCGGTGATCGAGGGTCACGTGGACACGCTCAACGGGCCGGCCGTCTTCTACCGGCTGGGCGCGCTGCGGCCCGGGAACACCATTGACGTAACGCTGGCGGACGGGGTGACCGCGGTTTTCCGGGTCACCGGAGTGCGCGAGTACCCGAAAGACAATTTCCCGACCAAAATCATTTACGGCGCTTCTGACTACGCGGCCCTGCACCTTATTACCTGCGGCGGGGCGTTCGACTTCTCGACCGGTCATTACCTCAGCAGCACGGTGGTGTTCGCCACCCTGGTGACCTCCCGTCACGCCTAGCCAACGCCTCCTCAAGAGGGGTTCCGGGAGCGTCGGGACCGGGAACGAATAGGGCATCCGCGGTGTTATACGAGAGCCAATTTGGCACGTAACTCGTACAACGGAAAGCTGCTGTTGAACAACCGTCTGATCGTCCGTGGCGCCCGCGAGCACAATCTCAAGAATGTTGATCTTGAGCTGCCGCGCGATGCCATGATCGTTTTTACCGGGCTGTCCGGGTCGGGTAAGTCCAGCCTGGCGTTCGACACGATCTTCGCCGAGGGCCAGCGCCGGTACGTGGAGTCGCTGTCGGCCTACGCTCGTCAGTTCCTCGGCCAGCTGGACAAGCCCGACGTCGACGCGATCGAGGGGCTGACCCCGGCCGTCGCCATCGACCAGAGGTCCGGGTCGAAGAACCCGCGCTCGACCGTCGGCACGATCACCGAAATCTACGACCACCTGCGGCTGCTGTGGGCGCGGGTGGGCGAGCCGCACTGTCCGGTGTGCGGGGCGCTGATCCGCAGCTGGACGCCGCAGCAGATCACCGATGAGCTGCTGGATCAGCCTGAGGGCACCCGTTTCTACCTGCTGGCGCCGGTCGCCGCGGGCGAGGGCGCGACCGAGGACCTGTTCGAGGACCTGCGGAACAAGGGATACGCCCGGGTGCGGGTGGATGGCACCGTCTATCCGCTGGACCGCACGCCGGAGCGGGACCGGGCCGCCGGGCACACCGTTGAGGTGGTGGTGGACCGGCTGGTGGCGAAGGAGTCCAGCCGGGCGCGGATCACCGACTCGGTGGAGACCGCGCTCAAGCTGGCGGGCGGCCTGGCGATCGCCGAGCTGGTGGACCGGGCGGCCGGTGACCCCGGCCGCGAGCTGCGGTTCTCCGAACACCTGGCCTGCCCGAACGGGCATCCGCTGGCGCTCGAGGAGCTGACCCCACGGTCGTTCTCGTTCAACTCGCCGCTGGGCGCCTGCCCGGTCTGTGAGGGGCTCGGGACCCGGATGGAGGCCGACCCCGGGCTGGTCGTGCCGGACGGCGGTAAGACGCTGGCCGGGGGCGCGGTGGCGCCCTGGTCGAGCTGGCAGGACCGGGAGTACTTCGGCCGGCTGCTGCGGGCGGCGGCCGAGACCGGTGGCTTCAGCGTGGACGTGCCGTGGGACGAGTTGCCGGCCACGGCTCGCGCGGCGGTGCTGAACGGCACCGGAGAGCAGGTGCGGGTCAGCTACCGGACCCGGTCCGGCCGGGACCGCACCTACCTGGTCCGGTTCGAGGGCGTGCTGGCCTGGATCGAACGGCGCTACCAGGAGGCCGAGTCGGACTCGGCCCGGGAGAAGTTCGAAGGCTTCATGCGGGCGACCGCCTGCCCGGCTTGCGGCGGGGCCCGGCTGCGGCCGGAGATCCTGGCGGTCACGGTCGCGGGCCGTTCGATCGCCGAGGTGACGGCGCTGCCGATCCGGGCCGCGGCCGACTGGGTGGCGGAGCTGTCCGCGTCCGGGGTCCTGTCGGCCCGGGACGAGCAGATCAGCGCCCGGGTGCGGCAGGAGGCGAGCACCCGGCTGGGATTCCTGCTCGACGTCGGGCTCGGTTATCTGTCGCTCGACCGCCCGGCCGCGACGCTGGCGGGCGGCGAGGCGCAGCGGATCCGGCTGGCGACCCAGATCGGGTCGGGCCTGTCGGGGGTGCTGTACGTACTCGACGAGCCGTCGATCGGGCTCCACCAGCGCGACAACGAGCAGCTCATCGCGACGCTGACCCGGCTGCGCGACCTGGGCAACACGCTGATCGTGGTCGAGCACGACGAGGACACGATCCGGGCGGCCGACTGGGTGGTCGACATCGGCCCGCGGGCCGGCCGCGACGGTGGCCAGGTCGTGTTCAGCGGTCCGGTCGGCGAGCTGGAGCAGTCCGCGGAGTCGATCACCGGGGCGTACCTGTCCGGGCGGCGGCGGATCGAGGTGCCGGCCGAGCGGCGCCGGCAACGGGACGGCCAGGAGATCGTGGTCACCGGGGCGCGCGAGCACAACCTGCGCGACGTTGACGTGGCGTTCCCGCTGGGGAACTTCGTGGCGGTCACCGGCGTGTCCGGATCAGGCAAGTCGTCCCTGGTCAACGACATTTTGTATCCGGCCCTGGCCGGGTCGGTGAACGGCCTGCGGCGGGCGCCGGGGCGGCACACCCGGGTCACCGGGGCCGATCAGATCGACCAGGTGGTCGGGGTCGACCAGGCGCCGATCGGGCGCAGCCCGCGGTCGAACCCGGCCACCTACACCGGGGTGTTCGACAGCATCCGGGAGCTGTTCGCGGAGACCACGGCGGCCAAGGTGCGCGGGTACCAGCCAGGCCGGTTCTCGTTCAACGTCAAAGGCGGCCGGTGCGAGCACTGCGCGGGTGAGGGCGTCATCCGGATCGAGATGAACTTCCTGCCCGACGTGTACGTGCCGTGCGAGGTGTGCCACGGGACCCGCTACAACCGGGACACCCTCGAGGTCCAGTACAAGGGCAAGAACATCGCCGAGGTGCTGGACCTGACGATCGCCGAAGCACTGGAGTTCTTCGGCCCGATCCAGCGGATCGCGCGGCGGCTGCTGGCGCTGGTCCAGGTCGGCCTGGGTTACGTCACCCTCGGCCAGCCGGCCCCGACGCTGTCGGGCGGGGAGGCGCAGCGGATCAAGCTGGCGGCCGAGCTGCAGCGGCGGTCGACCGGCCGGACCTTGTACGTGCTGGACGAGCCGACCACCGGGCTGCACGCCGAGGACGTGCGGACGCTGCTGGAGGTGCTGCACAAGCTGGTCGACAAGGGCAACACGGTCGTCGTCATCGAGCACAATCTGGACGTGATCAAGACGGCCGACTGGGTCATCGACCTCGGCCCGGACGCCGGGCCGGACGGGGGCACGGTGGTCGCCGAAGGGACGCCGGAGCAGGTGGCGGCGGTGGCCGGTTCGCACACGGGACGGTTCCTGCGGGCCGTCCTGCCCCCGGAGACGGCGGAGACGGCGGGGCCTTACGGCGTCCGGGCGGCGTAGTAGGAGGTGCTGTCCTTGCGGAACAGCAGCACGATGGCGGCCAGCCCGATCAGCCAGATGACCACGGCGACGATCAGCGTCGGCACCCCGGCCGAGAGCGTGGTCCCGTGGCGGACCAGGGCCAGCGAACCGAGCGTGTCGATCGTGTTGATGCCGAACAGCACCGCGGCCAGGACCCGGGCCCAGCTCCGTCCGCGCCCGTTCGCCCGCGCCATCCAGACCCACAGCGCGATCGCGATCAGCGCGCCGATCGCCAGCGGGATGGTCAGGGCGAGCTCGGACCGGTGCACCTCGGCCGCCGTGTAGCCCGGGTGGGCCTTGACGATGGCGGCCCGGCGGCTGCCGCTGGCCACCAGCGTGACGATGAACGCGACGACTTCGACGGCGGCGCCGGCGTACATGAGCCGGACCGCGGTCTGGATCGACGGCGGCGGCGTGGGCGTCAGCGTGGCGTCGGCCGTCGGCTGCGGCTCGGCGCCGGTACCCGGATAAGGCTCGTACATGGCTGCTCCCCGTTGAGTCTGGCCCTACTAGAGCAGCGTAACGTCGGCGACCGGGCGCCAGGTGATGGCGCCGGACGCGTCGTGGGACTGAGCCACCAGCGACAGCTTCCCGGCGGTAAACGCCGCGGTCCGGGCGGGGTGGGTGGCCAGCCAGTCGCGCAGCGGCTCATCGCTGGTGCGGGCGACGCCGTAGGCCAGCGACAGGTGCGGGCGGTAGGCGGCCGGGCGGACCGGGAACCGTTCGCCGGTGACCTGCTGAGAGGCGGCCACGGTGATCTCCCACAGCCGCCGGGCGGGTCCGGCCGGGCTCACCGGGCAGCCGAGGCCGAGGCGGCCGATCTCCGGTGGGCCCAGGGTCAGCTCGGGTGCCGCCAGCCCGGCCACGGCCCGGCGGACCTGGGCCACGATGCGGTCCACCTCGTCCGGGCTGACCTCGTCGGCCGGGGCGATGTCCTGGACGGTGACATGACACCAGCGCGGGTCGACCGGGGCCAGGCCGGGCCGGTGGGTGAGCTCGCGGTAGTGGGCGGTGAGCCCGGCCGCCACCGGGGCGGGAGCGGGCAGCAGGTGCCAGTGCAGGTCGGGGCGGCCCGGCGGCCACCAGGACGTCAGCGTCGCGAAGAAGTCCTCCATCGCCGGTTCCTCTACCCAATGGACCGGGATGGGATGAGCGGGACCGGTACCGGAGCGGGCCACCGGAGTACGGCGGGGTGCTGTCCGGTCACGGGAGATGATCGTCCACAAGTGGCGGTTGCTGGGCCCAGAGCCGATCGTTAATGTGAATGGAGCGTGCAAGGGCGCTGCCAGTCCGCGGGCAGGGATTTTCCCACCTTGAGCAGTAGCCTCAGGCCAAGCACCTGCTGCGCGGCTACGAGGCGGGAGATGCCGCCGCCCGGGACCGGGCGGCCGAGGTGCTGGGCGACCGGGCCGAGCGGTTCCTGCTCAGCGACGCCCAGTACGTGGTGGCCCAGGAACACGGATTCCGGAACTGGGCCGAGTTCCGGGCGTACATCCAGAATCAGCGCGCCACCGAGGACCGGCCGGTCTCCCGGCTGTGGGGACAAGGGGCAGGCGACTACGCCTCATGGGCCGACGCCCTGCTCACCGAGCTGCGCCGCGGCGACCCGGGCGCGCTCGGCCGGCTGCGGGCGCAAGTGCCCAGATACGCTGCGGCCACCGACGCATCCACCGCCGAGCTGCGCGACGCGCGGCTGATCATCGCCCGCGAGTTCGGCTTCCCGACCTGGCGGGAGCTGGTGGAGGGCGCCGAGAAATCCCAGCGCGAGGCGGCCGAACGGCAGGAGAGATGGCGGCGCCTGCGTCCAGAGGCCGAAGCCATGCTGGCGGGCGACACCAGCCGGCTGGCCCAGCTGAGCGCCGGGCAGGCCGACACCCTGCTGCAGATGCTCACCGTGCGGGAACTGCTGGGAACCAAACTCGGCCCGGGACTCGGGGTGCCGCGCACCGCCGCCGAGGTGCTGATCGGCAAGGCCACCCGCCTGGACCTCTTGCTACCCGCGGCCGGCTGGAGCTGGTCCGGGCCTGCTTCGAGGCGGACGGCAGGCTGCGGCCCGCCGCCGCGCGGCCGCGCCCCAACCCGGCCGACTTCTTCCCCCTCCCAGCCCGGAACCCGGCGACATCCGATCCGGAGCAGATCATGGCCGAGGCGTTCGTCCACGCCTGCCAGCACGGCCGGACCGAGGTCGTGCGCTGGTTCCTCGACCGCGGCCTGAACCCCGACGTCGCGCCCTACTTCGGGCGAACCGGCCTGGTCTGGGCGGTCATGTACCCGCAACCGGAGGTGGTCGGCTTGCTGATCGAACGGGGGGCCGATCCGGCCCGCCGCGACGAGATGATTCCCTTCGACGCCCGGGGTTACGTGGCCCTGCTGCTCGCCACCGACCAGCACAACCCGGTGGTCCGGCAACTCGACGAGCTGCTCAGGGGCGGTGCGGGGTGAGCGGGACGGGGGCGATGCGGGCCAGCACCAGGTTGAGGGCGATGAGGAGGAGGGCCAGCAGGGTGAGGGCGGGGCCGAGGATCTGAAGGCCGGACAGGCCGATGAGGAGGCCGAGCAGGGCCGACAGGCCTGAGCCGCCGGCGGCGGCCGCGCCGACCTGCCAGGCGATGGCGTGCTGGGCGCGGCGGTGGCCGATGCGGACGGGGGTGAGGCCGATCAGGGCCGGGAACACGCCCGCCAGGCCGGCGCCGATGATGGTGAAGCCGGCCAGGGTGACGGCCCGGTCCGGCTGCCACCAGATCGCGGCGGCCCCGACCGCCCCCAGCACGCTCCCCCAGCGGACGATCTGGACCAGCGGAATCGGGCGGGGCAGCAGCGCCAGCAGGATGCGGGCGCCGGTCAGCGCGGCCCAGTAGCCGAACACCGCGATCCCGGCCGCCGAGGCCGACATGCCCAGGTGGTAGCGGCAGTAGCTGGCCTCCCACTGACCGGCCGCGACCTCGACGCCGGTGTAGGCGAAGAAGATCAGGATGCCGGTGATCACCGCGGCCGAGGACCGGCGCCGGGACCAGCCGGTACTCGGATCCAGCTCCGTCTCAGGCGGGGCGCCGGCGTCGGGGGCGGCGGTGGCGCGCAGGCCGGCCCGGCGCTGGCGGAGCCAGAGTCCGGCGATGACCAGGTTGCAGGCGGCCAGGGCGGCGTAGGCGGGCCGCCAGGAGCCGGTGACGATGGCGGCGGTGATCACCAGCGGGCCGATCGTGGTGCCGATCCCGTAGGCGGCGTGCAGCAGGTTCAGCAGCCGGGGCCGCCCGGCCAGGCCGATCGCGGTGTTCAGGCCACCGTCCATCAGGCCGGCCGCCACTCCGACCAGGACCGCGACCGACAGCACGAGCCACAGCCCGGGCGCCAGCGTGTAGCCGATCGCGCCGAGGGCGGCGCTGAGCCCGGACGTGGCCAGCAGCGCGGGTACCCCCAGGCGGCGGATCAGCGAGCCCACGAACACCGTCACCGTGATCGAGCCGACGGTGGTGACCAGCAGGATCAGCCCGAGGTCGGCGATCGGGGCGCCGAACGTCTGCCGGATCGCGGGCCAGGCCGGCCCGAGCATGCCGTCCGGCAGCCCCAGCACCACGAAGCTGCCCAGGGCGAGCAGATCGAAGCCACGCCCGGCCTGGTGCGATGACCGGGCCGGGCGTGGCTGGACAGGCGCGCTCAGTGGGCCAGGGGCCCGGTGTGGGCCGGTGGCCGGTGCGGGTAGGGCGAGGCGACGGGCCGGGCCTCAGCCGGGCCGGCCGGCGGGATCGACTCCCAGTAGGGGCTGGTGCCCCAGGCCGGGTAGGCCCAGAACGCCAGGCTGCCGAAGGCCAGCCGGGCCGCGTGGGCGGAGTGGACGGCGAGGGGACGCATGACGCCCAGGATGGCCGGCCGCCACCGGGGGGCCGGCTCCGGGTCGGGCACCAGGCCGGGAGCGGGCGGGGTAGCGGGCGCGGTAGCGGGCTGGACGGCCGCGGCCGGGATCGAGGCGGTGCGGGCCAGGCTGAGCAGGCCCGCTCCGGCGACCAGGACGGCCAGGCCGGCCCCGGTCGCGCTGAGCACGGTCAGCTTGGTGGTCTCACCGAGCAGGCCGATCCCGACGGCCAGGCTGGCCAGCGGGCTGACCACGGTGATGACGGGCAGCGAGATCATCGGGCGGCCGGCCTGGTAGGCGGTCTGGGTCAGCAGCAGCGAGCAAGGGCCGCCGATGGCCAGCGCGTAGGCCGGCCACGAGGTCAGCATGCCGCCCAGGCCGTGGCCCAGCGAGTGGGTGAAGGCCATGGTGACCACGGCGACGCCGGTGTCGGCCAGGCCGGCGCCGATGGCCAGCAGCACCGCCCGGCGGCGGTCCCGGCTGAACAGCCCGATCGCCGCGAACGGCAGCGCGGCGGCGGCCAGGCCGAGCGCGGCCAGCCCGGACCGCGACGAACCGTCGTGGGCGTGAGCCAGGGCCGGCGCGGTCAGCGCGACGAACGAGCCGAGACCGGCGACCACGGCGGCGACCGCGGCCCAGGTGGCCCGGCTCGGCCAGCGCCCGGACCGCAGGTGCACGGTACCGACGCTGAACACCAGCGAGGAGGCCAGCAGCAGCTGCACCACGGTCAGCGGCCCCGACTTCAGCGCGAAGGCGTGGGTCGCGAAGCCGCCGATCTCGGCGACGATGCCCAGCAGCCACCACGGACGGCGCATCAGCAGCAGGAGCAGACCAGGGCGCCCCGCCGCCCGGTCCGGCGCGGCGGCCGCCTGATGCTGCTGCAGCGCGGCGCCCGTACCGTAGAGCACGGCCGCGCTCAGCGCCCACACGATCGCGATCATCCTTGCCCCCGTTCGAGCCTTGAGAACACCGTGCCTCGCGGCCGGTATTCCGCGCATCTCATTTACATCTGGTCCGACCGGCGCCGCGGCCCCAAATCATCGGCCGTAACGCACATAAGCCACGCTATGGGCGACCTCTGACAGTCACCAGGGGACTGTCACCCATCTTGCGGTGGGGGTTAACCCCACTTTTGATGCGCTGGCGGCCGGGAAGATCGCCGGTCACCGCGAGGTCGTTTATCGTCGGTTACGTGAGCGTCGACGCCCAGCCTGGCCGCGCCGCGCGGCCGTACGCCGTCTGGCGGACGCTGTGGCGTCTCGAGGCGTTCATCTCCCTGGTCATCGGCGGCGGCCTCGCGCTGGGGTGGGCGCTGACCGGGGCCCACGGGCACTTCTGGCCGGCCTGGGTCTGGTTCGGGCTGGGGGTGCCGCTCTGGCTGCAAGCGGCCGCGCTGTGGGGCCTGCGGGTCCCCCGCGGGCGCCGGTTCCTGGCCCTGCATCTGTCGGTGTCGTTCGCGCTGGCGGTGATGTTCCTGGTCATCTGGATGCTGGCCGGGTTCCACTACTTCTGGCCGGTGTGGCCGATCCTCGGCCTCAGCGTGCTGCTGGCGCTGCACGTCTGGATGGTGCGGAACCGGTCGGCCGAGCGCGAGCAGGCGCTGACCGACCGGGTGGACGTGCTGACCCGCACCCGCCGGGGCGCGCTCGACATCCAGGCGGCCGAGCTGCAGCGGATCGAGCGGGACCTGCACGACGGCGCCCAGGCCCGGCTGGTGTCGGTGGCGATGAGCCTCGGCCTGGCCGAGTCGCTGCTGGCCAGCAAGCCCAACGAGCTGCCGGGGCTGCTGATCGAGGCCCGCTCGACCACGCTGGCCGCCCTCGATGACCTGCGCACGGTGATGCGCGGCATCCAGCCGCCGGTGCTGGCCGACCGCGGGCTGGAAGGCGCGATCCGGGCGCTGGCGCTGGACGTGGCGGTGCCGGTGACGGTCAGCGGCACGCTGGCCGGGCGGCCGCCGGTGCCGGTCGAGTCGGCGGTCTACTTCACCGCCGCCGAGTGCCTGGCCAACGTGGTCAAGCACAGCGGGGCGACGGCCGCCACGGTCGGCCTGCGGCACGACCATGGCCTGCTGTCGGTCACCGTCGGCGACAACGGGCTCGGCGGCGCCCGCCTCGACGGCGGCACCGGGCTGCTCGGGGTGGCCGGGCGGCTGGAGACCTTCGACGGCACGCTGGCCATCAGCAGCCCGCCCGGTGGCCCCACCACCGTCACCATGGAGGTGCCGTGCGAGTTGTCATCGCCGAAGACCTGACGCTGCTGCGGGACGGGCTGGCCCGGCTGCTGCGGGCGCACGACTTCGACGTGGTGGCCGAGGTCGGCGACCCGGCCGAGCTGACCGAGGCGCTGGCCGATCGGGCCCCGGTCGACGTCGTGATCATGGACGTCCGGATGCCGCCCACGTTCACCAACGAGGGCCTGGTGGCGGCCATCGGCGCGCGGGCCAGGCGGCCGGGCATGCCCGTCCTGGTCCTCAGCCAGTACGTCGAGCCGCTGTATGCGCGCGAGCTTACGCTCTCGGGCGCCGCCGGAGTCGGCTACCTCCTGAAGGACCGCGTCGCGGACGTCGGCGCGTTCGTCGAC
>JAFAYQ010000012.1 GCA_019240215.1 Actinomycetota bacterium | reverse complement strand
CGGCGCGCGCTGGTCCCGTTCGGTGGCGGCATCGACTCGATCGTCACCGTCGAGCTGGTCCGCCCCAGCGCCGACATCGCGCTGTTCGTGGTCAGCCGCCCGGGCGCCCGGTTCGACGCGATCGAGCAGCCCGCCGCCGTCACCGGCCTGCCGATCGTCCGGGCCGGCCGGGAGATCGACCCGCAGCTGCTGCGCTCCCGCGAGCTCGGGTTCCTGAACGGCCACGTCCCGGTGACCGGGATCATCTCCGCGATCGCGGTGCTGGCGGCGACGCTCGAGGACCGCGACGCGGTGATCATGTCCAACGAGTGGTCGGCCTCGGTGCCGACCGTCCAGACCGGCGACCGCGCGGTCAACCACCAGTACTCCAAGAGCGAGGCGTTCGAGGCCGCGTTCCGCGGGGTGCTGGCGCAGACCCGGGGGATGCCCGAGTACTTCTCGGCCCTGCGGGCCCGCACCGAGCTGTGGATCGCCGACCGCTTCGCCCAGCTGACCCGTTACCACTCGACCTTCCGCAGCTGTAACCGGGCGTTCCACATCGACCCGGCCCGGCGCCTTGACCACTGGTGCGGGCAGTGCGACAAGTGCGCGTTCATCGACCTGATCCTGGCCCCGTTCCTGCCCGCCGCCGAGCTGTCGCAGATCTTCGGCGGCCATGAGCCGCTGAACGACCCGGGCCTGGCCGGCCGGTTCCGGGCGCTGCTCGGCGACGCCGACCTCAGCAAGCCGTTCGAGTGCGTCGGCGAGGTCAACGAGTGCCGGGCGGCGGTCCTGCTGGCGGCCGAGCGACCCGACCGGGCCGGCTCGGACCTGCTCGGCGAGCTGGCCACCGAAGTCCGGGCGCTGCCCGGCCGGCCGTCCACCGACGGCCTGCTGCACCCGGTCGGGGACAACTTCATCCCGGCCGCCTACGCCACGAAGGAACTGCTCGCATGACCGCCGTCCTGTCCCCGTCCCGGCCCAAACTGTCCTGGTCGGACCTGAACGGCGCCCGCGTCGGCGTGTGGGGCCTCGGCCGCGAGGGCCTGGCCAGCATCCGCAAGCTGGCCACCATGGGGCTGGAGCCGGTGCTGGTCGACGACCGCCCGTCGTCGGTCGCCATCGGCGGCCTGCCCGTGCTCACCACCGGCTACGGGGGACTGGCGGCCCTGGAGAAGTGCGACGTCGTGGTCAAGTCGCCCGGCATCAGCCGCTACCGGCCCGAGGTCGCCAAGCTCGAGGAACGCGGTGTCCCGGTGGCCGGCGGCCTCGGCCTGTGGCTCCAGGAGACCGATCCCCGCCGCGTCCTGCTGATCACCGGGACCAAGGGCAAGAGCACCACCGCGTCGATCGCCGGTCACCTGCTGGGTGGGCTGGCCGGCCGGACCATGATCGGCGGCAACATCGGGCTGCCGCCCTACGACCCGGAAGCGGTCCCGGCCGACGGCCAGGCGCCCTGGGAGTACTGGGTCATCGAGGTGTCCAGCTACCAGGCCACCGACCTGTGCCGCTCCACCCCGGTCGTCGCGGTCACCTCGCTGCACCCCGACCACCTGGACTGGCACGGCGGGGTGGACCAGTACTACCGCGACAAGCTGTCGATCTGCTCGCTGCCGGGCGCCGACCTGACCGTCGCCAACGGCGACAGCGACCTCATCCGGGCCCGGGAAGCGCTGCTCGGCCCCCGGGTCGAATGGGTGCACGAGGCCGACGACCCGGACGCCACCTGGATGGCGCCGCTCGGCCTGATCGGCGGGCACAGCCGCCGCAACGCGCTCATCGCCCGCCGCGCCCTGCAGGCCATGGGGATCGCCGGCGCCGCCGACGACGAGGCCCTGCGCGCGGCCGCCGAGGGCTTCGTCCCGCTCGACCACCGCCTGCAGGTCACCGACGTCATCGACGGGGTCACGTTCGTCGACGACAGCCTGTCGACCAACGTGCTGCCCACCCTGGCCGCGCTCGACGCGTTCCCCGGCCGCCGGGTCGCCCTCATCGTCGGCGGCCACGACCGCGGCATCGACTACGCCCCGCTGGCGGTCGGCCTGCGCCAGCGCTCGGCCCCGACCCTGGTGCTGACCCTGCCCGACAGCGGTCCCCGGATCCACCAGGAGATCGAGGCGGCCCTGGCCGCCGCCCCGGCCGCCACCCCCTCGGCCGTCACCGAGGCCACGCCAGCCCAGGCCACGCCGGCCCAATCCACGAGAGCCCCGGCCACCCCGGCTCCGGCCGCGTCGGCCGCCCCGCCGACCGTGGCCGGCGTGCACGACTGCCCCGACCTGGACGCGGCCGTGACCCGCGCCTTCGACTGGGCCCGGCCCGACGGGGTGGTGCTGCTGTCCCCGGCCGCCCCCAGCTTCGGCCACTTCCGCGACTACCGCGACCGGGCCGACGCCTTCAGCCGCGCCGTCGCCCACCTCACAACTGCGCCCTGAGCACGTCGACCTCGGCGCCGGGGGTGGCCGGGTCGAAGCCGTGCTCGGCCAGCCAGCGGATGGCCAGCAGGCAGCGCAGCGACCACCAGGCCCGGATCACGTCGAGGTCCACGCCGGCGCCGTAGCCGGCCACCACGTCACCCAGGTGCTCCTGGTGCCCGAGCGTCAGGATGGCCAGGTCCCACAGGGCGTCACCGGGGCCCGCATCGGTCCAGTCGATCACGCCGGTGATCTCCTCACCGACGGCGAACACGTGGGCGACCTGCAGGTCGCCGTGGATGAAGACCGGAGTCCAGGGCCGCAGCGCCGCCGCCGCGATCTGGCGGTTGCGGGTGACCAGGCCGGCGGCCAGGACGTGGTGGGCCAGGAGCCACTCGCACTCGCGGTCGAGTTTGGCTTCCAGCTGGCCGGGGCTGCGGCCGGGCCAGGGCGGCAGCGGCGCGTCGTGCAGCCGCCGGATGACGGCCCCGGCCGCCGCCCACGCGGCCGGCGAGGCGTCCGACGGTCGGCCCAGCCGGCCCAGGGCCTTCCCCGGCAGAGCGGCGAGCGCCAGCACCGGCGGCTGGCGCCACAAGATTTCCGGCGTCGGAACCGGCGCCCGGGCCATCGCCTCGACCTCGACGTCGGTGCGCGCCTGGTCGGAGTCGACCTTGAGGAACGTGTCGCCCACCCGCAGGGTCGCGCACTCATGGTGGGCGACCACGACCTCGACTGCTGCCACGCCGGCCATCATCACCGGACGGCGGCCGTCGCCGCCACGGGTTATCCGGTTACGGGCTACGCCGCCTCCCTCGCGGGCTGTCACTATCGCGAGCCTTCTACCTGGCTAAACGTGGCCGAGGGCTGACTGTTCGTCAGTAAATGTTACGAACAGTTCTGAGATGCGACTTCTTTCCGAATGGTCCTGGCTTCGCCGTCATCGGCCGCATAGCCTGGCTGGACAAGCGGAAACTCCGGAGGGGGAACCGGTGAGTTGGGGAGTATCGGCGGCGGTCCACGCTGCGCTGGAGACGGCACTGTCGGCCGAGGCTGAGGCCGTCACGTATCCGCCCTCGGTCATCGAGGAAGCCCCCTCCCCGTCGGACACCCCCGACGTATTCGACGTTTTCCTGCCGCGGCGCCGTCCGACCGTGGTGCCGCCGCCCGCCGCCCCCGGCGACAACGCGACCGGTTCGGCCCCGCGCCCGGCCCGGCCCCCGCGCGAGGTCCCCGACCTGGCGGTGATGCAGCAGGTCCTGCAGGGTCTGCAGCGCCTGGCCTGACCGGCCCCCGCCCCGGCGGCTTCGGGCTGCTCAGCACCCCCGCGTCCCGCCGTCCGGCCGCGCGCCCGGCCAAGGAAGCCCCTTGCGTCTGGGACAATGAGGCCGGAAGGGGGTGACGGCGTGCGCGTCGGGATCCTGGGTCCGCTGGAGCTGCGGGATACCGCGGGCCAGCCTGCCCCGCTGGCCGGGCCGCGGCTGCGGGCCCTGCTGATCCGCCTGGCCGTGGCCGGCGGCAGCGCGGTCACCGTCGACCGGCTGGCGGGTGACCTGTGGCCGGACGAGCGCCCCGAGGACCGCCCGGCCGACCCCGCCAACGCCCTGCAGGCCCTGGTGTCCCGGCTCCGGCAGGCGGCCGGCCGGGACCTGGTCACCTACGCCAGCGGCAGCTACCGGCTGGCCATCGACCCGGCCGCCATCGACGCGGTCGCGTTCGAGCGGCTGGCCGGCCAGGGCCACACCGCGCTCAGTGCGGGCGACCCGGCCGCCGCCGCCACCCAGCTGGCCGCCGCCCTCGACCTGTGGCGCGGGCCCGCGCTGGCCGACGTGGCCGACGCGCCGTTCGCGGCCGGACCGGTCGCCCGGCTGGAAGAGCTGCGGCTGTCGGCCGCCGAGGACCTCAACGAGGCCCGGCTGGCGCTCGGGCAGGGCGCCCAGTACGTCGCCGACCTGGAAGAGCTGGCGGCCGCCCACCCGCTGCGGGAACGGCTGCGCGGCCAGCTGATGCGCGCCCTCTACGCGGCCGGCCGTCAGGCCGAGGCGCTCGCCGTCTACGACCAGACCCGCCGCCTGCTGGCCGACCGGCTCGGCGTCGACCCGTCGCCCGAGCTGGCCGCCGTTCACCTGGGCATCCTGCGGGCCGACCCCAGCCTGGCCGCCCCCGTCCCGGCCACGGCCGGCGCCGCCCACGCCCCCGCCTCGGCCGGCGCCCCCCACGCCCCCGCCTCGGCTGACCCGGCCACCCGCACCAATGGCCATTCAGGTTTTTCCGAATCCGCACCGGCCGCCGGGGACACCAACCATGACGGCCCGGCCCGCGCCGGTAACCTGCCCGCCCAGCTGACCAGCTTCGTCGGCCGCGAGGACGAGCTCGAACGGGTCGGCAAGCAGCTCGGCGACACCCGGCTGGTCACGCTGACCGGGCCCGGGGGAGCGGGCAAGACCCGGCTCGGGCTGGAGGCGGCCGCGCTCAAGGCCCCGGAGATGCCGAACGGCGCCTGGTTCGTGCCGCTGGCCCCGGTCCGCGACAGCGCCGACATCCCGCAGACCGTGCTCAACGCGCTCGGCGTGCCCGAACCGGTCCGGATCACCGAGGTCGGCCTGGTCCTGCCGCCGTCGCCGATCGACCGGCTGGCCGACGCGCTCGCCACCCAGCGACTGCTGCTCGTGCTGGACAACTGCGAGCACGTCATCGACGCGGTCGCCCGGCTGGCGGCCCGGGTGCTGTCGGCCGCGCCCGGCGTCCGCATCCTCGCCACCAGCCGTGAGCCGCTCGGGGTGACCGGCGAGACCCTGTGCCCGGTGCCGTCGCTGCCGCTGCCCCCGCCGGGCGCCGACGCGGCCGAGGCCACCGGCTACGCGGCCATCCGGCTGTTCCGCGACCGGGCCGCCGCCGTCCGTCCCGGGTTCACCATCGACGCCGAGACGGTCGGCCCGGTCATCGGCATCTGCTCGGCCCTGGACGGCATCCCGCTGGCCATCGAGCTGGCCGCCGCCCGGCTCCGGTCGCTGACCCTGACCCAGGTCGAGAGCCGCCTGAGCGACCGGTTCCGGCTGCTGGGCACCAAATCGCGGGCCAACGCCGACCGCCACCAGACCCTGCGGGCGATCGTCGACTGGAGCTGGGACCTGCTCGATGAGCCCGAGCGGACGGTGCTGCGCCGCCTGTCGGTGTTCCGCGGCGGCGCCACCCCGGACGCGGCCGAGCAGGTCTGCGGCCCCCCGGGGGGCGGCACCGATGACGTCATCGACGTGGTCGCCGCGCTGGTCGACAAGTCGCTGGTCACCGCGACCGGCGAGGCCGAGGTCCGGTACCGGCTGCTGGAGACGGTTCGGGTCTACGCCGACGAGCGGCTCATCGAGTCCGGCGAGAAGGACCAGGTCCAGCGCGCGCACGCGGAGTACTTCCTGGCCATGGCGGTCGACGCCGAGTCCCGGCTGCGGACCGCCGAGCAGCTGCGCTACCTGGACCGGCTGAACGCCGACCACGACAACTACTCGGCCGCGCTCCGCTTCGCCGTCGACCAGCGGGACGCCGAGCTGGCGTTGCGGCTGGTGGCGAGCCTGATGTGGTTCTGGGTCATGCTCGACTTCGACGCCGAGGGCGGCAGCTGGGCCCGCGAGGTGCAGGACCTGGTCGGCCCCGAGCCGCCGCCGGGGCTGCTCGACGAGTACGCGATCAGCGAGTTCGCCGCCGTGATCGGCGGGTTCGCCGAGGACTCGGAGGCCAACCCGGCCCTCCGCGGCCCCGACGGCGTCGAGCTGCTGCGGGACGCGCTGCTGCGGTCGGCCGTCCGGGTCACCCCCGAGACCACCCACCCGGTGCTGGCCCTGGCGCCCGCCCTGGCCGCCATGTTCAGCGGCGACCAGCCCGGCGCCCGCCGCCTGATGAAAGAGCTGACCGAGCACCACCACCCCTGGATCCGGGCAGCCGGGCTGGCCATGGGCGGTCACCTGGCCATGAACGACGGCGAGGTCGACGAGGCCGACGGCTACCTGGCCGAGGCCTACGAGCGTTTCCAGACCATCGGCGACCGGTGGGGCCTGATCGTCGTGCTCGGCGGCCAGGCTGAGGTGGCGATGGCCCGCGACCATCCCGAAGAGGCGGTCCGGGTCCTCGAGGAGGCGCACCAGTACGCGATGGCGGGCAAGGCCTCGCACTGGGGGCAGATGCACCTGATCCCGCTCGGCCGCGCCCGGGCCGCCGCCGGTGACCTGGGCCAGGCCCGGGCCGACCTCGAGCAGGGGGTGAACGCCGCCCGTCAGTTCGGCGAGAACGACGACGAGATCAACGGCTACGTGGAGCTGGCCGAGCTGGTCCGGCGGGACGGCGACCTGGCCGGCGCCCGGCGGCTGCTGGACCGGGCCCGGGAGATCGCCGAGCCGCGGTCGGCCCGGCTCGACATCCGGCTGGCCGCCATCCGCGCGTTCAGCAAGCTCGGCTGCCTGACCGAGCAGGAAGGCGACCTCGACCAGGCGTCCCGCTGGCACCGCCGGGCGATCACGATGCTGGCCGAGAACGTCGACGGCATCATGCCGATCCCGATCAACCCGGCCCTGGCCGGGGTGGTGGAGGGCTTCGCGGCCCTGGCCGCCGCCCGCGGCGAGCCCGGCCGGGCGGCCGAGTTGCTCGGCCTCGCCCACACCATGCGCGGCTTCTCCGACACCGCCAGCTTCGAGGTGATCAGGACCACCGCCGCCGTGAGCGCAGCGATCGGCCCGGACGAGTTCGCCGCCGCCTACCAGCGCGGTCGCGCCCTCACCCGGGCCGATGCCCTGACCTTGAATATTTAAAGGGTCACACCCGGCGGCTGTACATCCGTACTGCGATCGGGAACGTGACCAGCACGATCCCGGCCGCCCAGGCCAGCGTGTACAGCACGTGGGTCGAGGTCGGCCCGCCCACCGTCAGCCCGCGCACCGCGTCGGCCAGGTGGGTGATCGGGTTGACCTTGACCCAGGCCTGCAGCCAGCCCGGGAACGTCTTGGTGTTGGGGACCAGGATGCTGCTGCCGAACACCAGCGGCATGATGAAGATGAACGCGATGCCCTGCACGGTCTCCGGGCTCGGGGCGATCATCCCGATCAGTACCGAGATCCAGCACACGGCCAGGTAGAACACGTAGGCCAGGCCGAACGCGGCCAGCACCGCCAGCACGTTGGTGTGGAACCGGAAGCCCAGCGCCGACCCGAACCCGGTCAGCACCACGATCACGGTCAGGAACCGGGCCGTGTCGCCCAGCACCGCCCCGATCAGCGGGGACGACCGCCCGATGGGCAGACTGCGGAACCGGTCGAACACGCCCTTGTGGATGTCCTCGTTCAACGCCGTGCCCAGCCCCATGGTGGCGAACATCGTCATCTGGGCCACCAGGCCGGGCAGCAGGACCTGCAGGTAGGAATGGGTGCTGCCCGCCACCGCGCCGCCGAACACGTACAGGAACAGCAGCAGGAACACGATCGGCATCAGCGTGACGTCGAGCAGTTTTTCCGGCGAGTGCTTGAGCTGAGCGATGTTGCGCCAGGCCAGCGTCAGCGCGTTGGCCACCATCTGGCGGCCGCTGACCCGCTTCTTCGGCTCCGGCCCCGGTACGGCTGGCCGGGCGGCCGGGCTGGTGATGTCGAGGGTGGTCATGCCGTCCTCCCCGCGTCCGCCAGCTCCTCGCTGGACTCGTGGTTCTCGTCCTCGTTCACGTTCTGGTCGTCGGCCGAGTGCCCGGTCAGGGCCAGGAACACCTCGTCCAGGCTGGGCAGCCGCAGCGCCAGCTCGGCCGCCACGATGCCCCGCTGGCCGAGCTGCTGCACCAGCTCCGACAGCACCGCCGGGTCGACCGCGGTCGCCGTGACCAGCCCGGTCTCGGTCCTGACCTCGGGCGTCTCCCCGGTCAGGCGGGTGACCAGCTCGGCCACCTCGGGCGCCCGGAACCGGTCGGCCGGCCGGACCTCGATGGTCTGCTTGCCGGTGGTCGCCTTCAGCTCGCTGGCGGTGCCGGAGGCCACCACCCGGCCGCGGTCGATGACCGCGATGTGGTCGGCCAGCTCGTCCGCCTCTTCCAGGTACTGGGTGGTCAGCAGCACTGTCACCCCGTTGGCGGTCAGCCCCCGCACGGTGTCCCACACCTGGTTGCGGGCCCGCGGGTCCAGCCCGGTGGTCGGCTCGTCCAGGAAGATCACCTGCGGGTCGCCGACCAGGCTGGCGGCCAGGTCCAGCCGTCGCCGCATGCCCCCGGAGTAGGTCTTGGTGGCCCGCTTGGCCGCGTCGGTCAGCCCGAACCGGGCCAGCAGCTCGCGCGCCTTGTCCTTGGCCTGCGCTCGGCCGAGCCCCAGCAACCGGCCGATCATGACCAGGTTCTCGCTGCCGGTCAGCTCGTCGTCGACCGAGGCGTACTGCCCGGTCAGCGCGATCAGCTGCCGCACCTGGACCGCCTCGTGGACGACGTCGTACCCGCAGATCCGGGCCGCGCCGCCGTCCGGCTTGAGCAGCGTCGACAGCACCCGGACGGCGGTCGTCTTGCCCGCCCCGTTCGGTCCCAGCAACGCCAGCACGGTGCCCTTCTCGGCGCTGAATCCCGCCCCCGCCAGCGCCTGCGTCTCGCCGAAGCGCTTCTCCAGCCCGGCGGCCTCGATTACCGCACTCATGTTGACCTCCCTCAATCCCCGTCAGCAGTTCTTATGCCTCCATCCTGCCGACCCCCGCTGACACGCCACTGACAGCCAGCCCGCCCGCCGCTGACATAACTCCAGCTCCCACTGACACGAGCTGTGGTCAGGGCCCGGTGCCTGCGAGAGCGATGGCCCGCGTCTCGGGAACTCCCAGCAGCAGCAGGCTGGTGATCGTCGCGGCCCGGGCGCCCAGCGTCCCGTTCGACCGGTCGCTGTCGGCGATGGCGAACACGGCGCCGTAGGCGATCTGGCTCAGCAGGCCGGCCGGCAGGTGCCGTGCGAACACGTCGCTGTCCTGGCCCCGTTGCACGAGGTCGGCGAGGAGTTCGTCGACCGGCCCGAGCAGGCCGTGGATCGCCTCGCCGTACTCGCCCCGGCGCAGCGCCAGCAGCACTCGGTACCGGTGCGCCACCGGCCAGACGCGGGCGATGAAGGCGGCCCACATCGCGTCCGCCGCTCCATCGGCCGCGTTGACTTCGGTGAGCACGGCGGTCATCTCGGCGACAGCCCGTTCCGTGAGCGTCCGGACCAGGTCGAGGCGGGAGGGGAAATGGAGATAGACGGTGCGACGGACGACACCAGCGGCGGCGGCGATGTCGCCCATTCCGGCGTCGGGGTTTCCTCCCAGCACCTCGAGGGCGACGTCGAGGATGCGATCGCGGGTCTCGTTCATCGAGCGCACCCGGGAGGACTCGGTCGGCACGACGCCAGTGTTGCACACCGGTGTGTAGTGGAATAGAGTGCACATCTGTGTGCACTACACACCAGTGTGCACTGGAATAGGAGAAGCCAATGACCGCATCGACGTCGGCCCTGATCCGCCCGTTCACCGTGTCGGTTCCGGATGCGGAGATCGAGGATCTCAAGCAGCGGCTGGCCCGGACCCGGTGGCCGGACCCGGAAACGGTGGGCGACTGGTCGCAAGGGGTCCGGGTGGAAAACGCCCGGTCTTTGATCGAGTACTGGGAGCGCGGCTATGACTGGCGGCGGTTTGAGTCCGGGCTCAATGCCTTCCCCCAATTCCTGACCGAGATTGACGGGCTGGACATCCACTTCCTCCACGTCCGGTCGAAGAACCCGAACGCCATGCCGCTGATCCTCACGCACGGCTGGCCGGGCTCGATCGTCGAGTTCGTGCAGCTGATCGGCCCGCTGACCGATCCGGTTTCGTTCGGCGGGGACGCCGCCGATTCCTTCGACGTCGTCGTCCCCTCCCTGCCCGGCTTCGGGTTCTCCGGCAAGCCGACGGAGACCGGGTGGGACGTGCCGCGCATCGCCGGCGCGTGGGTGGAGCTGATGAAGCGTCTGGGCTACACCAGCTGGGCCGCGCAAGGCGGCGACTGGGGGGCCGTCGTTACCACCGCCCTCGGAGCCATGCAACCCGAGGGCCTGCTCGGAATCCACCTGAACACCCAGTACGCCGTGCCCGCGCAGATCCCCGGAACCTTGTCACCCGAAGAGCGCCACGCCGTGGAGACCGTCGCCCGCTACAGCGGCGAGCTGGGCGGGGCGAACCACCTGCAAGGCACCAAGCCGGAGACCATCGGGTTCGCCCTGGCGGACTCGCCCGCGGGCCAGGCCGCCTGGATCTACGACAAGTTCCAGTCCAAGACCGACAACCACGGCCTGGCCGAAGACGCCCTGGCCGTCGACGACATGCTCGACGCGATCTCCCTGTACTGGTTCACCAACAGCGCCGCCTCAGCCGCCCGCATCTAC
>JAFAYQ010000036.1 GCA_019240215.1 Actinomycetota bacterium | reverse complement strand
TCCGGGGCCGACCTGACCACGGCGGCCGGGGGCCGCCCGGTGTTCCTGCCCAACCGCGACCACCACAGCGCCTGGGTCAGCCCAGCCGCGCTGGCCCGGGCGGGCATCACCCGGGACACGCCCGACCCGCCGGACGGCCGGATCGGGGGTGTCGCGGGTGATGCCCGCACGGGCCAGCGCGGCCGGGCTGACCCAGGCGCTGTGGTGGTCCCGGTTGGGCAGGAACACCGGGCGGCCCCCGGCCACGTCCACCAGGTCGGCGGCGACCGGGACCCCGCCCGGGAAGGCTTCCATGGACCAGCCGCCGCCCAGGACCCAGTCGCCCGGGCCCAGGCCCAGGGCGCGCACGGAGTCCGCGATGACCCGCAGGTACTGGTCCCGGGCCCGCAGGCCGGTGAGGTCGCAGCGCAGGCTCTCCAGGCCGCCGCCGACCGGGTGGACGTGGGCGTCGCCGAACGCGGGGATGACCAGGCGGCCGCCGAGGTCGATGACCCGGGTCCGCGGGCCGGCCAGCGCCCGGGCCTCGGCCGTGCCGGTCAGGGCGGTGATCCGGGACCCGTCAGCCACGAGCGCGTCGCAGCCACCCCCGGCCCCGTCCGGTGACCACAGCCTTACGTTGAGCAGAACCAGCGATGCGGTCACGGCGGCCTCCCGCCTACTTTTTACCCCTTCTTGCCCCGGCCGGTGACGGCATCGCGCAGGTGGTCGGCCACGGCGGCGGCGGGCCCGGTCGCCTTGAGGACGCCGGGACGGGGCGGCACGTGGGGATGCGGCCGGGTCGGGGCGGTGTCCTTGGCCTGCAGCAGCTTCATGCCGAGCTTTTCGGCGCCGCTCGGGATCAGCACCTCACGCAGCCGCGGCCACACCCGCTGCTCTTCGTAGTCGATGTGGGCCCGGCCGTCGCGGACGATGGCGTGTACCAGCTCCTCGAACTCGTCGTCGCCGGGGTCGGCCTCGTCCAGCTTGGCCAGGACCAGCTTGGCGTTCTGCTCCTGCTCGGTGCCGTGGTCGGCGAGCTGGGGGCCGTTGCCGGACAGGTCGCGGATCACCGGCCAGAAGAACTCCTCTTCGACCGCCTCGTGCTTGGACTCGGCGATGACCAGCTGCTGGACCAGTTTCTTGCGCTCGGCCAGCTGGGCGGCAGAGGCGCCGCCCATCCGGGTCGGGCCGTTTTCGAGCTCGTCGAGCATCCGCTTGACCTCGGCGTGGTCCTGGCCGAGCACGGTGTAGACATCGGGCATGGGCGGCGGCTACCCGGCCGGCGGCGGCCAAATCTGGTGAGGATGAGAAAGCGGCGGATAAGCTGACGCGGAACTTTCCCGGAAGGAGCCCGAGTGACCGCGAGCGAACCGCAGGGGCGCGGCGGTGCCTGGACTGAGGAGCGAGGCGCGAGGAACGAGCGCCGGAGCGACGAGGGAAGGCTCCGCCTTAAGGCGCCCCGAAGGTGAGCGAGCCAAATAGCACCGTCAGGCTGCTTGGACTCGACATCGGCGGCACGTCGAGCCGGGCGCGGATGGTGGTGGACGGCGCCGTGGTGGCCGAGGCCCAGGCCGCCAGCGCCAGCCTGACCGCGGCCGGGTCCGACTCGGCCGCCGCCGCCCTGGCCGAACTGCTGGCCCAGCTGCCGCTGGGCGACCCGTTCGACGCGATCTGCGCGGGCTCGGCGGGCAGCAACGTGCCGGGGGCGCAGGAGTTCCTGGCCGACCGGCTGGCCCCGCTGACCCGGACCGGCACCGTGATCGTGGTCAACGACGCGATGCTGGTGCTGCCGGCCGCCGGGCTGGACGAGGGGGTGGCCGTGATCTGCGGCACCGGCTCGATCGCGGTCGGCACCTGGCAGGGCCGCGAGGCCCGGTCGGGCGGGTTCGGCTACCTGCTGGGCGACGAGGGCAGCGGTTACTGGATCACCCGGGCGGCGGTGCGGGCGCTGCTGGACCGGCGGGACCGCGGCGTGCCGCTGGGCGCGCTCGGTGAGGTGCTGCTGGCGGCGGCCGGGGCCAGTCACATCGACGAGCTGCACCGGATGTTCTACGACCACCCGCACCCGCGCCGCTGGGCCCGGCACGCGCCGCTGGTGCTGGACGCCGACGACGCGGCCGCCCGCGCCATCGCGGTGGAGGCGGCCCAGGCGCTGGCCGGGCTGGCCGCCTCGGCCATGCGGCGGCTGGGCGTCCCCGACGGGCCGCCGGCCGCCCTCCCGGTCGTGCTCGGCGGCGGGCTGATGGGTCACCCGCGGCTGCGCGAGGCGGCGGTCATCGCGGTCCGCGGGGTGCTGCCGGGCAGCGCGGTGCGGGCGCTGACCGACCCGCCGGTGGCGGGGGCGGTCCGGCTGGCCCGGGCGGCCGCCCAGAGCGCGCCCGCGTCGTTACAGCTGATCCAGGGCGGCGCGGACGACGCCGCCGGAGCGGTCGAGCGCGTCCCGGGCCAGCTCCGGGTCGACCCCGCCCAGCAGCGTGACCAGCGCGACCCGCAGGTCGCCGCCGGCCGCGGCCAGGGCCGCGTCGCACTCGGCCGCCGTCATCCCGGTCGCCTGGGCCAGCAGCCGTTGCTGGCGGCCCTGGAGCTTGGCGTTGACCGGGGTGACGTGCACCATCAGGTTGGAGTAGGTCCGGCCGGTCCGCACCATCAGCGCGGTCGAGAAGCTGTTCAGCAGCATCTTCTGGGCGGTGCCGGCCTTGAGCCGGGTGGAGCCGGTGATCGCTTCCGGGCCGGTGTCGGCGCACACGCAGACGTCGGCCAGGGCGGCCAGCGGGGCGGCCGGGTTGGCGGTGACCAGGGCGGTGAACGCGCCGGCCGCGCGGGCCTGCTCGAGGGCGGCGCCGACGTAGGGGGCGGCCCCGGCCGCCGACAGGCCCAGCATCAGGTCGGCCGCCCGGACCCCGGCGGCGGCCGCCGCCCCGGCCGCCCGGTCGTCCTCGGCCCCCTCGACCGGCTGCTGGAGCGCCTGCTCGCCGCCGGCCAGGTGGGCTACGACGACCCCGGGCGGCAGGCCGAAGGTGGGGCCCAGCTCGGCCGCGTCGAGCACCCCGAGGCGACCGGAGGTGCCGCTGCCCGCGTAGTGCACCCGACCGCCGCCGGCGACCCGGCGGACGGCCTGGTCGACCACCATCGCCAGGGCCGGCAGGGCCCGGCGGACGGCCGGGGCGACCAGCGCGTCCTCGCCGTTGAGCCGGTCCAGCAGGCGCAGCGTGGGCAGCGTGTCGAGGTCGACCGTGCGGTGGTTGCGCTCCTCGGTCGGTGGTCCCGGGCGGGCCCGGTCCGGGGCACGGGCAGGCGGCACGCTGACCTCGCTCGGGTCGACAGCGGCGGATCGGTTAATTATTTCCTTGACCGGACCGGGCTGGCAATTATGCAACCGAGCGGATCCGCAGCACCGCCAGCCCGCCGCCGATCGTCGCCACCCCCGACAGCGCGAACAGAGCCGGGTAGCTGTGGGCCGTGTACAGCACGATGCCGGCGATCATCGGCGCCACCACCAGCGGCAGCGCGGTGGCCACGTTGATCACGCCCAGATCCTTGGCCCGGTCGGAGGCGGCCGGCAGCACCTGGGTCAGCACCGCCGGGGCGGCCGCCCAGTAGGTGCCGAACCCCAGGCCGAGCAGCGGCGCCGCCGCCAGCGCGGCCGTCCAGGTGGGCGAGATGACCAGCAGCAGGGCGGCGACCGCCATGATCACGGCCGCCCCCACCGCGTAGCGGCGGCGCTTACCGGACCGGTCCGAGGCGGTGCCGCAGATCACGCCGGCCACGATCAGGGCCCCGCCGTAGATCGCCATCAGGATCAGCAGCCCGGTCTGCGGGTCGTGGTAGTGGGCGGCGTCGGACAGGAAGTACAGCAGGTACAAGGTGCCGAGCCCGTTCCCCAGGTTGATCAGGAAGTGCATGGTCCAGGCCCAGCCGAAGTCCGGGTAGCGGCGGGGCGACACCCACAGCTTGCGCAGCGTGGTCCGGACCGAGTGCCTGGGCACCAGCCCCGGCGGCAGCACGTCGTCCGGGGTGAACAGCGCGAACACCAGCGCCCCGAGGATGACCAGCACCCCGCAGGCCAGGTAGCCGGACGCCAGGCCGGTGACCAGCACAGTGACCAGAGCGGCGCCGAGCACGGTGCCGAGCATCTGGCTGATCCCGATCAGCCCGCCGAGGGCGCCGCGCTGGGCGACCGGCACCCGATCGGGCAGCGCCGCCGTCAGGGTGGCCAGCATGACCCCCAGCCCGGCCTGGGCCAGGAACCAGCCGATCATCATGACCGCCGCGTCGGGCGCGACCGACAGCACCGCCAGGCCGAGCGCGCCCAGCACCGCCCCGCCCACCGTCCACGGGTGCCGCCGTCCCCAGCGGGACGTGGTGCGGTCGGACAGGGCGCCGGCGATCGGGTTGGTGACCAGCGCGGCCAGCGCGCCCGCGCCCATCACGACCGACAGCAGCAGGGTCTTGCTGGCCCGGTCCAGGTGCTGGGCCTGCTCGGGCAGCAGCACCTGGATGGGAGCGTAGACGCCCAGCCACAGCCCGATGTTGGCGATGAACAGCAGCGAGATCCAGCCGCCGCGGACCGGGGTCCCGGGCTCGGCCAGGGCGGCCAGGCCGGTCGTGTCCCCGGCCACCGACGGCAGCGGGACCTGGCCGGCCGAGGGCTTGGCGACCTCGCTCATGGGCTGGTCAGCCGAAGCACTGGCCCTCGCCCCGGTAGGTGGGCGCCGGGTAGGCGGGGGCGTCGTCCTCGACCAGGCAGTAGTCGTTGAAGCGCTCGGCCAGTTCGCCCGCCTTGGCGGGCCGCAGCCACACCCGGTCGCCGACCCGCAGGTTGGCGGCGGCCGTCCCGCGGACCGGGGTCTGCACCTCGCCGGCCCCTTCGGTCCCGGACAGCTTGAGCCCGGCGGGCAGGTAGGGCGTCGGCGACCGGTCCCTACCGGACGGCCCGGAGGCGATGTACCCGCCGGAGAACAAGGTCGCGACCGGCCCGCCCGGGCGGCGGACGACCGGCAGCGCGTACAGCAGAGCCGGGCGCGGCGAGAACCGCCGGTAGGCGTCGAACAGGACCGGCCCCATCAGCCCGGAACCGGCCGTGACCTCGGTGACCGACGGGTCGGCGACGGTGGTCTCCAGGCTGCCGGTGCCGCCGCCGTTGACGAACTCCAGCGGGGTCAGCGCCTGGATCTGGCCGATCGCCTCGCTGCGACGTTCGCGGAGCTCGGACGCGCTCAGCCGCTGGATCAGGCGCAGCGCGGCCGCCCGCAGCGGCCGTCCGGGCGGCGCGTCGCCCAGGCCGGCGATCTGGGCCTCGTAGGACATCACCCCGGCCAGCGTGAACCCGGGCCGCCCGAGCACGTGGCGGGCGAACGCGACCGCCTGGCCGGCGGTGTGCAGCGGCGACCGCAGCGCCCCGATGTGCACGGCCGCCCGCCCCAGCAACGGGCGCCAGGACGCGTCCAGGTCCAGGCAGATCCGCAGTTCGGGGTGGCCGGCCCCGACCGCCTCGTCGATCAGGTCGAGCTGGCCGGGTGAGTCGGCCATCAGCGTGATCCGGCGCCGGGCGACCTCGTCGCCCGCCAGCGCGGCCAGCGCCCCGCGGTCGGCGGTCGGGTACCCGACGACCAGGTCGTCGCTGGTGTCCTCGGTGGACAGCCACAGCGCCTCGCGCAGCGAGTAGCACAGCAGGCCGGCGAAGCCGGGCCGGGCCAGCACCCGGTCGAGCAGCGCCCGGCAGCGGACCGACTTGCTGGCCACCCGGATCGGGCGCCCGGCCGCGCGGCGGACCAGGTCGTCGGCGTTGTCGTCGAACGCCGCCAGGTCGACCACGGCCAGCGGCGGGTCCATTCCCTTGGTGGCCTGATCAACTGCGGGCATGCCCGCACAGTAGGCCATGGCTGGCGAAAGGAGAAGGCCCGTGACATGATCCGTTACTTGCGAGTAGGACGGCCCCGGGAGGCGACGTGGCGGACGGCACCTGGCGGAACTGGGCCGGCAACGTCACCGTCACCCCGGTCCGCTGGGAGCGGCCGGTCAGCGCGGAAGGGATCGCGCAGGCGGTCACGGCCGCGGCCGCCGACGGGCTGACGATCCGGGCGGTCGGCAGCGGGCACTCGTTCACGCCGATCGCGGCCGCCCCGGGGGTCGCCCTCGACCTGTCCGGGTGGGCCGGCATCGTGGCCGCCGACACCCGGTCCGGGCTGGTCACCGTGCGTTCGGGCACCCAGCTGCGGGAACTCAACGCCGACCTCGACCGGCTCGGGCTGGCGCTGGCCAACCTGGGCGACATCGACGTGCAGACGGTGGCCGGGGCGGTCTCGACCGGCACCCACGGCACCGGGGCCGGCCTGGGCGGGCTGGCCACCCAGATCGAGGGGCTGCGGCTGGTGCTGGCCGACGGCTCGGCGGTCAGCTGCTCGGCCACCGAGCGGCCCGACCTGTTCGTGGCGGCCCGGGTCGGGCTGGGCGCGCTCGGCATCATCACCGAGGTCACGCTGCGCTGCGTGCCCGCCTTCGCGCTGGCCGCCGAGGAGGGGCCGGAGCCGGTCGAGGACGTGATCGGCCGGTTCGGGGAGCTGGCGGCCGCCCACGACCACTTCGAGTTCTACTGGATCCCCTACGGCCGCAACGCGCTGGTCAAGCAGAACAACCGGGTCCCGGCCGGCCAGCAGGCCCGCCCGCTCAGCGCCGCCCGGCGGTTCTATGAGTACGAGGTGATGGAGAACGCCGCCTTCGGGCTGCTGTGCCGGACCGGCCGCCGGGCCCCGCGGATCATCCCCCGGCTGAACCAGATCACCTCGGCGGCGCTGTCGCGGCGCAGCTACTCCGACCGCTCGCACCGGGTGTTCACCACCCGGCGGCGGGTGCGGTTCGTGGAATCGGAGTACGCGATCCCGGCCGCGACCGCACCCGAGGTACTGACCGAGCTGCGCCGGGAGGTACCCAAGCTGGCCGACCCGGTGATGTTCCCGGTCGAGGTGCGGGTGGCGGCGGCCGACGACATCTGGCTGTCGACCGCCAACGGCCGCGCCAGCGCCTACATCGCCATCCACCAGTACCGCGGGCTCCCCTACGAGGCCTACTTCGCGCTGTTCGAGTCGATCGTGGCCCGGGTCGGCGGGCGCCCGCACTGGGGCAAGATGCACACGCTGGACGCGGCCCGGCTGCGGGCGCTGTACCCGCACTTCGACGACTTCGTCCGGATCCGGGACGAGGTCGACCCGGACGGCCGGTTCGCCAACCCGTACCTGGACCGGGTGCTCGGGCCGCCCGGCGGCAGCGGGCCGGCCGCCCGCGCGTAGGCTGCCCGGAGATCCTGTCGTTACCGAGGCCGATCAGGAGGCACCGTGGATCTGACGTTCCTGCGCCCGCTGCTGGAGAACCCGGGGCCGTTCGTGTCGGTCTACCTCGACACCACCGACACCAACCGCGGAGCCGACGCCCAGGCCCGCCAGCTGCACTGGCGCGACCAGCGCGAAGAGCTGGCCAAGGAGCACGACGACCGCGCCACCCTGGACGCGGTCGCGGCCGCGCTGACCGGGCCGGAGACGTTCGGGACGGCGGGGGTGGCGGCGTTCGGTGCCAACGGCCGGGCCCCGCTGACGGTCGGGCTGCCGGGGCCGCCGCGCCGGGAGCAGGCCCGCTGGAGCCGCCTGCCCGACCTGCTGCCGCTGCTGGTGCAGAGCCCGCCGCGGCCGCCGCACCTGCTGGTCAGCGCCAACCGCGAGGGCGGCGAGGTGCTGGTGGTGGGCGGGGCCGCCAGTGCAGGCCAACACAGTGGCCAGGAGCAGGATGTGCGGGGCACCGGCTGGCCGGTGCACAAGGTCAAGTCCGGCGGCTGGTCCCAGGACCGCTACCAGCGCTCGGCCGAGGACGCCTGGCAGGTCAACGCCAAGGAACTGGCGGCCGCGGTGATCAAAGCGGCGGGTGGCTCCAAGCTGGAGGCGGTCATCGTGGCCGGCGACACCCGGGCCCGCGAACTGCTGGTGTCCGAGCTGCCGGACGACCTGCGGCGGCTGACCGTGCTGGTCGACAAGGAGGTGCCGGTCGACTCGGCCGAGCTGACCACGGCGGCCGAAGAGGTCCTGCAGAAGCTCGAAGACGACGACAGCCGCCGCCAGCTTGAGGCCTTCCACAACCAGGCCGGCACCGGGCGGGCGGCCGAGGGCCTGGCCGCGACCGTGGCCGCGCTGCGCGACGGGCAGGTGGCCGAGCTGTTCATCGGCGGGCGTTACACCGACGGTGACCGGAACGCGCTCGAACTGGCCTGGGCGTCCGACCCGGCCTGGGTCGGCCCCGGGCTGGCCGACGTCGCCCTGTCCGAAGCCGAGCTGCGGGACCGGGGCGTGACCGACGTGGCCGAGGACAAGGTCGGGGCCGCCCTGGTCCGGGCGGCGGCCGGCACCGACGCGCGGCTGTTCGTGGTGCCGCCGGGCGGCCCGGCGGCCGGGGACAGCCCGCTGCAGGACGACATCGGCGCCCTGCTGCGGTTCGCGGTCCCCGGCGCCTGAGCCGGGCGGCCCGGGCGGCTCCGGTCGCCCGCGCCGCGGCCGCTAGACCCGGCGCAGGACGATGATCATGCGCCAGGCCTCGCGGTCGGACAGGCTGACGCCGTCGGCGAAGTCGCCGTAGCCGGCCACCGCGGTGAAGCCGCCCGCCAGGCGGACGGCGGCCGCGACCTCGGTGCCGGTCCAGAACCGGTTCGGCACCACGTCGGCCAGGGTGCGGGTGCCGGCGGCGTCGCGCACGGTGACCTGAACGTGCTCGCGGGTCACCTGGGTGACCGGGTCGATCACGTCGTCGCCGCCACCCCAGCGGACGTGCACCCGGGCCGCGCCGACCTCGCTGTCCCACTCCGAGCTGGTCCGCGGGACCAGGGTGAGGAAGTCGGCCGGGTGGGCCAGCTCGATGATGTAGAGGCCGCCGGGGGCGACCGCCTGGCTCACCGCCGCCAGGTGGGCGACCAGGTCGTCCAGGGTCATCAGGTGGCACGCCGAGTTCAGCATGGTGACCGCCAGCGCGACCGGCTCGGCCAGCTTGAAGTCGCGCATGTCGGCCCGGACCACGTCCAGGCCGAGCCCGGCCGCCGACGCCTTCTGCTCGGCGTAGGCGCACATGGCCGGGCTGAGGTCGAGGGCGGTGGCGGGCACGCCGCGGCGGGCGAATTCGAGCGCGTGCTCGGCCGGGCCGGCCGCCAGCTCCAGCACCGAACGCGGTCCGCTGGACCCCTCGGGATCGGCGTGCCGGGCGTACCAGCGCTCCAGCGCGTCGACCTCGGCCGGGACGTCCCGGTAGGCACAGGCGAGCTCGTACAGGTCGGGCGAGTCATAGATTCCGGTCACCCCGTTATTGTGCAGGACCGGCTATCTAGCCGGGCGGGGTGTTCCTGCGGCAAACTGGCCGCATGATGACCGAGGCCCAGGCCCTCAACGCCCTGGCGCGGGAGGACCCGGAGGCAGCCGACGAGGCCAAGGCGGCCCTCGGCTGGCTGACCAACGGCGCCGGCCTGGAGACCGTCTCCCAGCTCAAGCTGCAGGAATTCGTCTGGTACGCGCTGCCGGTCAAGTGGCCGATGACCACCGGCGAGCTGATCGCGGTGACCCGGGCCCTCGGCCGCCTGTTCTCGATGGTCGGCATGGAACGCTACGCCGACGTCTGCCTGTCCCCCGGCACCGAGCAGATCCTCACCGCCTACGCACGCGGGCACGAGGCCGGCATCGCCGCCTACGCCGAGGCGGTGGAGAACTCCAGCACCGCCCCGCCCGACACCACCCTGCTGGCCTGGGGCTCGGTCATGGGGCCGGACGAGCGGGCCGCCTACGACGCCTGCGCGGCCGCGGTCGAGCTGGCCATCGCCTCCGGTGAGCTGTCGTCCGGCGCCCGCGGCTGGCGGGCCAAGCGGGCCGCGCTCATCGACCGCTGGATCACCACCCCGCCGCCGGCCCCGGTCGCGCCCGAGGGCGGCCGTCACCGGGCCCACCACGCGCCCGGGGTGAGCGACACCTGGCTGGACCGGATCCACACCGAGCGGATGGACGCCTGGGCCAACAGCCGCCCCGGTGAGCGGTCCCGGCTGGCCGCCGCGGTGCTGCCGCGGCTGCTGGAGGAGACCGCCCCGCCCGAGGACGCGCTGCCCACCCTGGGCTGGCTGCTGGGGCACGCCGACGTCGGGCTGCGGCTGACCGCCCGGCACTACATCCCGCCCGCGATCATCACCGAGGCGGTCGAGGAGTTCGGCTGGCGCGACCAGCTGCCGGGCGCGCTCCGGCAGGAGCTGGACGTGTTCCCGCTGCACACCCTGCGCGGCCTGGCCCAGGGCGAGATGGGCGCGATCCGGCGGGCCGGCTCCAGCCTGGTGCTGACCCGGACCGGGCGGCTGATGGCCGAGGACCCGATGGTCCGCTGGCGGATCGGCACCGCCGCCCTGGTCGGCGCCGACGACGGCCCGCGGCCGGACTTCGCGGTCGCCGTGCGCGAGGCAGGCCTGCTGTTCCTGCTGGTCAGCGGGCCGGCTGGCTACGAGGAGCTGACCCGGCACCTGGCCCGCATCCACGCCGAGGAGGGCTGGACGTCCCGCGGCCGGGGCGACCTGTCGGAGGCGGTCCGGCGCGAGATCCACGGGCTCCGGCACCGGCTGTGGGCGCTGCACCTGCTGTACACCGGGCGGGCGTCGCGCGAGCCGCTGACGCTGACCGAGACCGGCGTGTACGCGGCCCTGGCGGCGTTGCGGTCGCGCGCCCGCGGCCCCCGCCATCACGTAGGCCTGGGGTGACCTGGCCAGCAGAGTTGGTATACCCCCTTTAAATAAAATGTGACTTGAGCGGGGGGTAACCCACGTAGTTCTCGGCCAAGCTGGTGGCCGCGGCTCGTGAAGTGGTCACGTAGCGCAGCTGGGACTGCATCAGCTGCTCGTCCATGGCGTCCCCGGCCACGTGCAGCATCGTCGTCATCCACCAGGAGAAGTGGCTGGCCCGCCAGACCCGCTCCAGGCAGGCATCGGAGTAGGCGTCGGCCGCGGCGGTGCCCCGGCCGCGGGCCAGCTCGGTGAGCGCGTCGGCCAAAACGGTCACGTCGGCCACGGCCAGGTTGAGGCCCTTGGCCCCGGTCGGCGGGACGATGTGGGCGGCGTCGCCGGCCAGGAACAGCCGCCCCGCGCGCATCGGCGCGGCCACGAAGCTGCGCATCGGGGTGACCGACTTCTCGGTGACCGGGCCCTGCTTGAGCTCCCAGCCGGGCACCGCGAACCGGGTGCTGAGCTCGGCCCAGATCCGGTCGTCGGGCCACTCGTCGATGTCCTCGTCGGCCGGTACCTGCAGGTAGAGCCGGCTGACCTGCGGGGAGCGCATCGAGTGGAGCGCGAACCCGTTCGGGTGGCGGCAGTAGATCAGCTCGTCGGTCGACGGCGGCACCTCGGCCAGGATGCCGAGCCAGCCGAACGGGTAGCTGCGCTCGACCACCTGCAGCAGGCCGTCGGGCATGGCCGGGCGGCAGGCGCCGTGGAAGCCGTCGCAGCCGGCGATCGCGTCGCACACCACCTGGTGGCGATGGCCGCCCGCGTCGGTGTAGCGCAGCACCGGCCGGTCGGTGTCGAGGTCGGCGACTTCGGTGCCGGTGACCTCGAAGTGCAGCGCCGCCCCGGCCGCGGTCCGGGCCTCGATCAGGTCCTTGACGATCTCGGTCTGGGCGTAGATGGTCACCGCCCGGCCACCGGTCAGGCCGAGGAAGTCCAGGTGGTGCCGCTCCCCCGCGAACTGCAGGTAGATCCCGCCGTGTTCCAGGCCCTCGCGGTCGAGCCGGGCACCCAGCCCGGTCGCCCGCAGCAGCTTGACGGTGCCGTCCTCGAGCAGGCCGGCCCGCTGCCGGGCCTCGCAGTAGGCCCGGCTGCGGTTCTCCACCAGCACCGAGTCGACGCCGCGGAGCGCCAGCAGGTGGGACAGCAGCAGCCCGGCCGGCCCGGCGCCGACGATCCCGACCTGGGTCCGTTCGGTGGTCATCGCCATCCTCAACTGCAGGGCTCAGAAGGGGTACGGGGTGATGTCGCCGCGGATCGTCACCCAGCGGGTCTCGGTGAAGGCGTCGAGGTTGGCGGTGCCGCCGAAGCGGGCCCCGGTGCCGGAGGCCAGCAGGCCGCCGAACGGGATGTTGGGCTCGTCGTCGACGGTCTGGTCGTTGATGTGCACGATCCCGGTCGGGATCTTGCGCGACAGCTCCAGCCCGCGCATCACGTCCCGGGTCAGGATGCCGAGCGACAGACCGTACTCGCTGTCGGCCGCCAGCTTGGCCGCGTCCTCGGCCGTCGCGAACGGCACCACCGGCGCGACCGGCCCGAACACCTCGCTGGCGTAGGCCGGCATCTGGGGGGCGACGTCGGCCAAGACGGTGGGGCGGTAGAACAGGCCCTCGTAGGTGCCGCCCGCGGCCAGCCGGGCACCGGCGTCGACGGTGGCGGTGACCAGGCCGTGCACCTTGTCCAGCTGGCGCTGGTCGATGATCGGGCCCAGCGCGACCTGCTCGGTGGCCGGGTTGCCGACCGGCAGGTGGCTGGCCTTGTCGGCCAGCCTGCTCACATACTCGTCGTAGACCGACTGCTGGACCAGGTGGCGCCCGGTCGTCATGCAGATCTGGCCCTGGTGCAGGAACGAGCCCCAGGCGCCGGCCGACGCCGCCCGGTCCAGGTCGGCGTCGTCCAGCACGATCAGGGCCGAGTTGCCGCCCAGCTCCAGGTGCACCCGCTTGAGGTGGCGGGCGGCCAGCTCGCCGACCCGGCGGCCGGCCGCGGTCGAGCCGGTGAACGACACGACCCGGACGACCGGGTCGGTGACGACGGCCTCGCCGACGTCGACGCCGCCCGGCAGCACGTGCAGCAGCCCCTCGGGCAGACCCGCTTCTTCGAACACCCGGGCCAGCACCACGCCGCCGGAGACCGCGGTGCGCGGGTCGGGCTTGAGGATGACCGCGTTGCCGAGGGCCAGCGCCGGGGCGACCGACCGGATGGCGAGGATCTGCGGGAAGTTGAACGGGGCGATCACCCCGGCCACGCCGACCGGGACCCGCTCGCTGTAGCTCAGCCGCGGCTGCTCGCTGGGCAGCAGCTCACCGTAGGGCCGGGACGGCAGCGTGGCCGCCTCGAAGATCTCCTCGGTGGCCACGTGGGTCTCGAACTGCATGGCGGGCGGGATCTTGCCCATCTCACGGATGCCCCAGGGCTCGATCTCGGCTGCCGCTCTCAGCCAGATGTCGCCGGCCCGGCGCAGGACGGCCTGGCGCTCGGTGTGGGGTTTGGCCGCCCAGCTGACCTGGGCGGCCGCCGCCAGCTGGGCGGCCCGGGCCACGTCGCCGGGGGTGGCCAGGCCGACCCGGCCGATCTCCTGCCCGGTGGCGGGCTCGGTCACGGCGGTATCGCCGCCGCTGCCGGTGGTCCAGCCGCCGGTGAAGATCTTGCCGCGCCAGGCGGACTCGTCCATGAGGGCCATGACTACTCCCGCGATGTTGGCTCGTCGGCCTCCGGCCGAACGGTGTGCGGTGTACGAACGGCAGTGCTGAGAGCGAACCTAGGGCGGCGTCGCATCTGGTGTCAAAGTAGGGCCGGGACTATGTTCTTCTCGTGCGCACAGCGAACAGCGAGAACGGCGCCCGCGACGCGGATTTCATCCAGTCGCTCGAGCGCGGGCTGGCGGTGATCCGCGCCTTCGACGCCGAGCACCCCAAGCTCAGCCTGTCCGAGGTGGCGGCCAGCACCCGGCTCAGCCGGGCGGCCGCCCGCCGGTTCCTGCACACGCTGGTCAGCCTCGGCTACATGCGGATGGAAGGCAGCCAGTTCTCGCTGCGGCCGAAGATCCTCGAGCTCGGATACGCCTACCTGTCCAGCCTGTCGCTGCCCGAGGTGGCCATGCCCCACCTGGAGCAGCTGGTCGAGCAGGTCCGCGAGTCGTCCTCGGTGTCCCAGCTGGACGGGGACGACGTCGTCTACATCGCCCGGGTGCCGACCCGGCGGATCATGACGGTCGCGATCAGCGTGGGCACCCGGTTCCCGGCCTACGCCACCTCGATGGGCCGGGTGCTGCTGGCCGACCGGCCGGACGACTGGCTGGACGGGTACCTGGCCTCGGTCGCGCTGGTCCCGCTGACCTCGCACACGATGTCGGAGGCGGCCGCGCTGCGGGCCGAGCTGGGCAAGATCCGCGCGCAGGGCTGGGCCCTGGTCGACCAGGAGCTGGAGGAGGGCCTGCGGTCGGTGGCGGCACCGATCCGGGACGCCGACGGGCGCGCCGTCGCCGCCGTCAACGTGTCCACCCACGCCGGCCGCCGTTCGGTCAGCGAGGTGGTGGACGACCTGCTGGCCCCGCTGCTGCGGACCGCCCAGGCGATCGAGGCCGACCTGCACCGGGCCTCGGGGACGGCCGGCGCGCGCCGGGTGCGGTAACCGCGGTCCGGGCTGCCACACTGGTCACGTGCAGACTCTGGTAATCGATCACCCGCTGGTCACCCACAAACTCACCGCGCTGCGCGACGTGAGCACCGAGACCGCCACGTTCCGGCGGCTCGCCGACGAACTCGTCACCCTGCTCGCGTACGAGGCGACCCGCGAGGTCCGGGTCCAGCCGGTCACGGTGCGGACCCCGCTCGGCGACGCGGCCGGGGTCAAGATCGGGAACCCGCCGCCGCTGATCGTGCCGGTGCTGCGGGCCGGCATCGGCATGCTCGACGGCATGATCCGGCTGCTGCCGATGGCCGACGTCGGTTTCGTGGGCCTCGTTCGCGACGAGGAGTCGCTGGTCGCGTCGATCTACGGGGACCGGATCCCGGCCGACCTGACCGGGCGGGAGACGTTCGTGCTGGACCCGATGCTGGCCACCGGCGGGACCCTGCAGACGGTGATCGGCATGCTGGTCGAGCGGGGGGCCGCCACCGTCACCGCGGTCTCGCTGCTGGCGGCGCCGGAGGGTATCGCCCGGCTGGAAAAGGCGTTCGGAGAGCAGGCGGGGCCGCCGGTCCGGGTGGTCACCGCGGCGGTGGACGAGCGGCTGGACGAGCACGGGTACATCTACCCGGGCCTCGGGGACGCCGGGGACCGGCTGTTCGGGGAGGTCTGACTACGCGGGCTCGTGCGCAGGCGGGGGCTCGCTCCCGCCCTGGGGCTTTATGCCCGCAATGTGACATCGCGGGCATAAGAGTGTCGTCAATGTGACATTGCGGGCAAACGAGGGCTGGGCTGCTGAGGCACGCGGGGTGTGAGGTGCTGGCGTGCCTGCGGCCCGGCCCAGCGGGCGTCCGGGAAGGCTGGGGCGGGACCGGAGTACGGCGGGACGACCGGGAGCGGGACGGGACCGGAGGGGGGACCGGAGTACGGCGGGACGATGGCCGGTCACGGGGAAAAGGCCGCCGAGATCAGGTCGGGCCGGTCAGCGGGCGGCTAGGCGGGGCCGCTGCGGACCGATTGGGGGCGGTGAGCTCAGGGAGCCTGGAGCCGTGGGACCGGCGAGCTCAGGGGGGCGGGTGAGCCGCCAAGCCGGCTAGAGGTCGAGGAGGTGGTCGAGGCCGACGGTGAGGCCCTCGGGGAGGGTGTGGAGCTTGCTGGCGGCCAGGACGACGCCGGGCATGAAGGAGGCGCGGTCGAGGGAGTCGTGGCGGATGGTGAGGGTCTCACCGTGGCCGCCGAGGAGGACTTCCTGGTGGGCGACCAGGCCCGCGACCCGGACCGAGTGGACGTGGATGCCGTCCACCTCGGCGCCGCGGGCGCCGGGGACCTCGGAGGCGGTGGCGTCGGGGGGCTCACCCAGGCCGGCCTGCTTGCGGGCGCCGGCGATCATGGTGGCGGTGCGCAGGGCGGTGCCGGAGGGGGCGTCGGCCTTGGCCGCGTGGTGCAGCTCGATGATCTCGGCCGAGTCGAAGAAGCGGGCCGCCTGCTGGGCGAACCGCATCATCAGGACCGCGCCGACCGAGAAGTTGGGGGCGATCAGCACCCGGACGCCGGGGGCGGCGGCCAGCCAGTCCTTGACCTGGGCCAGCCGCTCGTCCCCGAAGCCGGAGGTGCCGACCACGGTGTCCAGCTGGTGCTCGACACACCAGCGCAGGTTGCCGAGCACGACGTCCGGGCGGGTGAAGTCGACGACCACGTCGCAGCCGGTCAGGGCCTCGCGGTCGTCGCCCTCGTCGATCTCGGCGGCGACCGTGAGGCCGTCGGCTTCGCTGACGGCCTGGACGACCGTGCTGCCCATCCGGCCGCGGGCGCCGAGAACGCCGACCCGGATCACAGCGCCGCGGAGAACGTGTCGGCGTCGTCGAACGGGCCGACCACCGCCAGCGTCTTCGGCCGCGCCAGCACCTCGGACGCGATCGCCCGGATGTCGTCGTGGCTGACCGCCTCGATCCGGGCGAGGGTCTCCTCGACCGGCTCGAGCTGCGGGTAGACCAGCTCGGACTTGCCGATCCGGCTCATCCGGGAGGACGGGTCCTCCAGGCCGAGCACGATCGAGCCCCGCATCTGGCCCTTGCCCCGCTCCAGCTCGGCGTCGGTCAGGCCGCCGGACACCAGCTTCTCGACCTCGCTGGTGCAGATCGACAGCACGTCGTCGGCCTTGGACGGCAGGCAGCCCACGTAGATGCCCCACATGCCGGTGTCGGCGTTCTGGGACGCGAAGCTGTAGACCGAGTAGGCCAGGCCGCGCTTCTCCCGGATCTCCTGGAACAGCCGGGAGGACATGCCGCCGCCGAGGGCCGCGTTGAGCACGCCGAGGGCGTACCGGCGGTCATCGGTGCGGGCCAGGCCCTCACAGCCGAGCACCAGGTTGGCCTGCTCGATGCCGCGCGACACCAGCCGCAGGCCGGTGCCGGTCACGTGCCCGGGACCGGCGTACTCGCCGGACAGGCGGGGCGGAGCGGGCTTGGCGCCGGGCACCAGCACCCCGGCGAACGCCTCGGTGACCTGGTTGACCAGGTCGTCGTGGTCGACGTTGCCGGCCGCCGCGATGACCAGGTGCTCGGGGCTGTACCGGGCCCGGTAGTGCTCGAAGATCTGGTCCCGGCTGATCGCGTTGATCGACTCGACCGTGCCGAGCACCGGGCGGCCGAGCGGGGTGTCGCCGAACAGCTGGGCGGTGAACGCCTCGTGCACGGTGTCGGTCGGATCGTCGTCGTTCATGGCGATCTCTTCCAGCACCACGTTGCGCTCGGCGTCCACGTCCTGCGGGCTGATCAGCGAGCCGGTCACCATGTCGGACAGGATGTCGGTGGCGAGCGGCAGGTCGGCGTCGAGCACCCGCGCGTAGTAGCAGGTGTATTCCTTCGTGGTGAAGGCGTTCATCTCGCCGCCGACCGCGTCCATCTCGGCCGAGATGTCCAGCGCGGTCCGCCGCTTGGTCCCCTTGAACAGCAGGTGCTCGAGGTAGTGGGTGGCACCTTCGTGCCGGGCGGTCTCGTCGCGGGAGCCGACCCCGACCCAGATGCCGAGCGCGACCGACCGCACGGCGGGCAGCGTCTCAGTTACGACACGCAGCCCGCCGGGCAGCACAGTCCGCTGGACGGAGGCACCGTCGTCAGCAGGGAAGGCACTCACTAGTCGCGCGGTCCCCGGTTGCGCTGGCGGGTCCGGTGCGAGCCGTCCCCGCCCCGGTCGCCCCGGTCACCGCGGTCGCCGCGCGGGCCCCGGGACTCGCCGTCGCTGTGACCGCCGGACAGGTCCTCGCCGGCCGCCTCACGCTCGACCACCTCGACCGGGACCAGCGACAGCTTGCCGCGGTCGTCGATCTCGCGGATCTCGACCTGGATCTTGTCGCCGACGTGGACCACGTCGTCGATGTTCTCGATCCGCTTGCCGCCGTGCAGCTTGCGGATCTGGGTGATGTGCAGCAGGCCGTCCTTGCCGGGCAGCAGCGACACGAACGCACCGAACGTGGTCGTCTTGACCACGGTGCCGAGGAACCGCTCGCCGACCTCGGGCATGTGCGGGTTGGCGATCGAGTTGATCGCGTTCCGGGCCGCCTCGGCCGACGGGCCGTCGGTCGCGCCGACGTAGATCGTGCCGTCGTCCTCGATCGTGATCTCGGCCCCGGTGTCGTCCTGGATCGAGTTGATCATCTTGCCCTTGGGCCCGATGACCTCGCCGATCTTGTCGACCGGCACCTTGAGGGTGAGGATCCGGGGCGCGTACGGGCTCATCTCGCCCGGCGCGGAGATCGCCCCGGCCATCACGTCGAGGATGGTCAGCCGGGCCGCCCGGGCCTGGGTCAGCGCCGCCGCCAGCACCGAGGCGGGGATGCCGTCGAGCTTGGTGTCGAGCTGCAGGGCGGTGATCACGTCCTGGGTCCCGGCCACCTTGAAGTCCATGTCACCGAAGGCGTCCTCGGCCCCGAGGATGTCGGTCAGCGTCACGTACTCGCCGCCCTCGTGGATCAGGCCCATGGCGATGCCGGCGACCATGCCCTTGAGCGGCACGCCCGCGTCCAGCAGGGCCATGGTCGAGGCGCAGACCGACCCCATCGAGGTGGAGCCGTTGGAGCCGATCGCCTCCGACACCTGCCGGATCGCGTACGGGAACTCCTCGCGGGTCGGCAGCACCGGGATCAGGGCCCGCTCGGCCAGGGCGCCGTGCCCGATCTCGCGCCGCTTGGGCGAGCCGACCCGGCCGGTCTCCCCGGTCGAGTAGGGCGGCATGTTGTAGTTGTGCATGTAGCGCTTGGTGCGCTCCGGGTTGAGCGTGTCGATCATCTGCTCCATCCGGAGCATGTTCAGCGTGGTGACCCCCAGGACCTGGGTCTCACCCCGCTGGAACAGGGCCGAGCCGTGCACCCGGGGCAGCACGTGGGTCTCGGCCGACAGCTGGCGGATGTCGGCCAGGCCGCGGCCGTCGATGCGCAGGCCGTCGCGGATGATCCGCTCGCGGACCAGCTTCTTGGTCAGCGACCGGAACGCGGCGCTGATCTCCTTGTCCTTGTCGCCGAACCGGTCGGCCAGCCGCTCCTTGGCCAGCGCCTTGACCCGGTCGGTCTCGGCCTCGCGCTCGGCCTTGCCCGCGATCGTCAGCACCTTGGCCAGCTCGTCGGAGAACTCGCTGGCGACGGCCTCGTAGACGTCCTCGGTGTAGTCGAGGAAGATCGGGAACTCCTGGGTCGGCTTGGCCGCCTGGGCCGCCACCTGCTGCTGCGTCTCGCACAGCACCTTGATGAACGGCTTGGCCGCGTCGAGGCCCTGGGCCACGATCTCCTCGGTCGGGGCGATCGCACCGCTGCCCTCGGTGGCCAGCAGGCTCAGGGTCTTCGGGGTGGACTCGGCCTCGACCATCATGATCGCGACGTCGCCGCTCTCGGTGACCCGGCCCGCGACCACCATGTCGAAGGTGGCCTCGTCGAGCTGGGAGTGGTTCGGGAAGCCGACCCACTGACCCTTGATCAGGGCGACGCGGACGCCGCCGATCGGGCCGGAGAACGGCAGCCCGGAGATCTGCGTGGACAGCGAGGCGGCGTTGATGGCCACCACGTCGTAGAGGTGCTCCGGGTTCAGCGACAGGATCGTCTCGACGACCTGGACCTCGTTGCGCAGGCCCTTCACGAACGACGGCCGCAGCGGCCGGTCGATCAGGCGGCAGGTGAGGATGGCGTCCTCGGACGGCCGGCCCTCGCGGCGGAAGAACGAGCCGGGGATCCGGCCCACCGCGTACATCTTCTCTTCCACGTCCACGGTCAGCGGGAAGAAGTCGAAGCCCTCACGGGGCTGCTTGCCCGCCGTGGTGGCGGACAGGATCACGGTCTCGTCGTCCAGGGTGACGACGCAGGACCCGGCGGCCAGCTTGGCCAGTTTGCCGGTCTCGAACCGGATCTTGTGGGAGCCGAACTCGCCGTTGTCGATCACGGCTTCGGCAGTGAAAACACCCTCCACAGGAGGGACCTCCTTGCGGTCAATCCCGTGGACCCGTGCCGATGCGACGGCGCGGCCGGGGCGGGAGTACGCCCAGCGGCCGGTCTTCGATTGAAGTCCTCGGCTCTGCCCGCGATGGGGCGTACCCGAAGACCACTACCGAGGACCGGCCCGTCGCTGGGAACCGGGACCCGGGATATTGGTTGAGCTTGTGTAGTTGTCCGGTGGGGACGGGCAATGGCGCCCGTCCCCGCCTGGAAAGAGAAGCTACCGGCGCAGACCGAGACGCTCGATAAGCGCACGGTAGCGGGTGATGTCCTTCTTCGCCAGGTACTTCAGCAGCCGGCGGCGGCGCCCCACCAGGAGCAGCAGGCCACGGCGGCTGTGGTGGTCGTGCTTGTGCACCTTCAGGTGCTCGGTCAGGTCGTTGATCCGGCGGGTCAGCAGTGCAACCTGGACTTCCGGCGAACCGGTGTCACCCTCAGCGGTCGCGTGCTCCACCATGATCTCCTTCTTCACGGCATTATCGAGCGGCACGTGGCTCCTTAAGGTCAATCGCTTCGTGAGTCGGGGACCACCGCGAACCGCGGCAGACTGATCCCCAGGGTCGCCGCATGAGGGTGCAGCAGACCCGCCGGCGTACGCCAGCAACGTTTCACGGTACCACGGGGCGTGACCAGCTCCGGTCGAACCGGGGGTTCGCTCCGTTTCCACCCTTTTTCATAACTGTTAAAAAGGTTTATTTATTCTCAGTCAGCAGTTCGCGGGTGCGGTCCACGTCCTGGTGCATCTGGGCCACCAGGTCCTCGACCGAGTCGAACCGCTCGGTCCCGCGCAGCCGGGTGATGAAGTCGATGGCCACGTGGGCGCCGTACAGGTCGAGGTCGTCGCGGTCGAGCGCGTAGGCCTCGACCGTGCGCTCGGCCTCGCCGAAGGTGGCGTTGGGCCCGACCGAGATCGCGGCCGGCCACCGCTCCTGCTCGGACCCGTCGGCCTCCAAACGGACCAGCCAGCCCGCGTAGATGCCGTCCCCGGGGATGGCGGTGTGCGGCGGGCTCTCCAGGTTGGCGGTCGGGAAGCCGAGCTGGCGGCCGCGCATGTGCCCGCGGTAGACGATGCCCTCGACCCGGTGCGGGCGGCCCAGCTCCTTGGCCGCGGTGGCCACGTCACCGGCCTCCAGCCGCTCACGGATGTAGGTCGAGGAGATCGTCACCCCGTCGTCGGCCAGCAGCGGCACCCCTTCGGTGCTGAAGTCGTACTTCTCCCCCAGCGTGGCCAGCAGCGGCACGTCACCGGCCGCCTTGTGCCCGAACCGGAAGTCGGCCCCGACCACCACGGCGGCCGCGTGCAGCCGGTCGGCCAGCACCGTGCGGACGAACTCGTCCGGGTCGAGCTGGGAGAACTCGTAGGTGAAGGGCACCAGGCAGACACTGTCGGCGCCGAGGCCGCCGAGCAGGTCGGCCCGGCGGCGGGTGGTGGACAGGAACGGCGGGTGCGAGCCGGGCCGGACGATCTCGTCCGGGTGCGGGTCGAACGTCACCACCACGACCGGCAGCCGCCGGTCGGCGCCGTAGCCGGCGTCCGCCCGGGCCAGCTCGACCGCCCGGCCGACGATGCGCTGATGGCCGCGGTGCACGCCATCGAACACGCCGATGGTGATGACGGACGAACCCCAGTCGTCCGGCACCTCGTCGAGGCCGTGCCAGCGGCGCACGCGCGGCTCCTTCCTCCGGTCGTCGGTCCCCTGTCCGCCAGGGGCCCTGCCCTCCAAGGGTGCCATGCGCCGGGGGCCGGCCGGCACCAAGGGGACGGTGGGTTAGGGCACAAAAACCGCGAGCGGCCTGGTGCGGCCGCCTTCCTCCTGCATGAGCGCGATCAGCGACCCGTCCGGGCCGAAGACCGCGGCCGGCCCGTCGGCGGTCGGCAGGGTGCCCGGGGGCAGGCGGCCGCCGTGGGCCACCCGGCCGGCGTCGCCGGCGTCGAGGTCGAGCCGGGGGAACGCGGCCGCGGCCGCCTCGGCCAGCGGGGTGACGGTGAACTTGCCGGCCAGCTCGTCCAGGGTGCGCGCGTCCTCGATCCGGTACGGGCCGGACCGGGTGCGGCGCAGGGCGGTCAGGTGGCCGGCGGTGCCCAGCGCCCGGCCGAGGTCGCGGGCCAGGGCCCGGACGTAGGTGCCGCTGGAGGCGACCACGGTGGCGTCGATGTCGATGAGGTCGCCCGGGCCGCCGGGGCTAGTGGGGTTTGCGGGGCTGGCGGGGCTGGCGGGGCTGGCCGGGCTGTCGGGGCGGTCGAGGCTGGCGGGATCACCGGGGCGGCCGAGGCTGGTGGGGCTGTTGGGGTCGCCGGGGCGGGCGGGGCTGGCGGGGCTGGCCGGGCGGTGGATCGCGGTCACGGTGAACGCGAGCACGGTGACCGGGCGGGCGGCCAGCTCGGGCGCCTGCCCGTCGCGGGTGAGCTTGTAGGCGCGCTGGCCGCCGACCTTGATCGCGCTGACCCCGGGCGGGATCTGCTCGATCGGGCCGGTCAGGGCGGCCACCCCGGCCGCGATGGCCGCATCCGTTACGTGCGCCGCGCTGGCGGTGCCGGTCAAGACGTTGCCCTCGGCGTCGTCGGTGTCGGTGCCCTGGCCGAGCCGGATCGTGGCCTGGTACTCCTTGTCGGCCAGGGTCAGGTGGCCGAGCAGCCGGGTGGCCTTCTCGACCCCGACCACCAGCACGCCGGTGGCCGTCGGGTCGAGGGTGCCGGCGTGCCCGACCTTGCGGGTACCGGCCAGCCGCCGGACCCGGCCGACCACGTCGTGCGAGGTCATCCCGGCGGGCTTGTCCACCAGGACCAGGCCGGACTCAGCCGCGGCGGAGCGGCCGGCGGCAGGGCTCACTCGTCCTCGTCGTCGGTGGCCGGGTGCCGGTACGGGTCGGCGTCGCCGGCCGGAACCGCGCCTTCCCGGACCTTGGCCAGTCCCTCGTCGGCCAGGCGGGCCCGGTCGACCAGCTCCTCGATGTGCTTGACGTTGTCGGGCACCGCGTCGGCCACGAACGTCAGCGAGGGCGTGTGCCGCAGGCCGGTCTGGCGGCCGACCTCGGACCGGATCACGCCGGTCGCGCTGGCCAGCGCGGCGGCGGTGTCGGCCTGCTGCTCGGGCGAGCCGTAGACGGTGTAGAACACCGTGGCCTCGCGCAGGTCACCGGTGAGCCGGGCTTCGGTGACGGTGACGAAACCGAGCCGCGGATCCTTGATCCGGGTCTCGAGCATCTGGGCCACGATCTGGGCGATCCGGTCGCCGAGACGACCGGCCCGGGCAGCATCCACCATGGTCCCTTACTCCTCTTCATCGGTGAACAGCCGCTGCCGGGCCGACAGCAGCTCGATCTCGGGGTGGCCGGCCACCCGCCGCTCGCACTCGTCGAGCACCTCGGTCGCGTTGGCCGCGGTGGCCGATACCACCGCCACCCCGATCTCGGCCCGGCGGTGCAGGTCGAGATGGCCGGTCTCGGCCACCGCGACCCCTGGGTAGTGCCGCCGCAGGTCCGCCACCAGCGGGCGGACCACGGCCCGTTTCTGCTTCAGCGACCGGACGTCCCCGAGCAGGACGTCCAGGGTCAGCGCGGCGACGTACACGCCGCGCCGACCCCGATGGACGTCAGGCCCGCGGCTTCTCCCGCATCTCGAACGTCTCGATGACGTCCTCGACCTTGACGTCGTTGTAGCCGATCCCGATACCGCACTCGTAGCCCTCGCGCACCTCGGTCACGTCGTCCTTGAACCGGCGGAGCGACTCGACGGTGAGGTTGTCGGAGATGACCACGCCGTCGCGGATCAGCCGCGCCTTGCTGTTGCGGTTGATCGTGCCCGACCGCACCAGCGAACCGGCCACGTTGCCGATCCGCGGCACCCGGAAGACCTCGCGGACCTCCGCGGTACCGAGCTGCACTTCCTCGAACTCGGGCTTGAGCATGCCCTTGAGCGCGGCTTCCACTTCGTCGATCGCCTGGTAGATGACCGAGTAGTAGCGGATGTCGACACCCTCGCGCTGCGCCAGCTCGCCCGCCCGGCCGGCCGGCCGGACGTTGAAGCCGATGATCACCGCGTCCGAGGCGATGGCCAGGTTGACGTCGTCCTGGGTGATCGCGCCGACACCGCGGCCGATGACCCGCAGGCCGACCTCCTCGCCGACGTCGATCTTGAGCAGCGCATCCTCCAGGGCTTCGACCGAACCGGACACGTCGCCCTTGATGATGAGCAGCAGATCTTCGCGCTCACCGGCCTTGAGCGCCGACTCCAGGTCCTCGAGCGTGACCCGCCGCCGCCGCTGAGCGAACTGGGCGGTGCGCTCGCGCGCCTCGCGCCGCTCGGCGATCTGACGGGCCATCCGGTCGTCGGAGACCACCAGGAAGTTGTCACCGGCGCCGGGCACCGAGCTGAGGCCGAGCACCTGGACCGGACGGGACGGGGGCGCCTCGTCGACCGGGTCGCCGTTCTCGTCGAGCATGGCCCGCACCCGGCCGAAGGCGTCGCCGCAGACGATCGAGTCGCCCACGTGCAGCGTGCCGCGCTGGACGAGCACGGTCCCGACCGGGCCGCGGCCCTTGTCCAGGTGCGCCTCGATCGCGATGCCCTGCGCGTCCTGGTCCGGGTTGGCCCGCAGGTCCAGCTCGGCGTCGGCGGTCAGGATGACCGCCTCGAGCAGGCCGTCGATGCCGATGCCCTTGGTGGCCGACACGTCCACGAACTGGGTCTGGCCGCCGAACTCCTCGGCCACCAGTCCGTACTCGGTGAGCTGGGCCCGGACCCGCTGCGGGTCAGCGCCCTCCTTGTCCACCTTGTTGACCGCGACCACGATCGGCACCCCGGCCGCTTGCGCGTGGTTGAGCGCCTCCGTGGTCTGCGGCTTCACGCCGTCGTCGGCCGCCACCACCAGGACCACCAGGTCGGTGGTCTCGGCCCCGCGGGCACGCATGGCGGTGAACGCCTCGTGACCCGGGGTGTCGATGAAGGTGATCTTGCGATCGTCCCCGTCGACCTCGGTGGTGACCTGGTAGGCACCGATGTGCTGGGTGATGCCACCCGCTTCCCGGGCCACCAGGTTGGTGTGCCGGATCGCGTCCAGCAGCTTGGTCTTACCGTGGTCGACGTGACCCATGACGGTCACCACCGGCGGCCGGGACACCAGGGCCTCGTCGCCGCCCTCGTCCTCACCGAACTCGATGTCGAACGACTCCAGCAGCTCCCGGTCCTCTTCCTCCGGGGAGACCACCTGGATGTTGTAGTTGAGCTCGGCCCCCAGCAGCTGCAGGGTCTCGTCGTTCACGGACTGGGTCGCGGTCACCATCTCACCGAGGTGGAACATGACCTGGACCAGCGACGCCGGGTTGGCGCCGATCTTGTCCGCGAAGTCGGCCAGCGAAGCACCACGGGACAGCCGGATGACCTGGCCGTTGCCGCGCGGAACCTGCACGCCACCGACGCTCGGGGCCTGCATGTTGTCGAACTCTTGACGACGCTGCCGCTTGGACTTGCGGGCCCGGCCCGGCCGGCCACCGGGGCGCCCGAAGGCTCCCTGGGTGCCGCTCCGGCCACGGCCGCCGCCACCGGGACGGGCGGGCGCGCCCATACCCGGACGGGCACCGCCACCAGCACCGGGACCGCCGCCACCGGGACGACCGCCACCGCCGCCACCGCCGCCGGGACGGCCACCGCCGCCACCGGGACGGGCACCGGGGCCACCACGGCCACCACCGGCCGGGGCGCCACGGCCACCGGGACCGCCGGGACCACCACGCCCGGGACCGGACGAGGACGGCCGCGACGGCATGTTCATCGGGCTCGGGCGGGGACCGCCGGGACGCGGGCCACCGGGACGGGGACCGCCGTCACCGCCACCGGGACGGCCGGGGCGATCGCCCTGCGGCCGGCCGGGGCCGGGACGCGGACCGCCCGCGGGCGTGCCCGGACGCGGGCCACCCTGACCGCCGCCCTGGCCACCGGGACCAGCCGGACGGCTGGGCGCGGCCGGGGTCGCCCCCATGCCGGTCGGGGTCGAGCTGAACGGGTTGTTGCCCGGCCGGGGGCCGGGACGCGGGGCGTTCCGGGGACCCGGCCGCGGCGCACCGCCCGGACGCTGGCCACCGGGGCGGTCGGACTGACCACCGCGGCCGCCCGCGGACGGCTGCTGCGGGGTGTGCGGAACCGCCGGCCGGGGTCCCGGACGCGCGCCGCTGCCGCTGGGCGCACCATCGCTGGGAGCACCACCGCTGGGAGCACCGCCACCGGCGCCATCGCCGGGGGCGCTGGGCGCACTCGGCCGGGACGAACCCGGAGCGTGCGGCACCGGACGGGGCCCGGTGCGGTCCGGCGCGGCCGGAGCCGGGGCGGCCGCCCGCGGCGTCTCCGGGCGCGTTTCGGCGGCCGGGGCGCTGGGGGCACTCGCGCTCGGCGATGCGCCCGCGGGCGCACCGGCCCCGGGGCTGGCACTGGGAGACGGCGCGCTCGGCCGCGGACCCGGACGGGCCTGGACGTTGCTGCCGTTACCGTTGCCGTTGCCGTTCGGGCGCGGTCCCGGGCGCTGCGAGGCGCCGCCGTTGGACCGGCCACCGGACTTACCCGACTGGCCCCCTTCGGGACCAAAAGCTTCCTTGAGCCTGCGCACGACCGGCGCCTCGATCGTCGAGGACGCCGAACGTACGAACTCGCCCATTTCCTGGAGCTTGACCATCACGGTCTTGCTCTCAACACCGAACTCTTTCGCGAGTTCGTAAACCCGGACCTTCGCCACTACGCTCCTCTACCCGGCCCGGGACGAACCGGGCCTTTCACCGGACCATTCGCGCCGGTCCGGGGCGCATAGTGCTCCGGGCCGACGTCAGCCTGTGGTCTTCATCGCCTTGTGCTCATCGAGCGCTCATCGCTGTCTCGACCTGCTTTCCGACAGGTTGCCGTCCTTGCCTTTCCGTACCTCATGCTATGCCCAGTCGCGGGCGGTCTCCAGCCCAGTTGTGTCAAGCGGACCCGATACGCGCAACGCGCGCACCAGCGCCCGGCGACGCTGCGCCAGCTCCAGGCACTCCCGGCTCGGGTGCAGGTACACACCCCGGCCAGGCAACCGCGCGGCGGGGTCGGGGACGATCACGTTCCCGGCCACCACCAGACGTAGCAAGCTGGATTTGGCCGCCCGCTGCCGGCAGCCCACACAGGTGCGCACCGGGGGCACGCGCTGCGGGGACCGATCGGACGGCCCGGCCATTTCCTCTGTTACTCTACCGCGCCGGCGCGTCGGCGGCACCGCTGGCGGGCGCAGCCGATGGGGCGCTGGCGGTGGCACCGGCGGGGGCGGCGGGCGGTGGCCCGGCCGGGGCGTCCGCGGGCTGGGCATCGGGACGGATGTCGATGCGCCAGCCGGTGAGACGGGCGGCCAGCCGGGCATTCTGGCCCTCCTTGCCGATGGCGAGTGACAACTGGTAGTCCGGCACGATCACCTGGGCCACGCGGGCGTCGGCGTCGATCACGTTGACCCCGGTCACCCGGGCCGGTGACAGGGCATTGGCCACAAAACCAGCGGGATCGTCAGAATAATCCACGATGTCGATCTTCTCGCCGTGCAGCTCGGCCATGACGTTGCGGACCCGGCTGCCCATCGGGCCGATGCAGGCCCCCTTGGCGTTGACCCCGGGCTGGTTCGAGCGGACCGCGATCTTGGTCCGGTGACCGGCCTCGCGGGCGATGGCGACGATCTCCACCGCGCCGCTGGCGATCTCCGGCACCTCCAGCGCGAACAGCTTCTTGACCAGGTTGCGGTGAGTACGCGACAGCGTCACGGACGGGCCCCGGTGGCCCTTGCGGACGTGCAGCACGTAGCAGCGGATCCGCTCCCCGTGCAGGTACTGCTCGCCCGGCACCTGTTCGGGGGGCGGCAGCACCGCCTCGATCTTGCCCAGGTCGACCAGCACCGCGCGGGGATCCTTGCCCTGCTGGATGACGCCGGCCACGATGTCGCCCTCACGCCCGGCGTACTCGCCGAACGTCATCTCGTCCTCGACGTCGCGCAGCCGCTGCAGGATGACCTGGCGGGCGGTGGTGGCGGCGATCCGGCCGAACCCGTCGGGAGTGTCGTCGTACTCGCGGGCGGGCACCCCGTCCTCGCCGATCTCGGTCGCCAACACGGTGACGTGCCCGGTCCGCCGGTCGATCTCGACCCGGGCGGTCGGGGCGGCGCCCTCGGTCCGGTGGTAGGCGACCAGCAGTGCGTCCTCGATGGCCTTCACCGAGGTGTCCATCGAGATGTCCTTCTCGCTCTCCAGCATGCGGAGAGCACTGAGATCAATGTCCATCGGGTTCCCCCGTGTCCGGTCCTTCGTTGGGCCGGTCGAATTCAATCTGGACCTTCCCGGCCCCCAGCGCCGGATAGCTGAACCGGCGGCGGGTGCCGTTGATGTCCAGGACCACGTCGGTGGCGTCCGCCTCCATCACCCGGCCCTGGACTGAATCAGACGGCGACTCAGACAGCGGCACCCGGACCAGGCGGCCCAGGGCACGCTGCCAGTGCCGTGGCTGGGTGAGCGGCCGGTCCACGCCCGGGGACGAGACCTCGAGCGTGTACGGCAGGTCGCCCATCACGTCCGACGCATCAAGCTTGGCCGAAAGTTCCCGGCTGGCCTGGGCGGCGTCGTCCAGGCTGACGCCGTGGTCGCTGTCGACCACGATCCGCAGCAGCCGGCGGCGGCCCGCGCTGGTGACCTTGACCGATTCCAGGTCCATGCCGAGCGCGTGCATCACCGGCCCGGCGACCTTGATGATCTGGTCCGGCTCGGGAGCCGGCCCAGCCGGGCGCTCCGGCTTGGCGGTGGTGTCGGCGGCCGGCGTCTTACCCGGCTTGCGGCCGCTGCCCCGGCCCGCAGCCCGTCCCGGACGTGCGGGAACGTGACGGGGTCCTCCTCGCATCACGGCCTCCTTCACGTCCATGACCTGCGCTGTTACGTTGTCCGGCCTAGCCTATCCGGCAGGCGTCCAGATGGCTGCTATTCCACGGCCGGCACCATGGCATCCTTATGGCCGCAGGGTGCCGGCCGGAGCCGGTCCCGGGCGCCCATAGCCAGCGGCAGGACACGGAGGGTACCGGACAGTGACGAGTCGGCGGGCGGTCCCGCGGCGCCGCGTGCTCACCGCGGGCGCGGTCGCGCTGCCACTGGCGGCCACCGCGTCCTGCGGCGTGCCCGAAGCGCTGCGCAAACCGCCGGGCCTGTCGGCCAGCGTGCAGACGCTGCTTCTTTCGATCACCGCCGAGCAGGCGCTGGTCGACGACTACCAGGCGGTCATCCGGCGTTATCCACAACTGTCGGGGCGGCTGGATTCATTCCTCAGCCAGCACCGGCAGCACCTGGCCCAGCTGCAGGGGCGGCTGGTGGTGCCGCCGCACGTGACGATGAGCCCGATCCCGGCCCCGGCCGCCCCCGGGCCGTCCAGCCCGTCGGCGGCGGGCAGCGCCGGCGCGGCGGTCGCGCGGCTGGTCAAGGCCGAGCAGGACGCGGCCGCCGAGCAGCTGGACCGGCTGACCGGCGCCCCGGCCGCGCTGGCCCAGCTGCTGGCCAGCATCGCCGCGTCGGAGGCGACCCACGCGGTCGCCCTGGGGCAGGCCTGATGACCACCGGCGCCGGGGCCCAGGGGGTGCAAGCACTGCAAGGGATACTGGCGGCCGAGAACGCCGCCGTCTACGGGTACGGCCTGGCCGGCGCCCAGCTGTCCGGCAGCCAGCTCGCGGCCACCCAGCAGGACTGGAACCTGCACCGGGAAGCACGGGCCGCGGTGGCGTCGATGATCACCGCGCGGGGCGGCACCCCGGCCCCGGCCGCGGCCGCCTACCGGCCGCCGTTCGCGGTCAACAGCGCCGCGTCGGCCCGGGCGCTGGCCGCGCGGCTGGAGGACGGCCTCGTCCAGGCCTACCTCGGCCTGGTCGCGGTCGACAACCGCGACCTGCGGGCCTACGGGGCCGACGAGATGCAGGCGGCCGCCATCCGGGCGGCGTCCTGGCGGGGCACGACCGTCGCGTTCCCGGGTCTGCCCGCCAGCGCGCTCAGGTAGTGACCCTTTAGATAAAAATAAAAGGGAGTCAGGTGGTGCTGTGGCTGGCCAGCACCCGCTGGACGGCGCTGGCGGCGGCCGCGAGATCACCGGCGGCCGAGATGCGCTCCGCCCACGACCACCAGAACCACCACTCGCCGTCGCTGCCGCAGCCGGCGTAGATGTGCTCTTCGAGCGCGCGGGCCTCCGGGTTCACCACGTAGAGGCTGGGCACCCGGCCCGGCGGCAGCACCATCCGTACCTGCAGGCCACGACGGGCGAGTTCATCGCCCAGTTTCTCGAGGTATTCGAGCTGCACGTCGGCTGCCTCACGCGTCCGCTGAGCTTGCACCGTCACCACTTTGTTACTCCTGGAGTTCACATTGCTGCTGAGCGTGTCAGCGCCTACCAGGATAGAGAGGTTCAGGGAGTTTAGGCGGCAGGATCAGCCAGAGCGACGTTCGGTGGCGTCGCCAGCGGGGCGGGCAGCGGCTCGCTGTGCAGCACCGTCAGCCGGGAAACGGCCCGGGTCAGCGCCACGTACAGCCGGGACAGGCCGCGTGCCTCGGCCGCGCTGATGGCGGCCGGCTCGACCACGATCACGTGGTCGAACTCCAGGCCCTTGGCCATCGTGACCGGTACCACCGTGAGCGGGGCGGCGGCGCCGTCGTCGAGGACCGTGTGCGCCACGCCCGCGGCGGTCAGCGCCCCCGACAGCTCCGGTACCTGCTGGTCGGCGGCGATCACGGCCACCGAGCCGGGCTGGGCGGCCGCGGCCGCGCACACCTCGGCCAGCTGGCCCGTCAGCCGGCCGGCGGGCACCGCGACCACGTGCAGCGCGTCCGGGTCGGCGCGCAGCGACGCGGCCGGCGGCAGGCCGGGGGCGATCAGGGTCAGCAGGCGGCTGGCGTAGTCGAGAATCTGCCGCGGCACCCGGTAGCCGGTCCGCAGCACCCGCACCTCGGCCCCGGCCTTGCCCAGGTGACCGAGCAGGTCGCCCCAGTCGGCGGTGGCCCACGGGGTGGTGCCCTGGGCCAGGTCCCCGAGCACGGTGGCGGCCCCGGTCTCGCACCGGCGGCCGATGACCCGGCACTCCATCGGCGACAGGTCCTGGGCCTCGTCGACCACCACGTGGCTGAGGCTGGGGACCCGCTCGATCAGGCCGCGGGCCTCGTCGATGAGCACCGCGTCGGCGGCCGACCAGCGGGCCGACCCCGGCCCCCGCGGCGGCCGGTCCCAGCTGATCGCGCGCTGCTCGGCCTCGTCGAGGATGCCGGCGGCCGCCGCCGCCAGCGCGTCGGGGTCGCTCAGCAGGCCGAAGACCAGCCGGACGGGGTCGACCTTGGGCCAGATCTGATCGACCGCGGCCCGCACCGGCCGGGACCGCCGGACCGCGTCGTGGGTGCGGTCGTCGCAGGTCTCCCCGGCCGCCTCGAGCTGGGTGAGGATCACGTGCGCGATCCGGTGGCCGAGCAGGTCGCGGCCGGCCCCGTAGCGCAGGCCGCGCGCGCGCAGCTCGGCCGCCAGCCCGGCCAGGTCGTCGGCGGAGATCCGCCAGCGGCGGGCGCCGCGCGGCAGCATCAGCGGCCCGGCCGGGGTGGCCAGCCGGGACCAGACCGCCCGGCTCAGCACCTCGGCCATCCTTGTGTCGCCCTTGACCCGGCCGGCCGCGGCGCTGTCGGTACCGCGGACCGGGACGGTGGCGGCCAGCTCGGTGACGGTCAGCTGGCTGACGTCGATCTCGCCGAGGGCGGGCAGCACGTTGCGGATGTAGGCCAGGAACGCCCGGTTGGGCCCGATGACCAGCACGCCGCGGCGGGCCACGCGCTCGGAGTAGGCGTACAGCAGGTAGGCGACCCGGTGCAGGCCGACGGCGGTCTTGCCGGTGCCGGGCGCGCCCTGGACGCAGACGGTCTCGCCCACGTCGGCCCGGACGATGTCGTCCTGCTCGGGCTGGATGGTGGCGACGATGTCGCGCATCGGCCCCGAGCGGGGCCGTTCGATCTCCTCGATCAGGATGCGGCTGACCGGCTCCGCCGCCGTCGGGCTGGCCGCGGGGCCGACAGTGAAGCTCTCGTCTTCGAACGCGGTCAGCTCGCCGCCCGCGAACCCGAACCGGCGGCGCAGCTCCAGGCCCATCGGCTCGGTCCGGCTGGCCCGGTAGAACGGCCGGGACACCGGCGCCCGCCAGTCGATGACGACCGGGGTGCCGGCCGGGTCGTGCACGTGGCGGCGGCCGATGTGGAAGCGCTCGCCCGCGGCGTAGTCCAGGCGGCCGAAGAACAGCGGGGTGTCGGGCAGGTCCGCCAGGGCCTCGGCCCGGTGGTACAGCTCGGCCTTGAGGAACTCCTCGGAGACCGGGTCGCCCCCGAGCGCGCTCAGCGACAGCACGTCGTCCCGCATGAGCTGGAGGTACTTGCGCGATTCGAGCAGGTAGGCCCGCTCGGCGTCGAGGACGTCGTCCGGTGCGGTCAGCGGTTGCGTATCGGGAGGTTCTCCATCCGCCTGGGACGCGGGCATGCGTGCGTCTCCTTCCGGAGCAGGGTGGGCACAGAATGCGAGAACTTACCAGGGGACCCGGGCACCGTCACCTGAATATTCGGCTCATCACTTTTAGCCACCATATGTTGCGCAGAGTTGGCAACGGGGTCACATCCCGTCGCCCTATGATGCTCTCGACAATCATTCGGTTACATGGAGTGATAAATCATCGGGAGGTGCCCGTGCCGGAGCAAACGGGGCCCGCGCAGCTGGGGCCGGCCCAGATCAAGGCGCAGGCGCGGCCGGACCTGTGCTGGCAGGCGGCCGGCAACGGGTCACCGGTGACGCTGGCCCACTGCGGCCCCGCCGAGGGCCAGCAGTGGACGCTGACCAGCAACGGCGTGCTGATGAACGGCAACGGGTACTGCCTGCAGGCCGGCCCCTCCCTCCAGGCCGGTCCGTCCCTGCTGGTCGGGTTCGACGGGCAGTGCGACGGCGGGCCCGGGCAGGTGTGGGCCTACCGGGCGGCGACCGGGCAGTTCGCCAGCCCGGACGGCCCGGGCGGTGGCTGCGCGGTGCTGGGCGGGCCGGTCGCCCCCGGCACCCAGGTGACCGGCGGGACCTGCGCGAGCGGGTCGCCGTGGAAGTTCACCGCGGCCCCGGGGGCGGCGGCCCGGCCGCGAACGACGGCCCGGCCGGTCACGGTCCCCGCGGTCAGCGCCCCGCCCGCGGCGGCGGTCGCCCGGCCGGACACCACCACCTGGAGCGGGCTGCCGCTGGCGGCCCTGCTGGCCGGGCTGCTGCTGGTGACGGCGGTGTCGCTGGTGTGGTTCGGGCGCCGTTCTCGTCATAAAGGGCAGGAACGGCCCGGGGCGGTCCCGTACGCGGGGCGGGACCGGGTGACCGACGACAGCGGCCCCTACGTGGTCGACGTGACCGACGAGGCCGCCCGGCGCCGGGCGCCCCAGGGGGTGGTGGACACCCGGCCGACCGAGCCGTTCGACGTGCGCTCACTGCGCTGAAGGCGGCCACGCACGCCACCTTCCCCGGGTGTGCGCGGACTCCCCTCAGCTCAGCTCAGCTTGCCGCGGCCGGCCAGGCGTTGAGGCCGCTCGGAGTCAGGAACGAGTCGAAGACCAGCTCGGCGGCGCCGGTCAGCACGCCGAGGTCACCCAGCTGCGAGGCGATCAGCGGCGGGGGCGCGTCCCGCCGGAACCGCATCAGCGTGGCCAGATACCCGGCCTGGACCGCGTCCGGCGCGGCCTGGAAGATGTCGCGGCCGAGCCCGGACAGGCCGATGGCGGCCGGGTCGTGGGCGTTGACCAGCACCCCGATGCCGCCGCCGAGCGCCTCGGCCACCCCGGTCAGCGCGGCCGCGCAGCCGGCGTCGGTGGCGGCGTCGGCGATCACGCTCTGGGCCAGCTCGACCCGGTCGCCTTCCTCGGTCCGGGCCGCCCGGCGGAGCAGGCCGTGGCTGCCCGCGTCCAGCTCCCAGCAGCCCACCAGCCCGCACCGGCACGACTCGGTACCGCCGGTCAGCGGCATGTGGCCGAACTCCCCAGCCGCGCCGTGGGCGCCGGTCAGCGGCACCCCGGCCGACAGCAGGACGCCGCCGACGCCGGTCGCCAGGTGCAGGTGCAGCGCGACCGGCAGGTCACGGAGGCCACCCCGGCGGGCCTCGGCCAGGCCCGCCAGCCGGGCGTCGTTGCCGACCAGGACGGGCACGTCGTCGGCGAGCTGGCCGCCCAGGGTGGCGGCGACGTCGACCCCCAGCCACTCGGCCAGCCCGGGCTGCACCATCTCGCCCCGGCTGACCGGGGACGGCACCGCCACCCCGACGCCGACCAGCCGGGATCCGAGCGTGCCGCGGTGGGCGGCCAGCCGCTTGGCCAGGCTGGCGAGCAGGTCGGCGCCCGAGCGGGCGTCCCGTTCCTGGCGTTCGAGCATGGTGCCGCGGCCGGTCAGCTCGAACGAGGCGAGCGAGAACGAGTCGTCGCGCAGGTCGACCGCCAGCGCCACCGGGCCGTCCGGGTGGGCCGACGGCACCCCGGTGGGACGCCCGCGGGAGCGGCGTTCGGTCAGGTCGGCCGGCAGTTGCAGTTCCTCGATCAGCCCACGGTCGGCCAGGTCGCGTACCAGCACGGTGGCGGTGCCGCGAGCCAGGCTGAGCTGGCGGGTGAGCTCGGCCCGGGTCCGGGCGCCGCCGCCGTCATGGACCGCCCGCAGCAGCCGGGCCAGGTTGTGGGCGCGCAGGTCCGCGCTGGTCGTGGCTCGTTCGCTGTCCAGTCGCACCCCCTGATCACATCATGCGCCCGGGGTTGCGCTCGTCAGTATCGTCACGCCGAATGGGTAGGTTTCTGTGCTATGGGGACTGTGCAGACGGAGACTGAGGCCAGCAGCGGCACCACGGGGCGCTGGCTGACGCCGGACGAGCAGGACGCCTGGCGTGCGTTCCTGGCCACCAGCAAGCTGCTGTTCCGGCAGCTGGACCGGGATCTGCAGCCGTTCGGGCTGAGCATCAACGACTACGAGATCCTAGTCGTGCTCTCGGAGTCCCCCGACCACCGGCTGCGGATGACCGACCTGGCCGACGCCACCGCCCAGTCCCGCAGCCGGCTGTCGCACCAGATCACCCGGATGGAAGCGGCCGGCCTGGTGCGCCGGGACACCTGCCCGGGTGACAAGCGCGGCCTGTTCACGGTGCTGACCGACACCGGCATGGCCACCATCGAGCGGGTCGCCCCCGAGCACGTGGACAGCGTGCGGCGGCACTTCATCAACCTGCTGACCCCCGACCAGCTGGCCGCCCTGCGCGAAGGCTACGCCGCCGTCACCACCCACCTCCGCCAGATCCGCGAGCGCGACTGACCGCGCCGGCGCGGGCGGTGCTGAAACCTTGGCGGCGGATGGGCCTGGAGTTACTGAGGGGGCGGTGTGCCGACGGAGGTCGGTGCCGGTGGGGCGCCAGTGATGCGCGAGGCGGGACTCGGGCGGGCCCGCGGATTGGGGAAGACCTTTTAACAAATGCTGCCCAAAAGTCTTCCCAAACCGGGAGGCCACCCCTGGTGCTGAGGCTCCGGTGGTGCATGTGACTCGGGGGCTGGACGGGCGCGCGTCGCGCACCAAGCCGCGAGGCACCTGGGACCAACGGCAGGTGTGACGCAGGATGCGGCCACGGCCGAAGGACGCCGATTCAGGACCGCAACCTACACCGTGTCGCGGTGCCAGCGGAGGCCAGAGCCGGGCCCGGCAGCCCGGGTGAGCGCTGGCGGCGGGGCCTACCGGCGGACCGGGGCGACGGCGGGCCGGGGTGAGCAGGACCGGGACCGGAGCGGGGACCGGAGTACGGCGGGGGGCTGTCCGGTCACGGGAGATAAAGAGCGCAGGCGCAGCCGGGTGGGGCGAGCGGTGCAGTGGGGCCGGTGGGGTTCGGGGCAGGTTCGCCGCTGGCGGGCCGGGTTAGAAGAGGACCGACATGAAGGTGTCGACCTGGGTGAAGCCGGCGGTGCGGTAGGCGGCCCGGGCGGGGGTGTTGAAGTCGTTGACGTACAGCGACACGACCGGGGCGATGGTGCGCTGGGCCTCGGCGACCACGGTGGCCATGCCCGCGGCGGCCAGGCCTTCGCCGCGGCGGGACGGGTTGACCCAGACGCCCTGGACCTGGCAGGCGTGCGGGGTGACCGAGCCGACCTCGGCCTTGAAGATGACCTGGCCGTCTTCGATGCGGGCGAACGCGCGGCCGGCCCGGATCAGTTCCGACACCCGGGCGCGGTAGGTGGCGCCGCCGTCGCCGCCGATCGGGGAGACGCCGACCTCCTCGGTGAACATGGCGACGCAGGCCGGCATCAGGATGTTGAGCTCGTCGGGGCGGACCCGGCGGACCAGGTGATCGGCGGGCACGGCGGCCGGGCCGGAGATGGCCAGCACCGGCTGGACCGCACGGACCTCGCGGGGCGGGCCCCAGTGCGGCTCCAGGCGTCGCCACAGCTCGGCGACGGCGGGCTCGGAGCCGACCAGCGAGGAGCAACGGCGGCCCTGGGCGCGGGCGCGCTCGGCGAACGCGGCCACCGCGGCCGGGGTGGCGGCCACCGGGACCAGGTTGGCGCCCGCGTAGCAGAGCGAGGTCAGCCGCCCGCCGGTGTAGTGGCCCCAGATCTGGGCGCCCAGCCGGGCCGGGTTGAGGCCGACCGCGTGCACCCGGGCGCCGACGAACACGTTCGTGACCGGCTCGGCGTCACAGATCCTGAGCACCTCATCGCGATCGCGATCGTCGAGTATGCGCAGCGGCCCGGGCCGCGCCGGTTTCACGCGGAGCACGACACCAGCGTAGCGGAGTCAGCCGGCCCCGGTCGGCTGGGTCGGGCGGCCTCAGCTGGCCGGGTTGGGCGCGGCGACGGGCGCGCAGGTGGCGTCGACCGGCCCGGTCCCCGACGGCAGGGCGCCGCTGGCGAGGTAGTTGTTCAGGTAGTTCTGCACGCAGTTGTCGGGCGGGATCTCCAGCGACTGGCCGTGGTTGCCGCCGCCCTCGACGACCACCATCCTGGCCGTCGGCAGGTCGGAGTGGGCGACCTGGGCGCCGGCGTAGGGGGTGGCCGGGTCGAGCGTGCCCTGCAGCATCAGGATGCCGGGCAGCCCCGGGGCGCCGATCTTCATCGGGGTGGCCGGGCCCTTCACCGGCCAGTACACGCAGGCGGCGTTGTACCAGGCGTTGTCCCAGGCCTGGAACGGCGCGGTGGCGTACACCTTGCGGGTGTCGCTGTCCCACTTGGCCCAGCTCCGGGGCCAGTTGACGTCGGAACACTGCACGGCGTTGTAGATGGCGAACTCGTTCTCGTTCTGGGCCCCGTTCTGCTGGTACTGGCTGACCAGGGCGCTGGTCGAGCCCTGCCGCAGGTAGGCCGACAGCGCCTGGGCCAGCCCCGGCCACAGCTCGTCGTCGTAGCCACCCTGCAGGAAGGTGTCGTCCAGCTCGTCGGCGCCGATCAGCGGCTGGCCGTTGGACCCGTCGATCGGGTGGGCCAGCAGCTTGTTGCGGGCGTCGTAGTAGGCCGTCTGCACCTGGGCGGCGGTGGTGCCGAGGCCGTAGCTGCTGTCGTACTTGGCCATCCAGGCGAAGAACGCCTCCTGGCGGCCCTGGAAGGCGTAGTCCTGCTCGATGTTGTCGGTGTACCAGATGCCGGACGGGTCGACCGTGCTGTCCAGCACCATCCGCTTGACGTGGGTGGGGAACATCGTGGCGTAGACCTGGCCGATGTAGGTGCCGTAGGAGAAGGCGTAGTAGCTGATCTTGGACTGGCCGAGCGCGGTCCGGATCGAGTCCATGTCGCGGGCGGTGTCCTTGGTGGTCAGGTAGGGCAGAAACCAGCCGAACTGCTTCTCGCAGTCCTGGGCGTAGGTCTTGGCCCGGTTCTCCAGTACCTGCTCGGCGGCGGCGTTGGCCGGGATGTAGTTGGGCCGGACGCCGGAGAAGAAGCTGGTGTCGCAGTGCAGGGCGGGCACCGAGGAGCCGACGCCGCGGGGGTCGAAGCCGATGATGTTGTAGCGGCGGGCCACCTTGGCGTTCAGCAGCTGGGCGGCCTCCGCGGCCAGCGACAGGCCGCTGGCCCCGGGGCCACCCGGGTTGACCAGCAGGTCGCCCAGCTGCTGGCTGGCCGGGACGCTGGCCGGCACCTCGGCCAGCGCGAGGGTGATCTTGCGGCCGCTGGGGTCGCTGTAGTTGAGCGGCACGGACAGGTTGGCGCACTTCATGCTGGTCCCGACCACGCCGCTGACGTTGCAGCCCCGCCAGCTGACCGAGCCGACCCCGGCCCCGCTGGAGCCACCGCCGCTGGCCCCGCTACCGGCCCCGCTACTGGACCCACTGCTGGTACTGGCCGGCGTCGAGGTCGCCTTGCTGGAGGTGCAGGCGGCCAGCGCGGCCGCGGCGACCAGCGCGAGGATCAGGGGCAGGAAGCGGCGGAGCAGGATCCGAGGCATGGATGCCATCTAACCCGAACCGCGGACGCAATGAGGCCCGGGCCACCAGACGGTGACCCGGGCCTCACGTCGTGCGGGCGGAGCGGGCGGAGTCAGCGGCCGTTCGTGGTCGACGGCGGCTGCTGGTCCAGGCGGTGGCGTTCCTCCAGCGCCTTGCGGTACTCGGCCACCACGATGTCGGTCAGCTCGGTCACCGAGGTGTCGGCGCTGCGCTTGTCGAAGGTGATCTCACCGTGCTGGACCAGGTTGACCCGGTCGCACACCTCGAGCACCTGGCCGTAGTTGTGGGCGATGATGATGATCGAGACCTGGCCCTGCTCCTTGAGCTGGCGGACCAGGTCGAGGATGATCGCGCCCTCCTTGACCCCCATCGCCGCCAGCGGCTCGTCCAGCAGCAGGATCTTGGGGTTGGAGAAGACCGAGCGGGCCACCGCGATGGCCTGGCGCTGGCCACCGGACAGCTTGGCCACCTCGACGTTGACCGACGGGATGCGGATGCCCATCTCGTCCAGGTGCTCGCGGGCCAGCCGCTTCATCACCCGGTTGTTGAGCAGGACGCCGTTGGTCCGTTCCCGGTTCAGGAACATGTTGTGGTAGACGGTGAGCTGGTTGACCAGGGCGAGGTCCTGGTAGACGGCGTCGATGCCGCGCGCGCGGGCGTCGTCGACGCCCTTGAACTCGACCTCCTGGCCCTCCAGGAAGAGCTTGCCGGTGGTCGGGGGCTGGAAGCCGCAGAGGATCTTCAGCAGCGTGGACTTGCCCGCGCCGTTGTCGCCGAGCAGGCCGAGGACCTCACCCCGGCCCAGGTGCAGGTTGACGTCGGTCAGAGCGGTCACCGCGCCGTACTTCTTGGAGATGTGCTCGGCCCGCAGGATGTCGCCGCTGGCGGCCGAGGCGGCCGCCGCCGCGTCCGATGAGGTGGTGGTCATACGCTTCGTCCTGCTTCCCGTAGCCGTGCCAGCTGCACGTTGGCGATCATGGCGACCAGGATGGCGCCGCCGAAGATGATGTCCAGCGGGTTGGCGCTGACGCCGAGGATGCTGAACCCGTCGGTCAGCGTGCCCAGCACGATCGCGCCGAGGGCGGCGCCGAGGATCGTGCCGACCCCGCCGAGCATGGCGGTGCCGCCGATGACGGCGGCGGTGACCGCGTAGAACATCGGCTGGTAGCCGCCGGCCGTGGGGTCGATGGTGTTGGTCTGGAACGCCACCTGGAGGCCGACGAACGCACCGAGCAGGCCGGTGAGCATGAAGTTGCCGTACTTGATGCGGTTGACCTTGATGCCCGCTTCCTGGGCACCGAGCAGGTTGCCGCCGGCCGAGATCGTGTGCAGGCCCCACTTGGTCCGGGTCAGCAGGATGTGGCCGAGGATGACGAGGATCACCGCCCAGATGAACTCGGACCAGGTGCCGGAGCCGATCCAGTGCCCGATGCCGGTCACCGACGCCGGGATCGGCACCGCCTCGGCGTGCGAGGTGGTGTTGACCAGGCCGAGCAGGACGAATCCGGTGCCCAGGGTGGTGATGAACGACGGCAGCCCGACCGAGACGGTGAGGAAGGCGTTCACCCAGCCGACGGCGAGGCCCATGATCAGGCTGATGATGATGGCCAAAATGGCCGGGAAGCCGTAGAAGTCGATCAGGTAATGCATCAGGAACGGCGAGAACGTGAAGATGAAGCCGACCGACAGGTCGATCTCGCCGCAGATCAGCAGCAGCACCTCGCCGACCGCGATGATCATGATGTAGGCGGAGTCCTGCGACAGCCAGGTCGTCAGGTTGGCCGAACCGTAGAAGTTCGAGGAGGACACCGCGAAGTAGATGATCAGCGCGATCGCGACGACGAGCACGGTCGCCTCGCGCTGGCGCAGGAAGGCCAGGCCCGCGGCTCTGAGGGGGTTACTGCGCGGGGGCGTGGCGCCCGGTGGCTGACTCGGACTGTCCGTCCGGTTCTCTACGGCTTCGCTCACTTTGCTCATCCGTTCTGTCCGTCTGTGCTACGCGGTCCCGGTCAGCGCGGATGGGGCCCGGGACGGTACGGCCAAGCCATATCAACAGTCTTACACCCGCTACGCGGCGAGCCGGAGCGGCAGGCAGGCCCCTGCCCGCGAGAAGCGGGAAGGGGCCCAGCTGCCGTCGGCGTGGTGGATCAGGTGCTGGTGGTGGCCTGCGCGTTGTTGATGGCGCCGGTCGGGCGCTTGATGTACTTCTGCGCCGTGGTCTGGCCCTGGAACCGGCTGGACACCTGGTAGTTGCCGAGGCTGGTCTTGTCGATGAACGACAGGCCGGTGTCGGTGTCGGACGGGACGATCGTGCCGCCGGACAGGTTGTACAGGTACATGTACACGACCGGCAGGAAGCCCTGCAGGTACGGGTCCTGGTAGATGACGAAGTCGGTCAGGCCGGCCTTGATGTTCGGCAGCGAGGAACCGGTGGTGTCGAACCCGCCGTTGGGGATGGTCAGGCCGGCCGCCTTCAGCTGGGTGCCGAGGAACTCGGTCGAACCGCCGTCCACCGCGAACGCACCCTTGAGGTTCTTGTGACCCAGCAGGTACGCCTTGATCGCGGGCTGCTCAGCCCCGGTGGTGGCGCCGGTGGCGACCTCGTGAATGGTGAAGCCCTTGCCGGCCAGCGTCGCGGCCGCGCCGTCGTAACGGGGCTGGATGTTGCCGGAGCCCGGGGTGGCGATGAAGATGGCGATGTCGCCGCCGCCCGGCAGCAGGGAGAGGATCTTGGCCCCGAGCTGCTGGCCGGAGATGTACAGCGCCTGCCCCACGTAGGCCAGCCGGTTCGAGCCGATCTCCGCCTTGCCGTTCGAGAACGAACCGTCGGCATTGTACGAAAGCACCGGAATACCGGCGCTCATGGCGCTCGCGATCGGCTGCTTGAACGCGTTCGGGTCAATGACGGCGACGGCAATTCCGTCCGCTTTCGCGGAGACCGCGGTGCTTATGTACGTGGTCATCTGCGAAACGGTGGAGGTCTCCGAACCGCCCCACTTCGGGGTGGGCAGATTCAGCAGCGCGGCGGCGTCGGCCATGCCGTACTGAGTCGGCGTGAAGAACTGGTTCGTGGTCACGTGATTGACGAACCAGAACTGCCACTTCGGCGTGGACGGGAAATTGCCGGCGACGGCCTTGGTCGCGCCCGCCTTGCTGTTGGTGGACGACGTGCAGGCCGAAATCAGCGCCGACGCGGCCGCGGTCGCGCTGAACAGGCCAGCCCCCTTGAGCAGCTTGCGGCGAGCGGGCCCGTCCTGCATATTGAGGCGCTCAATGGCCTCGTCGACTACCGGGTCGACTTTGTCTTTCATCTGGACCTCCGTTGAAATTGTTGCGGGACACTCGCTGTCCCGAACCGGACCCGCTGGGTAAAGAGCACCGGTGCATTTCGGCGGCTTGGCATGGATTTGGCGGCTGGATAGCGCAGATTCACGACCGGTTCCGGCATAGGCCCAAAGCCCGACGGAACGTCGTAGACGCTAAAGCCGCTCATGATTGCATGTCAAGGCACCACGCAAGCACCGAACGGCCTCGATTCGACTGCTGCCGAAAGCGGTCCCGACGCAGGTCAGGGCGGTGCTTGGCCGGAGGGTTGAGCCGCTCGGGAGGCGGGCACAACCTGCTCATGATTCTCGGGGGGCACGATGTAACCACAGCGCCACCCCTGTCTCACGTGCCTCGCTTCTAACAGAGTCAAACATTATGAGGATGTTAGCGCTAACAAGTAACTGTTGGGCAACGAACGTGAAACACAATCGCCACGTCACCGGAGCAGGCTGAACGCGACGAAGAGTGACGGCGAGGTGGCGCTGGGCGCCGCTGGGCGCGGGCCGCGCGGGCCGCGGAGGGTGAGTGCGCGAATGGCGCATCCGGTATCCCGCACCAGTCCGCCAGCAGGCGCGGGGCATCGCACCGGAACGCGCGCAACCAAACGTACGGCGGTGTACCAATGCGAGCGGAGCGGTGTGATCCACCGAGAGCGAACCCGGTGGTTATCTGCAGGCTGCGTTCAGGCGTCCAGCGTGTTGTGAGGATGCGTTCAGCATGCACATAGGTTAGAAATATAGAGATTGAGTAGATTCGCACTGTGTTCAGAAGAGATTCGTTTAACTTCGCACAGTAATCGCAGGTCGGCGGGGGGTGGGGACAACAGCTTGACCGTACTGCGACATGAACCATCAGCTATGGCCCACCGTTTTCATCAAAATAGGACATGATCGTCCTCAGCAACTCAGAATGAGCTCGGTGAGACTGGTTCACGTTCGCGCAAAGCTGGTCACGACGTCACGCTTCGTATCCGACAGCCATAATCGGAACCGAACAGCGAAAGTGAACGTCTCAGTGAAGACGGATGGCGGAAACAACGTCGCCGGAGCACCAGCCCCGGGGGCGTCACCGCACGAAAGAGGAGGCTACGGATGCTTGCCCGGCATCGGCAGTCGCTGATCCTCCAGGCTGTCCGCAGCGACGGCAGCGCTCGAGTCAGCGATCTCACCCAGCAACTTGGCGTCTCGGACATGACCGTCCGCCGCGACCTGGAGGCTCTGGCCAGAGATGGCCTGATTGAAAAAGTCCACGGCGGCGCGGTTCTGCCGGGGACTCCCACCAGCAGCCACGAGCCCGGCTTCGAAGCCAAGCTCGTGCTCGAACAGCCGGAGAAGGCGGCGATCGGCCGCGCCGCGGCCAGCCTGGTCAAGCCGGGTACCGCGATCGCCCTCTCGGCCGGCACCACCACGTTCGCGCTGGCCCAGTGCCTGCTCGACGTACCCGGATTGACGATCGTGACGAACTCGCTACGGGTGATGAACCTGTTCAGCAGCGCCCGGCCGACCAACGGCTCGCACACCTCGGTCATCCTGACCGGCGGTATCCGCACGCCGTCGGACGCGCTGGTCGGTCCGGTGGCGGACCTGACCGTCCGCTCGCTGCACTTCGACACGCTGTTCCTCGGCTGCCACGGCATCGACCCCGACGCCGGGCTGACCACGCCGAACCTGGCCGAGTCGGAGACCAACCGGACGTTCATCAAGCTGGCCCGCCGCACCGTCGTGGTCGCCGACCACACCAAGTGGGGGCTGGTCAGCCTGAGCTCGTTCGCCAGCCTGGACGAGGTCGACGTGCTGGTCACCGACGACGAGCTGCCCGGCAGTGTCCGCGAAGCGGCGTCGGAGAAGGTCAGCGAGATCATCGTGGCCGAAGACATGCCCGCCGTCCGCGCCGCCCGCGGCTGATCGCGCTACTGAAAGAGCAGAAACGAAGGCGGGGTCACGCTGAGCGTGACCCCGCCTTTCGCTGTGAGCTTCTGGCTTGGAGCTTTTGGCTTGGAACTTGGTCAGACGACGGTGACCTCGGGGCTGCCCGCCTCGGTGCCGTCTTCCTCGGCGATGCGCATGGCCTCCTCGATCAGCGTCTCCACGATCTTGGACTCGGGGACGGTGGCGATGACCTTGCCGCGGACGAAGATCTGGCCCTTGCCGTTACCGGAGGCGACGCCCAGGTCGGCCTCGCGGGCCTCGCCGGGGCCGTTCACCACGCAGCCCATGACCGCCACCCGCAGCGGCACCTCCAGGCCCTCGAGCCCGGCGGTCACCTCGTCGGCCAGCTTGTACACGTCGACCTGGGCCCGCCCGCAGGACGGGCAGGACACGATCTCGAGGCCGCGCTGGCGCATGCCCAGCGACTCCAGGATCGAGATGCCGACCTTGACCTCTTCGACCGGCGGGGCCGACAGCGAGACCCGGATCGTGTCGCCGATGCCCTCGGCCAGCAGCGCGCCGAACGCGACCGAGGACTTGATCGTGCCCTGGAAGGTCGGGCCGGCCTCGGTCACCCCGAGGTGCAGCGGGTAGTCGCACTGCTCGGCCAGCAGCCGGTAGGCGTTGATCATCACCACCGGGTCGTGGTGCTTGACCGAGATCTTGATGTCGCGGAAGTCGTGCTCCTCGAACAGCGAGCACTCCCACAGGGCCGACTCGACCAGCGCCTCCGGGGTGGCCTTGCCGTACTTGGCCAGCAGCCGCTTGTCCAGCGAGCCGGCGTTGACGCCGATGCGGATGGGGATGCCGGCGTCCTTGGCCGCCCGGGCGATCTCCCCCACCTTGTCGTCGAACGCCTTGATGTTGCCGGGGTTGACGCGGACGGCCGCGCAGCCCGCGTCGATCGCGGCGAACACGTACTTGGGCTGGAAGTGGATGTCGGCGATGACCGGGATCTGCGACTTCCTGGCGATCGCGGGCAGCGCGTCCGCATCGTCCTGGGACGGTACCGCCACCCGGACGATCTGGCAGCCGGAGGCGGTGAGCTCGGCGATCTGCTGCAGGGTGGCGTTGACGTCGGCGGTCAGCGTGGTCGCCATCGACTGGACCGAGACCGGCGCACCGCCCCCTACCGGCACGGACCCCACCATCAGCGGCCGGGAGATCCGGCGCTGGGCCAGCGGCCGCGGCGGCGTTTCCGGCAGACCGAGGTCAATGCTCATGTTCCCCATCCGATCGAATAGCGGTTGGTCCTGCGCCGCGGCCCGGAGCCCGGTGCTACTACCAGTGTGTCAATACCTGCCAGCGGTCACGTCAGCCGCAGCGGTCTTTCCTGACGCTGGCGTCACTGTGTTCTCTTGGGTTCGCTTGGCGTTCAGGTGCTCGCTACCCGCAGGTCAGGTGATCATTTTGACCGGGTTGACCAGGTCGGCCAGGATCAGCACCACCCCGAAGACGACCAGGATGGCGAACACCCCCATGCTGACCGGCACCAGCTTGGACATGTCTACCAGACCGGGGTCGGGGCGGCGCCGCAGCCGCGCCCAGCGCGACCGGATCGCCTCGTAGATCACCACCGCGATGTGCCCGCCGTCCAGCGGCAGCAGCGGCAGCAGGTTGAACGCGCCGACGAAGATGTTCAGCGAGGCCATGATGAGCAGGACGTAGTCCACCTTGACCTGCCAGCCCACGCTGGCCGAGACCACGTCGCCGGTGATCTCGCCCGCGCCGACCACGCTGGTCACCTGGCCGGCCGAGGTGCTGGCGCGGTTCTTGGCGAACAGGTGCGGGATGGCCGACGGCAGCTGGCCGATGACCTGGACCGAGCCGGTCAGCACCTGCCCGAACGTCGAACCGGCGTAGGTCACCGCCCGGATCGGGTTGTAGCGCTTGGTGAAGCTGGCTTCCTCGATGCCCAGGTAGGAGCCGGACACGCCGGGGACCTTGGCCAGCGTGACGTGCAGGGTCAGCGTTTGCCGGTCGCGCTTGACCACGAACGGGACGCGCTGGCCGGCCGGGGTGGCCTTGATGACGTCACCCAGCCCGGTCCAGCTGGTGACCGTCTTGCCGTCGAAGGAGACGATCTTGTCGCCCGGCTTCATGCCGGCCACCTGGGCCGGAGCGGGCGTGCTCGAGCCGGCGCAGGAGTTGTTGAGGTAAGCCTGTTTGCTGATCGGCACGCAGGAGCCGACGCCCAGCTGGCCGGTGGCCTGGCTGCTGTACTGAAGGCCGATCACCCCGGCCACCAGGAACAGCAGCACCAGGGCGAGCACGAAGTGCATGAACGAGCCGGCGAACAGCACGATCAGCCGCTGCCAGGCCGGGTGCCGCCGGAACGAGCGGGGCTCGTCGGCCGGGTCGACCTCGTCCATCGAGGTCATCCCGACGATCTTGACGAAGCCGCCGAACGGCAGCACCTTGATGCCGTACTCGGTCTCGCCGCGGGTCACCGACCACAAGGTGGTGCCGAAGCCGACGAAGTACTGGGTGACCTTCATGCCGAACCGCTTGGCCGCCACGAAGTGGCCGGTCTCGTGCAGCATGACCGAGAACAGCAGGGCGACGACGAAAATGACCCAGCCCAGCAGGCTCATTTAGGCGGTCTCTCCCTTGCTGTTGAGCTCCCGGGCCCGCGTCCGGGCCCAGGCGTCGACCGCGAGCACGCGCTCCAGGGTCAGGTCCCCGGACGCGTCATGTTCCGACACTACCCGGGCCACCGTGTCCACGATCCCCGTGAACGGGATCTTTCCGGCCATAAAGGCGTCGACGCATTCTTCGTTGGCCGCGTTGTAGACGGCCGGGGCGGTCCCGCCCGCCGTGGCGGCCGCCCGGGCCAGCGCCACGGCCGGGAAGGCCTCATCGTCGAGCGGCTCGAACGTCCAGGTCGAGGCCCTGGTCCAGTCCATCGATGGGGCCGCGTCGGGGACCCGGTGCGGCCAGGCCAGGGCCAGGGCGATCGGCAGCCGCATATCGGGCGGGCTGGCCATCGCGATCGTGGCTCCGTCGGTGAACTCCACCATCGAGTGCACGATCGACTGGGCGTGCACGACCACGTCGATCCGGTCCAGCGGCACGTCGAACAGCAGGTGCGCCTCGATCAGTTCCAGCCCTTTGTTGATGAGGGTGGCGCTGTTCATCGTGACCAGCGGGCCCATGTTCCAGGTGGGGTGGGCCAGCGCCTGCTCAGGGGTGACCCCGGTCAGCTGGTCCCGGGTCCAGCCGCGGAACGGGCCGCCGCTGGCGGTCAGCACCAGGCGGCCGATCTCATCGCGGGTCCCGCCGCGCAGGCACTGGGCCAGGGTCGAGTGCTCGGAGTCGACCGGCACGATCTGGCCGGGCGCGGCCCGGCTCGTGACCAGGGAGCCACCGCAGATCAGCGACTCCTTGTTGGCCAGGGCCAGCGTCAGGCCCGCGTCCAGGGTGGCGATCGTGGCGGCCAGGCCGACCGCGCCGGTGACGCCGTTCAGCACCACGTCGCAGGGCCAGGCGGCCGCCTCGACGATGGCGTCGGGGCCCGCGATGACCTCGGGCACTGGGCGCCCGGCCCCGGCCGGGCGGCCCGGGCGACCGGGCTCGGCTGAGTGGCGCGGGCGACCGGCCTCGGCGGCCAGCGCCGACCGGACGTCGGCCTGGGCGCTCGGCTGGGCCACCGCCACCCGGGTGACCCCGAACTCGACGGCCTGCTGGGCCAGCAGGGCCGGATTGCCGCCACCGGCCGCCAGCCCGGCGACCCGGAACCGCTCCGGGTTGCGCCGGATCACGTCCAGGGCCTGGGTGCCGATCGATCCGGTCGAGCCGAGGATGACGACGTCGCGAGGTTCCACGGACCCCATTGTGCCCGCCGCGGCCGGCCGAGGCGACCCGCTCGGCCCGGCCGGCGCAGCCGGTCAGCCGGGGCTGGCGACGGCGCTGGGGGCCGCCGGCACGCCCGCGGCGGCCGTGACCCGCTTCCAGGCCGCCTCCCAGCTGGCGTAGCTGGCGCAGCCGCCGGCCTGGCCGCAGCCGGTCACCGGCAGGTGCTGGAACACGATGTTGCGGGCGCTGGGCAGCGACGACATGTGGTAGGCGGCGCAGTTGGCGGCGGCCGGGCCGGTGCAGGCGGCCGGGGCCACCGGGGCGGCGCTGGTGAACGCCGAGGCGCGCTCCTGCACGTAGTTGGACGTGGTCCAGGACATCCACTGGTAGGTGCACTTGGTGTTGGCCGCGTGCGCGGTCACCATCCACGAGTAGAGAAAGGCCACCTGCGGGCCGGACCCGGCCGCCCGGGTCAGCGTGGGCACCCCGGCCAGCGGCAGGCCGGCCCGGGTCATCTCGTTGAGCTGGTGGGTCAGCACCGCCCCGAGCACGTCCTGCCCGTCCCCGAGCTGCCCGATGACCGCGGCGTCGCTGTTCCAGTAGGTGCCGATGTCGGGCCGGACCGCCTGGACCGCGTTCTCGGCCTGGCTGAGCTGGCCGCTGGTCAGCTCGAAGGGGTCGCTGATGCCGAGCGACGGCTGGGCCGACTTGAGGTACAGGGCGGCCAGCGCCAGCGTGATCGGGTCCTGGGGGATGGTGATCTTGCCCGAGTAGGCCTTGGCCGAACTCGGCGAGAACAGCGCGGTCCAGGTCTGCGGGGCGGGCTTGACCTGGCCGGCCGCGTACCCGGTGACGTAGGAGTCCCACAGGTAGGGCAGGCCGTAGGTGCGGCCGCCGGATACCTCGGGGGCGGCGCTGGCCAGCCGGGGGCTGACCCGCGAGTAGCCGGAGATCCCGCTGGTGGACAGCGGCGCGACCGCCTTGGCGCCGATCAGCTGGCCGGCCACCGTGGGCGAGGCCAGCACGCCATCGTAGTAGGAGTTGCCGATGCCCTTGGTCAGGTCGGCGTAGACGGCCGCGTCGGTCGGGGCGTTGACCAGGTCGACCCGGCAGCCGGTCTGCTCCTCGAACGGGGTGACCCAGTCGTTCCTGGGGTCGACGTTGCCGTTCTGGACCGGCCCGGGCGGCACCACCAGGCGGATGAAGTCCTTGTTGGTGGTGGACGTCGGGCTGGTCGCTCCGGGCGTCGCCGTGCTCCCGCTGCGGGTGCCGGTGCAGGCCGTGAGCAGGACCAGCAGCCCCGCCACGGCCAGCAGCGGGGCCGGCCAGAGACGGCGCCGGGCGGCCGGGCGCCGGGCCGTCGGGTAGCGGGCGGCGGGGCGCCGGGCGCGCCCGGACCGCGCGTTACATGCGTGTCCGCTCACGGAACGTTGAGCTTATCCGCACCCGGCCGGCCCGGGCGGGCGGACCCGCTCATCCCGGGCCGGGAAGCGCGGAAATGCGGCGGGCGAGGGCGAAGTCGGCGGCGGTGAGCCCGCCGGCCGAGTGGGTGGACAGGGTCAGCTTGACCTTGTTCCAGCGGATGTCGATGTCGGGGTGGTGGCCCGCCTCCTCGGCCAGGAAGGCCACCGCCCCGACCAGCAAAAAGGCGTCTTTGAAGTCCTGCCGGGTGAACGTCCGGGTGATCTCCCCGTTCGCCAGGGCCCAGCCCGGCGACTCGTTCAGTTCGGCTGTGATCTGATCATCGGTGAGAAGCTCCATGCGACCGGCATACCATTCGGACGTGCCAGGATCACCATCGAATGCCGACAACGGGTCCCAGCCGGCCGCCGAGCCGGAAAAACTGCGGGACACTCCCCTGCTGGCCGTGCACGAGCGGCTGGGCGCCAACCTGACCGGGTTCGCGGGCTGGCGGATGCCGCTGCGCTACGGCAGCGAGACCGCCGAGCACGTGGCCGTCCGGCAGGCGGCCGGCCTGTTCGACCTGTCCCACATGGGTGAGATCGTCGTCACCGGCCGGGACGCGGCCGCGGCGCTGGACTACGCGCTGACCGGGCTGCTGTCGTCGGTCGCGCCCGGCCGGGCCCGCTACACGATGATGTGCGCCGCCGACGGCGGGGTACTCGACGACCTGGTCGTCTACCGGACCGGGGACCAGGAGTACCTGGTGGTGGCCAACGCCGCCAACACCCCGACGGTGCTGGCCGAGCTGCGCCGCCGCGCGGCCGAGTTCAAGGCCCAGGTCACCGACGCGACCGAGCAGTACGCGCTGATCGCGGTGCAGGGGCCGGCCGCGGCCGGCATCCTCGGGCCGCTCACCGACGTCCCGCTCGACGAGCTCAAGTACTACGCGGGCCACGACGGGACCGTGGCCGGGCGCCGGGCGCTGGTGGCGCGGACCGGCTACACCGGCGAGGACGGCTTCGAGCTGTTCACCGCGGCGGCCGACGCCGAGGCGGTATGGGCGGCGCTGACCGAGGCGGGGGCGTCGGCCGGCCTGGTGCCCGCGGGCCTGGCCGCCCGCGATACGCTCCGGCTCGAGGCCGGCATGCCGCTGTACGGCAACGAGCTCGGCCCGGACGTGACGCCGTACGACGCGGGACTGGGACGGGTGGTCAAGTTCGAGAAACCAGGCGGCTTCGTCGGCGGCGCCGCCTTGGCCGAACGGGCCGGGGCGCGCCCGCAGCGGGTGCTGGCCGGGCTGACGATGAACTCGCGCCGGGTCCCGCGCCACGGGTATCCGGTGCTGGCCGGGGGCGAGCCGGTGGGCACCGTGACCAGCGGGGCGCCCTCGCCCACGCTGGGGAAGCCGATCGCCATGGTGTACCTGCAACCAGACGTGACGGGCGAGCTGGCCGTCGACATCAGGGGCCGGGCCGAACCGGCCGAGCTAACCGACTTGCCTTTTTACAGGAGATCCCGAGCATGAGCGTTCCTGCCGAGCTGCGCTACACCGCCGAGCACGAATGGATATCGGTCGAGGGCTCGACCGCGACCGTCGGCATCACCGACTTCGCGGCCAAGGCGCTGGGCGACGTGGTGTACGTGTCGCTGCCCGCCGAGGGGGCGGCCGTCACCGCCGAGGAGCCGTGCGGGGAGGTCGAGTCGACCAAGTCGGTCAGCGACCTGTTCTCCCCGGTCGACGGCGAGGTGCTGGAGACCAACGGTGACCTCGAGGACGACCCCGGCCTGGTCAACTCCGACCCTTACGGGGCGGGCTGGATGTTCAAGGTGCAGCTGCCCGGTGACGGCGGCGACGCGCTGCCGGGGCTGCTGTCGCCGGCTGAGTACGAAGATCTGACGAAGGACAGCGACTGACGGACGGAGTCGGGGGCTGAGGGTCTGCGGGCCCTCAGCGCCGGCGGCGGCGCCAGATCACGACGACCACCAGGCCGACCACGACCGCCGCACCGGCGCCGACCAGCTTGGGGTCGACGGTGGCGACGCGCTGGCGGAGCTTGTCGGTGGCCCGGCGGGCCACGTTGGCCGGCTTGACGATGTCGGCGATCGCGTCGACCGTCCGCCCCAGCTCCACCCGCGACCGCTCGATCTGCTGGATCAGCTCGGACTCGCTGGGCTGCCCCTTCGAACTGGGCTGACTGATCGCGCTGGGCACGATCTCGTCACCGGCCATCACATGCTCCCTTTCCGCGTGGGCTTCCCGAATCCCGCAAGTCTGTCAGACAGCGCTGATCCCCCGGACGCGGGCGCGCCGGGGGATCAGCGGGTGCTACCGATCGGTCAGCAGCTGCTCTTGTAGATGTACTTCTGCACGTTGGCCGAGTTGACGTTGGCCGGGGTGATGGCCACCAGCGGGGTCCCGATGGTGGCGGTCACGGTCTTGCCGTTGGCCGCGTTCAGGGCCTGCTGGACGCCGTCGATGCCCTCCTGGTACGGGTCCTGGGCCACTGCCAGCTGGATCGTGTTGCTCTTGAGGAACGTGATCTGCTGGGGCTCGGCGTCGAACGTCGCCACCTTGACCTTGCCGGTCTTGCCGGCGTGCTGGACACCGGTGGCCGCGCCCTGGGCGCTCAGCACGTTGGTCGCGAACACCCCGGCCAGGTCCGGGTGGGCGGCGATGTCGCTGGCCACCTGGCTGGCGGCGGTGGCCGAGCTGTCGTTGTCGTACTGGACCGACAGCACCTTGACGTTCGGGTACTTGGCCTTCATCTCGGCGTTGAAGCCGGCGATGCGGGCGTCGGTGGTGCTGATGCCCGGGTTCACGTTGATGACCGCGACCGTGCCCTTGCCGCCGATCTGGGAGCCCAGGTTGTCGGCCGCGATCTTGCCGCCGCCGGTGTTGTCGGAGGTGATCCGGGAGACCCCGAGCGAGGTGTCGCTGGACGAGGTGTCGACGAACACGATCTTGGTGCCCGCGCTCTGGATCCGGTTCAGCTCGGGGTTGAGCGCCTTGGCGTCGGTCGGCGCCACCATCAGCGCGTCCGGCTTGCTGGCGGCCACCGCGTTCAGGATCGGGGCCTGCTCGCTGACCGAGAAGTCGGCCGGGCCGGTCACCGTCAGCTTGGCGCCCAGTGCCTTGGCCTCGGCCTCGGCGCCGCACTCCATCGTGACGTAGAAGTCGTCGCTCTTGGTCCCGACGACCAGCTCGAGGTTCTTCTTGGCGAACCCGGAGCTGGCGCTGCCGCCGCTGCTGCTACTGCTACTGCTCTTGGGACTGCTGCTGCCGCTGCTCGAGCAGGCGGCCACGCCCACCCCGAGGACGGCGATGGCGGCCAGGCTGACCGCTTTCGCCGGGTATCTACGTGACATTCGATCCTCCTGAAATGTGGGAACGCGCCCTTGCGGTCCCCGCTTCGTTGCCTCAGGCGCGCTCGCGCAGGCGCCGGCGGAACTGATCGAGATAGACCGCCGCGGCGAGCACCACGCCGGTCAGGATGTACTGCCAGTACTGGTTGACGCCGATGATGATGAGCCCGGCGGCCAGCATTTCGGGGATGAACACGCCGATGAACGTGCCGAGGATGGAGCCGCGCCCGCCGAACAGGCTGGCGCCGCCCAGGACGACGGCGGTGATGACGACCAGGTTGTCCAGCGGGTGGCCGGAGATCGTGGTGGTGCTGTAGTAGGCCAGGTTCATGATGCCGGCCAGGCCCGCCATCAGCCCGCTGAGCGCGTAGACCCCGATCAGGTAGCGGTCCACCTTGATGCCGACCCGGCGCGCCGCTTCCGGGTTGGAGCCGATCGCGTAGGTGTAGCGCCCGAACCGGGTGAACGCCAGGATCAGCCCGAACAGCAGGGTGACGAGGAACGAGATGACGATCAGCCACTGCACCCCGCCCAGGCTGCCCTGGCCGATCGAGCTGGCCAGCTTGTTGGGCACGGTGGCCACGTCGTGGCCGCCGGTGATCAGGTAGCTCAGGCCCTCGGCGCCGCCCAGGCCGGCCAGGGTGGCGATCAGCGGCGGGATCTTGAGCTTGGCGACCATGAAGCCCTGCAGGGCGCCGTAGGCCGCCCCGGTGACCAGGCCGATCAGCACGCCGACCCAGATCGTGCCGATACCGGCGTTGGCGCCGCCGTTGTGGACGTAGTACTCGCCGGCGACCACGCCCGACAGCACCAGCACGAAGCCGACCGACAGGTCGATACCGGCGGTCAGGATCACGAACGTCTCGCCGATCGCCATGACCAGGAACGGCGCCGTGGTCTGGCTGATCAGCGACAGGTCGCTGGTGGTCAGGAACTTGCCGGGGGCGAGCCCGGTGAACACCGCCATCAGCACGATGAGGACGATGAACGTCCACGACTCGTTGGTGGTGAACGTGCGCTTGAGCAGCCGCACGACGTCGAACGAGGCTCGTTCGGCGGGCGGCTCGGGGTGACCCGGGCCGGCCGTGCCGGCGTCGGCGGTGGCGTTGGTGTCGGTCATGCCGCGCCCCTCCCGTCCGTGCTGGCCGAACCGGGGCTGGCCGAACCGGGGCTGCCCGGGCCAGGGCTGTCCGAACCAGGGCTGCCCGAACCAGGGCTGCCCGGGCCGGGCTCGTCCTCGGTCGTCAGCGCGCCGGTCATCGCCCCGACCAGCTGCTCGACATTGGTGTCGGCGGTCCGGAAGCGGGCCACCCGGCGGCCCATCCGGAGCACCTCCACCCGGTCCGAGACGGCCAGCACCTCGGGCATGTTGTGGCTGATGAGGACCACGGTGATGCCGCGGTCGCGGACCCGACGGATGTTGTCGAGCACGCGCTCGCGCTGGACCACGCCGAGGGCGGCGGTCGGCTCGTCCATGAAGATGATCTTGCTGGCGTAGGCCACCGCCCGGGCCACCGCGACCGACTGGCGCTGCCCGCCGGACAGCGAGGCGACCGGCGCGCCGACGTCGGGCAGGTTGACGCCGAGGTCCTTGAACGCGGCCACCGCCCGGCGCCGCATCTCGGTCTTGTTCAGGATCTGCAGGGCCCGGACCCGGTAGATCTCCCGGCCCAGGTGCAGGTTGGCCGCCGCGTCGAGGTCGGGCGCGAGCGCCAGGTCCTGGTAGACGGTCTCGATACCGTGCCGGCGGGCGTCGAGCGGGCTGCTCAGCGAGACCGCCTTCCCGTCGACGAAGATCTGCCCGCTGTCCGGTCTGATGGCCCCCGAGAGGGTCTTGACCAAGGTGCTCTTGCCCGCACCGTTGTCTCCGATCAGCGCCACCACTTCGCCGGGGTAGGCGGTGAAGTTGGCGCCGTCGAGAGCCAGCACCTGTCCATAGCGCTTGACCAGGTTGCGCGCTTCGAGCAGTGGCTCAGCCTCCGCCACAGATGCGCCCCTTCCACTCTCCGTTGGGTTACGGCACCCTTATGGTTGATAACGTTCCCATCGTGCTGGGATTCTTCAAGTGCCCGGCCCAGATGTCAAGAGCAGTACTGGCAGGGTAGCGCGCCAGAGGCAACGAACTGATAACGTTCCCATCCAGATGGGCGGATGAAAGGCGTTCGGGTGTGAACAAGCGTCCGACCATGCGCGACGTGGCGGCGGCGGCCGGGGTGAGCCTGATGACCGTCTCCCGCGTGGTCAACGGCGAGCCGGGGGTGCAGCCGGAGACCGCCGCGCGGGTCGAGCGGGCCATCCGCCGGCTCGGCTACCAGCGCAACGACATGGCGCGCCAGCTGCGCCGCAAGGGCCAGCTGACCGAGACCATCGGACTGCTGGTGGACGACCTGGCCAACCCGTTCTTCGCCGCGCTGACCCGGGCGGTCGAGGACGCCGCGCGGCTGCACGACTGCGTGGTGCTGATCGGCAGCTCCAACGACAGCCTGGCCCGGGAGAAGGAGGTCGTGTCGGCGTTCTGCGCGCGCCGGGTGGACGGCCTGATCGTGGTTCCGGTCGCCGGCAGTCACCGATTCCTGAAGGAGCAGCAGGATCTCGGGGTCAAGGTCGTGTGCGTGGACCGCCCGGCTGACAACCTGGACGCCGACACCGTGCTGGTCGACAACCGCCGGGGCGCCTACCAGGCCGTTCGCCACCTGCTCGACCAGGGCCACCGCCGGATCGGCTACCTCGGCGACCGCGAGGACATCTGGGCCATCCGCGAGCGGTTCGAGGGCTTCACCGAGGCGTTCGCGGCCGACGGCCTGGTGCCCGACCCGGCCCTGATCCGCCACGGCCTGCGCAGCCGGGCCGACGCCACCCGGGCGGCCGAGGAACTGATCGGGCTGGCGTCCCCGCCGACCGCCCTGTTCGCCAGCAACGACCTGGTCACCATGGGCACCGTCGACGCCCTCTACAGCTCTTCGCGCCAGCGCGAGGCCGTCGCCCTGGTCGGCTTCGACGAGTTCGCGCTGGCCGACAAGCTGACCCCGCCGGTCACGGTGGTGGCCCAGGACCCGACCACGATCGGGGCCACCGCGGCTCAGCTTTTGTTCGGGCGGATCGCCGGGGACACGTCGCCGGCCCGCGAGGTCGTCCTGCTGACCCGGCTGGTGATCCGAGGGTCCGGGGAGATAGCTCCTGCCGTCTCCTGAGGTACGGGCGGCGCCTGTGACTCTGCAGGCCGGAGTGGCTGGCTTGGCGCTTGATGGACTCCCACGAGCCCCGGGCGCCCCAGCTTCACCGGCCCGGCTTTGGCTGGAGCGTTTCCGGCGATTATCGCCGGTTACGCTCCATTGAGACCCGGGCTGCGCCGGGTGTGACGGGTGGGGGGCGCTCTGCGGTGCGCGTGAGTCGATGTGGCGCTCACGAGGCGCATGTGAATTGGGCGGAGGGAGCCGCGGACCAAGTCTGGGACGTACGGGCGCGGCCCGGGCGAACTCGGGCCGGAGGCCAGGGCTGACTCAGACCGGCGTGCCTCGAGTTCTGCGCGGGAGCCGGGGCGGTGGTGACCGCAATCACCGCGAACCAGGGACCGCTCGGGGCATAGCGGCCGGCGCCAGGTGGTTGGACATTTTAGTGATGGAAGAACACACCTTGGCCGTGGTACCGCGCAGTGAACCGGCGACCCTGCGGGATGGGTCCGTTGTGCGAATTCGGCCTGTCACGCCGGCCGATACGGGGCTGGTGGCGGAGATTTTCGCCGGGCTGAGCCCGGAGTCGCGGCGGCTGCGGTTCCTGACCGCCAAGGAAGAGCTGCGGCCTGCTGAGCTGCGGTACCTCACCGACATCGATCACTATGACCATGAGGCGATCACGGCGCTGGACACCGGGACCGGGGCGAGCGCGGGGATCGCGCGGTACATCCGGGACCAGGCTGACCCCGGGACGGCCGAGCTGGCGGTGGCGGTAGTCGACGGCTGGCAGGGGCGCGGGCTCGGGACCGAGCTGGTGAACCAGCTGGCCGCCCGCGCCCGGCGAGCCGGCGTCCGGCGGTTCATCGCGCTGACGGCGGGCAGCAACGTGGCCATGGGGCTGCTGCTGCGGCGAATGGGCGGCACCGTGCTGCACCGGGAGTTCGGGACGCTCGAGTACGAGCTGCCGCTCGGCTGCCCTGACCAGGAGCTGGCGCTGGCCGTCCAGGGCAGTTAAGCGACCACTTATTCCCCTGTTGCCCGGTTCCGCCGGGTGAGCCGATGATGCCGGAATGCGGATCGAAGGCGATGGGCACAGCCGGGACAACCCGCGTTTCTTCGAGCTGATCGAGAACGCGCCGAAAAACGAGGGCGGCAAGAGCCCGAGCGTGTGGGCCTGGCCCGAGCTGGTCGACTTCCTCAAGGTGGCCGGGCAGCCGGTGGCCGGGCCGTGGCCACCGCACCAGCGGCCGCGGCCCGATCCGGAAGAGGACTCGCTGCCGATCGCGGTGCCTGATGACGACCCGGAGCCGCCCGCGGCGGCGGGGCGGCCCTGATGTACCCGTCCCGGTTTCGTTACCAGGCCGCCCGGTCGGCCGAGCAGGCGGTCCGGCTGCTGCACGAGGGCGGCGAGGACGCCAAGGTGCTGGCGGGCGGGCAGAGCCTGATCCCGATGATGAAGCTGCGGTTCGCCTCCCCCGAGCTGCTGGTCGACATCAACGCGATACCCGGCCTGGACTACCACCGGGTCGACCCCGACGGCAGCATCCACGTCGGGGCGCTGTGCCGCCACGCCGACCTCGAGCACTCCGACCTGCTGCCCGGGCACCAGCCGACGATGACGGCGGCCGCCCCGCTGATCGCCGACCCGCTGGTCCGTAACCGGGGCACGCTGGTCGGCTCGCTCTGCCACGCCGACCCCCAGGGCGACTGGGCGTCGGTGGTGCTGGCGCTGGGCGGCTCGATCGTGGCCCAGGGGCCGGCCGGGCAGCGCACGATCCCGCTTCGTGAGTTCGTGCTCGGCCCGTTCGAGAACGCGCTGGCCCACGACGAGATCGCGGTCGAGGCGGTCATCCCGGCCCCCCGCGGCGCGCCCGCGGGCGGCTACCTGAAGCTGGAACGCCGGGTCGGCGACTTCGCCACGGCCGGGGTGGCGGTCGCCCTGGAGACCGACGGATCCCAGGTCATCCGGGCCGGGATCGCGCTCACCGGGGTGGGCGGGTCGACGATCGAGGCGACCGAGGCCGAGCAGGTGCTGACCGGGCGGCCGCTGACCGCCGAGACGATCGCCGAGGCGGGCCGCCTGGCGGCCGCCGCCGCCCAGCCCAAGTCCGACCACCGGGGCAGCGCCACCTACAAGCGGCACATCGTGAGCACGTTCGTGGTGCGGATTCTCAGCCGCATCGACTGGACGCAGGAGAGGGCCGCCTGACATGACGATCATCTACGAAGAGACCGCCGACGACGGCCCGCCGATCCCCGAGCAGCGGATCACCGTGCGGGTCAACGGGCGCAAGGTGGTGGCCGAGGTCGAGCCGCGGCTGCTGCTGGCGCACTTCCTGCGCTACACCATGCGGCTGACCGGTACCCATACCGGCTGCGACACCACCAACTGCGGCGCCTGCACGGTCCTGGTGGACGGCCGGGCGATCAAGTCCTGCACGATGTTCGCGGTCATGGCCGACGGGCACGAGGTCACCACGGTCGAGGGGCTGGCCAGCCCGAGCGAGCTGCACCCGCTGCAGGAGGGCTTCAAGGAGAAGCACGGCCTGCAGTGCGGCTTCTGCACGCCGGGGATGATGATGGCGGCCAAGGCGCTGCTGGACCGCAACCCCGACCCGACCGAGGAAGACGTCCGCTGGGCGCTGTCCGGCAACCTGTGCCGCTGCACCGGCTACCAGAACATCGTGAAGTCGGTCCTGTGGGCGGCGGACAAGCTCCGGGCCGAGTCCGGGCAGGCGGAGGAGGCGTCGTGAGCCAGGCCGTTGACGAGATCAAGATCGGCGGCATGGGCGCCAGCCGCCGGCGCGTCGAAGACAACCGGTTCATCCGCGGCAAGGGCAACTACACCGACGACGTGGTGCTGCCCGGGATGCTGCACATGGAGATCCTGCGCAGCCCGGTCGCCCACGCCCGGATCACCAGGATCGACGCCAGCCGGGCGTGGGACATGCCCGGGGTCCGGCTGGTGCTGACCGGGGAGATGATGGCCACCCGCAACCTGGCCTGGATGCCGACGCTGTCCTACGACACCCAGGCGGTGCTGGCCACCGACAAGGTGCGGTTCCAGGGCCAGGAAGTCGCCTGCGTGATCGCCGACGACCCCTACATCGCCAAGGACGCCTGCGAGGCGATCGAGGTCGACTACGAGCCGCTGCCGGTGGTGGTGAGCCCGCAGGCGGCGCTGGAGGACGACGCCCCGGTCATCCGCGACGACAAGGAAGGCCAGGCCACCAACGTCATCTACGACTGGGAGGTGGGCGACGCCGAGGGCACCGACCGGGCCTTCGAGCAGGCCGACGTGATCTCCCGGCTGCAGCTGCACTACCCGCGCTCGCACCCCAGCCCGATCGAGTGCTGCGGGTCGATCGCGGACTTCAACCGGTCGACCCAGAAGCTGACCGTCTACATGACGACCCAGGCGCCGCACATCGTGCGGGCGGCGGTGGCGCTGATCGCCGAGCTGCCCGAGCACATGATCCGGATCATCTCCCCCGACATCGGCGGCGGGTTCGGCAACAAGGTGCCGGTGTACCCGGGCTACGTGTGCTCGATCCTGGCCTCGATCCTGCTCGAGCAGCCGGTCAAGTGGATCGAGGACAAGACCGGGAACCTGATCTCGACCGGCTTCGCCCGCGACGTCTACCTGGACGGTGAGCTGGCCCTGAGCCGAGACGGCAAGATCCTCGGGATGCGGATGCGGACGCTGGCGGACCACGGCGCGTTCTTCGCCGACGCCCAGCCCAGCAAGTTCAAGATCGGCCTGATGCACTCCACCTTCGGCTGCTACAACGTGCCGTTCGCGCACCTGGCGGCCCGGGGCATGTACACCAACAAGTCGCCGGGCGGGGTCGCCTACCGGTGCTCGTTCCGGGTCACCGAGGCGATGTTCTTCCAGGAACGGATGATGCAGGCGGCCGCCGACGACCTGGGCATGGACCAGGCCGAGTTCCGCCGCATCAACCTGGTCCGGGACGAGCAGTTCCCGCACCGGACCCCGTTCGGGTTCCTGCTCGACTCCGGCCAGTACGGGGCCTGCCTGGAGCTGGGGCTGAAGGCGGTCGGCTACGAGGACTTCCTCCGGCAGAAGGCCGAGGCGGCCAAGCGCGGGCGGCTGCTGGGTATCGGCATCTCGACGATGAGCGAGCCGCTGGGAGCGGGCAACAGCCGCGAGTACGACATCCTCGGCATCAAGATGTTCGACTCGGCCGAACTGCGGGTGCACATGACCGGTAAAGCGCTGCTGCGGACCGGGGCCCGCGGCCAAGGCCAGGGGCACGAGACGACCTGGGGCCAGATCGTCGCCCACGAACTCGGCATCCCGGCCGACGACGTGACCGTCGAGGAGGGCGACACCGACACCGCCCCGTTCGGCATGGGCACCTACGCCTCCCGCAGCACCCCGGTGGCGGGGGCCGCCATCGCCATGGTCTGCCGCAAGGTCCGGGCCAAGGCCCGCAAGCTGGCGGCCCACCTGCTGGAGGTGTCCGAGGAGGACATCGAGTGGGAGCTGGGCCGGTTCTACGTGCGCAGCGCGCCCGACCGGGGGGTGACGATCCAGGAGTGCGCGATGGCCGCCTACAGCAACATGCCGGACGGCCTGGAGCCCGGCCTGGAGAACAACGCCTACTACGACCCGCCCAACCTGACCTGGCCGTTCGCCTGCTACATCGTGACCGTCGAGGTCGACCCGGAGACCGGGGTGTGGGACGTGCTGAACATGGTCGCGGTCGACGACTGCGGGGTGCGGATCAACCCGATGATCGTCGAAGGCCAGATCATGGGCGGCCTGACCGAGGCCTTCGCGATGTCGAACATGCAGTTCATCACCTACGACGCCGACGGCAACTGCATCGGCTCGAACTACATGGACTACCTGATCCCGACCGCCTGGGAGACCCCCGGCTTCGAGCTGCACGGCGAGGTGGTGACGCCCAGCCCGCACCACCCGATCGGGGCCAAGGGCGTCGGCGAGTGCGCCGCGGTGGGCGGCCCGGCCGCCTTCGTCAACGCGGTCATGGACGCGCTCAAGGGCACCGGGGTGCGCAACATCGACATGCCGCTGCTGCCCGACCGGGTGTGGGAAGCGGTGACCCAGCGCCACGACGTGTCCGGGGCCCCGCCGATCCGGACGGACGGCTGAGGACATGGTCATGGACGGCTGGGCGTTCCTGGAGCACGGCGCCGACCTGGCCCGCCGGGGCGAATCGTTCGCGCTGGCCACGGTGGTCTGGCGGCAAGGCCCCTCGTCCGGCAAGGAGAGCTGCCGGGCGATCGTGACCGCCTCGGGTGAGCTGCACGGGTGGATCGGCGGGGCCTGCGCCGAGCCGGTGGTGATCCGGCAGGCCCGCGAGGTCATCGCCGAGGGCGTGCCCCGGCTGCTGCTGCTGGGCACGCCCGACCAGTTCAGCGAGTCGCTGCCGGACGGCATGCTGTTCGTGCCGATCTCCTGCTCGAGCGAGGGCTCGCTGGAGGTCTACATCGAGCCCGTCCAGCCGTCCCCGCACCTGGTGGTGGTCGGCCACTCGCCGATGGCGCAGACGCTGGGCGAGCTGGCCCGGGCGCTGGGCTGGCGGGCGGACGTGATCGCGGGCGAGGACTTCACCGCCGAGCACGCCAATGCCCGGTCGATCGTGGTCGTCGCCACCCAGGGGCACCACGACGAGGAGGCGATCACGGCGGCGGTCGCGGCCAAGCCGGCCTACATCGGGCTGGTCGGTTCGGCCAAACGGGGACGGACCGTGCTCGGGTACCTGGCCGAGCGGGGGGTGCCGGCGGCCGAGCTGGAACGGGTGCACAGCCCGGCCGGGCTCGATCTGGGGCGGACCACCCACCAGGAGATCGCGGTGGCGATCCTGGCCGAGCTGGTGCAGCTGCGGGCGGCCGGGAAGCTGGCGGTGGCTGGGCCTGGTGGGGTTGCTGAGGTTGGTGAGGCTGAAGCGACGACTGGGGCTGGAGTGACGGGTGGGGCTGGAGTGACGGGTGGGGCTGGGGCGGCGGCCGCGGCAGGGGCGGCTGCTGGGGCGGCCGCCGGGGCGGCGGAGCCGGCCGAGGCAGTGGATCCGGTGTGCGGGATGACGGTCACCGCGGGGCGGGGCGCTTACCCGCTGGAGCTGGACGGCGTCACCTACTACTTCTGCTGCCTGGGCTGCCGGAACGCATTCGCGAAGGACAAGAGCCGATGCTGATCACGAACGAATTCGAGGTGCCGGCGCCGATCGAGAAGGTGTGGGGGTTCTTCCAGGACATCCCGCACGTGGCCGCCTGCCTGCCCGGCACCGAGCTGACCAAGGACCTGGGCGACGACCGGTACGAGGGCCTGGTCGGCATCCGGATGGGACCGGTCCGGCTGAAGTTCACCGGGACGGCCGACATCGTCGAGCGGGACGAGGCCGGCCGGCGCATCGTGGTCAACGCGGCCGGGGCCGACGAGCGCGGCCGCGGCCAGGCGGCGATGGGGGTCACCGCCAAACTGACCCGGGCCCGGGCCGGCACCAAGGTCGGCGTGCACATGGACCTGCAGATCTCGGGGGCGGCCGCCCAGTACGGGCGGGGCATGATCTCCGACGTCACCGCCGTGCTGATGCGCGAGTTCGCCGCCAACCTGCAGGACGGCATGGCCCGGCTGGACCGGGGCGAGTCGCTGGCGGGCGCCGCCCCGGCCGCCCGGCAGGCCAGCGGCCTGGCCATCGGGCTGCAGGCGGCGCTGATGGCGCTGCGCCGGGTGTACGCCCGGTTCTTCCTGCCCTACCAGTCCCCCGCTAGCTGAGGAGACAGTCATGGCCTTGTGGTGGATCGGCGCGATCGTGCTGCTGGTGGTGGTCCTGCCGGTGGTGATCGCGCTGCTCAACCGGGTGCTGGCCGCGCTCGAGCGGATCCGCGGCGCCAGCGACGAGATCCTGGCGGGCGGGGTGGCCCTGGTCGGCGAGCTGGACGGCGCCCCCGAGGCGCTGGGCCAGACCGACACCACGATCAAGGCGGTCGCGGCGGGCGCGGTGCGCTACGCCGGCCCCGTGAGCAAGCTGCTGGGCTAGGAAGGAAAACGTCATGCCGGCTGTGGCCTGGTTCACCATCATCGTGGCGGCGCTGATCGTCGGGATCACCGCGATCGGCCTGCTGCGGGTCATCTTCCACCTGCGGGCCACCAAGGCGACCCTGGTCCAGGTGCTGGGCGGCGTGACCGTGGTCGCCCAGCAGACCAGCGGGGTGCCGGCCGTGGTGGCGTCGGTCAACGCCAGCCTCAAGCCCGTCCGCGACTTCTGCGACACGGTATGAGCGAGCCGGAGGGGCGCGGCGGTGCCTGGACTGAGGAGCGAGGAACGAGCGACGAGGGAAGGCGCCGCCTCAAGGCGCCCCGAAGGCGAGCGGGCAAACACGGTCTGACCGGGCCGAGGGGAGCCAGAGCATGAGTTACACCGGCTGGTGGATCGGCTACGGGATCGGCATCGCGATCGTGCTGGTCGTGGTGGCGCTGGTGGTGCCGATCCTGCTGCTGGCCCGCTCGATCGGCCGGGCGGCCCCGCTGATCGACGACCAGCTGGCGGCCGCGGCCCGCCACACCGCCCCGCTGACCGGCCTGAACACCACCATCGAGCACGCCACGCACATCATCGCGGGGCTCAAGCGCGGCCGCGAGCGGCTGGGAGGCTGAGGAATGGAACCGCACGCCGTTGCCCAATCCCCGCTGGCCCTGTCGGCCGGGCAGCACACCGCCTGGAGCATCGGGCTGATCGTCGGCCTGGTGGTGATCCTGGCCGTGGTCGCGCTCCTGTCGACGCTGATCTACCTGGTCAAGGTCATCGACACCCGGGTCGCCACGATCAAGCAGACGCTCACGACGGCCGACGCCAACACCGAGGCGACCGCGCTGCTGCCGGTGGTGGCGGGCGGGGTCGAGGCGGTGCTGGCCGAGGGCCTGCAGCACCACCTGTTCCTGGGCCGGGTGCTGGGGAAGGTGAAGTCATGACCGCGCTGGTGGTGCTGACGGTCCTGGAGATCGTGGTGCTGATCGCCGGGCTGGCGGTGTACCTGTTCTGGGTCGGCTCGCTGCTCAACCGGATCGCGGCCAACCTCGAGGAGTGCGCCGGGATCGTCCGCTCGATCGTGGCCCACGCCGAGCTGATCGGGCCCAACGTCGAGCACATCAACCGGACCGGCGGGGTGGTGGCCGGGGCGCTGCCGCTGCTGTACGGGATGGCCGAGGAGATCGTGACCGGCGCCACCTGGAACCCCGAGGAGCACACCGAGCCGCGCGAGCCGGCCCGGCCCGCCTCCGGCACCCGGCGGTCGCGGATGCACGACGCGGTCGGCTACGCACCTCGGTAGGAGCCCGGGTGGCAGCAGCCCTTTAAAGATGGGTAAAGGCCAGCTGGCCAGGGACGATCAACGGGTCTGATAACAAGGTCCCATGACCGAGCTGCTCGCGCTGGGACTGGCCGCGGTGGTGGCCATCTGCGTGCTGCAGCTGCTGGCCAACCGGACCGGGCTGCCCGCGGCCGCCCTGCTGACGGTGGCGGGGCTGATCTACGCGCTGCTGCCGGGGCCGAACCTCAAGCTCAACCCGCAGATCATCCTCACCCTGGTCATCCCGCCGCTGATCTACAGCGCGGCGCTGGATTCCTCGCTGCTGGCGATCCGCAAGAACCTGCGCGCGGTCATCAGCCTGTCGATCGGGCTGGTGCTGGTCACCGCGCTGCTGACCGGGATCGGGCTGGACCTGGTGGTGCCGGGCGTCGGGCTGGCGGCCGGGGTGGCGCTGGGAGCGGCGGTCTCCCCCACCGACCCGGTGGCGGCGCTGGCGGTCGGCGGCCGGGTCGGGCTGCCGGCCCGGCTGATCACGATCATCGAGGGCGAGGGCCTGCTCAACGACGCCACCGCGCTGACCACGCTGACGGTGGCGGTGACCGCCGCCACCAGCGGCGACTTCTCGCTCGGGGACGCGGTGCTGCACTTCGTGGTGGCGTCGGCCGGCGGGCTGATCGCCGGGATCGTCGTCGGCATCGCGGTCCGGCTGGCCCGGTCGGTGGTGCGCGACCCGCTGCTGGTCAACTGCCTGTCGCTGGTGACCCCGTTCGCCGCCTACCTGCTCGGTGAGGAAGCGCACGTGTCGGGGGTGCTGGCGGTGGCGGTGGCCGGGCTGATGGTCGGGCACGACACCCCCCGGTTCACCACCGGGGCCAGCCGCCTGCAGGCGGCCGCGGTCTGGCGGCTGGCCGACTTCCTGCTCCAGGGGTTCGTGTTCCTGCTCATCGGGCAGCAGATCGTGCCGGTCGTCAAGGGCCTGCGCAGCTACCCGGCCGCCACGATCACCGCCGCCGTGCTGGTGACGGTGGGCGTGGTGCTGCTGCTGCGGCCATTGTGGCTGGCGGTGACGCAGCACCTGCCGCGCCCGCTGCACTCCCGGATGGGCCGCCGCGAGCAGCCGCTGTCGGGGCGGGAGATCGTGGTGCTGAGCTGGGCCGGGACCCGCGGCGTGATCACCCTGGCGGCCGTGTTCACGCTGCCGCTGACCGTTTCCAGCGGGAAAGCGTTCCCCGACCGGGACCTGCTGCTGTTCTGCGCGTACATCATCGTCGTGGTCACGCTGGTGCTCCAGGGGGTGACGTTCGCGCCGATCGTGCGGGCGCTCGGCGTGCGGGCCGACCCGGCCGACGCGGCCGCGCTCCGCAACGATGCCCGAGCCGCGTCGATCCAGGCCGGCCTGACCCGGCTGGGCCAGGTGGCCGAGGACCCCGAGGTGCCCGAGCACGAACTGGACGGGCTGCGGTCCACGCTGGAGATCCGGCTGCGGCGCTACCAGAGCGCCGACGAAGGCGGTGACGGCGGGGACGGCCCGGACGTGTCGGCCCCCGGATCGCCGGAGCACGAGGCGGTCCAATGGGCCCGGCGGGCGGTCATCGACGCCCAGCGCGAGGAACTCCTGCGCTGGCGCGACGCCGGGCGGCTGCCCGATTCCAGCCTGCGTGTGCTCGAACGCGAACTTGATCACGAAGAACGCACGTTCGGCACGCACGATGGGTCTGACGGCACCCACTGACCCGACCGTAAGCTTGGATCATGCTTCGACGCCTGCGCCTGGCCCCGATCATGCTGCTGGCCCTGGGGGTGGTGGCCGGCTGCTCGTCGTCGGGCGGGTCTCCGAGCGCTTCCTCGTCGGCTTCGGCGTCGGCTCCGGCGTCGGCGTCCCCGTCGGCCACCAGCACGGCGGTCTCGGACAGCGGGGCCAATTCGCTGCCGGCGTTCCCGTCGGCCACCGCCAGCCCGGCCCTGCCCGCGCCGTCGACCGCCACCGCCGAGCAGAAGTTCATCGCCGCGGTGTTCACCGACGCCCAGGAGGAGTGGCAGTCGATCTTCACCAAGGCCGGCCAGCAGTACCACAAGGCCCGGCTGGTGATCTTCAGCTCGGCCGTGCAGACCGGCTGCGGGAACGAGACCTCCGAGGTCGGGCCGTTCTACTGCCCGGCTGACCAGACGGTCTACCTGGACCTGAAGTTCTTCCAGGACATGGAGCAGAAGTACGGGGTCAAGGGCGACTTCTCGCAGGCGTTCGTGGTCGCCCACGAGCTCGGCCACCACATCCAGCTGCTGACCGGGGTGACCAGCCAGGTGCAGCAGCTCAGCCAGCAGCACCCGGCCCAGGCCAACTCGCTGTCGGTCCGGACCGAGCTGCAGGCTGACTGCTACGCGGGCGTCTGGGCGCACTCGGCCTACACCCGCGACCTGCTCGAGCCGGGCGACCTGGACGAGGCGCTGACAGCGGCCGCGGCGGTCGGCGACGACTTCCTGCAGAAGCAGGCAACCGGGTCGGTTCAGCCGGAGAAATGGACGCACGGCTCGTCGGCCCAGCGCCAGAAGTGGCTGCAGACCGGCTACGACAAGGGTCAGCCGTCGGCCTGCGACACGTTCTCGGTCGCGAATCCCTAGGTCTGGCCCAGCCGAGCGGTCGGGTGCCTCCAGCCAGCTGGGGCCGGTGTGACTCGTGGGGCTTGGTCGGGGTACTCGTGGGGCTTGGTCGGGGTATTAGGGAAGACTTTTGTACAGATGCTGCCCAAAAGCCTTCCTTAATCGGAAGTGCACACGGAGCGCTGTGACTTCAGTGGGAGGCGGGGGTTGGGGGCGTAGTGGGGCGGGTGCGATCAGAGTGGCTGTGGCGGCTGGGACTGATTGGACCGATGGGGCTGCTGGGACTGATGGGACCGATGAGGCCGCTGTGGCCGATGGGGCGAATGAGGCCAATGGGGCCAATGGGGCCGATGGGGCGAATGAGGCCGATGGGGCTGCTGGGGCCGATGAGGCGACTGGGGCGCGGGCGCAGGCGCGGGGCTCAGGCCGGGTCGGTGCGGTCGGCGCCGATCCAGTGCTCTTCCCAGGCCTGGTCGTACTGCTGGTCGTTGCAGCGCGGCCGGTAGACCGCGATCAGCTCGCGGGCGATCTGCTCCCGGTGGGCGCGGCCGCCGCCCGGCACCTCGTAGCTGGCGACGTAGACCTTCCAGCGTGAGCCGGCCCGCTTGACCCAGCAGGCCGCCCGCGGGTGCCGGAACGGGAACCGCTCGGCCGACAGGTCGTCGCTGTGGCCGACGTAGGTGACCGCGTAGCGTTCGGGCTTGTGCTCGGGGTCGGGCTTGTAGAGGATCACGAACACGGCGGCGGTCGCGGGCGGGGTCCAGCCCGCCAGCACCCGCGGGCCCTCGAACGGGTACCCGGCCAGCGAGCCGAGCCTGATCACAGTGCTGGCCTCATCGGGCGTCGTCCTCTGCTTCGCTGATCGCGTCGGCCTCGACCACCGGGTAGGCGGGCAGCCCGGCCTTACGGACCGCGCGGGCGAACTCGGCCCGGCCCTTCTCGATCGCCTCGTCGCGGCTGGCCGCCTCGACCAGCAGCTGGGCCCCGTAGCGGGTGGAGCCGATACCGGACGCGATGCCGGAGCTGGGCGCGACCGCGTCGGCCAGCTCGACGATCTCGGCCTGGGTCAGCACCCGGTCACCCTCGGCCTGCAGGCTGACACTCCACTTCATGTCCACTCCCCTTTAAAGGGCCGGCAGCAGCGTGGCCAGCTCTTCCAGGCTGCGCAGGTCGTGCCCGGACAGCAGCAGGTCCACGTGCGGGGCCACCACCATCATGCCCAGGGTGCTGGGCTGGAAGCCGGGGTTGTCGCGTTTGTGCGGGTTGAGCCAGACCAGCTTGTGGCACTGGCGGGCGAGCCGCTGGATCGCGGTCGACAGCAGCTCGGGGTCGCCCCGGTCGAGCCCGTCCGAGCAGACCACCACCACCCCGCCGCGGGCCAGCCCGCGCCGTCCCCAGACCCGGACGAACTCGTCCAGCGAGGCGCCGATCCGGGTCCCGCCCTCCCAGTCGAGCACCGCCCGGCCCGCCTCTTCCAGCGCCTGGTCGGGGCGGCGGCGGCCGAGCGGCCGGGTGATCCGGGTCAGCCGGGTACCGAAGCAGAACACCTCGACCCGGCCGCTGGCCCGGCGGGCCGAATGGGCGAACTGCAGCAGGCTGCGCGAGTAGTCGGCCATCGACCCGGACACGTCGAGGATCAGGATCAGCGGGCGCAGCTTGACCTTGCGCTGCCGCCAGCGCAGCGTGTCGTCGTCCATCCGCATGGCCGCCCGGACGGTACGCCGCAGGTCGGGGACGCGGCCGGCGCGGGCGGCGGCCGTCCGCCGGGTGCGCCGCCGGGGCGGGGTCAGCCGCATCCGCCGCATGATCCGCCGCAGCGCGGCCAGCTCCTCGGGGGTGCAGGCGCCGAACGCCTTGCGCCGGAGCGCCTCGGCGTCGGCCGCCATCAGGCCGAGCCTGGCCTCCTCCTCGTCCCCGGGGCCGTCCGCTGGATCGGTGGCCGGCACGTCGAGCACGGCCCCGTCGACCTGGGCACCGGCCTGGGTGCTGAGCTGGAGCAGTTCGCGGACGGGGTCAGGACGTGCGAGGAAGTAGCGGCGGAACACCCGGTCGTAGACCTCGCGGTCCTCCTTTTTGGTGACCAGGGTGGCGGACCCGGCCCAGTACAGGTCGGTCAGGTCGGTGGGGTCGAGCCGGGCGGCGGCCGCGCAGTAGGTGAGCAGGTCACCGGTGCCGACCGCCAGGCCTTCGTCTCGTAGCGCCTGGGTGAAGCCTGCGAGCACTGGCGTAAAGGCGGCCTCAGGCACCGGAGGTGATCTCGGTGAGGTTCTCGCGCACGAAGTCGAGGTCGTCGCGTTCCTTGATCACCGCGCCCAGGGTGACGGTGGCAGTGTCCTCATCCAGGTCGGTCTCGCCCAGGAACTCCAGGGTGCGGGCCCAGTCGATGGTCTCGGCGACCCCCGGCGGCTTGGCCAGGTCGAGCTCCCGCAGCCGGTGCACGGCCGCGACCACCTTACGGGCCAGCGTCTCCCCCACCTGCGGCGCCCGCACCGCCACGATCTCCAGCTCGCGCGCGGGCGACGGGTAGCCGATCCAGTGGTAGAGGCAGCGCCGCTTGAGCGCGTCGTGCAGCTCCCGGGTCCGGTTGGAGGTGAGCACGACCAGCGGCGGGCGCGGCGCCCGGACGGTGCCGACCTCGGGGATCGTGACCTGGAAGTCCGACAGCACCTCGAGCAGGAACGCCTCGAACTCGTCGTCGGCCCGGTCGATCTCGTCGATCAGCAGGACCGCCTGGTCGCCGGCCCGGACCGCCGCCAGCAGCGGCCGCTCGAGCAGGAACTTCGGGCCGAACAGCTGGTCGACCGCGTCGTCGTCGGCCTGCTGGCGCTGCGACAGGGCCCGGATGTGCAGCATCTGCCGGGTGTAATCCCATTCATAAAGGGCCTGACTGGTGTCGATGCCCTCGTAGCACTGCAGGCGGATCAGACGGCGGCCGAACACCGACGCCAGCACCTTGGCGGCCTCGGTTTTACCGACCCCGACCTCGCCCTCCAGCAGCACCGGCCGTTGCAGCGACAGCGCCACGAACAAGGTGGTGGCCAGCCCCCGGTCGGCCAGGTAGCCGCCGTCGCGGAGGGTGCCGGTCAGCTCGGCGACACTGGCGGGCAGCTCGTTGGCGGGCAGGTCCACGAGGTCAGTGCGCGTCCTGCTGCTGGCCGAACACCAGGTCGGCGACGGTGCCGGTGCGGGCGAGCTTGCCCTCGCGCTCCAGCCGGCCGCGCCAGGCCGCCCGCAGGTCCTCGTCGTCGCCGTCGAACCCGACGTTGCGCATGTTCTTGCAGGACTTGCCGTGCCCGTGGTGCCCGAACGCCTCGTCCAGATCGCCGTCACCCTGGCCCTGGGCGGACCAGACCGTGCGCAGCACTTCCAGACCTTCTGGCTGTTCCATGGTTCGACTGTAGGCCGGCGGCGGCCGGCTGGCGACCGTGGATTAACCGTTCTCTTAACCCGGCGCCGGCGCGGCTTAGGCTCGGGGCATGACCCTGCCCCGCAGTACGCCCGCCGCCCAGCAGACCGACCCGGCCGCCGTCCTCGCGTTCCTCGACGCGGTCGAGGCCCGGCCCGGCCTCGAGATGCACAGCCTGATGGTGGTGCGGCACGGGCAGGTGGTGGCCGAGGGCTGGTGGGCGCCGTACTCGGCGACCGGGCGGCACCTGCTGTACTCGCTGAGCAAGAGCTTCACCTCGGCCGCGGCCGGCTTCGCACAGGCCGAAGGCCTGCTGGGCCTGGATGATCCGGTGGTCAAGCATTTTCCGGAATTCGACGCCGACATCACCGATCCGGGCAGCCGGGCCATCCTCGTGCGCCACGTGGCCGCGATGGCCAGCGGCCACGACCGGGACCTGGCCGGCGAGGCGCTGGCCCGGGACCGGCAGGAGCCGGTGCGCGGGTTCCTGCTGATCCCGCCCGATCAGGAGCCGGGCACGCTGTTCGCCTACAACCAGCCCTGCACCTACACGCTGGCCAGCATCGTCCAGCGCAACGCGGGAATGCCGCTGACCGAGTACCTGCGGCCGCGGCTGTTCGACCCGCTCGGCATCGGGCCGGTCGGCTGGCAGACCTGGCCACCCGGGCGGCAGCAGGGGTTCAGCGGGCTGTTCGCCCGGACCGAGGACGTCGCCAAGCTCGGCCTGCTGCACCTGCAGGGCGGGCGCTGGGAGGGGCGGCAGCTGCTGCCGGCCGAGTGGGTGGCCGAGGCCACCAGCAAGCAGGTCGACAACCCGGACCGGGAGTGGCCGGACTGGCGGCAGGGCTACGGCTTCCAGTTCTGGATGGCGCGGCACGGGTATCGCGGGGACGGGGCGTTCGGGCAGTTCTGCGTGGTGCTGCCGGAGCAGGACACGGTGGTGGCGATCACCGCCGCCACCTGGGACATGCAGGCGGTGCTGGACGCGGTGTGGGAGCACCTGCTGCCCGGGCTCGGCCGGGACGGGGACCCGGGGCGGGAGGAGGAGCTGAGCGCGCGGCTGGCGGGGCTGGCGCTACCGGCCTGCCCAGCCGGCGGGGCTGGCGGGGCTGGCGGGGAGTCTGGGGCCACCGGGGTGCGTGGGGCTGGTGGGGCTGGTGGGGCGCATGGGGCGCCGACGGCTGGGGGTGGCGGGGCGACTGAGGTGTCTGGAACGGATGGGGCAGATGGGGCGACTGGGGAGGGCGGGGCGGCTGGGGCAGATGGGGCCACTGGAGACGACGGGGCGGTTGGGGCTGTGGGGGGCAGGGCATACCGCGTGGCTGGTGGGGACGGGGAGCGGGGGACCCGGCTGACCTCGGTCGCGGTGGCGGAACGGGGCGGGGGCTGGGAGGTGACGCTGGCCGAGGAGGGAAACCGGGTGACGTTCCCGGCCGGGCTGGGGACCTGGGCGGTGTCGGCCCCGGCCGACGAGCGCGGCGGGACGATCCCGGTAGCGGCCAGCGGCGGGCGGGCCGACGGCGGCGGGCGGCGGCTGGAGGTCATCTTCCTGGAGACGCCGCACCGGATGGACATCGAGCTGAGCGCGGACGGGCAGACCGCCAGCGCGGGGTGGCGGATTCCGCCGCTGTTCGCGGGGCACCTGGCCGACCTGCACTGCCCCTGACCGTGCGGGCACGGTGAGCGGGACCGGCACCGGAGCGGGGACCGGAGTACGGCGAGGCGCTGACCGGTCACGGTAGATAAATCAGGCGTCGCGCTCGATGGGGCAGGTCATGCAGCGGGGGCCGCCCCGGCCGCGGCCGAGCTCGCCGCCGGGCACGGTGATGACCTCGATGCCGTGGTCGCGCAGGTAGGTGTTGGTGGTGACGTTGCGCTCGTAGGCGACCACCACCCCGGGCTCGACCGCCAGCACGTTGCAGCCGTCGTCCCACTGCTCGCGCTGGGCCGCGTGCACGTCCTGGCTCGCGGTCAGCACGGTGATCGCGGGCAGTTCGAGGGCGGCCGCGATCGCCTTGTGCATGTCCTCGGCCGGGTGCTCGGTGACCTTGAGCTCGTCGCTGACCGCGCCCGGCTCGACCGTGTACGACGGCAGCATGCCCATGCCGGCGTACTTGTTGAACACGCCGTAGTCGGCCATCGTGAACAGCGTGTCCAGGTGCATGAAGGCCCGTTGCTTGGGCATGTCGATGGCCACCAGGCAGCGGGCCGCCCCGGTCGCGAACAGCCGGTGGGCCACCAGCTCGACCGCCTGCGGGGTGGTCCGCTCGCTCATCCCCACCAGTACCGCGCCGTTGCCGATGACGAGGATGTCACCGCCCTCGATGGTGGCCGGGGCGGCGTCGGCGCCGTGGTACCAGACGTCGAAGCCGTCGCCGGAGAACATCGGGTGCCAGCGGTAGATGGCCTCGTCGTAGACGGTCTCCCCCATCCGGGCCTTGAGCCGCATGGCGTTGACCGACACCCCGCCGTAGATCCAGGCCGAGGTGTCCCGCTGGTAGAGCAGGTTCGGCAGCGGCGGCAGCACGAAGCCGTCCGGGTCGAGTGAGTGGAACGCGATGCTCTTGGGCTCCGGGCCGAACTCGCCGATCTCCCGCTTGGTGATCCCGCCGGCCAGGAACCCGGCCAGCCGGGGCGAGTCCAGCCCGTCGAGGGCGGCCCGCAGCGCGGCGACCGCCAGCGGCCCCTGCCAGCGCGGGTCGAACACCCGGTCCAGGATCCAGGACCGCGCCTCGGGGTGGTCGAGGGTCTGGGTCAGCAGGTCGCTGTAGTAGTGCACGGTCACGCCGCGGTCCCGCAGCGCCCCGGCGAAGGCGTCGTGCTCCTCCTGCGCCCGGGTCACCCACAGCACGTCGTCGAACAGCAGGTCGGCCCGGTTGTCCGGGGTCAGCCGCTTCAGTTCGAGGCCAGGGCGGTGCAGGATCACCTGTCGCAGGCGGCCGACCTCGGAGTCAACGTGGAACATGCGTCAGTTATCTCATGATCCCGCGGTGAGCGTCTCGTCCAGCCAGTCGTAGATGCGGTCGAAGGCGAGCCGCTGGGCACCGAGCTGGCAGTAGGCACCGGCCCCCTCGGCGGTGGTGAACCGCATCAGCTGCCGGCATGGCGTTCTTCCGGGCGGTGCTGGCCGCCAACGCCGTCCCCGACGGGCCGCCCGGTAGCGCCGGCTCGCCGGGCAGCGCCGGCTCACAAGGCAGCGCTGGCTCGCAGGCGTTCATCGGCCGGCGGCTGGAGGACTTCCAGGTCATGCTGGACCGGGCCGGTCCCGCGGCCGGCGACCTGACCCCTTTGGACGTGGTGGACGGCATTCTGGCCCCCTTGTACCTGCGCGTACTGTTTGGTGGCGTGACCCAGATCGGCGACGACTACGTTCAGCGGCTGGTGGACAAGCTGATGCGTCAGGCCCGTCAGGCCCCGACTTCTTGACCGGCTCGGTAACGGGCGCGCCGCCGGGCACCCCGGCCGCCGGGGTCCGCGCCGCCACCCGGGCCACGTACCTGGTGTTCGCGGTGTCGGGGTTCGGCTTCGCCAGCTGGGCCTCGCGTATCCCGCAGGTCAAGGCCCGACTCGGGCTCGACCCGTCCGCGCTCGGCCTGCTGCTGCTGGCGATCGCGGCCGGCTCGGTGGTGGCACTGCCGTTGTCGGGGATGGTGGTGGCCCGCTGGGGCTCCCGCTGGACCGTGACCGCGATGGCCACGCTGTCGACCGTGGCCCTGCTCGGGGTGGCGTTCGGCTACCTGTCCGGCGTCGTCCCGGTCGCGGCCGGGCTCTTCCTGTTCGGGGTGTCGGCGGGTGTCTGGGACGTCGCGATGAACGTGCAGGGCGCGGCGGTCGAACGGCAGCTGGGGCGGTCGATCATGTCGCGGTTCCACGCGGCCTGGAGCCTCGGGACGGTCGCGGGGGCGCTGATCGGGGCGGGAGCGGTGGCGCTGCACGTGCCGGTCACGGCCCATCTGGCGGTGGCGGCGCTGCTGCAGGGGCCGGTGGTGTGGGTGGTGGCCCGCTCGTTCGTGGCCGACGTCCCCGACGCGGCCGAAGTCCCGGGCGCCGCGGCCGAGGATGACGCGGCCCTCTCCAGCACCTCAGAAACCTCTCAGTCCCCTGGCGCCACGAGGGCCCCTGCCGCCGCAGGTGGCGCGCTGACCGCCTGGCGGGAGCCGCGCACGCTGCTGCTGGGCCTGTTCGTGCTGGCGTTCGCGTTCGCCGAGGGCACCGGCAACGACTGGATCAGCGTCTCGGTCATCGAGAACTACCGCGCCCCCGCCACCCTCGGCACACTGGCGTTCGCGGTGTTCCTGGCGGCCATGACCGGCGGCCGCTGGTTCGGCACCGCGTCGCTCGACCGCTGGGGCCGGGTCCTGGTCACCCGCGCCCTGACCGTACTGGCGGTCGCCGGCCTGGCCCTGTTCATCTTCGGCCCGGCCCTGGCGGCCGCGTTCTTTGGCGTGCTGTTGTGGGGCGCCGGCACCTCGCTGGGCTTCCCCACCGGCATGAGCGCCGCCGCCGACGACCCAGCCCGGGCCGCCCCGCGGGTGGGCGTGGTGGCCTCGGTCGGCTACTGCGCCTTCCTGGGCGGGCCGCCCCTGATCGGCTTCCTCGGCGACCATGTGGAGGTTCGCCAGGCTTTGCTCTGCGTGGTGATCCTGCTGGCCATCGCCGCCGCCATCGCGCCCGCGTTGCGTCGGCCTCCAGTCCTCGGCTACGCGCGGGCAAGCCGATCTGACACGAGCCGGTTAAGGCTCACATGCTGTTCAGCAGCTTCCCGGGCAAGTCGGCGGTGAACCTCTGCGGGGACACGCACAACGAACTTGCCTGAATAGGTGCGTTCTGACAACGGCTCGGGAACTGGCTCGCCAGAGGAAACCAGATCGACAAGCACGTTACGCACGACGATAGCCAGACCCTGCAGGGCCTCAACTGGAGATGGCGCAAGCCAGGACAACGACGGGAACTCCACGACGGTAGCGACATACTCGCCGTCTTCAGCGGACCACGTGACCCGGTAGGTGTAATGGGTTGCGTCAGGCATCATCATCTTCCTTGTTCTCGTCTTCCAGCCTGTCGATCGCATCAAGCACCTGCCGCACTTGATACGCCTTGGCGTTGCCATCTTTACCGCGCTGGATGTTCACGCGGGGATCGCCCGGCCATGGCGTCTTGTAAACCTTGTGCGAGGTCCCGTCTTGCCGAGGTTCGCCGAAGTACTCGGCACAGACCTTGGCTAGATCATCGAAGCGGACGTTCTGCGGAGCGCGCCGCATCTGCTCAACGATCTTCTCCGCCTTGGTCACGCTTTCATAGTATCAATAGTGATACTGCCGTGTCGTCTTGCCAAGAGTGTCCGTGGTGGCACGTTGCTGATCTGGCTATTGATCGTAGGCGGCGCGGATGGCGGACGGCTCGAGCAGTCAGCTCCCCGGCTCAGGTGTAGGACCAGCCGCTCCACGCCTCGACGGTGATGGCGATGACGGGGCCGGTGGGCGGGGTGGCCCGGTACTGCGGGTAACGGGCCACCAGCAGGGCGACCGGGTCGGCGGTGGCGGGCGAGCCGGCGTCGAGGACGGTGGCGTGGCCGTCGGCGCGGGACCACCAGAGCTGGGTCCAGTCGTCGGCGTAGTGGTCGGCCAGCAGGGTGACCTGGGAGTTGGCGGCGATGTTGGCCAGCCGCTTGAGGTGGGTGGTGGTCTTGGGCTTGTGGTCGATGGCGATGTAGACGCGGTCGCCGTCGGCCGCGAAGGTGACCGGGACCAGGTGGGGCTGACCGGCGGCGGAGACCGTCGCCAGCCGGGCCACCCGGGCGGCGGCCAGGCGCTGGCGGGCTTCGCCGGGAGTGAGCCGCATCTGCCCATGATGACAGCATCTGCTGTCGGGCAGGGGCGGGGGCGGAGGATGGAGGAGTGGGGCGGAGGATGGAGGAGTGGAAGATGGAGGAGCGGAGGGGTAGCCGGTCCGCGCGATGACAGCATCTGCTGTCGGAGGCTCGGTGGGTTAGGGTGGCGGAGGGGTGCCGGGAAGTCTGGTCGGCGTTGCTTCTGCTTGCGCGAGAGGACCCGGCCGTTGAACGAAACCGAATCGTACGGTCTGACGATTTTGATCGTCGGGCTGGTCGGGACGGCCGCCGTCCTGTCCAACCGGGTCAGCGAGCGGCTGCGGATACCGGCGCCGGCGTTCTTCCTGGTGTTCGCGGCGGCGGCGTCGGATCTGTTTCCGCGCCTGGGCAGGCTGAGCGACACCACCGTGCAGCACGTGGTGACCGTGGCGCTGGCGTTCATCCTGTTCGACGGGGGGATGCACATCGGCTGGCGGCGGTTCCGGACCGCGGCCACCGCCACCGTGTGGCTCGGGGTGGCGGGGACGTTCGTGACCGCGGGGGTGGTGACGCTCGCGGCCCACCTGTTGTTCGGGCTCGGGTGGAAGCTGGCGTTGCTGCTGGGGACGGCGCTGGCGCCGACTGACCCGGCGGTGGTGTTCTCGGTGCTCGGGCGGCGCGAGGTCGGGGGGCGGACCGGCGTCCTGCTGGAGGGCGAGTCCGGGGCCAACGACCCGGTCGGCATCGCGCTGCTGGTGGCGCTGGCCAGTAGTGTGCACGGGGCGACCGGCTCCCCGGCCGCGGTGACCGGGCACGTGGTGATCGAGTTCGTGCTGCAGATGGTGATCGGCGCCTGGGTCGGGATGGTCGCGGGCTGGCTGCTGCTGCAGTTCATGCGGCGGGTGCCACTGCCCAACGAGGGGCTGTACGCGATCCGGGTGCTGGCCTCGGTGCTGGTCATCTTCGGGGTGGCCACGGTCGCGCACGGGTCCGGCTTCCTGGCCGTGTTCGTGGCCGGCATCGTGATCGGCGACGAACGGGCCCCCTACAAACGGGAGATCAAGCGGTTTCACTCCTCGCTGGCCAGCCTGGCCGAGATCGTCGCCTTCATCCTGCTCGGGCTGACCGTGCGGCTGCGCGACCTGCCCGACGGTCACGCCTGGGCCATCGGGCTGGGGCTGGCGGCGCTGCTGGCGTTCGTGATCCGGCCGCTGTTCGTGGGGCTGCTGATGCTGCCGATCCGGCTGACCCGGGGCGAACGCGGCTTCGTGCTCTGGACCGGGCTCAAGGGAGCGGTGCCGATCCTGCTCGGCACCTACATCGTCCAGTCCGGGATCAGCGGGTCGAGCCGGGCCTACGAGATCATCTTCGTGGTGGTGGCGTTCTCGGTGGTGGTCCAGGGCGGGTTCGTACCGACGCTGGCCCACCGGTTGCGGGTGCCGTTGCAGGTCATCGAGCCGGAGCCGTGGAGCCTGGGGGTCCGGTTCCGGGAGGAACCCGAGGGACTCCAGCGCTTCGTGATCGCCCGGTCGTCGGCGGCCGACGGCCGCACCCTGGCCGACCTGCCGGGCGGTGACGACGTGTGGGTGATCTTCATCGTCCGGGACGGGCAGCTGGTCCCGGCCCGCGCGCGCACCGAACTGCACGCCGGCGACGAGGTGCTCGTGCAGGCCGACGAGGACGACGGGCCCGCGCTGCAGCGGCTCTTTGGCGAGGGTGACGCCGGCGGTGCGTAGCGCTGGCGGATGACGAGGCACCCGGCCACACTGGGATGGTGACGGAGCGGGTCCGGAAAGCGGTCCGGGTGGAGGGGATCGTCCAGGGCGTGGGCTTCCGGCCGTTCGTGTACGGCCTGGCCACCGGCCTCGGACTCGGCGGCCTGGTCGGCAACGACGCCGACGGGGTGTTCGCCGAAATAGAAGGCACTGCGGCTGCCGTCGCCCAGTTCCTCGAACGGCTCGAAGGCGATGCCCCGCCGCTGGCCCGGGTGGACCAGGTCCGGTCCTGGGCGGTGACCCCGGACGGCGCGGACACGTTCACGATCGTGGCCTCGGTGACCACGAGCCCCGACGCTCCGCGCCGGGCGCTGGTCTCGCCCGACACCGCGACCTGCGCGGACTGCCTGCGCGAGCTGGCCGACCCGGCCGATCGGCGGCACAACTACCCGTTCATCAACTGCACCAACTGCGGGCCCCGGTTCACGATCGTGCGCGACGTGCCCTACGACCGGTCGCGGACCACGATGGCGGGCTTCCCGATGTGCGCGGCCTGCGCGGCCGAGTACCGGGACCCGGCCAACCGGCGGTTTCACGCGGAACCGACCTGCTGTCCGGCCTGCGGGCCGACGCTGGACCTGACGGACGCGAACGGGGCTCCGTTGACCGGCGGGGCTGGTGTGGCAGATGAGGCCAGCGGGGTCGGTGGGGTGCGTGAGGTGCGTGGGGCTGAGTCGGCTCAGCGGGTGCTGGCGGAGGCGGGCGCGCGGCTGAGAGACGGCCAGATCCTGGCGGTCAAGGGGCTTGGTGGCTATCACCTCGCCGTTGACGCGGCCTCCGACAAGGCGGCCGCCGCCCTGAGAGAGCGCAAGCACCGGGAGGACAAGCCGTTCGCGGTGATGGTGGCCGACCTCGAGGCGGCCCGGGCGCTGGTCGAGGTGGACGAGACGGCCGAACGGCTGCTGACCAGCGCCGGGCGGCCGATCGTGCTGCTCCCCCGGCGCCCGGACGCCCCGGTCGCCGAGGCGGTGGCGCCCGGTAACCGGCAGCTCGGGATCATGCTGCCGTACACCCCGCTGCACCACCTGCTCCTGGCCGCGGCGGGCGTTCCCATGGTGCTGACCAGCGGGAACGTGTCCGACGAGCCGATCGCCTACCGGGACGAGGATGCCTACCGGCGGCTCAGCGGGATCGCCGACGTTTTCCTCACCCACGACCGGGCCATCCACATCCGTACCGACGACTCGGTCGCGCGACCCTTTTTCAACAGAGAAATGGTCCTCCGGCGGTCACGGGGCTACGTGCCTCAGCCGGCGCGGGTGCCGCTCCGGTTCCGGCGGCCGGTGCTGGCGGTCGGGGCCGAGCTGAAGAACACGTTCTGCCTGGCCAAAGACGACCAGGCGATCATGTCGCACCACGTCGGCGATCTGACCGAAGCCGAGACGCTGCGCTCGTTCACCGAAGGCATCGAGCACCTCGGGCGGCTGTTCGGGATCGGGCCGGCCGTGGTCGCGCACGACCTGCATCCGGAATACCTGTCCACCAAATATGCCCTGGACCTGGACGGCGTCGACCTGGTGGGAGTGCAGCACCACCACGCGCACATCGCATCCTGCCTGGCCGACAACGGGGCGACCGGGCCGGTCATCGGGGTCGCGTTCGACGGCACCGGCTACGGGCTGGACGGGACCATCTGGGGCGGCGAGTTCCTGGTCGCCGGGCTGACCGGCTTCGAGCGGGCCGGGCACCTGGCGCCGGTGCCGCTGCCGGGCGGAGCCGCCGCGATCCGCCAGCCGTGGCGGATGGCGGCCGCCTACCTGGACGCGGCCGGGCTGGCGGACGCTGGCCCGGTGGGCGGGCTCGACGTGGCCCGGCGGCACCAGGGCCAGTGGGCGCCGGTGCTGTCGATGGCCCGCAAGGGTGTCAACGCGCCGCCGACCTCGAGCGCGGGCCGCCTGTTCGACGCGGTGGCGGCGCTGCTGGGGGTCCGGGACACGACCAACTACGAGGGGCAGGCCGCCGTCGAGCTGGAGCAGCTGGCGGATGAAACGGAAAGGGTGGGCTACCGCGCGGGGCTCAGCGATGGTGCTCCGTTCCAGGTGGCCGGGGCCGACCTGGTGCGGGCGGCCGCCGAGGACCTGGCGGGCGGCGTGGCCCGGCCGGTCATCGCGGCCCGCTTCCACCACGGGGTGGCCCGGCTCATCGAGGACGGCTGCCGGGAAACGCGGGAACGGACCGGGCTCGGGACCGTGGCCCTGTCGGGCGGGGTGTTCCAGAACCTGCTGCTGCTGACCGAGGTGGCCGGGCGGCTGGAGGCGGCCGGTTTCCAGGTGCTGACGCACGCCCAGGTGCCCTGCAACGACGGCGGGATCAGCCTCGGGCAAGCCGTGGTGGCGGGCGCCCGGGACGCCTGCGGCGCGCGGATCAGTCGGGGGTGCTGACCCGGGGCATGGGGGCGGTCGCGGCGGTGGGGATGCGGCTGGAGAGCCAGTCGTACCAGAGCGGCAGGCCGGTGCCGTCCAGAGCGGACAGGTGGATCATCATCGCCTGCGGGCTGACCTGGCCGATGTAGGCGCCGAAGCGGCTGATGTCGAAGTCGACGTAGGGGCCGAGGTCGGTCTTGGTCACCACCACCAGGTCGGCGCTGCGGAACATCTGCGGGTACTTGAGCGGCTTGTCGGTGCCCTCGGTGACCGAGGCGAGCACCACCCGGGCCGCCTCACCCAGGTCGAACAGGGCCGGGCAGACCAGGTTGCCGACGTTTTCGATGATCACAACCGAGTTGGGCGGCGGGTACAGGGCGCGGAGCGCGCCGCCGACCATGGCGGCGTCCAGGTGGCAGCCGGCGCCGGTGTTGATCTGGACCACCTGGCAGCCGGCGTCGCGGATGCGGTCGGCGTCGAGCGCGGTCTCCTGGTCGCCTTCGATGACCGACAACGGGAGGCGGCCCGCCAGGTCGCGGCCGGACCGTTCGAGCAGGGTGGTCTTGCCGGAGCCGGGTGAGCTCATCAGGTTGACGGCGAGGATGCCGCGGTCGCGCAGCCAAGCCCGGTTCTGCTGGGCCAGGCCGTCGTTCTTGGCCAGGATCTTCTGCTCGAGGGTGATCTCCTCGCCGGGCCGGTGGTCGTGGGGGTGCTCGTGGGGCTCGTGCTGGCCGTGGGACCCGTGGGATTGGTGGGGGTCGGAGAGCGGGGAGCATCCGCAGGTCGCGCACATGGTCAGGCCACCTTTACCGACGTGATCAGGAGCTGCTGGCCGGAGACCACGGCCACGTTGGCGCTGCCGCAGGGGCAGAGCAGGATCCGGCCGTCCTCGGGCTCGAACGCCAGGCCGCAGTCCGCGCACTCGCACTTGGCGGCCGGCTCGGAGATCTCCAGGTCGGCCCCGTCCAGCGGGGTGCCTTCGGTGGCCAGGGCGAAGCAGAACCGCAGCGCGTCCGGCACCACGCCGGACAGCGCCCCGATCTCGACCCGGACCGACGTGATCTTGCGGCCCGGAAGCCGCTCGGTGACGCCGTCGACCAGGCCTTCGGCGATGGCCAGCTCGTGCACGGTCAGCAGATCCGCGGCAGCGGGTCACCGACCAGCAGGTCGACGATGCGGGTGCCGCCGAACGCGGTCTTGAGGCTGACCAGGCCGGGGCTGTCGGCGGTGACGTGGCCGATGACCGCGGCCTGGACGCCCAGCGGGTGAGCGTGCATGGCCGCCAGCGCCTCCTCGGCGGCCGCGCCGTCTACTACTGCCACCAGGCGGCCCTCGCAGGCCACGTACATCGGGTCGATGCCGAGCAGTTCGGCCGCGCCGCGGACCTCGGCCCGGACCGGGATCGCGTCCTCGTTGACCGATACGCCGACGTCGGCCGCGGTCGCGATCTCGTTGAGGATGGTGGCCACCCCGCCGCGGGTCGCGTCGCGCAGCGCCCGGACCCCCGGGACCTGGTCCAGCAGCCCGGCCACCAGCCCGTTGAGCGGGGCGGTGTCGGACTGCAGGTCGGCCTCGATGTCGAGCTCGCCGCGGGCCAGCATGATCGTGACGCCGTGGTCGCCGACCGGGCCGGACACGATGATCGCGTCGCCCGGGCGGGCCTGCGCGACGCCGAGGGTCAGGTCGCGCTCGAACACGCCCACCCCGGCGGTGTTGATGTAGCAGCCGTCGGCCTTGCCGCGCTGGACGACCTTGGTGTCGCCGGTGACGATCTGCACCCCGGCCGCGGCGGCCGCGTCGCGCATGGACCCGGCGATCCTGATCAGGTCTTCGACACCGAAGCCCTCTTCGAGGATGAACCCGGCCGACAGGTACTGCGGGGTGGCGCCGCTCACGGCCAGGTCGTTGACGGTGCCGTTGACCGCCAGCTCGCCGATGTCGCCGCCCGGGAAGAACAGCGGCGAGACCACGTAGGAGTCGGTGGTGAGGGCGACACGGGCGGGGCCGGCCTTCAGCGTGGCCGCGTCCTCGAGCGGCTCCAGCAGCGGGTTGCGGAAGCTGTCCAGGAACACCGCCTCGATCAGCGTGTGGGTGGCCTTGCCGCCGGCGCCGTGGGCCATCGTGATCCGCTCCTCGCGGACCTTGGGCCGGCGGCGGCGGGCCCGGTCGATGCGGTCCAGGACCTGCTGCTCACGGTCGCTGACGGGACCGTCGCGGCCGGTGTCCTGGCTGGTGTCCTGGCTGGTGTCCTGGCTGGCGCGGGCCTCGTGCTGCTCGTGCTCGGCCAGCGCGTTCTCGATCCAGTTGGACGTCACGGCCGGCTTCCGATCGTGACTTCGGCCACCCGGTTACGGTTCATCCGGCCGAAGTTGTAGTAGGCGGCGCAGGCTCCCTCGGGCGAGACCATGCAGGTGCCGATGGGCGTCTCCGGGGTGCAGGCGGTGCCGAACACCTTGCACTCCCACGGTTTGAGCACACCCTTGAGCACCTCGCCGCACTGGCAGGCCTTGGGGTCGGCGACCCGGACGCCGGGCACGTCGAACAGCAGCTCGGCGTCGAACTTGGCGTACTGTTCGCGCACGCTGAGGGCCGAGTGGGAGATGAAGCCGAGCCCGCGCCACTCGAAGTAGGGGCGCAGCTGCATGGTCTCGCCGATGACCTTGAGCGCGACCGGGTTGCCGTCCCAGGGCACCACCCGCGAGTACTGGTTCTCCACCTCGGAGCGGTGCTCGGAAAGCTGCACCATCAGCATGTAGATCGACTGGAGGATGTCGAGCGGCTCGAAGCCGGCCACCACCACCGGCTTGCCGTAGTCGCGGGCGATGAACTCGTACGGCCGGCAGCCGATCACGGTGGACACGTGGCCAGGGCCGATGAAGCCGTCCAGCCGCAGGTCCGGGGAGTCCAGGATCGCCTTGATGGCGGGGATGATCGTGACGTGGTTGCAGAAGACGGAGAAGTTCTCCAGGCCTTCGGCGGCCGCCCGCATGATCGTCATCGCGGTCGACGGGGCGGTGGTCTCGAACCCGATGGCCATGAACACCACGCGCTGGTCGGGGTTGTTGCGCGCGATCTTGAGCGAGTCGAGCGGGGAGTACACCATCCGGATGTCGGTGCCGGCCGCCTTGGCGTCGAAGAACGAGCCTTGGCTGCCGGGCACCCGCATCATGTCGCCGAACGACGTCATGATCACGTCGTCCTGGGCGGCCAGGTGCATGGCGTCGTCGACCCGGCCCATCGGGATCACGCAGACCGGGCAGCCGGGCCCGTGTACCAGCGTGATCGATTCGGGCAGGTAGTCCTCGAGGCCGTGTTTGTAGATGGTGTGGGTGTGACCGCCGCACACCTCCATGAACTTGTACTGGCGGCCGGGCTCGCACAGCGCGGCTATTTTGGCCGACAGCGCGTGGGCCTTGTCCGCATCACGGAACTCATCGACGAACCGCATGACCTGCCCCCTCTACTCGATCCGGGATTCTGCGAGTGCTTCCAGCTCGTCCGCGTAGGACTGGCCGATCCCCTCCAGGAACGACAGGGCGGCGGCCGCCTCGGACTCGTCGATCTTGGACAGCGCGAAGCCGACGTGGATCAGCACCCACTCGCCGGGGGCGGGCGGGTCGTCGGCCAGCAGCCCGATATTGATGACCCGGCGGACGCCGCTGACGTCGACCCGGGCCAGGTCCGGCTGCTCCAGGAGCTCGATCACCTCACCCGGAATGCCAAGGCACATACGACCATCCCCTTACTCGTGGCTCCTGGTGGTGCTGGTGGCTTGCTGGGCTTCGGTCACCAGGCGGGTGACCAGGGTGACGGCTTCGTCGACGGCGGCGGCGACCGGGGCGGACAGGCCCATGCGCTCGTCCACCTGGGCGGGCTCGCAGGCGACGACCAGGATCCGGCCGGGCTCGGCGCCGAGCATGTTCAGCACCCCGAGCACCACCTCGGGCTGCATGCCGTGGCCGTTGAACAGGGCCGGGCCACCGGCGGTGGCCAGCTCGGCCCGGTCCTCGGGGCGGACCTCGAGCACGGTCAGCGTGCCCGGCGGCTCGCCGCGGGGGGCGGCGTCGACCAGGATCGTGGTGTCGTAGCCGTGGTCGGCCAGGTCGTAGGCCAGGTGCATGCCGCTGGTGCCGTAGTCGCCGACCTGGACGTCACCAGGGAGATCAGCCTCGGTCAGACGGCGGGCGACCTCGACCCCGAACCCGTCGTCACCCAGGAAGATGTTGCCGACCCCCGCCACCAGCACCCGGGCGGTCACGAGCGCGCCTGCTGGTAGGCGGCCACGGTCAGCTCCCACAGCACGTGGTAGGTCGTGGTCTGCGCCTCCTGGATGCGGTGGACCGAGGAGGACGGGGCGACGAACAGGTAGTCGATGCTGTCGAGCTCGGCCATCTTGCCGCCCTCGTAACCGGCCAGCCCGATCGTGAGCATGCCGCGCCGGGCCGCCTCATCGAACGCGCGGACCAGGTTGGCCGAGTTGCCGCTGGTGGAAAGGCCGACCGCGATGTCCCGGCTGGTGCCGAAGGCGGCCAGCTGGCGGGCGAACAGCACGTCCACCCCGATGTCGTTGGCCAGCGCGGTCAGCACCGAGGTGTCGTTGGCGAGCCCGAAGGCCGGCAGCGGGGGCCAGTTGGCGCCGGCCCCGCCCGCCCCCGGATGCAGGAACAAGGTGGCCAGCTGGGCGGCGTCGGTGGCGCTGCCGCCGTTGCCGAACGCGAACAACCGCCCGCCCGCCTGGAAGCGGGCGGCCGCCGCGGCCGCGCACTCGGCCAGCCGGCCGGCGTCGCGGTCGGCCACCGTCTGCCGCAGCTCGGCGATCTCGGCGATCTTGGCCACCGTGGACGCCCGCACCTGGTCGAGGACCGCGTCGGGGTCGGAGGTGCCCGCGTAGAGGAAGGGGTAGAGCGACTCGACGGTGCCCTGGTCCGGGCGCCGGCCCCCCGGCGGCGTCATCGCTGGCTCACCACGGCGATGGCTTCCTTGGCGTGCACCAGGATCTTGTCGCCGGGCCCGGCCGCGACCAGGGCCACGCTGACCTCTTCCTCGGTGCCCTGCCCGGTGTCGACCACGGCCAGCCCGTCCGCCAGCAGCCGGACCACGGTGACCTCGACGGCCGTGTCCGAGCAGGTGATACAGACCTCGCCGTGACACTCCGGGACGCTCACGCCACCACCTCCGGGTCCAGCACGCCGGGCTGCTCGAAGAACACGTGCACCAGCTCCCACAGCACGTGGTAGGTCGTGACCTGCAGCTCCTTGACGATGCGGGGGTCGCTGGCGGGCGCGGTCAGCACGTGGGCAACTGTGCCTTCCTTCGCGATCGCGCCGCCGTCGCCGCCCGCCAGGGCCACGGTCAGCAGGCCGCCCGCGCGGGCGGTGGCCAGCCCGGCCCGGACGCTTTCGTTGTCGCCGTCGGCTGAGATGCCGAGCGCGATGTCCTCGGGCGCGGCCAGGTAGCGCAGCTGGTGGGCGAAGATGCCGGCCATGCCGTCCTCTTCGGCCACGCCGGTCACGGTGGCCACGTCGGTGGTCAGCGAGATGGCCGGGAGCGCCCGCTTGCCCACGATGACCGGGTGCACGAACTCGACCGCCACGTGCTGGGCGTCGGCCGCCGCTCCCCCGGTGCCGAACACGATCAGCTTGCCGCCGCGGTGGAACCGGACCGCCATCGCGTGGCAGGCGTTGGCGATCGCCACCGCCTGGTCGGCCAGCGCGCTGGTGGGAGCGGACCGCAGCTCGAACAGCCCGGCCGCCGGGCTGGCGTCCGGTCCGCCGGGCACGACGCCGGTGGGGCCCTCGGTCATGACGGGCCGTCCGCGGTCAGCTCCACCGACACCTCCACGTCGACGTCGTCGCGTACCTTGAGCGCCCCCAGCATGCCGGAGTACGGCTTGATGCCGAACTCGGACTGGACCACCGACGCGGTGACCCGGTACCGGCCGTCGCCGGTCTTGCGGACCTGGAGGCGGAGCGGGCGGCTGCGCCCGTGCAGGGTCAGCGTGCCGTCGATGGTGCCGCCGCCCGCGTCGTCCTCGGTGAACGCGGTCGCGGTGTAGGAGGCCTCCGGGTAGCGGCCGGTATCCAGCTGCTTGCGGGCCTTGCCGGCGATGTCGCGCCGGTCGCGGTCGGTCAGCGGCACCACGCCGCCGAGCCCCTCGCGCACCTCGAGCGAGTTCAGATCGACGGTGACGTCGAGCCGGTCCGGGCCGGCCTGGCCCGACCAGCGGGTGACATCGATGGTCAGATCATGGCCGGCCTGAGCCGCCAGCCCGCTGCGATAAGTACGCAGCGTGAGCCGGCCTGAATCGGGGCCGAGTCGATGGCGCCCGCCATTAGCCGCCATGGCAGCACCGTAGGACACAAGTGAGGCAACGTCCAGTGGCCATTAAGACAGTTTTGGCGGTTAGCTGACATCCCAGAAAAATTGCCGGAACGGGCCCAAATATTTTTTCCGATGCAACCCGCCCGCTGCTCATTGCAGCGGAATCTCGCCGAATACTTCCTGGATACGGCGCAGATCACGAAGACGCGGCTCGGTCGCACCGCCCACCCAGCGGCTGACCGTCTTGACCGAGACTCCGAGCAGCCGGGCGGCCGCCTCCTGGGTCAGGCCCTCCCGGCGCAGCGACACCGACATCCAGTCGGCGAAGTTGGCGGGCTGCCCGTCCTCGCCCAGGTGCACGAAGGACGCGCCGGGCGCGTTGAGCGCGGCCGGGTGGGTCCCGCCGGCGGGGGCGGCGGCCTCGCTGGCGCCGCTCGATCCGGTGCTCACCGGGCTGATGGTGCCGCTGGCGCCGGCGCTGACGGCTCCGTTGACGGAACTGTCCGGACGCGGCTGGACCGGCGAGGCGGCGTTGGCCTGGAGCTCGGAGTGGAGCACGTCGACCTCGACGTGCTCAGGGAAGATGCGGAACGCGACCTGGATCGAGCCGGACGGGCCGGCCGCGTCCAGCAGCGCCCGGAACACCGTCTCGCCGACCTCGCGGTTGCCCTCTTCGGTCAGCGGTGACTCGGCCAGGCAGCGGCGCACGAAATCCCGGATGTCGGGAATCGATGACGGCCGGGCGGGAAATACCTGGAAGAGAACCACGACGGGCATGACCTCGATCGGGTCCTGCGAAGGACCATAAACGGGTTCTGCCACCGGATCTCTCCTCAAAGCCGTCCGCAGCACAGCATGGTGCACGTTTGGGCTTAGGCAAGGCTATTCGATTCAGGCCCAGCAACAAAGGGCTGATGGGCCTTGTGCGCGCACAAAGACTCCTGTGGCACGGACTAAAACGGACATCAAATCGGCGCTTGACCCGGGCCAGACCGGACACTTGTGTCCGATTGACGGAGATCGCGTCTTGTGGCGTAGGTTACACCGGGTCTAACATTGCGATGTCTGTGCAACACGAAGGGTGTCGGTCATGCGCCCGACGTGTCGGGCACCACGAAGGCGGGTTACGCCATGATCATCAGCGCCGATGAATCCGTGCGTGCGGGGGCCGATGCCGCCGTGCCCGCGGAGGGTGCGTGAGATGGCCGGCCTGTCCTGGGACGGCCCGCGGGCGGGTCACTCTTTAATCCGGGCTGATCGACGGCCTGGAGATCGAAGTTCGGCCGGCCTGTCCACGGGGCCGGGGCTAATGAGCGCAAGCGGGCCCGGTTGCGGCCCGGAGGCCAGCTGTCGAGCGGCGAGGAGGTGGCCTCGCGATGGCCACAGACACCACATCAGCCAGTGAGGGGACCCAGGACAGCCCGGCCGAGCCGGTGCTGCACATCCTGTGGATGAACGGTGGTCTCAGCTGTGACGGGGACTCGGTCGCGCTGACCGCGGCCACCCAGCCCAGCATCGAGGAGATCGTCATGGGGGCGCTGCCGGGGCTGCCGCAGGTGGCCGTGCACTGGCCCCTGATCGACTTCGAGTGCGGGCCCGAGCAGGGCGCCGACAACTTCATCGAGTGGTGGCACAAGGCCGACCGCGGCGAGCTGGACCCGTTCGTGCTGGTCGTCGAGGGCTCGATCCCGAACGAGGCGATCAAGTCCGAGGGCTACTGGTGCGGCTTCGGCAACAACCCGGCCACCGGCCAGCCGATGACGACCAGCGAATGGCTGGACCGGCTGGCCCCCAAGGCGACCGGGATCCTGGCCGTCGGGACCTGCGCCACCTATGGCGGCATCCACGCGATGGCCGGTAACCCGACCGGGGCGATGGGCGTGCCCGACTACCTGGGCTGGGACTGGCGGTCCAAGGCGGGGCTGCCGATCGTGTGCGTGCCGGGCTGCCCGATCCACCCCGACAACCTGTCCGAGACCATCCTCTACCTGCTGTACCAGGTGGCCGGGCAGGCGCCGATGATCCCGCTGGACGAGGCGCTGCGGCCGGCCTGGCTGTTCGGCGCGACCGTGCACGAGGGCTGTGACCGGGCCGGGTACTACGAGCAGGGCGATTTCGCGACCGAGTACGGCTCCAGCAAGTGCCTGGTCAAGCTGGGCTGCTGGGGTCCCGTGGTCAAGTGCAACGTGCCCAAGCGGGGCTGGATCAACGGGGTCGGCGGCTGCCCGAACGTGGGCGGTATCTGCATCGCCTGCACGATGCCGGGGTTCCCGGACAAGTTCATGCCGTTCATGGACGAGCCGCCCGGGTCGAAGGTGTCCACCACCGCCAGCAGCATGTACGGGACCGTCATCCGCGCCCTGCGCGGGTTCACCGCCAAGACCGCGGATGAGGAGCCCAAGTGGCGCAAGAAGGGCTCCGAGCTGCTGACCGGCTACAAGCAGACCTGGTGACGAGGGAAGAGGGACAGCGATGACAACGACCGAGGACCCCAACGTCGTCGAAATGTCGTGGGACCCGATCACCCGGATCGTGGGCTCGCTGGGCATCTACACCAAGATCGACTTCAAGCAGAAGCGGGTGATCGAGTGCCACAGCACCTCCTCGATCTTCCGTGGCTACAGCATTTTCATGAAGGGCAAGGACCCGCGGGACGCCCACTTCATCACCAGCCGCATCTGCGGCATCTGCGGTGACAACCACGCCACCTGCTCGGTCTACAACCAGAACATGGCCTACGGGGTGCGGCCGCCGCACCTGGGCGAGTGGATCATCAACCTCGGCGAGTCGGCCGAGTACATGTTCGACCACAACATCTTCCAGGAGAACCTGGTCGGGGTGGACTTCTGCGCCAAGATGGTCGGCGAGACCAACCCGGGCGTGCTCGAGCAGGCCAACCACACCGAGGCGCCGCACGCGGCCCAGCACGGCTACAAGTACATCGGCGACATCATGCGCTCGCTGAACCCGCTCGAGGGCGAGTTCTACCGGGAGGCGCTGCAGGTCAGCCGGTCCACCCGGGAGATGTTCTGCCTGATGGAGGGGCGCCACGTGCACCCGTCCACGCTGTACCCGGGCGGCGTCGGCACCACCGCCACCGTGCAGCTGTTCACCGACTACCTGACCCGGCTGATGCGCTACGTGGAGTTCATGAAGCGGGTCGTCCCCATGCACGACGACCTGTTCGACTTCTTCTACGAGGCCCTGCCGGGGTATGAGGAGGTCGGCCGCCGCCGGGCCGACATGGTCTGCTGGGGCAGCCTGAACGACCCGGAGTACTGCGACTTCAGGTACGAGAACATGAGCAACTGGGGCAAGAAAATGTTCGTCAGCCCCGGCGTCATCCGGGACGGCCAGCTGCTGACCAACGACCTCGTCGACATCAACCTGGGCATCCGCATCCTGCTCGGCTCCTCCTACTACGAGGACTGGGAGGACCAGGAGATGTTCGTGACCCGGGACCCGCTGGGCAACCCGGTGGACCGCCGTCACCCCTGGAACCAGCACACGATCCCGCGGCCCGCCAAGCGCGACTTCGACGACAAGTACAGCTGGGTCATGTCGCCCCGCTGGTACGACGGCCAGGACTACCTGGCCGCCGACACCGGCGGCGGCCCGATCGCCCGGCTGTGGGCCACCGCCCAGGGCAACCTGGTCGACTTCGGCTACGTCAAGGCGACCGGCAACAGCGTGCTGATCAACCTGCCCCGGACCGCGACCAAGCCCGAGGTCACGTTCGAGTGGAAGGTGCCGCAGGACAAGCAGGGCCGGCCGCTGTCCAACGCGATCGAGCGGGACCGGGCCCGGACCTACTTCCAGGCCTACGCGGCCGCCTGCGCGCTGCACTTCACCGAGAAGGCGCTGGCCGAGATCCGGGCCGGGCGGACCAAGACCTGGGAGCCGTTCTCGGTGCCGGACGAGGCGATCAGCTGCGGTTTCACCGAGGCGGTGCGCGGCGTGCTGTCGCACCACATGGTGATCAGGGGCGGGAAGATCGCCAACTACCACCCGTACCCGCCGACCCCCTGGAACGCCAGCGTGCGGGACAGCTTCGGCACGCCCGGCCCCTACGAGGACGCGGTCCAGAACACGCCGATCTTCGAGGAAAATTCACCGGACAACTTCAAGGGCATCGACATCATGCGTGCGGTCCGCAGCTTCGACCCGTGCCTGCCGTGCGGCGTGCACATGTACCTCGGCAACGGCAAGACGCTGCAGAAGGTGCACTCGCCGATGACGCTCCCGCTGGCCACATGACGCGGGTCCAGCAGGTCGGCGACCAGATCGAGGAACTGCTGGCCGCGCTGACCGCGAGAGGACAGGGCCCGGCCGCCGAGGAACTGGTGCGCCTGCTGGTCGGGCTCTACGGGGACGGCCTGGCGCACGTGATGGCGGCCGTGGCCGAGGCCGCAGCGCCGGCTGAGCCGCCTGCGGCGGCGGCGGCCTTGCTCGACCGGCTGATCTCCGACCCGCTGGTGGAGAGCCTGCTGCTGCTGCACGGGCTGCACCCGCTCGACGTCGACACCCGGATCCAGCGGGCGCTGGACCGGGTCCGGCCCTACCTGGGCTCGCACGCGGGCGGGGTCCAGTACATCGGCGTGGCCGACGGGGTGGCCCGGCTCAAGCTGGAAGGCAACTGTGACGGCTGCCCGTCCTCGACCGTCACCGTCCAGCTCGCCATCGAGGGGGCCGTTCAGGACGCGGCCCCCGAGGTGACCGAGGTGGTGGTGGAGGGCGTGACCGAGGCCCCGGCCAGCGCCGCGGCCGGGCCGGTGCTGCTGCAGATCGGCCCGCGCCCCAACGCGGCCGAAGCAGTGGGGCCGGGCTGGGTCTCGCTGCCGGAGATCGGGCCGCCGAGCGCCCGGCCGGTCAGCGTGAGCGCGGCCGGGCTGCCGATCGTGCTCTGCTCGGTGCGCGGGACGCTGTACGCCTACCGGGACGCCTGCGCGGCCTGCGGGACCGGGCTGGCCGAGGGGCGCCTGGAACGCGAGGTGCTGACCTGCCCGTGCGGGGCCAGCTACGACGTCACCCAGGCCGGCCGCGGCCTGGCGGGCCTGAGTGCCCACCTCGACCCGCTGCCGCTGGTCAGCGACAGCCAGGGGATCCGGGTGGCGGTGCCGGCCGCGGTCACGTCATGACCGGTCCGGCCGGGCTCGGTCGCTTCGTGCCGGGAGCGGCCCCGGCCAGGCCGGCGCCGGAGGCCACTTCTCCCCCGGCGCCGGAGGAGAAGTGCGAGATGTGCGCGGAGGTGATCCCGGCCGAGCACGGGCACGTGGCCGACCTCCAGGACTCCTCCCTGCTGTGCACCTGCCGGGCCTGCTATCTGCTGTTCACCCCGGTCGAGGCCGGGCGCGGCCGGTACCGGGCGGTGCCCGACCGCTACCTGGCCGACCCGGAGCACCCGCTGTCGGCGGGCGACTATGAGGAGCTGGAGATCCCGGTCGGGCTGGCCTTCTTCCTGCGCAGCTCGCAGCGCGGGGAGGTGGCCGGCTTCTACCCGAGCCCGGCCGGGGCGACCGAATGCCGCCTGGACCTGGCCGCCTGGGCCCGGGTGGCGACCGACCACCCGCTGCTGTCGGCCATCGACGATGACGTGGAGGCCCTGCTGATCACCAAGAGCGGTGACGCGGTGGAACATTTTCTGGTTCCGATCGACGCCTGTTATGAGCTGGCCGGGCGGATGCGGCTGACCTGGCGCGGTTTCGACGGTGGCAGCGAAGCGCGGCAGAGCATCGACGAATTCCTGGCCGGGGTGCGGTCGCGGGCGCGCACGCTGGCGGCATGACGTGACGGGAGCGGGGTGACGTGGCCGACCTGACCTTCGACTGCATCGGGGCGCAGGCCGAGCGGTACGCGGTGCTGCCCACGATCACGCTGGCGCTGCGGGTGAGCGAGACCAGCGGCCAGCGGGTCGACGCGATCGCGCTGCGCTGCCAGATCCGGATCGAGCCGTCCCGGCGGCGCTACACGCCGGACGAGGAGGAACGGCTGCGCGACCTGTTCGGCGAGACCACCCGCTGGGCCGACACGCTCAAGCCGATGCAGTTCACCACCGTCTCCACCATGATCAGCAGCTTCTCCGGCCACACCGAGATCGAGCTGCCGGTCAACTTCAGCTACGACCTGGAGATCGGCTCCGGCCGCTACTTCGCCAGCCTGGAGGCGGGCGAGATCCCGTTGCTGCTGCTGTTCAGCGGGACGATCTTCTCGGTCGTGGACGGGCGGATGCAGGTCCAGCAGGTGCCGTGGAGCAAGGAGGCGTCCTACCGGCTGCCGGTCAGTGTGTGGCGGGAGGCGGTCGACGTGCACTTCCCGAATATGGGCTGGATCGCGATCAGCCGGGAGACGCTGAGCGGGCTGGAGCGCTACAAGACCGAGCGAGCGCTGCCGACCTGGGACGCGACCCTGAACACGCTGCTCGGCGAGGCTTCTGAGGCATCTGGGGCTCCTGATTCGTCTGGGGGTCCATCGTGACGCTCAGCTCGCCGCATCTGGACCAGGCGCTGAGCGTGGCCGACGCGATCTTGTACGAGGGCTACCTGCTGTACCCGTACCGGCAGTCGTCGCGCAAGAACCAGGCCCGGTTCCAGTTCGGGGTGCTGATGCCGCCCGCCTACGCGGCGGTGGACGAGTTCGAGCCGTCCGCTTCGCAGACCGAATGCCTGGCCGAGGGGCGCGACGAGGACCGGCTGCAGATCCTGATCCGCTACCTGCACGTCCAGCGGCGGACCGTGCAGCGACCGCCCGCGCCGGCCGAGGTGGCGGGCGGCCCGCAGGACGCCGGCTGGGCCGACGTGCCCGCGCTGACCGTGGACGGTACCGAGTACACCCGGTTCACCGAGGCGACCGAGCGCGAGGTGTTCGTGGAGCTGCCGGTCGGCCAGCTCACCCGCGCCGGGGTGCAGATACCGTTCCACGTCGATGCGGGAGAAAAGGCCGATGACCTAGCGGGGTCGGACGGCACGCTGGCGGGGCGGCTGGTGCACCAGTGGGACGCGCTGGACGGAATGCTGCGGGTGCGGGCCGACCGGGTGGCCGGGCCGTTCCAGGCGCTGCGGGTGCGGGTCCGGGTCGAGAACCAGACGGTGCCCACGGTCGAGCTGGGCGGCCGGGAGGACGGGCTGCGGTACGCGCTGGTCGCCGCCCACGCGCTGATCGGGCTGCCGGGCGGGGCGTTCATCTCGATGACCGATCCGCCCGAGTGGGCGGCCGGCGAGGTCGCGGCCTGCCACAACGAGGGCACCTGGCCGGTGCTGGCGGGCCCGGCCGGCTGCCGCGACCTGATGCTGTCCTCGCCGGTCATCCTCTACGACCACCCGGAGATCGCCCCCGAAAGCGCCGGCGACCTGTTCGACGCGACCGAGATCGACGAGATCCTGACGCTGCGGACGCTGGCCCTCACCGACGAGGAGAAGCGGGAGGCCCGGGCCACTGACCCGCGGGCGGCCGACCTGATCGACCGGCTGGACGGGCTGCCGCCGGAGATGATGGAAAAGCTGCACGGGGCGATCCGCTACCTGGAGCCGAAGGCGGGCCCGTCGGCCGGCCCGCCGCCGGGTGGGCCGGTGGTGCGGGCGCCGGCTGGGCCGGCGATCGGGCCGTTCCCGGCCGCGCCGGCCGCCGACGAGGTGCCGGTGTTCCAGACCCCGGACGTGCCCTGGTGGGATCCGGGCTCGGACCGCTCGGTGTCCCCCGACAGCGACGCGGTCATCATCGAGGGTGTCCCGGTCGCGCGCGGCAGCAAGGTCCGGATGCGCCCCGGCGCCCGCCGGGCCGACGCCCAGGACCTGTTCCTGACCGGCCGGGAAGCCCGGGTCGAAGCCGTCCTGCACGACGTCGACGGCCAGGTCCACGTGGCCGTCACCCCGGTCGCCGACCCGATGGCCGACCTGCAGCGCGCCCAGGGCCGGTTCCTGTACTTCGCACCGGACGAACTCGAGCCGCTCGGCGCCCCGCCGGGACAGGAGGAACCACCATGATAGGCAAACTTCTCACGGTGACGTTGCTGGCGATCCTCGGTGTGGCCCTGGCCGCGGTCGTCATCTCGATCCCCGACATCAAGCGCTACCTGGAGATCCGCTCGATGTGAGGATGGCTGTGCGGCTCAGGATGAATGAGCGCCTGGAGCCACCGGGTTGACCCAGCGCAGCTCGCTGAATCGGGCGAAGTCGCTGTCGTTCGAGCACACCTCGAGCCCGTGCTCGATCGCCAGTGCAGCCAGATGCGCGTCACTGACGATGTTGCCGCGAAGCTGATGGCGCATCACCAAGTCGGCCAGGATACGGCCATGTCCTGGCCCCTCCCGGGGAATCCACGACACGTCTGGCTCCAGCCAGTCCGCGACGAAGCCCACGGCCTCCTCAGGAGCCAGCGGAGACGCCGACGCCCGCTCGTGCGTACTGATCCGGATGAACGCGACCAGCGACTGCCAGGGAAAACCTACCCGCCGGGAACCGTTCAGCTGGGCGGTCAGCCAGCTCCTGGCCCGATCATGGAACGGGCTCGCGGTATCGACCGCGTAGAGGAGGATGTTCGCGTCGAGCAGCACTAGCGGGCCTCAGGCCCGTCCAGCCGCTCGAGAGCGTCGGCCACGCTGCTGACGTCGACCCGCAAGCCGAGGTTGGCTTCCCGTTGCCGGAAGGCCGTTCGCTGGGCCGGTGCGGCGAGCCCGGCCCTGATCAGTTCGTTGACCGCATCGCTGAGGCCGATGTGGCGCTCCTCCCGAAGACGCTGAACGGCAGCGGCGACATCGTCGTCCAGAGAAAGCGTCGTGCGCATACATCGATCGTAACGCATCGCGATGCTCAAACCTACGCATCATGATGATTAGCATCAGGAAGGCGGCCTGGTAGCAGGAAGGTGAGGGCGAGGCCGGCGCCCAGTACGGCGGCCGTGGCCAGGGTGGCGACGGCCAGGCCGTGGGCGGCCGGGTGGGCGGTGGCGGCGTAGAGGGTGGCCAGGGTGGCGACGCCGGCCGAGCCGGCCAGTTGCTGAACGGCGCTCAGGGAGCCGGAGGCGCTGCCGGTCTGGGCGGGAGTGACGCCGGTCAGGATGGTGGCGAACAGCGGGGCGATGGCGCCGCCGAGGCCGACGCCGAGCGCCAGGATCGGGGCGGCCAGCACGAGGCCGCTGGGGCCGGTGTGGCTGGCGGGAGTGGAGTTGTAGGCGAGGAGGACCGGCCCGGCCAGCCCGGTCAGCCCGGCCAGCCCGGCCAAGGCGATCAGGCCGGCCAGGGCGACCGCCAGGCAGGCCTGGATGGTGGCGCGGCCGCCCCAGCGGGGGACCAGACGCATGGCCAGCAGGGCGCCGGCCACGTTGCCGGCCGCCATCGGGGTCAGCAGCAGCCCCGTCCCGAGGGCGGTGTAGCCGAGGCCGTACTGCGCGTAGAACGACAGGGTGAGCAGCAACCCGGCGGTGGTGGCGAAGAACGCCAGCGCGACCGCCGCGCCGGCCAGGTAGCCGCGGCGGCGCAGCAGGGTGGGCTCGATCAGCGGGGCGGAGCTGCGCCGCTCGTGGTGGGCGAACCAGCCGAAGCCGGCCAGCCCGGCCGCCAGCAGCGCGAACGTCCAGCCGGGCCAGCCCAGCGCCGGGCCCTGGATCAGCGGGTAGATGACCGCGAAGGTGGCGCCCCCGATGATCAGCACGCCGCGGCCGTCCAGGCGGCGCACGGTGGCGGGGCCGTCGGCGGGCAGGTAACGGAGCCCGGCCGCCACCGCGGCGGCGCCGAGGACCAGGTTGATGAGGAAGATCAGCCGCCAGCCGCTCCCCCACAGGTCCCAGCGGATCAGTGCGCCCGCCACCAGCGGGCCGCCGACCGCCGCCAGACTCAGCACTGGCGCGTACGCGGAGAACGCGCGAGCCCTTTCATTTTCGGAAAATGTCCTGGTCAGCAGCCCTATCCCCTGCGGCAGGAGAATCGCCGCGAACGAGCCCTGGACCACCCGGGCGCCGATCAGCAGGCCCGGGCTGACCGCCAGCCCACAGGCCAGCGAGGCCAGCGTGAAGCCGGCCGCCCCGGTCAGGAACATGCGCCGCGGGCCGTAGCGGTCCCCGAGGCGGCTGCCGGTGATCAGCAGCACCGCGAACGCCAGCGTGTAGGCGGCCGACAGCCACTGGACCAGGCCGATCCCGCCACCCAGCGACCGCCGGACCGACGGGCCGGCCACGTTGACGGTGGTGGTGTCGAGAATGTCCATCGCCTCGGCCACCAGCACCACGGCCAGCACCTGCCAGCGCCAGCGGTAGGCGGCAGCGGGCGGCTGAAGGGTCTCAGCAGCCATCACGCCTCCCAGTGAACGATGTTCTTTAACGAACAGTGTACGTTGGGAGACGATGTTCGCAACGACTTAAGATCGGGGACGTGGGTGAGCGGGAACAGATCATGCGGCCGGAAGGGCCGCAGGCGAGCCGACCGGAAGGGCCGCGCGCGAGCCGGTCAGCCGGCGGACCGGCCCGGGCGGCCAGCCGGGCAGGCCGCGCGAGTGAGCGGCAGCCGGTCAGCCGGCGGGGCGGGCCGGTGCGGCCGGAGCTGAGCCGGGCGGCGATCGCCGAGGCGGCGCTGGCGGTGGCCGAGCGGCAGGGGCTGGACGCGGTGAGCATGCGGCGGGTGGCCGAGGAGCTCGACACCAGCGCCTCGGCCCTCTACGTGTACTTCCGGAACCGGGAAGACCTGCTGGAGGAGATGTTCGACCGGGCGATGGCCGGGGTGGCGGCGGCCAAGCTGCCCGCCGGTGACTGGCGGGACCGGCTGACCGGGCTGCTGCTGGCATCGGTCCGGGCGGCCAGCGGCCACGGCGGGCTGGCCCGGGTCGCGCTGACCACCGTCCCGGACGGGCCCAACGCCAGGGTGGTGACCGACCGGGTCCGCGGCTTGCTGCGCGAGGGCGGCCTGCGCGAAGCCACCCTTCCGGCCGCGCTCGACCTGCTGGGGTTGTTCGTCACCGGGGCCGCCCTGGACCGGGTGCCCGAGCGCAGCGTCTCGCCCGAGCAGCACCAGCAGCAGCTGCGGTGGCAGATCGACGTGATCCTGACCGGGCTGACCGCCGTCGACGGCCGGTGAGGGCGGCGGGCCCGGTCCCTAGGCGGTGACGACGATCTTCTCCCCCTCGTGCCGCCCCTGCTCGAGGTGACGGTGGGCCTCGGCGACGTCGTCGAGGGTGAACACCTCGCCGACGGCGGGCCGCAGGGCACCGAGGCGGACGCCGGCGTTCAGGAAGGCCGCCATCCGCTTGACCACGACCGGGTCGAGGGTGTGGGCGAAGCTCCGGTACCGGTAGATCGTGAGCGGCGCGTTCGGGAACGGCGCGGGCCGGGAGTCCAGGGAGCCCGCGGCGACCAGCGTCGCCTCGGGGCGGGCCGCTTTTACCAGATCAGCGAGGCCGGGGCCCATGACCAGGTCGAGGATGATGTCGGCCCCGGTCCCGCCGGTGTACTGGCGGACGGCCGCAGCGATGTCCTGCTGGTCGGTGGCGACGACCGCGGCGGCGCCCGCCGCCCGCAGGTCGTCCTGCTTGGCGGTGTGCCGGGTGACGGCGATCGGCACCGCGCCGAGCTGGTTGGCGATCTGCATCGCCGCCCGGCCGACCCCGCCCGACGCGGCCGTGATGAGGACGTGGTCGCCGGGCCGCATCCCGGCCTTCTCGACCAGCGCGCCGTAGGCGGTCGAGTACCCGACCCAGATCGCCGCCGCCTCGGTGACCGAGAGCCCGGGCGGCCGGGCGATGACCCGGCTGGCGGGGACCGTGGTGTACTCGGCGTAGCTGCCGCGGACGCTGGCGTCGGGAATGGCGGTGATGACGACCGGATCGCCGGCCTGCCACCCGGTGACCCCGGGGCCGAGCGCGTCGATGACACCGGTCGCCTCGACGCCCAGGCGGGCGTGCGGCAGGGTGACGGGGGCGGGCGAGGTGCCGGACCGCATCAGCTGATCGAGCGGGTTGACCGCGAACGCCTCGATCCGGACCCGCACCTCACCGGCGGCGGGCCCGGTGACCGGCTCGTCGACCACGTGCAAGACCTCCGGGCCGCCGAACTCGTCGAACACGACGACTCTGGGCATGGTGACTCCTTCGCCTGGTGCGGTTGCGCTGCTCGCAGCCGACGTTACGAAGCCGCCGGTTACCTCCTGGTACCTTCGATTTCATGCAGGACACGGCGGGCACGGCCTTCCTGGCCGACTGCCCCACCCGCCTGGCGGTCGAGATCATCTCCGACAAGTGGGCGGTGCTGGTGCTGTTCGGGCTCAGCCGTCAGCCGCGCCGGCACGGCGAGCTGGCCGCCCTCATCGGCGGCATCTCGCGCAAGGTCCTCACCCAGACGCTGCGCCGACTGCAGCAGTACGGCCTGGTCGAACGGCACGCCGAAGCGCCCCGGGCGGTCGAGTACCGGCTGACCGACCTCGGCCAGACCCTCATCGAGCCGATCGAGGTGCTGACGAACTGGGCCCGCGACCACGGCGAGGCCATCGTCGACTTCCAGGAAGCCGCGGCCGCGACCGCTTCGGCTCAGGCGCGCGCCGACGGCTGAGCGGATGGTGCGGGCGGGGGGACTCGAACCCCCACGGTGTCTCCACCACCAGGACCTAAACCTGGCGCGTATGCCAATTTCGCCACGCCCGCGGGTGTTCAGCTGGGGAGCAGGTCGCGCAGCAGCCGGTCGACGTGGCCGGTGGCCTTGACGCCGTAGAGGGCCTGCGCGATCTTGCCGTCGGCGTCGATGACGAACGTGGAGCGGATCACGCCCACGGTCTTCTTGCCGTACATCATTTTCTCGCCGTAGGCGCCGTAGGCCTGCTCGACCGCGTGGTCCGGGTCGGACAGCAGCGGGAACGTGAGCTGCTCCTGGTCGCGGAACTTGGCCAGCTTCTCCGGCTTGTCGGGGGAGATGCCGAGCACCGCGGTGCCCGCGCCGGCCAGGTCGGGCCCGCGGTCGCGGAAGTCGCACGCCTCCTTGGTACAGCCCGGAGTCATCGCGGCCGGGTAGAAGTAGACGATGACCTGCTGGCCGCGGTAGGAGGCCAGGCTGACGGGATGGCCGTCGGCGTCCGGCAGCGTGAAATCCGGGGCTTCGTCACCAGGGGCCAGGCGCTGCTCGGTCACGGGCGCTCCTTGGGATCTCGTCAGCGAGTGCTGCTCCCACGTTATCGCTCCTGGCCGGCGGGGGCGGCCCGGCCGAACCAGCCAGGACGGGCGGAATTGTTTGATACAGATGGTCCGGGTATGGACGCATGACCGACATCGAGGCCTGGAGGGACAGTCATGACGCCGCAACAACGGGGGATGCGGAAGGCGCGCTGGGGGGCCGTCGCGCTCACGGCCGGGGCGCTGGCGGTGGCCGGCTGCTCGGCCGGTTCGGCCAAGAGCACGGCGACCGCGGGGAGCAGCAAGCCCGCATCTCCGTCGGCGACGGCGGGCGGGAACCGGGGCAGTTCGGTCACCGCGGCGCAGGCCGTCAGGCTGGCGGCCGAACGGGCCCAGAAGGCCACCTCGTTCGCGGCCGACGTGACCGTGAAGACCACCGGCACGGCGGACACGGCGATCTCCGGCACGCTGCAGGAGCAGACCAGGCCCAGCCCGCTGGCGGTGGCCGATTTCGGGTCCGTCACCATCTCGGGCAACCAGATCCAGGGCGGCATCCAGGAGATCGTCAACAGCAGCGGGCTCTACCTGAAGATGGCTGAGCTGGCCCGCCAGACCGGTAAGCCGTGGGTCGAGATCCCGGCCTCCGAGCTGTCCAAGGCGGCCGGGGCCAGCTTCAGCCAGCTGATCCAGAACGGCAGCAACGACCCGTTGCTGCAGACCCAGATGCTGTCCAGTTCCACCAATGTGAAGAAGGTGGGCACGGCCACCGTCGACGGGGTGCCGACCACCGAGTACACCGGCACCTACCCGATCAGCGCCGGCCTGGCCAAGCTACCCGCCGCCAGCCGCAGCAAGATCGCCTCACAGCTGCAGCAGCAGGGCCTGACCAGTGAGAACTTCACCGTCTGGCTGGACGGCCAGCAGCAGGTCCGCAAGGTCGTCACCGCGGCCAAGGGCACCAGCGAGTCGGTCGCCTCGACCATCGTGGTGACCTCGATCAACCAGCCGGTCAGCGTGTCGGTGCCGCCCGCGGCCCAGGTCGCGACCGTGCCGGCCAGCGAGCTCGGCGGCTCCAGTTCCGGATCCGGTACGTCCAGCTCTTAAGCCGGGGCCAGGCCGAGCTCGGCGCTGATGACCGGGACCAGGGCCCGGAACGCGCGGCCCCGGTGGCTGATCGCGTCCTTGGCCGCCGGGCTGAGCTCGGCCGTGGTCTGCTGGCCGCCGTCGGGGACGAAGATCGGGTCGTAGCCGAAGCCGCCGGTGCCGCGGGGGGCAAAGGTCAGCGACCCGTCCAGGCGGCCCTCGGCCACCCCCTCGCGGCCGTCCGGCAGGGCCAGGGCGGCCGCGCAGGCGAAGTGGGCGCCGCGGCCGGGCTCGGCGATGTCGGCGATCTGGGCCAGCACCAGGTCGAGGTTGGCGGGGTCGTCGCCGTGGCGGCCGGCCCAGCGGGCGGAGAAGATGCCGGGCATGCCGTTGAGCACGTCGACGCACAGGCCGGAGTCGTCGGAGACGGCCGGCAAGCCGGTGAAGGCGGTGATCGCCCGGGCCTTGAGCAACGCGTTCTCGGCGAACGTGAGCCCGGTCTCGGCCACTTCGGGCGCACCCGGGAACTCGTCCAGGCCGCTCAGCGCGACCGGCACCCCGGCGGCGGCCAGGATGCGCCGCAGCTCTACTACCTTGGCGGCGTTGTGGGTGGCGAGCACGAGCCGATCGGTCATGCGGACAGGGCCGCCTGCTGAAGGCTGGTCAGCTCGCCGCAGCCGGCCACGGCCAGGTCGAGCAGGCGGCCCAGCATCTCGCGGCTGAACGGCTCCCGCTCGGCCGTCCCCTGCACTTCGACGAACTCGCCCTCGCCGGTGCAGACCACGTTCATGTCGGTCTCGGCGGTGCTGTCCTCGGCGTAGTTCAGGTCCAGCCGCGGCTCGCCGTCGATGATGCCGACGCTGACGGCGGCCACCGACGTGACCAGCGGGTCGCCCGGCAGGCGGCCGCGGCCCCGCAGGTAGGAGACGGCGTCGGCCAGCGCCACGTAGCCGCCGGTGATGGCGGCGGTCCGGGTGCCGCCGTCGGCCTGCAGCACGTCGCAGTCGATGACGATGGTGTTCTCCCCCAGCGCCTTGAAGTCCACGCAGGCGCGCAGGCCCCGGCCCACCAGCCGGGAGATCTCGTGGGTGCGGCCGCCGATCCGGCCCTTGACCGACTCCCGGTCGTTGCGGGTGTTGGTCGCCCGCGGCAGCATCGCGTACTCGGCCGTCACCCAGCCGAGCCCGCTGCCGCGGCGCCAGCGCGGCACGTCCTCCTGGACGCTGGCGGCGCACAGCACCCGGGTGGCGCCGAACTCCACCAGCACGGAGCCTTCGGCGTGGTCAAGCCAGCCGCGGGTCAGCTTCACCGGGCGCAGGTCGGTCGCGGAACGTCCGTCGGGTCGGGCCATGCCCGCCAGACTATCGAGCCTAAAGGGGTAGCGGGTCCGACGGCGCGAGCTCGAAGGTCTGCCCGGAGGCGGCCAGCGAGATCGGGCCGCCGAACACCGCCCCGGCCTCGGCGTAGGAGCGCTGCTTGTCGACATCCGGGGCCAGGTGGGTGAGCACCAGGTGCCGGGCCCGGGCGCGAACCGCGTGCTCGGCGGCCTGGCGGCCGCTCAGGTGCAGGTTCGGCCGCAGGTCCGGCCCGTCGGCGAACGTGGCCTCGCACAACAGCAGGTCGGCGTCGCGGGCCAGTTCGACCAGGGCGTCGGAGAGGCCGGTGTCGGCCGAGTAGGCCAGCACCCGGCCGCCGTGCTCGATCCGGAAGCCGTAGGTCTCGACCGGGTGGTTCATCCGGGCGGTGGTGACCTGGAACGGGCCGATCGGCCGGGTGCCCGGGGCCAGCGTGTGGAAGGTGAAGGCGTCGGCCATGCCCGGGCCGGGATCCGGCTCGAGGCCGTAGGCCAGGGTGAGCCGCTCGGCCGCCCGGTCAGGCGCGTAGCAGGGGATCGCGGGCTGCGGGCCGCCCGGGGCGTACCGCCGCGCGACCCAGTAACCGCACATGTCGAGGCAGTGGTCGGCGTGCAGGTGGCTCAGGGCCACCGCGTCGATGCTGTAGAGGTCGGCGTGCCGCTGCAGCACGCCCAGCGCGCCGTTGCCGAGGTCGAGGACGAGCCGGAAACCCTCCGCTTCGAGCAGGTAGCCGGAGGCGGGGCTCTCCGGGCCAGGGAAACTGCCGGAGCACCCGAGAATGGTCAGCCGCATTCCAGCAGAATAGGGCGACCGGCCGTCAAGAACTGGATCAAGCCCAGAGCTGGCCTTCGAGCCGGGATTCGGCGTCGGCCAGGGTGCCGCCGTAGGCGCCGGTCGACAGGTACTTCCAGCCGCCGTCGGCCACGATCAGCGCGATGTCGGCCCGCTCCCCCGCGTCGGCCGCCTTGACCGCCAGCGCCCGGGCGGCGTGCAACGCGCAGCCGGCTGAGATGCCGGCGAAGATGCCCTCGGAGTTGAGCAGATCGCGGGTGGCGGCCAGCGCGTCCTTGGCGGCCACCGAGAACCGGGTGGTCAGCACCGACTCGTCGTACAGCTCGGGCACGAAGCCCTCGTCCACGTTGCGCAGGCCGTAGACCAGCTCCCCGTAGCGGGGCTCGGCCGCCACGATCTTGATGCCGGGCACGTGCTCGCGCAGGAACCGGCCGGTACCCATCAGCGTGCCGGTGGTGCCCAGCCCGGCCACGAAGTGGGTGATCTCGGGCAGGTCGCTCAGCAGCTCGGGCCCGGTCGTCTCGTAGTGGGCGCGGGCGTTGGCCTCGTTCCCGTACTGGTAGAGCATCACCCAGTCCGGGTGCTCGGCGGCCAGCCGCTTGGCCACCCGGACGGCCTCGTTGGAGCCGCCGGCCGCGGGCGAGGGGATGATGGTGGCGCCGTACATCTCCAGCAGCTGGCGGCGCTCGGCCGAGGTGTTCTCCGGCATCACCACCGTCAGCTGGTAACCGCGCAGCTTGGCCACCATAGCCAGCGAGATCCCGGTGTTGCCCGAGGTCGGCTCCAGGATCACCGACCCCGGCTGCAGCAGGCCGTCCTTCTCCGCCTGTTCGACCATGTAGAACGCGGCCCGGTCCTTGACCGAGCCGGTCGGGTTGCGGTCCTCGAGCTTGGCCCACAGCCGGACGTCGGGCGCCGGGGACAGCCGCGGCAGCCCTACCAGCGGGGTCCGGCCGACCGAGTCGAGCAAAGAGTCGTACCGCATGACGCTAAGCCGCGCCTCCGGCCACCGCTCCCCCGGCCACCGCAGGCAGCACGGTCACGGTGTCGCCGTCCTTGACCGGGGTCTCCAGACCGCCCAGGAAGCGCACGTCCTCGTCGTTCAGGTACACGTTGACGAACCGGCGCAGGGTGCCGTCGGCGATCAGCCGGTCCTTGAGCCCGTTGTGGCTGGCGTCGACGTCGTCGATGAGCTCACTCAGCGTGGCGCCCTTGCCCTCCACCTGCTTGGCGCCACCGGTGTAGGTGCGCAGGATCGTCGGGATACGGACCTCGATCGCCATCAATAACTCCATAGTGTGCAAATGCGGGGCTGCCGGGACGGGATCCGTCCCGTAGCGTCCAACTAGGTGTCCGCCGGGATCATTCCACGTCGGTGATCTCGACCGGCTCCTCGGTGATCACGTCGCCGGTGATCCGGTAGGACCGGAAGCCGGCGGTTTCCGGGTCGCGGGTGGAGACCAGCACGTAGTGGGCGCCCGGTTCGCTGGCGTAGGAGACGTCGGTCCGGGACGGGTAGGCCTCGGTGGCGGTGTGCGAGTGGTAGATGACGACCGGCTCCTCGTCCCGTTCGTCCATCTCCTTCCACACCTGGAACTGCTCCATCGAATCGAACCGGTAGAAGGTCGGGGACCGCTCGGCGTTCATCATCGGGATGAACCGCTCGGGCCGGTCGCTGCCTTCCGGACCGGCGATGACCCCGCAGGCCTCGTCCGGGTGGTCGGCGCGAGCGTGCGCGACGATCTTGTCGTGGAGCTCGCGGCTTATCGACAGCATGTATTCGAGCTTAATGGGGCGCAGCCCCCGGGGGGTCTAGGGGCCTGGGCCCCCGAGGCAACACCGAGGCTAACTGAGGGCCTGGACGAGGCTTTCCTGGACGTCGCCGAGCCAGGCGTAGACCTCGAACGCGGTCGCCCGCGGGTCGAGCGGGTCGAGCTGGCGCCACTCGTCCTCGAACTCCTCGGTCACCCCGAGCCGGACGCCGAGGGTCAGCCGCACGTCGTTCAGCGTCCGCAGCCAGGCCTGGGCCTGGTCGCGGGACAGCTTGACCGGGCCGCCGTCGGCCGGCAGGGTGTCCAGCACCGTCCGCGCGGTCTCCTGCTTGCCCGAGCGCAGCGACTGCTCGGTGTAGCGGCGGAACTCACCCGAAGCGTCCGGGTCGTCGCGGTAGGCGTCGGGCAGCAGCCGGGCCAGGGCCGGGTCGAGCGGGGCCCGGGTGCGCGGGCTGAAGCCCATCATCGCGTCCAGCTCGGCCGCCCCCGGGATGTCGTGCACGCTGGAGTCGAGGATTTCGTCGGGGTGACCGGGACCGGCGTCCCGGCCCGGGCTGACCTGCCCGGGCTCAACCGGGCCGGTCTCGAAGGCCGGGTCGGCGCGGCCCTCGTCGGCGTCGTCTAGCAGCGACACGACCTGCTCGATCAGGCTGCGCAGGAGAGCGGCTTCGGGAGCGTCGAACTTGGTCCGTACGCCGCCGTTCGACCGGCGGAATGCATCCATATATAAAAAGTTTCCCGGCTCAGGAGTCGGAGGAAACGGTGGCCCACAGGCCGTAGCCGTGCAGGATCTCGACGTTGTGCTCCATCGATTCACGAGCGCCGGCGGCGACCACCGCCCGGCCCTTGTGGTGCACGTCGAGCATCAGCTTCCTCGCCTTTGGCTTGGGGTAGCCGAACACGGTCTGGAACACGTAGGTGACGTAGTCCATCAGGTTGATGGGGTCGTTCCAGACGATCGTCAGCCAGGGTGTGTCCGGCGTGGTCTGCTCGCCAGATTGCGGGAGCTCCACCTCAGAGGGTGCCACGCTCACTGGTGCCTACCTCCCAGTCCGTAGTCTTCCACTCGTGACGAATTTGGCGGACAGCAAGTCATCCCTACCCAATGGCGGGCTCAGCACTGCTCTGCTGACCGACCATTACGAGCTGACCATGCTCCAGGGTGCCCTGCACAGCGGCGCCGCGCATCGGCGGACGATATTCGAGGTGTTTGCCCGGCATCTGCCGCACGGCCGACGATACGGCGTCGTGGCCGGCACCGGCCGGCTGCTCGACGCCCTTGAGCAGTTCAGGTTTGACGCAGCTGATCTCGACTTCCTCCGGGAGGCCGACATCGTGGACGATGTCACGCTCCGGTACCTCGAATCATACCGTTTTACCGGAAACATCTGGGGCTACGCCGAAGGAGACTGCTACTTCCCTGGTTCTCCGATCGTCGTGGTCGAGGGCACGTTCGCCGAGGCGGTCATCCTCGAGACGATCGCGCTGTCGATCCTCAACCACGACTGCGCGATCGCCTCGGCCGCCTCCCGGATGGTGAACGCGGCCGGGAAGCGCCCGCTGATCGAAATGGGCTCCCGGCGCACCCACGAGCTGGCCGCGGTGGCCAGCGCCCGGGCCGCCTACGTGGCCGGCTTCGCCACCACCTCCAACCTGCAGGCCCACCGGCAGTACGGAGTCCCCTCGGCCGGGACCAGCGCGCACGCGTTCACCCTGGTCCACGACAACGAGCGGCACGCCTTCACCACCCAGCTGGAAAGCCTCGGCCACGGGACCACGCTGCTGGTGGACACGTTCGACGTGCCGCGGGCGGTGCGGACCGCGGTCGAGCTGGCCGGGCCGGACCTCGGCGCGGTGCGCATCGACAGCGGCGACCTGCCGGTGGTGGCGCACCAGGTCCGGGCGCTGCTGGACGAGCTCGGGGCCAAGAACACCCACATCGTGCTGACCGGCGACCTCGACGAGTACTCGATCGCGGCGCTGGCGTCCGCCCCGGTCGACGGTTACGGGGTGGGGACCTCGGTGGTGACCGGATCCGGGGCGCCGACCGCGGCACTCGTCTACAAGCTGGTGGCGCGGTCGGACGGGCCGAACGGGGGCGGCCCGTTGCGACCGGTGGCCAAGCGCTCGGTGGGCAAGCCGGGGGTCGGCGGGCGCAAGTGGGCCATGCGGCACCACGACGAGTACGGGGTGGCCCGGCTGGAGGACATTCAGCTGTTCCACCCCGATCCCCGGCCCGGCGACCGGGAGCTGCTGGTGCCGCTGGTGCGCGACGGGGAGATCGCGGGGCGGGAGCCGCTGGAGGTGGCCCGTGAGCGGCACCGGCGGGTGCTGGCGGAGCTGCCGCCGCAGGCGTTGCAGCTGTCGCGCGGGGACCCGGCCATCCCGACCGTCTTCGAGAACGGCGACGAGCGCGACTGAGCCCCAGGGTGGAGGCCGCTCAGTACTCGATGCGGAAGCTGCCGATGAAGGTGATCGTGTTGCCGTCGGGGTCGGTGATCGCCGACAGCTGCACACCTTTGTTTACCGTCTCGATTTCTCCGGGAGCGAGGCCCCTGCGGGCAAGATCTTCGGTGTGTTGGTCCAGATCATCGACAGCGAAGTTCACCAGAGCCGATCCGGCCCTTCCTGGGTCGGTGGTTACTTGCAACCAGCCGTTTTCGGTGACGCGCCATTCGACGAGGCGGCCCTCCATCGGCAGGTTGTCGGCTGGGCGGCCGAAGAAGCGCTCGTACCACTGGTGGCCGGCGTCGAAGTCGGCTACGGGGACAACCGCGAGTACATGCTCGATAGCCATCGGTCCTCCAAAGCGAGACAGGTGGCCTGCCTATCTCAGCGACGTCATTTGTGAACCTGGGCGGATAGTTCCGGGCCGAGGGCGTCGAGCTGATCGCTGGTGCCCTGCTCCCGCCAGGTTGGCTGCTCCCGCCCGTCCAGGTAGGCACCGGCTTCCACGAGCACCAAGCGAGTCGCCCCGCCCGCCGGGAAGAACTCAACAGTGGTGAGCGAAACGGTGGCCACGGTGCCGTCCTCGGCGAGAACCGAGGTATAGACGATCCGCTGGCCGGTGACGATTTCGCGGTAGACCGATTCCCAGGAGATGTGCTTGCCGTCGATACTGGCGTGGTTGCGCTCGATGCCACCGGGACGGAAATCCAGCTCGTAGCCGTCTGCATTCCGGGCGAACCAGTGGCTCTTGACCTTCGGATCGGCCCAGGCGTCGAACGCCCGGCCCGGCGCTACGGGATAGACGCGCTCCAAGGTGAAGGTGGCGTGGGTGACACTGCGGTCCGGCATGGAAGCTCTCCTTTGCTGGTGATCTCTTACCGTTGAGGACGTAACTGATCCTCTGGCGGCGCGAGCTCGGCGCCCAGGCGGTCGAGCCGGTCCTCCCAGGCGGTGCGCTGGGCGCCGAGCCAGGTCTCCGCTCGGCGCAACATCTCGGGCTCCAGGTGGCAGGTGCGGACCCGGCCCACCTTCTCGGAGGAAACCATGCCGGCGGACTCCAGCACCGCCAGGTGCTGAACCACCGCCGGCAGCGACATCGGCAACGGCTCGGCGAGCTGGCTCACCGACGCCGGGGCCTGGACCAGTCGTTCCACCATGTCGCGCCGGGTCGGGTCGGCCAACGCCTGGAACACCCGGTCGAGTCCCTCCAAACGGTTAAGCATGTACTTAAGTGTACTTTCGATGGCCCACCTTGGTAAAGTAGTAACTTAAGTGTCGTCGGACGGGCAGAACTGGGCCTTGAGCTCGCTGATTTCGCGCGCCTTTTGCTGGATCTGGACGTAGGCGGGGTTTTCGCGGATGCGGCCGATGGCCCAGCGCATCGCTTCGGCGCGGCTGGATGCGATCCCCGCAGTGATCAGAGCGTCTACCGTCGCCAGATCGGCGGGCCCCAGACTGGCTCGCACGGAAGCGAACCCCGGTGCCTCATCGGCCACGTCTGAGCGCCTGCTGAGGAAAAAGCTGGGGAAGCCCCACAGAACGGCGCCGGGAGCCCGCCGGTCCGGGGTGTCGGGGATGGCCTGGATCCAGGCGATGGATGGAAGCTGGCCGTCGCGATGCAGCCACGTGATGGCCTGGCGGTTGGCCTGCTCGAAGGCCCGCATGACCGTCTCGTCATCTTCCCAGGTCCCGGCCGGGTGGCCGGCCCGGTCAACGAACGCCCGGATCGCGGTCTCCCCCGGTTCAACGTCCGGATCGTCGCCGTAGCCCAGCACATCCACCCGTGTGAACGTCCCTTCGGGGAAGACCGACCGTAGCTGCTGCTCAATCGAGTCCGACATGGCCTGGTCCACGCGGTCCTCCCGGAGTTGCCCGTCGTCTGTGAGTGGCATGTGCTCGGGAACCTAGCAAGCAGGTACGACGTTTGCTGCCAGCGCGGCCAGGGCCACCAGGCGGACGTGCGGCCGGAGCCCGAAGTACCCCGCCGGAGGCAATAGCGCTACCGTGCTGGACGTGGCAGCCAACGTCGACCGGTTCACTCAGGTACTCGCCGAGCTCGGAGTCGCGGGCGAGGTGCGGACGCTGCCTGATTCGGCCAAGACGGCGGCGCTGGCGGCGGCGCAGGTCGGGTGCGACGTCGGCGCCATCGCCAACAGCCTCATTTTCGCTGCTGATGGGCGGCCGCTGCTGGTCATGACCAGCGGGGCTCACCGGGTCGACACCGATCTTGTGGCCGGGCTGCTGGGGGTGGCCGCGGTCGCCCGGGCCGACGCGGAGTCGGTGCGGGAGTGGACCGGGCAGGCCATCGGCGGGGTGGCGCCGGTCGGGCACCCGCAGCCGATCCGGACCCTGGTCGACACCTGGCTGGAGAGGTATCCCCAGGTCTGGGCGGCGGCCGGGCACCCCCACACGGTGTTCCCGACCAGCTACGCCGAGCTGCTGCGGATCACCGGCGGCACCCAGGCCGACGTCGGGGAGTAGGCGCTGCGGCCACTCCCCCACAGCTACACCAACCGGACCACCGGCGACGGGTCGGTGGTGCGGAAGGTGTACCAGGGACCCGGCGCGGCCGCGCGCTGCCGCCGGGAAGACACCGCGCTGACGGCGCTGGCCGGGCGGCTGCCGGTGGCGACGGTGCTGGCCCGGGACGAGCTCAGCCTGACCGTGGCGTCCCTGCCGGGGGTGCCGGGTCAGGACCTGATCGGGGGCGGCCGGGCCGGGCCGGTGCTGGCCGCCTGCGGGCGGATGCTGCGCCTGATCCACGCGGCCGATCCGGCCCTGGTCGAGCCGGCCGCGCGGCCGGGGCGGGTGCTGGTGCACGGGGACTACGGGCCCAACAACACCCTGTTCAGCCCGGACGGCGCGGCGGTGACCGGGATCGTCGACTGGGAGTGGGCGCACGCCGGGACGGCGGTCGAGGACCTGGCCTGGTGTGAGTGGATCGTCCGGATGCACCACCCGGACCAGGTGGCGGCGCTGGACGGGTTCTTCGATGGCTACGGGGACCGGCCCGCCTGGGCGGACCGCCAGCGGGCGATGACCGATCGTTGCCGGGACATGCTGGCGCTGTGCCAGCGCTGGGAGCCGGGCGGGCCGGCGGTGGCGCGGTGGCGGGACCGGCTGCGGATCACCGCCTCGTGGACCGAGTGAGCGGGCCGGTCAGCCCGGTTTGCGCCAGAGCAGGGAGTAGCGCCACAGCAGGTGGCGGCGGTACTGGACGCCGGGGAGCAGGCGCAGCGCCCCGATCCGGACCTGTTCCCAGGTCATGACCGGGTCCTTGATCGGTTGGCGGGGTACCGGGTCCTCGCGGCCGGCCGCCCGCAAGGCGGCGTGGGTGAGGCCGAGGCCCAGGCTCAGCGGGGCGCCGATCAGGTCGGGGACGTAGTCGCGGGGGGTGGCGCTGCGGGCCAGGCCGATGACGGCCAGCCGCCCGCCCGGCCGCAGCAGCCGGGTCATCGCCATCAGCGCGGCCTCGAAGTTCATGTGGTGGATGGCGGTGTTGGAGGCGATGAAGTCGAAGCTGGCGTCCTCGAACGGGAAGGCCGGGAACTCGGCGTCGATGAACGCCACGTTGGGCAGGTCGCGGGCCCGGGCGCGGGCCAGCGCGATCATCTGGTGGTCGCGGTCGACCCCGGTCACGTCCCGGCAGCGGGTGGCCAGCCGACTGGCCAGGAGCCCGTCACCGCAGCCGACGTCGAGCGCGCTGCCGCAGTTGGGCGGGACCGCCCCCAGGATCAGCGGCTGGTAGTAGACGTTGTGGTTCCAGTAGCCGGTCATCGTCCCCCTCACCCGCGCTGCCTGCGACCTCGCCGGCAATGCTGTGGGCACGATACCGTGGCCGGGTGCGAGCACTCATCGTTGTCGACGTCCAGAACGACTTTTGCGAGGGAGGCTCACTGGCGGTCCCGGGCGGTGCGTACGTGGCCCGGTCGATCAGCGGCCGGCTGGCCGCGGACGCGGCCGATTACGCGCACATCGTGGCCTCCCAGGACCACCACATCGACCCCGGCGCCCATTTCTCGGCCCACCCGGACTTCGTGGACAGCTGGCCGCCGCACTGCGTGGTCGGCAGCATCGGCGCCGAGTTCCATCCCGACCTGGACACCAGCCGGGTGGAAGCGGTGTTCCGCAAGGGCGAGCACGCCGCCGCCTACAGCGCGTTCGAGGGCCTCGACGAGCACGGCAGCGCGCTGGCCGACTGGCTGCGCGAGCGCGGCGTCACCGAGGTGGACATCGCCGGCATCGCCACCGACCACTGCGTCCGCGCCACCGCCCGCGACGCGGTGCGGAACGGGTTCACCACCCGGGTGCTGCTCGGCCTGACCGCCGGCGTCGCCCCCGACAGCACCGCCCGCGCGCTGACCGAGCTGCGGGACGCCCACGTCGAACTGGACGGCACCCCGGTCCTGCTCAGCTGACCGGCTTGGCCCCCAGGCAGGCCGGATGTGGCCTGGAACGTGGGGCGAGCCGCAGATTCGGGAAGACTTTTTTACAAATGCTGCGCAAATCTCTTCCCTAATCGGGAGCGGCACCCCAAGTGCTGAGGCTCCAGCGGCGGGTGTGACCCGAGAGCTGAGTGGGGCGCTGGCCGACGGGCGCGGGGCCTACGGACGCGCGGGGGTGACGGCGGGGGCGGGTGAGCGGGACGGGACCGGAGCGGGGACCGGAGTACGGCGGGCGGCTGGCCGGTCACGGGAAATCCGCGCTCAGTTGACGCAGGGGATGCCCTTCTGGGCGCCGACCGCGCCGCCCTGGGCGCCGCTGGTGGGGATGACCGACCTGGGCGAGGAGGTCGCGGTGGCGGCGCTGGCGGTGCTGGACGAGATCACCGGCGCGGTGGTGGTGGCGGCGCCTAGCTTGATCTCGACGTGGCTGGCGGCGACAGCGGCACTGGGGGTGGCGGTGACGCCGAAGGCGGCGGCCAGCTTGGCGGCGTTGGCGGCCTCGCCGGTGCCGTAGAGCACCTGGGTGGTGGCCAGCGCGGTGGTGTTCTCGACCAGCCCGCGCTGGTAGCCGGCCCGGGTCACGGCGGCCGAGACCGCGCTGGCCAGGCCGGCCCGGCCGCCGCCGTTGAGCACGTCGACCACGGTCTGGGCGGGGGCGGTGCCGGGGGCCGGAGCGGCGCTGGACGACGAGGAGCCGGACGGCCGCGGGTAGAACGTCTGCTGGACGATCGTCTTGATCTGATCCGGGTTGATCTGGTTGGCGGCCTGGCCGTCGATGGTGGCGTAGGCCTGGATCGGCAGCGTGTGGAACACCAGGTTGCCGCCGGTCAGGCTGGACATCTGGGACGAGAAGCTGAGCAGGTCCCAGCCCGAGTCGGTGATCGCGTACTGCTTGGCCACCGACAGCAGCGCCTGCAGCTTGGTCAGGTCGCCGAGCACGCCCTGGGTCCGCAGCGCCTGCATCACCGAGTCCAGGAACGCTTGCTGGCGGTGGGTGCGGTCCAGGTCGCCGTTGGTGAGGCCGTCGCGCTGGCGGACGAAGGCCAGCGCCTGCGAGGCGTTCAGGTGCTGGTAGCCGGCCTTGAAGTCGGCGCCGGAGTTCTTGTCCTGGACCGGGTGGTTGAGGCAGACCTCGACTCCGCCCAGGACGTTGGCCAGCTCATAGAAGCCGTCCAGGTTGACCTCGGCGAAGTGGTCGATGTGGACGCCGGTGAGCTGCTCGACGGTGTCGACCGCGGCCTTGCGGCCGGCCTCGTTGCCCGCGAACGCCAGCTGGTTCTGGCCGATGTTGGGCTGCTGCTGCTTGAGCTGCTGCTGCTGGTAGAACATGCTGACGCCGTAGGCCTGGTCGATCTTGCCGTGCTGCTGGGGCCCGACGGTGCCCGCGAAGTTGACCCAGTCGTCGCGCGGGATCGAAAAACCGATGGCCTTCTTCCCGCCCGCCGGGATGTGGATCAGGATCAGCGTGTTGGTGTCGTTGCCGCCGACGCCGTTCTCCACCCCCTGCCTGCTGCCCGCGTGCAGCGCGTGCAGGATGTTGTTGGGCAGCACGTTGCCGTTCCAGTCGCGGCGGCTCTCCAGGCCCATCAGCAGAATGTTCTGGGCGCCGATCGAGCTTCCGCTGGCGATCGCGTGCGAGGAGCCGATGCTGTTGACGTCACTCACGACAAAGTAGGAAAAACCGCTCGCGGCTAGCACCAGCGCCGAAAGCACGCAGGTCACGAGGTAAATGCTGGTCCGCGCCACCCGCCGGCGAGGGCGCCCCGGCGCGACCCTGGCCGGCCGCGATTCCGCCAGCCGCCGGTTTTCCATGCGGCGAAGAATAGCCGGGGAGGCCTTGTCACTGATCCATAACGGCTAACATCGGTGGCCAGATGAGCGAGCCCCGTTGGCACGATTCGGATCCGCGCCCGTCGTTCGGCAACGCGCCCGGGCCCGGCTTCCGTCCGGCCCGAAATGTCCCGGAGCCGGCGCCCCGCCCGCGCCGGCGTCCCGGCGACGGCAAACCGGCCGCCTGGGACGGTCCGGGCTGGTACCGGGACGAACCCGACCAGCCGGCGGGACGAGAGGCTGCGCCGTCCTCGCTCCCGCCGTCCCGGTCTGGGCCGGGCGGCCCTGGGCCGGCGGAGCCGAATCCGTTCCGGTCGGGGGCGCCGCGGGCGCCGCAGTCGCAGCCGGGGCAGTCGCGGCGGCCACCGTCGGGTGGGCGGCCGCCGCGGGTGCCGACCGGGTGGACGGACCCGTTCCGGGCGGTGCCGATGGCCAGCCCGCGCTCGGCTGGGCGCGAGCCGGGCGACCCCGCCGATCCGGCCGACCCAGCCGACCCGGCCGGGGACGAACCGGCCGGCCGGTCCTGGCGCTGGGGTGAGCTGTCCGGTCCCCAGGGGGCCGGCATCATCGTGATCGCGGCCCTGCTGGGGGCGATCGCCACCGTGGCCACCAAGCGCGATCCGGGCACGGTGCTGGGCGGGCTGGTGATCATCGGCACGCTGGCGGCCGGGTTCGCGGTCCGGGTCCGCGCGACCTACCTGCTGATTCCGGTCCCGGCCCTCGGCTACCTGGTGTTCGCGCTGGCGGCCGGGCTGGTGCGGGACCACGCGACCTCGTCCTCGTCGGCGCTGTCGGTGGACGCGGCCCAGTGGATCGCCAACGGGTTCCTGACCATGGCGGCCGCCACCGTGCTGGCGGCTCTCATCGCCGTTGGACGGTGGGGGTGGGCGCGGCACAGCGGGGCGGCCGGGGGTGGCGGCGGGGCCGGTCGGGCCGGTGCGCGTGGGTCGCTGATTCGGGACAACCGGGATAGCCGCGAGCCGGAGCCGGGGGCCGGGCGGGGTGGCCGGGGTGGCGAGCTACGGGGCGGGGCGGCCCGGGGTGAGCCCTCGTTCCGGCCTGATCCGGGCTGGCCCGACGACCCCCGGGACCGCCGGGACCGCCGGGACCGCGAGGATCGCCGGGACCAGAGGGACCGCCGGGACCAGCGTGACGTGCTGGAGCAGGGTGACCGGTGGGCTCGCGGGGACCACACTGACAGCTGGGGTTACAGCCGCGGCGGCGGGCCGGGTCGCGAGGGCGGGCCGGGGCGCGGCGGCGGATCAGGACGGGACGGCAGGCTGGGCCGGGACGGCGGGCCAGGCCGCGACGGCGGATCAGGACGGGACGGCGGGCCAGGACGGGACGGCGGGCCAGACCGTGACCGCAGGTCAGGCCGGGATGATGGCCGCCCGGACCCGGGCCGTAACGACCGGGGCCGCCCCGGCGACGCCCGGGACGATCGCGCCCGCCACGACCGCGGCCGACCGGGTGACGTCCGCGACAACAGCGGCCGGGACGACTTCTGGGACCGCGGGGTTCAGGACCACCGCTGGGGCCGCGGCGGCCGCCAGCCCGGCGACCAGAGCCAGGGCGACTGGCGACGGCGGCCGCCGGGACCGCCGTCGTTCGGCTCGCGCGACTTAGCGTCGGGCCGTAAGGGGCAGCCCTCGGCCGCGAGGAGCGCTGGCCACTAGAGGCGCCGGCCACTAGAGGCGCCGGCCAGTGTAGGGGCACCAGCACCAAGGGCATCAGCCGTTAGCGATGGCGGGCCGGCCGCCCCGCCCTACCGGCGGGTGGCGGCCCAGTGCCGGATCTTGTCGATCCGGGCCTTGATCTGCTCGGCCGTCGCCTGCGGCAGCGGCGGGCCGCCGCAGGCCTGGCGCAGGTCGTTGTGGATGACCCCGTGCGGCTGGCCGGTGCGGTGGTTCCAGGCGCCGACCAGGCCGTTGAGCTCCTTGCGGAGGGCGGCCAGCGTCTCCCGGCTGACCGGCGGGGCCTCATCAGCGGCCGGACCGGAGGGAGCCGCACTGGGAACGGCGGCGCGGCCACCGGAACCGGGTCCGAAACCGGCCACGCCGGTGCGGCCGACCGCGCCGGAGCCGGCCGGGTTGATCACCTCGGGCGCACCCGGTCCGGGCGAGCCGTCCAGGCCGCCCTGACCGCGGGAACGGGCCTTGAGCTGGTCGGCCTGGCGCTGGCGGAGCAGGTGGGCCACCTGCTCGGGTTCAAGCAGGCCGGGCAGCCCGAGGAAGTCCTCCTCCTCGGCCGAACCGGACGCGGTGGCGGTGCCGAACTCGCCGCCGTCGTAGAGCACCCGGTCGAAGTGGGCCGAGGCCTTGAGCACCTCGATCGAGGGCGCCAGCAGGTCGTCAGGGGTGTCGCGCTGGCGCTGGGCCTCGGCCAGCTCGTCCTCTTCGGGCTTCTCCCCCGGCGGGTGCAGCACGTGGTCGCGCTCGGCCTCGAGCTCGGCCGCGAAACCGAGCAGCACCGGCACCGACGGCACGAACACCGAGGCGGTCTCGCCCCGGCGCCGGGCCCGCACGAACCGGCCGACCGCCTGGGCGAAGAACAGCGCGGTGCTGATGCTGGTGGCGTAGACGCCGACCGCCAGCCGGGGGATGTCGACCCCCTCGGAGACCATCCGGACCGCGACCATCCAGCGGTCCTCGGAGTCGGCGAACGCGGCGATCTTGCGGCTGGCGGTGGGGTCGTCGGACAGCACCACGACCGGCCGCTGGCCGGTGATCCGGCGCAGCAGGGCGGCGTAGGCGCGGGCGTCCTCGTGGTCACCGGCGATGACCAGGCCGGCCGCGTCGGGCATGCCCCGGCGCACCTCGGTCAGCCGCTTGTCGGCCGCCTCCAGCACCCGGATCACCCACTCGCCGCCCGGGTCGAGCGCGGTCCGCCAGGCCTGGGCGACCTGCTCCTTGGTGAGCGGGGTGCCAAGGGTGGCGGTGATCTCGTCACCGGCCCGGGTGCGCCAGCTCATCTCGCCCGAATAGGCCAGGAAGATCACCGGCCGGACGACGCCGTCCTCGAGGGCGTTGGCGTAGCCGTACACGTAGTCCGACGAGCTGCGCCGGGCCCCGTCCAGCTGCAGCTCGTAGTGGACGAACGGGATCGGGTTGGCGTCGCTGCGGAACGGGGTACCGGTCAGAGCCAGCCGCCGCCGGGCCGGCTCGAACGCCTCGCGAACCGCGTCCCCCCACGAAAGCGCGTCGCCCGCGTGGTGGATCTCGTCGAAGATGACCAGCGTGCGGCGGCCCTCGGTGCGCTGCCGGTGCAGCATCGGGTGGGCCGCGACCTGTGCGTAGGTCACGGCCACGCCGTTGAAATCGGCCGAGGCGCGGCCCTGGGCGTTGCTGTAGGACGGGTCGATCGCGATGCCGAACCGGGCGGCCGAGACGGCCCACTGGTGCTTCAGGTGCTCGGTCGGGGTGACCACGGTGATCGACGCGACCTCGCGGCGGGCCAGCAGCTCGGCCGCGATGCTGAGCGCGTAGGCGGTCTTGCCGGCGCCGGGGGTGGCGTTGAGCAGGAAGTCCCGCCGCGGCAGGCGGAAGTACTCGCTCCACGCTTCACGCTGCCAGGCACGCAGCGTGCCGAGCAGATCAGACCGGATGAAGGCGTCGTTGGACAGGGAAGGTGGCGAGAAGGTCATAAGGCAGGGGCAGGCCGCTCAGTCGTCGCCGCCCTCCGGCAGCCCTTCGTAGATCTCCTTGCACTCCGGGCAGACCGGGAACTTCTTCGGATCCCGGCTCGGCACCCAGACCTTGCCGCACAGCGCGACCACCGGGTCGCCGGTCACCGCGCTCTCAACGATCTTGCTCTTGTCGACGTAGTGGGCGAACCGCTCGTGGTCCCCGTCGCCGTGTGAGAGATCCGGCCGGACGTCGGTCTCAATCTTGATGCCACTGTCAGGGAGAACCTCGGTGCTCATGACATCGAGTCTAGGGCTCGCACCGGGGCGACGGTTCAGTTCTGGCTCGGGTCGTCGGGGAAGGTGGCGGTGAACGCCATCTCACCGCCCTGGCGGCGCAGCACTTCGGCCCACAGCCCCTCGGGCTGGCCGGCGAACGCGTCGGCCGGCTCGGCCGCCAGCACGTACCAGGCGCCCTCGTCGATCTCGGCCTTGAGCTGGCCGGGCGCCCAGCCCGCGTACCCGGCGTACACCCGCAGCCGGTTGATGGCCGGGGCCAGCAGGTCGGGCGGTGCGTCCAGGTCGACCAGCCCGAGCCGGGAGACGGCGGCCGCCCCGTCCAGCGCGTGCCAGCCGAGCGGCTCGGCGTCACCCGGCACCAGGCCGATGGCGAGCGCGCTGTTGGGCGCGACCGGGCCGCCCTTGAACACCACCGACGGGCCGGTGACCAGGTCCGACCAGGCGTCCAGGACCCGGTCGACGGGTACGTCGGTGGGCCGGTTGAGCACCACCCCGAGGGTGCCCTCCTCGGCCTCGTGCTCGACGACCAGGATCACCGTCCGGCGGAAGTTCGGGTCCGCGAGCACCGGCGTGGCGACGAGCAGGCTGCCGGTCAGGCGCTCCGTGGCCATCTCGTCCATGTGCCCATCATCGTGCGAATTTAACGGCCATGGGGGTCATCGGCGGCGGTTCACTCGCCGGGCGCGGCGACCGGGGCGACCGCAGCGACCGGGGCGATCGGGGCGGCCGGGAGGGCCGGGCCGGTCGAGCTCCCGGAGGCGGTGGCCGCCTCGCGCACGGCGGCCGCCACCGCCGAGGCCACGTCCGGGTGGAAGACCGACGGGATGATGTAGTTCGGCCCCAGCTCGTCGGCGGTGACCACGTCGGCCAGCGCCCGGGCCGCCGCCACCAGCATGTCGTCGTTGATCGTGCGGCTCTGGGCGTCGAGCAGCCCGCGGAACACGCCGGGGAACGCCAGCACGTTGTTGATCTGGTTGGGGTAGTCACTGCGGCCGGTCGCGATCACCGCCGCGTACTCGCGGGCGGCGTCCGGGTCGACCTCGGGCTCCGGGTTGGCCAGCGCGAACACGATCGCGTCGGGCTTCATGGTGGCGATGTCGTCGCCGGTCAAGAGGTTTGGGGCCGACACCCCGATGAACACGTCGGCGCCGCGGACGGCGCCCACCAGGTCGCCGTGGTAGCCGACCGCGTTGGTGTTCTCGGCGATCCAGTGCAGGTTCTGGTCACCGTCGAGGCCGGGCCGCCCGCGGTACACGGCGCCCTGGTCGTCGCACACGCAGACGTCCTTGGCCCCGCCCGCCAGCAGCAGCCGCAAGATCGCCGAGCCCGCCGCCCCGGCCCCGGCCATCGCGATCCGGACCGTGCCGAGCTCCTTGCCGACCACCCGCAGCGCGTTGGTCAGCGCGGCCATCACCACGATGGCGGTGCCGTGCTGGTCGTCGTGGAACACCGGGATGTCGAGCAGGTCGCGCAGCCGCCGCTCGACCTCGAAGCAGCGCGGCGCGCTGATGTCCTCCAGGTTGATGCCGCCCCAGCCGGGCGCGATCGCCTGCACGGTGCGGACGATCTCGTCGGTGTCCTGGGTGTCCAGGCAGATCGGCCAGGCGTCGATGCCGGCGAACCGCTTGAACAGGGCGGCCTTGCCCTCCATGACCGGCAGGGCCGCGTACGGGCCGATGTTGCCGAGCCCGAGCACGGCCGAGCCGTCGGTGACGACGGCCACGCTGTTGCGCTTGACCGTAAGGCGGCGCACGTCGTCGGGGTTGCCGGCGATGGCCAGCGAGACGCGGGCGACACCGGGGGTGTAGGCCATCGACAGCTCGTCGCGGGTGCGCAGCGGCACCTTGGACCGCATCTCGATCTTGCCCCCGAGGTGCAGCAGGAACGTGCGGTCGCTGACCTTGTGCACGGCCACGTCGGGCAGTCCGGTGAGCGCCTCGACGATGGCCTCGGCGTGCGCGGTGTCGCGGGCGGCGCAGGTGACGTCGACCCGGAGACGCTCGTGACCGGCCGCGTTGACGTCGAGAGCGGTGACGACGCCTCCGGCGTGCTCGACCGCCCGGGTGATCTCGCTGACGGCGCGGCCGCGCGAGCCGACCTCGAGCCGCACGGTCATCGAATAGGAGACGCTCGGCGCCATGGCCACGATGTGCCGCCTTCCCTCGCACTGCCCCGGTCCGCCGGTCAACGGACGGATCTGGCTAGACCCTAGCCGGGCCGAACCGCGGCCGCGTCGCCGCTGGCAGTGCTGTGACCAAGGGTACGTCCGGGTCTGGACCACTCGTTTCGCGTACTCTGGCGTGATGGCGCAGGAAATCGTGGTGAGCGCGACGGAGCAGTCACCACGGGCAGCTGGCACCGCTCCCTCGATCGACGCGACCCGGCTGCGGGTGGCCATCGCCCGGCTGTCGCGGCGGCTGCGGCACCACGAGCTGGCCGGGCTGACCCCGACCCAGCTGTCGGCGCTGGCCACCGTGGAGCGGTCGGGGCCGATGCGGCTGGGCGACGTGGCGGCGGCCGAGGGCATCGCCCCGTCCACGCTGACCCGGCTGGTGACCGCGCTCGAGGACCGCGGCTACGTCGAGCGCTGCACCGTGCCGGCCGACGCCCGGGCGAGCACGCTGACCATCACCCCGGGCGGGCACGAGATCCTCGAGCGCATCCGCCACGAGAGCACCGCGATGCTGGCCGAGAGCCTGGCCACGCTGGCCCCGGCCCAGATCGAGGTGCTGGCGGAGGCGCTGCCCGCGCTCGAGCAGCTGGCCGAGGTGGATCCGCGCGTTCCCCAGCGGCGCTGAGGCGGCCTAGAACAGCAGGCTGGACAGCTGGCCGCGGGCCTTCTTCACCCGCGGGTCCTGGGGCGGGAGGATCTCGAACAGGCCGATGAGCGCCTTGCGGGCCTCGTCCCGCTGCTCCCCCGTCGTCCGCCGGACCACGCCCAGCAGCCGGTCGAACGCCTCCTCGACGTGCCCGGCCCCCACCTCGATTTCGGCCACCCGGCCCTGAGCGGCGACGTCCTCCGGGTGCTCGGCCGCCTCCCGGCGGACCTTGGCCTCGTCGTAGGAGTCCAGCCGCCGGAACAGCTCGACCTGGGCCAGCCCGACCTTGGCGATCGGGTCGCCGGGCGAGTTGGCCAGCACCTGGCGGAAGGCCTCGGCGGCGGCGTCCATGTCGCCCCGCTGCATGGCCGCCTGAGCCTCGGCGAAGGCCGGGTCGGCCGGGCCGCCCGGGCCCATCGGGCCACCCGGGCCGCGGCCCGCGGGCCCCGCCCCCGGGCCACCGGGGCCGCCCGGGCCGGGCTGGCCAGCCGCGGCCGGGCCGACCGCCTGCTCACCGTCAGCGGCGCCGCCGCCGGGCCCGACCCCGAGCTGCTGGGCGGCCGCCACGACCTGGCCGATCCACTGCTTGACCTGCGCCTCGGGCAACGCCCCGAGGAAGCCGTCGACCAGCTGGCCGCCGATCACGGCCACCACCATGGGGATGCTCTGGACCTGCAGAGCCTGGGCCAGGCGGGGGTTGGCGTCGACGTCGACCTTGGCCAGCACCCAGTCCCCGTCGGCCTCACCGGCCAGCTTCTCCAGCACCGGGCTGAGCTGCTTACAGGGGCCACACCACTCGGCCCACAGGTCGATGATGACCGGGGTCGTCCGCGACCGCTCCACCACCTGGCTGTTGAACGTCTCTTCGGTGACGTCGATGACCGTGCCTCCGTCGGCACCGGCGTCAGCGCTGCCGCCGTCGGCGGCGGCCTGGGCCGCCTGCTGCCGGCGCTGCGCGGCCTGCTGCCGAGCGCCGAGGTCGACGGCTCCGTAAATCGAAAAGTCCCGCGGCTGCATGGTCCCATCCTGCCGTATACGTGCGATAGCTCAACCAGCCCCGCACCCGTCGTTCGCGTGTACGAACACTGCGGGCGGCGAAAGTCATCCGCAAGCCGGTCTCAGACACCTCTCCGGGCACCCTTTCATAATGAAAATGAAAATGCCCCACCGCAGCGGGCCGACCCTGACCAGCGGGGACCGAACACGGTCCGGCGGGATCGTTCAGAAAATCCAGAAATTGAGCCCAACCACCCTCCGGCCCCGGTCGTCTCAAGAGGTGGCCCGGGTGTGACAGGGGTACACCCGGGCCACATGTCCAACGTTGTCCGGGAGTCTCCGTCGTCGGGTGATTGTGTGGTAGACCATTGGAATCTCTGACGCACGATGTCAGGCGTCCCCATACGGGGCGGGACGCCGCGGCCATGACGCTGGGTACGTTCAGGTCGCAGCCCACATCGTCGGCGGTCAGCAAGGGGACATCCGTGCGCACGTTTGGCAAGGCCGACTGGGCGGCGGCTGAGGAACTGTTCAGCAGTTCCTACCCCCGGCTGGCGGGCTGGGTCCGCCGCCTGGTCGACGACGACGAAACCGCACACGAGATCGCGTCCGAGGCGTTCACGCGGCTGCTGGCCCGCTGGTCGACCCTGGACAACCCGCAGAGCTACCTGTACATGATCGCCACCAACCTGATCCGGGACCACTGGCGCAAGACCGAGCGCGAGCGCAAGGCCATGCGCACGGTCACCGCGTCGGCCGCCAGCGACCCGGTGTCCCACCCGGTCCAGGACGTCGACGTCCGTAACCTGATCCAGGAGCTGCCCCAGCGGATGCGCAACGCGTTCCTGCTGCACTACTACGCGGGGTTCGGCGTGCGCGAGGTCGCGGCGCTGCTCGGGCGCCCGGAGGGCACGATCAAGGCCGACCTGTTCCAGGCGCGGAACCGGCTCAAGGCCAGCATGGGGGAATCCGATGGATGACCAGCGCGAACCGCGGGAGGACGTGGACCGCTGGCTGCACGCGCGGATCGACCCGCTGCCGCCCCCGCCCGGGACGTTCGACCTGATCAAGAAGCGGGTCCGGCGCCGCCGGTACCGCCAGGTGGCGGTGTCGGCCGCGGTCGCCGCGGCGGTGGCGGCCGCGGTCGTGGTCGTCCCCCAGGCCACCACCCTGCTGCGCACCACCCCCAACCCCGGCGGCCATTACGCGGCCGACGGGGGTTCGGCGGCCCCGACCGCCCCGGTCCACGAGGGCCCGGCCCGGTCGTCCGGCCAGACCCCGGAGACCGCCAGCGCCACCCCGCTGCCGAGCCTGGCCCCGGTGCCCGGCAACTTCGCGGCGACCTCGGCCACGTTCATCGGCGCCCACACCGGCTGGGTGATCGGCCAGGCCGGCACGCCCGGCAACTGCTCGACCAGCTACTGCACGTCGGTCGCCCGCACCACCGACGCGGGCAAGACCTGGAGCGGGGTACCGGCCCCCCTGACCGGAGCCCCAGACGGGGCCTCGGGGGTGGGCCAGATCCGGTTCCTGACCGCCAACGATGGCTGGGCGTTCGGGCCACAGCTGTACGCCACCACCGACGGCGGCCAGCACTGGACCGAGCAGAGCACCAGCGGGCTGCGGGTCACCGACCTGGAGACCGTCGGCAACCGGGCGTTCGCGGTCATGGCCAGCTGCACCGGCACGGGGGCGGACTTCGCCGCCGGCTGCACGAGCTTCAGCCTGTACTCCACCGTGGCCGGGCAGGACGCCTGGACGCCGGTGACGGGCGCGACCGGCCTGCCGGCGGGCGGCGGAGCCAGCTCGGCCTCGCTGGTGCTGACCAGTGGCCAGGGCTTCCTGCTGGCCCCGGACGGCTCGGTCTACGCCGGGCCGGTCGACGGCAGCGGGTCGTGGCAGCAGGTCTCGGCCGACCCCACGGGCGTGAGCTGCCCGGCGGGTGCGGCCCAGGCCAACGGCCAGCCGTCCGGAGCGGCCCTGGCCGCGGCCAGCCCCGCCAGCCTGGTGCTGGACTGTAACCAGGGTGCCGGGACCAGCCACACCACCCGGCTGTTCGCCTCCAGCGACGGGGGCAGGACCTGGCAGGCCGCCGGGCCGGTGCTCTCCTGGGTGGTTACGGCGGTGGCCGCCCAGCCCGACGGCCTGGTCGTGCTGGCCACCACGAACGGCATCGTGGTGCTGCACGACATCACGGCGCAGCGCCAAGGGTCGTTCCAGTACGCCCCGCAGACCCCGCTGACCGGCGCGTTCAGCTGGGTCGGCCTGACCAGCACGACCCAGGGCATCGCCATCCCGGCCGACTCCTCCCAGCACCGGATCTGGTTCACGTTCGACGGCGGCCAGAGCTGGCAGCCATCGAACATCGCCGGCTCGGGCTCCTAGACCTCGGGGACGCGCAGCAGCAGGGCTTCGCCCTGGCCGCCGCCACCGCACAGCCCGGCCGCGCCCAGTCCGCCGCCCCGGCGGCGCAGTTCGTAGGCCAGGTGCAGCGCGATCCGGGTGCCGGAGGCGCCGATCGGGTGGCCGAGCGCGATCGCGCCGCCGTTGACGTTGACCATGTCGGGGCCGACGCCGAGGTCACGCATGGACTGGATCGCGACCATCGCGAACGCCTCGTTGATCTCGATCAGGTCCAGGTCGGCGACGGTCAGGCCGCTCTTGGCGAGCGCCCGCTGGATCGCGTTGGACGGCTGCGAGTGCAGCGAGTTGTCGGGGCCGGCCACCAGCCCGGCCGGGCCGACCTCGGCCAGCACGCTGGCCCCGAGAGCCTCGGCCGTCTCCCGGGCCATCACCACCACCGCGGCCGCGCCGTCGGAGATCTGCGAGGCCGAGCCGGCCGTGATCGTCCCGTCCTTGGTGAAGGCCGGGCGCAGGCGGCCGAGCGACTCGGCCGTGGCCTCGGGGCGGACCCCCTCGTCCTCGTCGAACAGCAGCGGCTCACCGCCGCGGCGGGGCACCGCCACGCCGACGATCTCCTCGGCCAGCACGCCGTTCTTGATCGCCTCGGCCGCCCGCTGGTGCGACTGGGCCGAGAACTCGTCCTGCTCGGCCCGGCTGATGCTGAGCCTGGTCCCCAGCCGCTCGGTCGACTCGCCCATCGACACGTGGTCGTAGGCGTCGGTCAGGCCGTCCAGGGCCATCGAGTCCTGCACCTCGAACGCGCCGTACTTGTAGCCCGCCCGCGACCTGGGCAGCAGGTGCGGGGCCTGGGTCATCGACTCCATGCCACCCGCCACCACCACGTCGGCCTCGCCCAGCCGGATCTGCTGGGCGGCCAGCACGATCGCGTCCAGGCCGGACAGGCACACCTTGTTGATGTTGGCGGCGGGCACCGACATCGGCACCCCGGCCGCCACCGCGGCCTGCCGGGCCGGGATCTGGCCCGCGCCCGCGGTCAGCACCTGGCCCATGATCACGTAGTCGACCCGGTCGGGGGCGACGCCGGAGCGCTCGAGCGCGGCCTTGATCGCGATGCCGCCCAGCTCGGCGCCGGAGAAGCCGGCCAGCGATCCGAGCAGGCGGCCGATGGCGGTCCGGGCGCCGCCGACGATGACGGGCTGCCGTCCGGCCGGGGTCCCGGCGGTGCTGGTCTGCGGCTGGGTCATGACATACCTCCACGTGCCGTTCCGGGCTCGTGAGCCCACTGCTGGTCACGATACCCACCTGCGGTCGACAGCAGCTGTGACCCGCATCGCATTCCGCCCCGGCCGGCGATCTGATGTGATGGTCGGACCATGCTGACCAGGATCGATCACGTCGGGATCGCCTGCCGGGACCTAACCGAAGCGGTAGCCCGCTACTGCTCCGTGTTCGGGCTGACGGTGGCGTCCCGCGAAGTCAACGAAGAACAAGGCGTCCGCGAAGCCATGCTGCTGGTGGCGACCGGTGCGGACGAGGCGCTGGGGGCGGGCGGAGGGCCGGGGGGCTCCTACATCCAGCTGCTGGAGCCGTTGTCCCCGGACTCGCCGGTCGGCAAGTTCATGGCCCGCCGGGGCGAGGGGATCCACCACATCGGCTACGCGGTCACCGACGTCCGGTCGGCGCTGGCCGAGGTGGCCGGGTCCGGGGTCCGGCTGATCGACGAGCGGCCGCGGCACGGCTCGCTCGGCGCCTCGATCGCGTTCCTGCACCCGGCCGATCTGGGCGGAGTGCTGACCGAACTGGTCGAGCCGCGCCGCGCGGGCAGTTGACGGTTCACGGCCACTGACTGGAAGCGGGCTCGCTGACCGAAATGGGACTCAGGTCCGTCGCCGTCCGGGCCGTCCGACATCATCAAGACGCGACCCGGACACCCGGAAGACGCCGCCGGGACGCCGGCCGCGCGACCCGGAAAGTGCCCGCTACGCAGGGAAGATATACGGACAATGACCGATATAGTGCAGATTGACCGGAAGCGTAGGTCACAGTCCAGAGAATCCGCCGCTGGGAAGTCCGAAGGAACCAACAACGGCGCGCAGGCGGAGTAGTCTGCCTGCTACCGGGTGAGAAAATCGCAGAAGTCCGTTAACGACCGGGCGAAGAGCCGCCGTCCCGCCGGTGGATAAGTCGCTGATCGGTCGATGATCTTCGCACCTGAACCCCCCGCCTGCCGTACCGTCCAACAGGGTTAGGCCACATGCAATCCGATATTGACGCACAGCTCACCAACTTCTTTGAAGACTCGCAGCCGCGCGAGTTCGCGAAAGTCATGCGCGGTTACGACCCCCAGCAGGTCAACGAGCACTTGGCCGCGCTGGAAGGGGATCTGCGCCAGCAGAAGGATCAGGTGCAGGGGCTGCACCAGGACCTGGCCGAGGCGCACCGGCAGCTCCAGGAGCAGGAACGACCGACCTATTCGGGCCTCGGCGCGCGGATCGAGCAACTGCTGCGGCTAGCTGAGGAACAGGCCACCGAGCTGGTCCAGGCGGCCCGGTCCGAGGCCAACGAGATCAAGGCCGCCTCCAAGGTGGACGCGGCCGAGGTCCGGGCGTCGGCCGAGAACGAGGCGGCCGAGCTGCGGGCGATCGCCAAGCGCGAGACCGACGACCAGCGGGGTGCGGCGGAGCGCGAAGCCGACTCGATCAGGACGGGTGCCCGGCGCGAGGCGGACGAGCTCACCTCGACGACCGAGCGTGAGGTGGCCAAGCTGCGGGCCACCGCCGACCACGAGATCGCCGAGAAGCGGGCGGCCGTGGAGCGCGACATCGCCAAGCTGCGGACCACCACCGAGCGCGAGGTGGCCCAGCTCAAGGCGTCGGCCAAGCGGGAGCGGGACGAGATCCTCACCACCTCCAAGCGGCAGGCGGATGAGATGCGCAGCCAGGCGCAGCGCATCCTGGAGGAGAGCGAAGCGCAGCGGGCGCAGGCCGAGGCGGAGTTCGAGATCCAGCTGGCCGCCCGGCGCGAGGAGGCCGAGCGCCAGGAGGCCGAGCGGCTGTCGGCCGCCCAGGCCGCCACCCAGAAGCTGGTCTCCGAGGCCGAGCAGCGGGCGTCGACCGCCGAGCAGCGCGCAGCCAAGGCCAGCGCCCAGGCCGAGCAGACCCGCCGCGACGCCGACTCGCACGCCAAGCAGCTGGTCAGCAACGCCAAGAAGAACGCCGACCAGATCGTCAGCCAGGCCAAGAGCCAGGCCGACCACCTGCTGGCCGAGACCAAGAGCGAAGCCGAGCGGGCCCGCGTCAACGCGCAGCGCCAGGTCGACGAGCTCACCCGCCAGAAGGACAGCATCAGCAGCCACCTGGCCCAGCTGCGGCAGCTGCTCGGTGGCGGCGTCCCCGGCATGGAGGAAGCCTCCTCGGTGCCGGCCGCCCCGTCCCGTCCGGCCATCAGTGACGCGCCGCGACCGGCTCCGGCCGCCCCCGTGCAGGAGGCACCGAAGCCCGCCAACGGCAACGCCACCCAGGCCGTCCAGGCTCCGGCCCAGCGCCAGGCGCCTGCTCAGGGCCAGCCGGTGCGCAACGGCGCCCCGGCCGCCAACGGTGCCAAGCAGGGCGCCAACGGCAAGGCGGCGGACGACGAGGACTGGTGGACCGAGTAAGTACGCGGTAACGGATGGCCGGAAGGGCCGGGCTCCCCTCGGGGGGCCGGCCCTTCCGTATCTGCTCTCAGTGGGCTCAGCGGCGGTTGGAGCCCGGGCGCCGGGTCAGCCGCCGCGGCCAGCAGGCCCGGTGCCAGTGCCGCCGCAGGTCGACTCCGGGCGCCTCGGCCGGCCAGGCCACCAGGTGCGGCGTGCCCAGCACGATCTCCTGGTCGCAGCCCGGGCAGCGGTACTCCTTGGTGGCGGCCGCACCGGGGACCTGCCGCACCACCCAGTCCCCGTCCGGCCAGCTCTCGGCCCGTTCGGGACCGAGCGGCCAGGCCGCGGCGGGCGGCCGCTCACGGCGGGTTTTACGGGGGCTCACGCCGGTAACTTTATGTGGGCCCGGGACCTCCCTCATGCGGGCCCGGACCTCCGGCGGGACCGCTACAGTGGCGTTCCGTGCGGCTCGTTATCGCGCGGTGCAGCGTCGACTACGTCGGCCGGCTGACCGCTCATCTCCCCTCGGCGCTCCGGCTGCTCATCGTCAAGGCCGACGGCTCGGTGCTGGTCCACTCCGACGGCGGCTCGTACAAGCCGCTGAACTGGATGTCCCCGCCCTGCAAGCTGTCCGAGCAGCCCGGCCAGTGGACGGTGACCAACAAGGCGGGCGAGACGCTGGCGATCACCCTCGAGGAGATCGTGAGCGACAGCTCGGTCGACCTCGGGGTCGACCCGGGGCTGAAGAAGGACGGGGTCGAGTCGCACCTGCAGGAGCTGCTGGCCGTTCAGCTGCACCACCTGGGGGACGGCTGGCGGCTGGTCCGCCGGGAGTTCCCCACCCCGATCGGCCCGGTCGACCTGATGTGCAAGGACGCGGCCGGCGGCAGCGTCGCGGTCGAGATCAAGCGGCGCGGCGAGATCGACGGCGTCGAGCAGCTGACCCGTTACCTGGAGCTGCTCAACCGGGACCCGCTGCTGGCCCCGGTCCAGGGCATCTTCGCCGCCCAGGAGATCAAACCCCAGGCCCGGGTGCTGGCCACCGACCGCGGGATCCGCTGCGTCCTGCTCGACTACGAAGCCATGCGCGGGACTGAGGACGACTCGCTGCGGCTGTTCTGAGCGGGGCGGTGGCCGCCTCGCGCTGGCCGGGTGCCCCGGCCAAGCGGCCTCATTGCGGGAAGTTCAGGATTTCGACGGTGCCGCTGCCCTCGTCGGTCACGTAGCCCTGGCGCCCGTCGAAGTCGATGCCGGTGGGCTGTTTCCCGGTCTTGATCGTGTCGATGACCTTGCTGGTCGCGGCGTCGATCACCGAGACCGTGTTGTCCTCGCTGTTGGCGGTGCAGATGTAGCGCCCGTCGGGCGAGTACTCGACGTCCAGCGGTTCCCGGCCGACCGGGATCGTCGCGACGACCTTGTCGGTCACCGTGCTGACGATGAAGACCTCGGCGCCGCCGTAGCTGGTGACCGCCAGCCGGCTGGTGGTGGGCGAGGCATAAATAGCGTGCGGGGTCTCGCCCACCGGGAACACCTTGACGACCTGGTTGGTGTTCGGGTTGATGACCGTGATCTCACCGGACGTGTGGTTCGTGACGTAAAGCAGCCCGTTCTGGCCGACCGTGATCCAGTGCGGATTCGGCGCGGTGGCGATGGTGCCGACCAGCTTTTTGGTGGCGGTGCTGATCACGTCAATGTCGTCCTGGCCCGGGCCGGTCATCGCCTTCATGGCGCCGTTCATCGTCATGCTGTTGTGGTTCGGCACGTAGAGGTACTGGTCGTCCGGGCTGACCTGCGAGGGTCCCGGCGTGTGATTGGTCACCGGCACCTGGCCCGTCACCTGGCCGGTAGCGGTGTCGATGAACACGATGAGGTGCACCGAGCCGCTCGTGTCGTAGACGCTCACGTAGGCCGTCTTGCTGTCGGTGGAGAACGAGACGAACTGGGGCGGTCCCGGCCGGATCGGAATGGTCCTGGACACCTTGTCGGTGGCGGTGTCGAGCACCGAGATCGTCTTCGACCCGACGTTGGTGATGTAGGCGAACTTGTTGTCCGGCGCGACCGTGACGAAGCTGGGGAACTGCCCGACCTTTATCGTCCCCGCCAGCTTGGGCGCAGCGAGGCTGTGCGCGCTGGTGGTGCCAGCAGCGCCGCCGTGCGGCCCAGCGGGCGTCCTGAGGACGACGAACGTGATCGCGGCCGCCACCAGCGCGGCGGCGGCCAGAATCGGCACGCCGAGCCGGCGCCACGCGGGCCTGCGCGGCGGCTCGCCGGCCGCCGCGTCAGGTGGCAGGGGGCGGCCGACCGGATCGATGGTGGTGGCCGCCGGCCCGCTCTGAGGTGGTCGCGGGGCCGCCCGATCGGGGACGCTGGCCGCGATCACCGGTTGCGTCGGGGGGTAGGGGGCGGCCGGGGCGGACTGGTCAACTGCTGGCTCCGGTACGGGCCCCGGCCGCTCCGTCACCGGCGGGATGGGCGGCTCGGTCAGCAGGGCTTCGCGGGCCGCCGCGGCCAGCGCGCCCGCGATCGGAAAGCGGTCCTTCGGGTCTTTGGCCATACCGCGGGCAATCACCGCGTCCAAGCCCGGCGGTATGCCCTCGACCAGGCTGCTGGCCGCCGGCGGATCCGAGTTGAGCTGGGCGTACATGAGGGCGGGCAGATCCCGGCCGTGGAAGGGTGGTGCGCCGGTCAGGCACTCGTGCAGCACGCACGCCAGGGAGTAGACATCGGCCCGCCCGTCAACGTCGTGGCCAACGAAGCGCTCCGGGGCCATGTAATCCCACGTGCCGACGGTTACCCCGGTGATCGTCAGCGGTGTCTGCCGGCCGTCCATCGACCGTGCTATACCGAAGTCGACCACATAAACGAAGTCGCTTAACGTGACCAATATGTTGGAAGGCTTGATGTCACGGTGCACCAGGTGGTCAGCGTGGGCGGCGTCCAGGGCCTCGGCGACCTGGCTGATAAGAGCGGCCGCCCGCGGCGGCGCCATCCGGCCGTGCGTTTCCAGCAGCTTGCCGATGTCGGCCCCGTCGACCAGGCGCATGTCGATGAAGAGCTGGCCGTCGATTTCGCCGAAGTCGTGAATGGGAATGACGTGCGGCTCCCGCAGCCGGGCAGCGACGTTCGATTCACGCCGGAATCGCGTGAGGTAATCCCGGTCGCCCGACAATGCCTCGGGCAGGAGCTTGAGAGCGACGTACCGGTCACGGATGGTGTCGTACGCCCGGTAAACCTCTCCCATTCCGCCGACACCCAGCAGAGACTCAAGGCGATAGTTTCCGACCTGCCGCATAGTCGTGAGACCCCCCCACGCTAAAGCCATTTTGTCGGGCCTGCGTCGTTTACGCTAAACCCTATTTGAGCCATCGCGCCCGTTGGGCAGGGATATGGTAACGCTTTGCGGGCAGGTCGGTAATTGCCCCTTTTTGCCCTGGCTCAATCCTTTTAATGCCTTAGATCCTGGCTTGAGGGTATTTGCGCCTGAATATCGGCCTTAAAAAGTCCCGCCGCGGGCCCATTCGGGCACGGCGGGCTCGCCGGTCTGAGGGGCGGGCCGGGGAGCCGGCGGGTCGGGGAGGTCGCGGGGGGCGGCCTGGTAGGGGCCGGTGTGGTCCTGGCTGGGGGCGGTCTGCTCCGGGGGATCCTGGACCGTCCCGGTCGGGTCAGCCTCGGCTGGGCCGGTCTCGGCTGGGCCGGTCTCGGCTGGGCTGGGCGCGGGGCCGGCCGGCTGGGGGCCGGTGGTCCAGAGGAGGAGGGACAGGTCGACGCCGGGGTCGGGGGCCGGGGCGCGGTTGATGAACCAGACCGCGGCCGACGGGACCTGGGCGGTGGTGACCAGGGTGGCCGGGCCGGCCAGGAGGAAGTCCAGGTCGAAGGTGACCAGCAGCGCCAGCATGGTGGCCCGGTTGGCGTCGTCGACGCCGGTGAAGGCCTCGTCCAGCCAGAGCGGGCGGGGGGCGGTGCCGGGCTCGCGGTAGAGGGCGACCAGGGCGGCCAGCATCGGCTGCAGCAGCGTGACCGCCTTGCCGCCACCGGAGTCCTTGGCGTGCACCTCTTCGGTGAACGGGCGCCAGCTGCCCTGGCCGACCCGGTAGTCGGTGACCACGTCGAACCAGCGGCGGTAGTCCAGCAGCACCGCCAGGTGCTGGCGCCAGTCGGCGTCGGTGGCCCGGCCCTGGTCCTGGGCCGCGCGGATCTGCTGTTCGAGGAACGTGCGGACCTGGGTCCGGACCTCGTCCTGTTGTTCGCCGGGCGGTGACTCCAGCGCGGTCAGCACCGCGAACGCGGCCCCGTGGCCGGCCGCCGCCTGGCGGCGCAGCCGCAGGGTGGTGGCGCTGGCGCCGGTCGGGTGCTGGGCCAGGACCTGGTTGACGCCGTCGATGAGCGCGCTCACGGCCGTCTGGCGGTCCTGCAGGTGCTCGACGAACGTGCTGTTCAGCAGGCCGGTGAGGACCTTGTCGAGGGCCTCGTCGTGCTGTTCGGTGAGGGTGGTGATCTGCTGGTCGAGCTGGGCCACGGCCAGCGCGGGCTCGCTGGCCAGCCCGGTTCCGTCGGCCAGGATCGCGACCGCGGGCAGCTGGCCGGCCGTGGTCGGGTCGATCAGCGCCACCCCGCGTCCCCCGGCCCCCTCCAGCACCGTCCGCAGCTCGATCAGCGGCTGGCCCACCACCGGGGCCCAGGCGGCGGCGATCCGGGCCTCGGGCTCGGCCCCGGGCGGGCCGGGCGGGATCAGCTGGCGGGCCGCCTCGGCCTGGGTCACCCCGTCGGCCGGGGTGCGGCCCGAGACGGCGGGCAGGCCCCGGGCGGCCGCCAGGCCCGCGTCGACCGGCACCCACCAGGCGGCCAGCGCGGCCTGGTGGGCCTGCCCGGCCTCCTCGTGCCGCTGGACGGCGGCGGTCCGGTGCACCTCGGCGGCGGCCACCTCGGCCCGGCGGCGGCCGTGCTCGTCCTGCCGCCCGTCCAGGGCGGCGGCCAGCTGGTCGCGCCGGGCGCGCTGCTCGCGGGCGGCCTGCCGCAGGTCACGGCCGGACTGGTCGAGGGCTTCCTCGGCGTTGTCGGCGACGTCCTGGTCGCGATCGGCGTGCCGGAGGGCCCTGCTGGCCCGTTCGGCCGCCTCGGCCGCCAGCTGGGCGGTCTCGGTGTACAGGGCGCGGGCCCAGTCGGCCGCCTGCTGGGCGGCCTGCTCCCCGGCCCGGGCCAGGGCCAGCTCGGCGACGGCGGCCGCGGCCGCCTGCAGCGCCCCGCTGCGCTCGTCCAGCCCGGCCCCGTCGAGCGCGCCCGGGCGGGCGGTGGCCGGGTGGCCGAGCAGCGCGGTGTTGGCGTCCTGGGTCGCCGCCCGGGCCTGGGCCAGCTCCTCGCCGGCCCGGTCGCGGGCGGCCTCCGCCCGGCGCAGCTCCACCTCGGCTGCCTGCCGGGCCAGCACCGCGCGGACCAGGCCGGTGTCGCTGGGGGCGCCCGCGGCGGCGGTCTCCAGCGCGGTCAGCTGCTCGCGCAGCAGGGCGGCGGCCCGGCGCAGGCCGGCTGCCTCGTCGCGCAGGCGGCCGGCTTCGTCGCGCAGCGCCTGGACCCGGCGTTCGCGGGCGTCCCGGCGGGTGGCCGCGCCGATCAGCTCGGCCCCGTGCGCGGGCGGCCCGGCCTGGCCGGCCGTGAACGGTGTGTGCCAGCGGCCGTCGGCGGTGACCCCGTAGCTGTAGCTGAGCGGGGCCCGGCCCTCCTCGGCCTGGTAGCCGATCGCGTGCAGCAGCGCCCCGACCCGGCTGGCGAGCGGCCCGGCGTCCGGGTCGGGATGCAACACCGAGGCCAGCGTGCTGAACGAGGCGGTGGTGTCGGGCCAGCCGGTGGCGGCGGTCAGCACCGTGTCGAGACCGTCGCGGGCGGGGATCCAAGCGCCGTCGGGGGTGACCCAGACGTCCAGCAGCCCGGCCGCGTCCAGCGCCGCCTCGATATGGCTGAGGACGTCGGGGGCGAGGCTCTCGCGCGGTTCCAGCAGCCGCCACAGCGGGCTGCCGTCGGGCCCGGCCGGAGGCCGCTGGCGGCGGGTGAAGCGGGTGCCGGCGGCCGCTTCGGGCTCGGCCAGCAGCTGCTGGGAGGCCTGGTCGTCGCGCTCGCGGCCGGTCCGCTGGCGCTCCCCCGCGTGGTACTCGTGCACGGCCGCGCGCTCGCGCATGGTGGCCGTCCGCGGGGCCAGCCAGCTGTCCCGCACCAGGCCGCCCAGCACCGGCCGGGGCTCGTCGTGGCCGGCCTGCTCGCTGACCGCCAGCAGCCAGGCGGCCCGCTGGTCGGCGGGCGGCGCGTCTTCGCCGAGGGCGGCCGCCCAGCCTTCGAGCTCGTCCGACAGGGACTGCAGGCCGGCGTCGACCGCCTGGCTGGCCTGACCGGCCCGGGCGGCCGCGCGGCCCTGGGCGGCGGTCGCCTGGGTGGCCCAGCGGGCCGCGGCCTCCTCCTGCTGGCGGGCCCGGGCGGCCGCCGCCAGCAGCGGGCGGGCGTCGGCCACCTGCTGGCGCTGCTGCCGGACGGCCGCGTCCAGGCGGCCGGTCTCGCCGTTGGCGGCCCAGGCGGCGGTCTCGGCCGGCAGTCCGGCCGCCTCGGCGGCGGCGGTGCTGGCGCGGACCGCGGCCGCCACCTGGTCGGCGGCCCGGGTGGCGGCGTCGACGGCGGCCTGCCGTTCGGCCGCCCGGCGGTCCAGCGCGGCCTGGGACTTGCTGGCCTCGGCGGCCGCGTCGGCGGCGGCCTGCCGGGACCGGATGGCGGCCTGCTGGAGCTGTTCGACCCGGGCCATCGTCCCGGCCGGATCCTGGCCGGCGTTCAGGCCGGCGTTCTGGCCGGACTCCTGGCCGGGCTCCGGGCCGGCCGGGGAGGTGAGCAGGTCCTCATAGCCCTGCTCGACCCGGCTCAGGGTGTCGCGGGCGGCCTGCAGCTGGGCGGCGCTCTCGGTCATCCGGGCCTGGGCGGCGGCCAACGTCTGCTCGGCGGCCGCGCGGTCCTGGCCGGCCTCGTCCAGCCGGGCCAGGCTGGTGGCCAGCTGGCCGGCCCGGCCGCGGAGGACGGCGTCGGCCCACGGGTTCCAGGCCCTGGTCAGGTAGCCGGCCACCGCGTCGCGGGCGGTGCGGGCGTGGTCCCGGTCGCGGGCCAGCGCGTCCAGCGCGTCCCAGCCCTCGGCCAGGTCCGCGATCCGGGCCGGCTCGACGGAGGGCAGCGCGACCCGCATCTGCTCGGTGAAAAAGCCCGGGTCGAGGCGCTGGCCCAGGTGCGGTGTGCGCAGCACCTTGAGCATGCGGACGACCGCGTCCAGCCGGTCCGGGCCGGTGAACCCGAACAGCTCGCGAGCGACCCAGGACCGGTATTCGGCGCCGTCGGCGGCGACGCGGAAACCGGGCGCCGCCGCCAGCGGTGACGGCGGCCGGACGGCGGCGGCCTGGTGCAGGTCGAGGCCGGCCCCGACCCGGGTCGAGCCGGTGGCCACCGCCCAGGTCTGGTCGAGCCCGGTGGCCCCCCGGCGGGCCTGCGCGAACAGCAGGCCGGTGAAGTAGCGGGGGCCCTCCTCGCCGCGGCGGCCGAACTCCAGCCAGGCCCAGCCGCGGGAGGTGGCGGGGCCGCTCTCGCGGCGGTCCTGCGGGTCGCTGGTCGGCTCGACGTAGTAGCGGAACGCCTTGTGTTCCTGCCCGAACGTGTCCACCAGCTGGCGATCAAGGTCACCAGCCAGCAGGATCAGCGAGGTCAGCGCCATCAAGGTGGACTTGCCGGACTGGTTCTGGCCCACGAACTGGGCCCGGCCGCCGGCCAGCCAGTACTCGGCGACGTCGAACTCCCACAGGTTGACCACCCCGGCCCGCAGCAGCTGCCAGCGGTCGGCCCGGGTCGGCTCGGGTAGCGAGCCGGGGTCGCCGGGCGCGGGCATGGGCGTCGGTACGGTCACGGCTGGCCCCCCTGGGCGTCAACTGGGTGATCTACGGTGGCCCGGTAGCGGCCCGCGACCGGGGACAGCCACCAGCCGCCGTCGGCGCCGACCCGGACCAGGCCGAGCGGCACCAGTTGCCGCTCGGCGGCCGCCCGCACCGCGGCCGGGTCGCCGCCCAGTTCTTCCGGCCGGTCCGCGAGCAGCGCGCTGGCCTGCTCGTCGACCTGGGCACTGGTGAGGGTGACGGCACCGTCGGGCTGGCCCTGGCCCGCCCGGGCGGCCGCGTCGGCCAGCAGCAGCGAGACCCAGCCGGCCCGGCCGGGCCCGGGCCAGTCGGCGGTCAGCGGGTTGCGCGGCTCGTCGTCGATGATCAGGGCCAGCCCCTCGGCCCGGGCTTCCACCTGCCCGCCGAGCAGGCTGGTGACCTCGCGGGAACGCAGCGCCCGGGTGGCGCGCAGCGAGGCGGCGTCATCGCCATCGAGTTCGGCGTAGAGGACGGCGGGGGTCTCGGCCAGCGCTCGCAGGGTCCGCACCAGCCGGGAGGCGCCGTCACCGGCGGAGGCGGGGGCGGGCTCCGGGGGCCGGGCGAGTGCCGCGGCTAGCACGTCCGGGCTGGTCAGCAGCTCCAGCGCGGCTGGGTCGACGTCGTAGCTGGGGCCGGGGCCGTCGCCGCTACCGGTCCAGTCCGGGTCCGGGGCGGGGCCGGCCGGCCGACGGCGGAGCACCCCCCAGTACTCCAGCAGCCCGGCCGCCGCGATCAGCTGGCGGCGGTGCGCCAGCAGGCTGGGTTCGTAGGGCGAGACGGTGGCGGCGGCGCCGGTGGTCAGCTGCTCGACCTGGCCGGACAGCTCGGCCAGGGACACCGGGCCGGTCACGTCGGCCGCGGCCGCGGCCAGCACGCAGGTCAGCGCCAGCACCCGGCGTTCCGGCCGCCCGGCCGGGGGCGGCGGGGCGGTCACGGCCCCGTCGACCGGCACCCGGACCAGCCGGAAGGCCTGGCCCGAGGAGGCCAGCCGGTACCCCAGGACGCGGGCGGCGGCCCGCACCGCGGCGAGGTGCCGGGTCACCATCCGGTACAGCTCAGGGTCGCTGGCCGCGGTCACCAGCGGGCGAGCCAGCAGTCCGGCGAAGGCGCGTTGGGCGGCCCGGCCGGCGGCCGGCGCGGTGGGGGTAGCGGGGTCGGTCATCGGGGGTTCCCGGCCAGGGCGGGGAGGGCGGTGGTGATGGTGAGGCGGAGGTCGGGGTGGATGAGCTGGCCGGCCGGGGTGCGGATGACGGCCGGCGGCGGCGCGCCGTCGGGGGTGGGGTCGGCGCGGACCGTCCAGCGGCCGTCCGGGGTCCGGATGGTGCGGCTGCCGTCCGGGCCGGGGCGGGCGCCGGCCAGCACGGCCAGGAACGACAGGAGGACGTCGAGCTGGGCGGCGTCGAGGCCGGTCCAGGCGGACAGGCGGAGGCCGGACCGGGCCTGGATGGCCTGTTCGGTCGCGCCCGCCGCGACCTGCTCGGCAGCGAAGGCAGCGCGAGCGGCGGCGCGGGCCGCGGACCGATCCGTCAGGCGGGCGACCTGGCTGGCCTGAGCCGCCACGGGCCCCTCGGTTCCGGGTCGCGGGCCGGGGTCGGCGGCCGAGGCCGCGGATCCGAGGGCGGCGGTGACCGGGGCCGGCTCGGCGGTCCAGAACGACACTGCGCCAGCTGGGCCCGCCGGCTGGGGGGTTGGGTGCGGGAGGTGGCGGGCGGCGAACAGTCCCGTCGCGGCCGACCAGAGGGACCAGGCGGCGTCGTCGGAGGGAGATCGCTCGAGGGCTCCGGCCAGCGCCAGCAGGTCGGCGCGGGCCGACAGCTGGCCGCGGACGGCGGCCGGCGAACGGTGGCCGCCGGTCAGCGGGAGCAGGACGTCGCGGAGCTGACGGCGCAGGCGCCGGGCGGCGTTGTCGCCGGGGCCGAACCAGGTCAGCAGGGCGTTCAGGGTGGCCCGGTAGTCGTCCAGCAGCGCCGCCAGGCGGTCATCGGGGACGGCGGCGCCCAGGCTGTGCAGGGCGGCCGGGCGCCAGGCGGGCGGGCCCGCCTCCAGCAGCTGGGCGGCCTGAGCGGCGATCGAGGGACCGTGGCGATCGACGCCGCCGCCCCACACGTCCAGGTAGCGGCGCAGCGCGTCCTGGCGGGCAGCCACCCGGGCCGGGTCGGGCGCTCCGGCCTGGGCGGCGGCCAGACCGGCCCGCCAGGCCGCGGCGGCCTCGGTCATCGCCGCCAGCGTGGTGCGCAGCGCCGACCAGGCCTGGGTGGCGGCGGCCGGGTCGCCCGGGATCGCTTCGGCCAGGCGGGCCAGCTGGGCGGCCAGCACCGGCGGGGCGGCGCTGGCGGCGGCCGAGGCACCGGGGCGGGCGGCGGGTGCGTCCGGGCCGAGCGACTGGACGGCCGTGTGCAGGCGGGCCGCGTCGGCGCTGAGCTGGTACCAGGGCTCGTCCGCGGGGCCAGGCCAGGTCACGGCCACCCCCCAGGCGACCAGCTGGTCCAGGCGGTCGCTGAGCGGCAGCGGCTCCATTTTGCCGCCGGGCGGCCGGCCGGTCAGCGGTTCGGGCGCCCGGTTGCGGAGCAGCGTCTCCAGCCCGGACCGGGACACCCCGGCCAGCGAACGGGTCTGCTCGTCGAGCAGCGCGTCCACGATCAGCCGGTACTGGGCGGCCGCCCCGGCCGGTGCGGTGAGGTAGCTGGCTACGGCCAGCCGGCCCGGGGTCCCGGCCGCTGGCCAGGCCCTGGCCTCGTCCTCGTCCGCGCGATCCACGGCCGCGACGCTACCGTGCCCTTGTGGTGCGAGATTCGCGTTTGCCGCAAAAGAGGAACAGCTGGGCCAATGAGCGCTGCCACTGCTGCCGATAATGGCGTCATGCGCGCATTGATCACCAACGACGACGGGATCGACAGTCCCGGGGTGCGGATCCTGGCCCAGGTGGCTGTGGCCGCCGGGCTGGACGTGACCGTGGCCGCCCCCAACGGCGAACGCAGCGGTACCAGCGCCATGATGTCGGCGCTCGAGGCCGGCGGCAAGCTGCTGGTCGAGGAGCGGAAGCTGGACGGGCTGGAGGATGTGCCCACGGTCGCAGTCCAGGCCACCCCGGCGATGATCGCCTTCGTGGGGCTGCACGGCGGCTTCGGCGAGCGGCCCGGCATCATCCTCGCGGGCATCAACCGGGGCCCCAACCTGGGCCGGGCCATCCTGCACTCGGGAACGGTGGGGGCCGCTCTGACCGGCGCTTCGGCCGGGCTCCCGACGATGGCGTTCTCGCTGGCCCGGGACGCGGCCGTGCACTGGGACACCGCCGAGCAGGTCGCCGCCCGGGCCCTGGACTGGTACCTGGGACGGGCGGTGCCGGGTGTCGTCATCAACGTCAACGTGCCCGACCGGACGCTGGACCAGGTGCAGGGGCTGCGGGCTGCCCGGCTGACCGCCTACGGGGCGGCCAAGGTCACGGTCGGCGAACGGCAGGACGGCTACGTCCCGGTCACCTTCGCCCAGGTCGACGACCAGGTGACGGCGGACAGCGACTGGGCCCTGGTACGGGAAGGCTGGGCCACGGTGACCGCCGTGCACGGGATCGGCGAGACCACCGAGGTGGACCTGGGCACGCTGCCGGCGGGCGGCTTCTGAAGCCGCCCGCCGGCGTCACCTCCCTGGCGATGACAGCATCTGCTGTCAGAGGGCTGGTGGGGAGGCTCGGGTGAGGCGGTAGGGCCTCGGTGGAAGGGTCAGGCGCTGTCGCCGGCGGGGACCGGGGTCTCCGGGGTGACGGCCAGCTCCTCGGGGGCGGCGGGCCGGGTGGTGGCGTACCGGCGCAGGGCCAGGTAACTGACGACCACGCCGGCCAGGGTCAGGGCGATCGTCAGGATCAGGCCGGCGTGATAGCCGTCGATGAACGCCGCCGCCGGGTGGGTGCCGGTGCGCAGTTCGGCGCTCTGGCGGGCCCGGAGCACGGCGCCGATGACCGTGACGCCGAGCAGGCCGGCGACCTCGCGGGAGGCGTTGAGGAGGGCCGAGGCGACGCCGGAGCGCTCGGGCGGCATGGAGCCGAGGATCGCGTTGGTCAGCGGCATGTTCATCAGCCCGGCGCCGGCGCCGAAGAGCAGGAACCCGGGCATCATGCCGGCGAAGGTGGCGTGCTGGCCCAGCATGAGGAACAGGACCAGGCCGCCCGCCATGATCAGCATGCCCAGGGCCACCGTGCGGTGCGCGCCGATCCGGGCCGCGACCGGGCCGGCCAGGAAGGAGAACAGGGCCATGGCCAGGGCCATCGGCACGAATGCGAGCCCGGCCTTGGTCGGCGAGAAGCCCAGGATGTCCTGCAGGTAGAGCGCGGTGAAGAAGTAGATCCCGAAGATCCCGAAGGCCCACAGCATCATCGTCGTGTTACCGCCGCTGAACACCCGGTTGCGGAACAGGGACAGGGCCACCATCGGGTGCGAGGCCCGGCTCTCGATCAGCACGAAGGCCCCCGCGGCCACGGCGGCGAGCGCGAAGCAGGCCACGATGAGCGGTGACGTCCAGCCCCGGTCCTGGCCCTCGATCAGCGCGTAGACCAGCGAGAACAGCATGACCGCCGAGGCGACCAGACCGGGCACGTCCAGCCGCCGGGCCTCGCCGGCGGCGACGCCGCGAGACTCGTCCATGGCCGGCACCGCGATGATCGCGGTGATCACGCCGATCGGGACGTTGATGAAGAAGATCCAGCCCCAGTGCAGGTGCTGGCTGATCGACCCGCCGACCAGCGGGCCGAAGGCCAGGCCGAGGGCGCCGATCGCGGTCCAGATGGCGACCGCCCGGGACCGCTCACCCGCGTCGTCGAAGGTGGCCAGGATGATGGCCAGCGTGGTCGGCACCATCAGCGCCGCGCCGAGGCCGGACACGGCCCGGGCCGCGATCAGCACCGCCCCGCTGCCGGCCAGCCCGGCCGCCAGCGACGCGGCCGTGAAGATGCCGAGCCCGGTCAGGAACAGCCGCCGCCGGCCGTAGTGGTCGGCCAGCCGGCCGCCGACCAGCAGCAGCCCGGCGAACACCAGCAGGTAGCTGCTGACCACCCACTCCAGCCCGGACACCGACAGGTGCAGGCTGCGCTGGATCGTCGGCAGGGCCACATTGACCACGTTGTTGTCGAGGTAACTCATGAGGGTGGCCAGGCTGACCGCCACCAGAGCCCACCAGCGCCGTGACATTCGGCACCGCCTTCCTGTACGGCGGATCTATCCGCTGTACATGTACGCCGTATAAGTACGTTGTAGAGGCTGCCTTATACGATGTATAGTTGTCAAGCGATGGCAGCGAAAACCGGCCCCGAAGCCCCCGACCGGCCCCGGCTCTCCAAGAGCGCGGTGGTCAGCCGGGCGCTCGAGATGGCCGACCGCGACGGGGCGGACGCCCTCACGATCCGCAAGCTGGCCGCCGAGCTGGGTGTCACCCCGATGGCGCTGTACTGGCACTTCCGCAGCAAGGACGAGCTGCTGACCGGGCTCAGCGATCACATCTGGGGCGAGGTCGACCTGGACGTCGACCCGTCGGCGCCGTGGCCCGGCCAGCTCCGGGCGATCATGAAGTCACTGGTCGGGGTGCTGCGGGCGCACCCGTCCGGGGCCCAGCTGGTGCTCTCGCACAAAAAGGAGAGCCCGGGCTCGATGCGGGCGGCCGAGATCGCCCTCGGGCTGCTGCGCGAGGCGGGCTTCACCCCCGAGGAGGCCAGCGAGATCACCCGCGGCGGCATGTGGACCGCGATCACCCTGGTCATGAGCGAGCCCGGCTTCGAGCCCGAGGTCCAGCCCGGCCTGGACGACGCCGAACGGGCCGAGCTGCTCCGGCGCAAGCAGATTCAGATCGCCATGCTGCCCGCCGACAAGTTCCCGCACCTGGTCGAGTGCGCCGGCCCCTTCGTCACCGGCGACGCCGAGTTCCACTACCGGTTCGGGATCGACCTGTTCATCGCCGGGGTCGAGGCGCTGGCCCGGTCAGGTGGGCGTTGACGCCGGCGGCCGCCCCCGCCAGCTCGGGTAGCTCGACCACGGTGATTCCGGCCGCGCGGAGCTGATCGGCGCCGCCGCCCTCGGTGAAGATCGGGGGCTCGTCCCAGGCGAACACGACCCGGGGGAGGCCGGCCGCGAGGATGTGCTGGACGCAGGTGACCGGGCGGGAGGCGCGGGCCCCGCACGGCACCAGCGAGCTGTAGAGCGTGGCGGTGGCCAGCCGCGGGTCGGCCGGATCGAGCTTGCGCAGAGCCACCTCCTCGGCGTGGTCCTGCGGCTGCTGCTCCCGGGAGAATCCGGTGGCCATGATGTCGCCGGCCGCCGAGACCACGATCGCGCCGACCGCGAACGCGGTGTCGGACGGCGGGCACTGGCGGGCCAGCTCGATCGCGGCCCGCAGGAACCTCGTGTCGGGCCCGCCCGGGCCGAGCAGGTAGCGCAGCGCCACCACCCCGTCCAGCCGGCTGACCTCGGCCAGCGTCATCGGGTTGGCCGGGCCCGCCGGGTACCGGCCGGGGAGGGCGAACCGGGGGGCTCCCTCCTCCCCCACGAAGAACGGGGCCACCGCCAGCCGCAGCTCGTCAGCCAGGCCGCCGGTCAGCACCTCGCGGAGCAACGTCGCACCACCTTCGACGAGAACGCGGTCGCACCCCTTTACCGCAAGGTCGGCAAGCATGAAGCGGACAGAAGCGGGGGCACCGGCGTCGATGACATCGGCCAGGGTCCCCAACCTGGCCGTCGCGACCGCGACGGACGGGCGGGCGCAGTAGACCAGGGGGCGCCGGGCGCCGGCCGGGGCGGCGAAGAAGCGGGCGGCCGGGTCGAGGTCACCGGTGCCGGTCAAGGTCACCCGGAGCGGGTGCTCGGGACGGGCGGTGGCCAGCCGGCGGACGCGCAGCTCCGGGTCGCGGACCAGCAGCCGGGGGTCGTCCCGGCGGATCGTGCTGGCGCCTACCACGATCGCGTCGCAGCTGGCCCGCAGCTCGTCCACCCGGGCGAGATCGGCCGGGCCGGACAGCAGCAGCCGGTCGGGGCCGGTGTCGTCGATCCGGCCGTCCACCGACATGGCGCAGCTGATCAGCACGTACGGGCGAGTCGGCACGATGGGTCCCTCGGTGGTCGGCGGCCGTTTGCTACTGGCGGGTAGCTAGCGGCCTTGTGTCAGTGATTTACTTAACACCCCAGGCCTCGGCAGGATGGCGGTGCCCCATGACAACTTCCCAGACCTCCGACGCGGGCACGTTCGAGACGGTGAACCCGGCCACCGGCCAGGTCATCGGCCTGTTCCCGGTGGCCGGCCCCGAGCAGGCGGCGGCCGCGGTCAGCCGGGCCCGGGAAGCGTCCCGCTGGTGGGCGGAGCTGGGCTGGCGGGAGCGGCGCAACCGCCTGCTGGACTGGAAGGCGCAGGTGACCCGCCAGCTCGACGAGCTCGCGATCTTGGTCCACGACGAGACCGGCAAGCCCGCCGACGACGCCCGGCTCGAGATCGTGCTGGCCATCCTGCACATCGACTGGGCCGCCAGGCACGCGCACCGGGTGCTGGGGGCGCACCGGGTGTTCAGCGGGGTCGCGGCGCTCAACCTGTCCGCCACCGTCGAGTACCAGCCGCTCGGCGTGATCGGCGTGATCGGCCCCTGGAACTACCCGGTGCTGACCCCGATGGGCTCGATCGCCTACGCGCTGGCGGCCGGGAACGCGGTCATCTTCAAGCCCAGCGAGTTCACCCCGGCGGTCGGCGAATGGCTGGTCGCCTCGTTCGCGCAGACGGCCGGCCGGGGCTCCCCGCAGCCGGTGCTGCAGCTGCTGACCGGGGACGGCCGGACCGGCGCGGCCCTGACCACCAGCGGGGTGGACAAGGTGGCGTTCACCGGCTCGGCCGCCACCGCCCGGAAGGTCATGGCGGCCGCGGCCGAACGCCTGACCCCGGTCATCGCCGAGTGCGGGGGCAAGGACGCGCTGATCGTGGACGCCGACGCCGACCTCAACGCGGCCGCCGACGCCGCCGCCTGGGGCGGCCTGTCCAACGCGGGCCAGACCTGCATCGGGGTCGAGCGGGTGTACGTGGCCGACCCGGTCTACGAGACGTTCCTGGCCAAGCTGACCGAGCGGGTGACGGCGCTGCGGCCGGGCAGCGAGGCCGGCGCCTCCTACGGGCCGATGACGATGCCGTCGCAGATCGAGGTGATCCGGCGGCACCTGACCGACGCGGTCGCGCGGGGCGGGCGGGCGCTGCCGTCGTCGCTCGAATCGGTCGAGGACGCGATCGACGGGGGTTACGTCCGGCCGGTCATCCTCACCGACGTGCCGGAAGACGCGGCGGCGGTGCGGGAAGAGACTTTTGGTCCCACCATCACCGTGCGGCGGGTGGCCAGCCTGGAGGAAGGGATCCGGCTGGCCAACGCCAGCGCCTACGGGCTCGGCGCGTCGATCTTCTCCGGCAGCCGGCGGCGGGCGGTGGCGGCCGCGCGGGCGCTGCGGACCGGGGCGGCCTCGGTGAACTCGGTGGTCAGCTTCATGCTGGTGCCGGCGCTGCCGTTCGGGGGCGTGGGCGAGTCCGGGTTCGGGCGTATCCACGGGGCGGACGGGTTGCGTGAGTTCGCGCGGGCCAAGTCGATCGCCAGCCAGTGGATGAAGTCGCCGGCGCCGGTGACGACGTTCGCGCGGACGGACAAGGACGTGGCCAGGACGCTGGGGCTGGTCCGGTTCCTGCACGGGCGGCGGCGGCCGCGGTCCTGAGTTCCTGACCTCCTGGGGGTAGCGCGTGCGGGTGGTGATCGTCGGGGCCGGGATCAGCGGGCTCGGCTGCGCGCGGATGCTGCAGGACGCCGGGCACGAGGTCGTCCTGGTCAGCAGCGATCCGGTCGAGACGACGACCTCCTGGATAGCGGCGGCGGTATGGTTCCCGACCGCGGCCGGGCCGGCCGCGGCGGTCGCCCGCTGGGGTGCTGTGACGTACGAGGTGCTCGCGGAGGCGGCGGGAGCCGGGGTGCCGGGGGTGGTGATGCGCGAGTCGCTGGTGCTGTACCGGGATGACCCGGATCCGTTGCCGCCGTTGCCGGACTGGGCCGGGCCGGTGGGGGACGTGCGGGCCGCTCGCCGGGATGAGCTGCCGCCGGGGTATCCGCGCGGGCTGCGGTTCGTGGTGCCGCTGGTGGAGATGCCGGTGTACCTGCCGTGGTTGTCGGACGAGGTGCGGCGGGGCGGGGGGACGCGGGTCGAGCGGCGGGTCACGGCGCTCGATGACGTGCTCGACCTGGGGCCGGACGTGGTGGTGAACGCGGCCGGGCTGGCGGCCGGAGCGCTGGCCGGGGACTCGTCGATGTACCCGGTGCGGGGGCAGATCGTGCGGACCGAGAACCCTGGGCTCGACCTGTCGGTCCGCGATGAGAATCATCCGGGCGGGCGGGCTTACGTGCATCCGCGGTCGCGGGACTGCATCCTCGGCGGGACGCTGGAGAAGGGAAACTGGAACACCGAGCCCGATCCGGCGGAGACGGCGGCGATCCTGGCGCGGTGCGCCGATATTGTTCCGGGGCTGGCGGGGGTGCGGGTGATCGAGAGCCTGGCCGGGCTGCGGCCGGGGCGGGCCGAGGTGCGGGTCGAGCTGGACCGGGAGCTGCTGCCGGTGCCGGTGGTGCACAACTACGGGCACGGGGGGTCGGGGATCACCGTTGGGTGGGGTTGCGCGCAGGACGTGGCGGCGCTGGTGGGGGAAGTCGCGGGGTGACCCGCGTTGCCTGACAAGGGTGGGAGCGCGATAAGCCGAATGCTGGTCTGCCGCGGGCGCCCGCATCGGCCGGGTGACCATCTCAACCTGGCTGCGGGGCTGCGGGGCTGCGGGGTTAAGCCGGGGGTTCTTGGTGACCCGGGGGCGGCGCTGGGCTTCCGGGCGTTGTGCCAGGTTACGGTGGTGGGTACTCATGAGGTGAGCGGGGCTGGTGATGCTCGGGAATGCAGCGAGACCAGTGTGATTAAGGTGAATGGTGCCGCTGGGACGCAGGTGACTGATGGGGTCCGGGTGGGCGGCGGCCCGTGGTTCGGGAAGACTTTTTTACAAATGCTGCCTAAAAGTCTTCCCGAATCGGAGTATCGACGCAGTTCCGAGGCACGTGGGGTGCGTGTGACTTGGGGAGTGAGAGGCGCGCGTCGCGGACACCGGGCGCGGGGCGCGGGGCGCGGGGCGCGGGGCGCGCGAGGCGGGGGGCGTAAGGGCTAGAGAGCCACCGGGCGGGGAACGGGGTGGCTCCCGGCCGGGCTAGCCGACCGGGAGCGCTCCCCCGAAACACCGGGGTCCGATGAGCCCCCGAGATTCATCGGGCCCCGGGTGGCGACTGGTCGCTACTATCAGTTAGCGGCGCCAGTCAGCCGACGCAGGTTATGACCGAAAACCAACCGAGTTATCAGTCACTTTTCGATCCTGACTGTTTACCCTGCGTGTTGGATACCTTGCCACAGCGCCCGGCGAAAGTGAATACCCGCAGGTCAGTTATTGATCACTTTTTGATACCGGCGTGTCTCGCTGCGTATGCGTGACCGAAAAATCCCGCAAAATCGGACGGCGTCACCGCTACTCCACGTGATCGCAACGGTCATTCTGGACGCTTTCGGCGCTTCTACGCGAGGCTGGGACGCGCGCGAACAACCCGCCCACGCCGACCGCGCCCCCGACCGCGCCGCCGACCGCGCCCCGACCGGCCGCAGGACCGACCGTAGGGTGGAGGCATGCCAGCGAACCGCAGAGACGAGCCCGTCGTGCTGTCCCGCATCTACACCAGGACCGGCGACGACGGGCGCACCGCGCTGGCGGACGGCTCGCGGGCCGCCAAGACCGACCTCCGGCTGGCCGCCTACGCCGACGTCGAGGAGGCCAACTGCGCGATCGGGGTGGCGCTCTCGCTCGGGCAGCTCGAACAGCTGAGCCCGCTCGGGCCGGAGCTGACCGCGCTGCTGGCCCGGGTCCAGAACGAACTGTTCGACGTGGGCGCCGACCTGGCCAACCCGATCTCCGAGAACCCGCCCTATCCCCCGCTGCGGATCGACGCGAGTTACATCGAGGCGCTGGAGAAAGCCTGCGACCAGTACAACGAGGGCCTGCCGGTGCTGCGCAGCTTCCTGCTGCCGGGCGGGACGCCCGCGGCCGCGTTGCTGCACACGGCCCGGGTGGTGACCCGGCGGGCCGAGCGGAGCGCCTGGGCGGCCTACGGCGAGTACGGGGAGACGGTGAACCCGCTGACCGCCCGTTACCTGAACCGGCTCTCGGACCTGCTGTTCATCCTCGGCCGGGTGGCCAACACCGGGCACGGCGACGTGCTCTGGAAGCCCGGCGGCGAGCGCTAGCCGGAGGCGGGGCGGCCTCAGGCGATCTGGTCCAGGTAGGAGCCGGGCGGGGCGGCTTCCAGCCAGGACAGGAAGCCGGTCAGCGCCGCCTCGGACATGGCCAGCTCGACGCTACTGCCCGGGCCGACCTTGCATTCGACCACGCACAGCTCGGTCCCGAGGGCGGCCCCCTCGGCCGGGGAGGCCATCCGCCGCGAGGCGACGGTCAGCGTCCGCCGCTCGAGGATGACCTGGGGCCGCAGCAGGATGCTGAACTGGTGATACCAGTAGAGCTGGTCGCCCTGATAGGAGGCGACCCCCGGCCGCCAGGAGCCTTCACCGGCGACCCGGCGCAGGCCGCAGTCGACGGTACCGCCGCCGCGCTCGAGCAGGTAGCGGCGGCCGGCGATACCGACGGCGAACAGGACCAGGAGTAGCAGCAGCGCGGCGAACAACCAGGCGGCGTCGAGTGCCAGCGCGTCCCCCACTCCCGGCCCTCGTCAGGCCTGTTCGCCTGCGGCTCGCAGCTGCGCCCGGGCGTACCTGACCTCGGTGGAGTCCTCGTCCCCGGAGCCTTCGTCGGCCGCGGAACGGGCCGCCGACGTGTCCACCTCGGAACCGAGCTGGGCGTCGACCGCGAGGATGGAGACCCGGTCGTCGGCGACCGACAGGAAACCGCCGCTGACCGCGGCGGTCACCCCGCGGCCGGCCCCGTCCTCGCCACCCGAACCTTCCGGGTCCAGGACGCGGACGATGCTGCCCTCGGCCAGGATGCCGAGCACCGGCGGGTGGCCGGTGAGGATGCCGATGTCACCCTCGAGCGTCTTCGCGATGACCATGTTGGCCTCACCGGCCCACAGCTCACGGTCCGCGATGACGACCTCGACGTGCAGGGTCACTTCTCCAACTCCCTGGCCTTCTTCTCCACGTCCTCGATCCCGCCGACCATGTAGAACGCCTGCTCCGGCAGGTTGTCGTACTTGCCGTCGACGATCGCCTTGAACGAGGAGATCGTCTCCTCGAGCGGGGTGAAGATCCCCTCCTGGCCGGTGAACTGCTCGGCCACGAACATCGGCTGAGACAGGAACCGCTCGATGCGGCGGGCCCGGCGCACGACGACCTGGTCCTCTTCGCCCAGTTCGTCCACACCCAGGATAGCGATGATGTCCTGCAGCTCGTTGTAGCGCTGCAGGATCTGCTGGACCGAGCGGGCCACGTCGTAGTGCTCCTGGCCCACGTAGCGGGCGTCCAGGATCCGCGACGTCGAGTCCAGCGGGTCGACCGCGGGGTAGATGCCCTTCTCGGTGATGGCCCGGGACAGCGTGGTGGTGGCGTCGAGGTGCGCGAACACCGTGTGCGGAGCCGGGTCGGTGATGTCGTCGGCGGGCACGTAGATCGCCTGCATCGAGGTGATCGAGTGACCGCGGGTGGAGGTGATCCGCTCCTGCAGCTGGCCCATCTCGTCGGCCAGCGTGGGCTGGTAACCCACGGCCGACGGCATCCGGCCGAGCAGGGTGGACACCTCGGAGCCGGCCTGGGTGAACCGGAAGATGTTGTCGATGAACAGCAGCACGTCCTGCTGCTCGACGTCGCGGAAGTACTCGGCCATGGTCAACGCGGACAGCGCGACCCGCAGCCGGGTGCCCGGCGGCTCGTCCATCTGGCCGAAGACCAGCGCGGTGTCGTTGATGACGCCGGACTCGGTCATCTCGACCCAGAGGTCGTTGCCCTCACGGGTGCGCTCGCCGACGCCGGCGAAGACCGAGACACCGCCGAAGTTCTGCGCCACGCGGCGGATCATCTCCTGGATGAGCACGGTCTTGCCCACCCCGGCCCCGCCGAACAGGCCGATCTTGCCGCCTCGCACGTAGGGGGTGAGCAGGTCGAGGACCTTGATGCCGGTCACGAAGTGCTCGGTCCGGGGCTCGAGCTGGTCCAGCGGCGGCGGGTCGCGGTGGATCGGCCAGCGCTCTTCGATCTTGAGCGACGAGCTCGGGACGTCGAGGGTCTCGCCCAGGGTGTTGAACACGTGGCCCTTGGTCACCTCGCCCACCGGCACCTCGATCGGGGCGCCGGTGTCGGTGACCTCGGCCCCGCGGACCAGGCCGTCGGTCGGGGCCAGGGCGATCGCGCGCACCACGTCGTCGCCGATGTGCTGCTCGACCTCGAGGGTCAGCTCCTGGGTGTTCTCACCAATGGTGATGTCCACGTGCAGCGCGTTGTAGATCTCCGGCATCTGCTCGGCGGAGAACTCGACGTCAACGACGGGGCCGATGACCCGCACGACCCGGCCGGTCCCCGTGCCACCGGCGGTCTCCGCGGGGTTTTCTGCGGTCGCGGTCATTTCCTGCTCACTCACTCTCTGAGGTGACGTCGGCCAGCGCGTTGGCGCCGCCCACGATCTCGCTGATTTCCTGGGTGATCTCGGCCTGCCGGGCGTTGTTGGCCTCCCGGGTCAGCCGCTCCGTCAGGTCGTTCGCGTTGTCGGTGGCCGCCTTCATCGCGCGGCGGCGCGAGGCGAGCTCGGACGCGGCCGACTCCAGCATGGCGTAGAAGATCCGGCCCTCCACGTACTGCGGCAGCAGCCGGTCCAGGACGATGTCGGGTGACGGCTCGAACTCGTACATCGGCAGCGGGCCGCCCTCGGGCTCGCCGCTGCTCTCCTCGATCTCCAGCGGCAGCAGCCGGGCCACCAGCGGGCGCTGGGTCAGCATCGACACGAACTGGGTGCGGACGATGTAGATCTCGTCCACCCCACCGTCCTCGGCCTTCTTGTCGAACGCCTCCAGCAGATCGTTGGTGATCGCGGTGGCGTCGCTGACCGCGGGCCGGACCGAGAACCCGTTGTAGGTGTGGGCCATCTCGATGTCGCGGGCCCGGTGCCAGCCGATGCCCTTGCGGCCGGCCACGAACGGCACCGGCTCGACGTTGCGGTCGCGCAGCGTCCGCAGCAGCCGGGCCTCCTCCCGCAGCACGTTGGTGTTGAACGCCCCGGCGAAACCGGAGTCGCTGGTCAGCACCAGGATCGCGGCCCGCGTGACCGACTCCGGCTCGGCCGTCAGCGGGTGGTTGAGGGTCGACGTGCGGCTGACCACCGCCTCCACCGCCCGGGTGAGCTCACGCGCGTACGGCTCGGCGTCGCGCATGCGCTGCTGGGCCCGGATGATCCGGGAGGAGGCGATCAGCTCCTGAGCGCGGGTGATCTTGCCGATCGACTGGACCGCCCGGATCCGCTGCCGGACGGCGCGAAGGCTGGCCGCCATGCTTAGCTGTTCCCCCCGGACGAGCCGCTGTCACCGGACGAGCCGCTGTCGCTGGCCGGGCCGTCGGGACCGCGGTCACCGCCGGTCGGGCTGTTGGCGTCGACCGGGCCCTCGGGGGGCTGCTGGTTGCTGTACTTCTTCACGGTCTCCTGGCCGGTCTCCTCGGCCGTCAGCGGGTCGGCCGCCTCCTCGCTGACCAGCAGCTCGCCGTTGCTCTTCTCGAACGTGCGGCGGAACTGGTCGATCGCGTCCTTGAGCGAGGTGACGGTCTCGTCCTTGAGGTCGTTGGTCTCGCGGATCGCGTCCAGGATGCCGGCGTTGTTGCGCTTGAGGCTGTCCAGGAACTCGGACTCGAACCGCGACACGTCGTCGACCGGCACGTCGTCCAGGTAGCCGTTGGTGCCGGCCCAGATCGACACGACCTCGTTCTCGACCGGGAACGGGTTGTACTGGGGCTGCTTGAGCAGCTCGACCAGGCGGGCGCCGCGGTCCAGCTGGGCCCGGGAGGCGGCGTCGAGGTCGGACGCGAACGCCGCGAACGACTCCAGGTCGCGGTACTGGGACAGCGACAGCCGCAGCGTGCCGGCCACCTTCTTCATCGCCCGGACCTGGGCGGCGCCGCCGACCCGGGACACCGACCGGCCGACGTTGATGGCCGGGCGGACACCGGAGTTGAACAGGTCGGTCTCCAGGAAGATCTGGCCGTCGGTGATCGAGATGACGTTGGTCGGGATGTAGGCCGAGATGTCGTTGGCCTTGGTCTCGACGATCGGCAGGCCGGTCAGCGACCCGCCGCCGAGCTCGTCGGACAGCTTCGCGCAGCGCTCCAGCAGCCGGGAGTGCAGGTAGAAGACGTCGCCCGGGTAGGCCTCACGGCCCGGCGGGCGGCGCAGCAGCAGCGAGATCGCACGGTAGGCCTCGGCCTGCTTGGACAGGTCGTCGAACACGATCAGCGCGTGCTGGCCCTTGTACATCCAGTGCTGGCCGATGGCCGAGCCGGTGTAGGGCGCGATGTACTTGAAGCCGGACGGGTCCGACGCGGGCGAGGCGACGATCGTGGTGTACTCCAGCGCGCCCGCCTCTTCCAGCGACTGCCGGATCGAGGCGATGTTGGAGCCCTTCTGGCCGATCGCCACGTAGACGCAGCGGACCTGCTTCTCGGGGTCGCCGGACTCCCAGTTCGACCGCTGGTTGATGATCGTGTCGATCGCGATCGCGGTCTTACCGGTCTGCCGGTCGCCGATGATCAGCTGCCGCTGGCCCCGGCCGATCGCGGTCATCGCGTCGATGGCCTTGATACCGGTCTGCAGCGGCTCGGTCACCGACTGGCGCTCGACCACCGAGGGGGCCTGGGTCTCCAGCAGCCGCAGCTCGGTGTCGGCGATCTCGCCCTTGCCGTCCAGCGGGTTGCCCAGCGGGTCGACCACGCGGCCGAGGAAGCTGTCCCCGACCGGGACCGAGAGGATCTCTCCGGTCCGGCGGACCTGCTGGCCCTCCTCGATCTTGCTAAAGTCGCCGAGGACGACGACACCGATCTCGCGGACGTCCAGGTTCAGCGCCAGGCCGCGGGTGCCGTCCTCGAATTCGAGCAGTTCGTTGGCCATGGCCGAGGGCAGGCCCTCGACCCGTGCGATGCCGTCGCCACATTCGACGACCGTGCCTACCTCCTCCAGGGAGGCAGACTCCGGCTCATACGCTTCGACGAAGCGCGCCAGAGCGTCCCGGATTTCTTCCGGCCGGATTGTCAGCTCCGCCATCTTCCTCAAGTCTCTCGTGTGCGTGGGTTGCGTGGGTTGCGTGGCTTGTCAGTTGGTCAGCTTGCGGCGCAGGGAGCCCAGGCGGCTGGCCACGCTGCCGTCGATCAGCTCGTCGCCGACCTGGACGGTCAGGCCGCCCACCACGGTGGGGTCGATGACGACGTTGATGTACACGTCATGACCGTAGATGCCGGCCAGCGCCGAGGCCAGCCGCTGGCGCTGCTGGACGGACAGCTCGGTGGCCGACCGCACGACCGCGATCAGCCGCCGGCGGCGCTCGGCCGCGATCCGGGTGGCCGTCTCCAGGCTGGTGACCAGCGATCGGCCGCGCGGGTGGAGGGACATCTCGGAGGTCAGCCGGAGCGTGGCCGGGGTGACCTTGCCGCCGAGCAGCGTGTCGAGCAGGCCCTGCTTGCCCTCGGCAGGCAGCGACGGCTCGGTCAGCGCCGCGCGCAGGTCGGGCTCGGTCGCCACCACCCGGCTGAACCGGAACAGCTCGTCTTCCAGGTCGTCGAGCTGACCCTGCTCTTCGGCCGACATGGCGTACGCCTCGGTCGCGAGCTGCTCGAGCGCGTCGGTCATGTCCCCGGGGCTGGCCCACCTGGCCCGGACCGTGGAGGTGACCAGTTGCTCGGCCGGCTCGCTGATCTTGCCGTGCAGCAGCGCGACCACGATCGAGCCCTTTTCGTCGGCCGGGCGGGCCGGGTCGGCCAGCGCCCGGCGCAGGCCGTGCTCGGTGTCGAGCAGGTGCAGCACCGAGAACAGCTCGTCACCGACCGAGTCGGCCCGGATGGACGCACCGCTGGCCGCGCCGGCCGCCGCCCGGGTGCCGGCCCGCGGCCGCTGAGCTGCCGTGGGCGGCCGGGCGGCCGGCGAACCCTGGGCCAGGACCTCCGGGAGCTGATCGCGTAGCTCCGCGAAGGACTGGCGGCTTACACCTCTCACTGTGCTGCCCTCACTGTGCTGGCCTCATTGGCTTGTCCTCGCCCCGATCCCGCCGCGCTGCTCGAGGTCGTCCAGGAACCGGTCGACCACCCGGCTCTGCCGGGCCTCGTCGGTGAGCGACTCACCGACGACCCGGCTGGCCAGGTCGGTGGCCAGCGTCCCGACCTCGGACCGCAGCGCGGTCAGCGCCTGCTGGCGCTCGGCCTGGATCTGCTGCTGGGCCGCCTCGGTGAGGCGGCGGGCCTCGGCCTCGGCCTGCTCGCGCATCTCGGCGATGATCTGCGCGCCCTGCTCGCGGGCTTCTTCCCGCAACCGGGCGGCCTCGTGCCGGGCGTCGGCCAGCTGCTGCTTGTACCGCTCGAGTACCTGCTGGGCCTCGGCCTGGGCCTGCTCGGCCCGCTCCAGACCACCCTCGATCTGGTTGGTCCGGTCGGCCAGCATCTTCTGGGCCCGCGGCAGCAGCAGCCGGCCGAGGAAGCCGAAGATGATGAGGAACGCGATGAGCCCGATGATGAGCTCGGTCCAGCTCGGGATCAGCGGGTCCTGTTGCCCGGCCGTAGCCGCGATCACGTGGATGTGCATCGGGCGACCATCCTTCCTGTCGTCCCCGTCACGAAATCAGCCTCGACTACTTGCCGAAGATGAACGGGACGATGATGCCGATGAGGGCCAGCGCCTCAGCCAGCGAGAAGCCGATCCACATGTACTGGGTGATGCGGCCGGACGCTTCCGGCTGGCGGGCCATGGCCTCGATGGCGTGGCCGAAGATCAGGCCGATGCCGACGCCGGGGCCGATGGCGGCCAGGCCGTAGGCGATGGAGCCGGTGCTGCCGTGAACGCCAGTGGTGGCCGCCGCGACGACGTTGGCGGCGGTAGCGAGGTCAACCATTTCTCTGTCCGTTTCCTTTGTGTAAGGCCCGGCGAATGGGTCGCCGGAGAGCGATTGGGGAGTCCGTGCGGGCGAGCCTTAGTGGCTGCCCTCCAGCGAGTCCGCGATGTAGGTCGCGGCCAGTGTGGTGAAGATGAAGGCCTGCAGCAGCTGGACCAGCAGTTCGAGCAGGAACACGGCCAGCACCATGATCGCGGAGGTGGCCGCGAACAGCAGGCCGATGCTGGCGCTGGCCAGGTACCAGGTCGCCAGCGTGAAGATCAGCAGCAGCAGGTGACCGGCGAACATGTTGGCGAACAGCCGGACGCCGAGGGTGAACGGCTGGATGACGAAGTACCGGAGCAGCTCGATCGGGATCAGGATCACCAGCACGAACGCGGGTACGTCGCTCGGGATCATGTTCCTGATGTAGCCCCAGGCGCCCTGCTGCTTGAACCCGAGGTACAGGTAGGTCAGGTAGACCGTCGCCACCAGCGCCCACGGGAAGCCGCTGCGCGACATCGGCGGGAACTGGAGGAACGGGATGATCTCCATCAGGTTGCAGAAGTAGATGAAGAAGAACAGCGAGGTCAGGTAGGGCAGGAACCGGTCGCCCTTCTGGCCCAGCGACGGGCGCAGGATCTGGTCCCGGACCGCCAGCAGGCCGAGCTCACCGAGGTTCTGCATCCCCCGGGGCACCAGCTGGGGCTTGGCGAACGCGGACCAGAAGAACGCGATCACCGCGACCATGCCGATGAGCACGAGCAGGATCGGCTTGGTGAAGTGGAACGAGCCGATGCTGAAGATCGGCTTGAAGTCAAAGCTCTCCAGGCTCGGGGAGGGAAAACCACACCCGGAGAAGATGTGGCATCCGCTGCTGCCCGCGGCGACCGCCGACACGCTACCGATCACCGGTCAGTTCCTCTCGCATCGTTGTCATCGGGCCGTTCTGCTTGTTCGGGTTCGGTTGGTGGGGCCGCGTCAGTCACGGCGGGCTTCGGGGCGAAGCGCCGGATCCGCGGCGGGGTGGACCGGCCGTACCGGTAGATGATCAGCCACATCGAGATGCCCAGGCCGACCAGCATGCCGATCGCGGTCAGGATCGGCGCGTGCACGGCCCGGCCGATCAGCCAGCCGATCAGGCCGTAGGCGAGCAGGCCGGAGATCAGGTAGCTGGTGATCGTCATGCCCACGCCGCGGGGCGGCAGGGCCGTGGTGTCCGGGGCCGGGCGCTTGCGCAGCCCGGGCCGGACGCGCGGGCCGGTGACCTTGCGCTCGGGCGGCTCCTGGAGCAGCTTGCGCTCGGGTCCGGGCTCGGGCTCGGGCTGATCTTGGAGCAGATCTCGCTCGGGCGGGTCCTCGACCAGGTCGAGGTGACCGCGGGTACGGTCAGGCGCCTCGGGCAGTCGCGGCGGCTCGGGGGGAAGCGGCTGGGCCATGGCTCACCGCTCCCCGTCCGGGTTCACGTACAGGGTCTTGTGCCTGATCGACGCCACCATCTGGGCGGCGCAGTAGGCCAGAATGCAGATGAGCGCGGTGAGGCCGAACAGCTTGCCGTCGAAGAAGCTGGCGTCACCCAGCAGCTTGACCGCGACGGCCAGCGCGATGATCTTGAAGACGTAGAGGCCGATGGCGGCCAGCATGATCGCCTGCGGGCTGATCTTCGCCACCCGGCCGATCACGAGCACGTCGATGCCGAAGAACACGGCCACCAGAGCCACGCCGAGCAGGGCCCCGATCAGGCCGTGCGTTCCACCGACCGCCGCACAGACCGCAACCATGATCGCCGCGGCGATGACCGTGACCACGGCCGACCATCGGACGATGTGGGAGAAGTTTGCCAGCACTTAGAAAACTCCGGTGGGATCGGTTTTGCAGTTCTTTACCCAAGGCCGCCCGGGGCAGTGCCGTTCGGGGGGCCATCCGGGTGCCTGGAAGCAATCCCGCCGCGCAACTCTGCTGCGCCGCAAGGGTTGCCACTGGTCAACGAAACGTATCACGGGCCTCTGTTTCACTTACAGGTGGCTGCTCGTGAAAGCTATCACAAAGTTCTTTGCTCTGTCTTTACCCTAGTGAGGACTTTTTCAGACCTACCCTTTGCGCTCGCTTGATCCCTCGGCCGGATAAAACCGGCAAACCGGCCAGTTGTGGCCCGGCGCGGGGTGACGGCGGACGGCGTCGGCTCGTGTCCTGATTTGGGGGCAGGCGCCCTGTTGGGGGCCCTGAAGTGGGCGGATGTGGCGGCGTGGGGCGGCCCGGTGGTTGGTCCGGGGCCGCTGAGGCGGCGTGTCGCCGGCGGCAGAGTGATCTGCTGGCGATGGCGGCCGATGGTGCCGCCACAGTCAAAAATTGGTAAAGGGCGGTGGCCGCGAGGGGTCCGCCGCTGTGCGGAGTACCGGGTCGATGGCCCCTGGCGCGGCGGGGAACGGTGCCGGTCAGCCCGGGGGCGCGGCCGAGGTGCGCTCGCGCGGGCTGGCGGCCGGGTGGGTCGCGGCCGGGTGGCTGGCGGGCGGGGCGCCGACCGGGACGGCCGGGTGAGTCCCGGGCGGGGCGCCGACCGGGGCAGGCGGGGCGCCGGGCAGGCGGGCGGCTTCGGCCCGGCGGATGGCCTCGGCCTGGCGGGCGGCGGCAGCGGCCTGCCGGAGACCGCGGGCCTGGGCCTCGGCGACGGCGACGCGGTGGCGCTTGGTCCAGTGGGTGGGGCGCAGCCGCGGCATCGTCACCGGTAGCAGGGCCAGCACCGCAACCAGGGTCAGCACGACCAGCACGATCAGGTCGGTGCGGATCAGCGACAGCGACGTCACCACGCCGGTGAACAGCGCGGCCCAGAAGTACATGATGAGCACGCTGGAGCGGTGCGAGTGGCCGACGCTCAGCAGCCGGTGGTGTAGGTGCTTCTTGTCGGCGTCGAACGGCGACATGCCCGCCCGGGTGCGCCGGACCACGGCCAGCAGCAGGTCGGCGTAGGGGATGATCAAGATCGCGACCGGCACCACCAGCGGCAGCACGGTCGGGTACCGGTTGACGGTGTGGCTGTAGTGCAGCAGCACGTTCGGGTCGAGCAGCGCGGTGCTGGACAGCGGCACGTAGGCCAGCAGCAGCCCGATCAGCATCGAACCGGTGTCGCCCATGAAGATCCGGGCCGGGTGGAAGTTGTGCGGCAGGAAGCCGATGCACATCCCGGCCAGGATGGCCGCGATCAGCGTCGGCACCGACTGGGAGTGGATGCCGACCACCCGGGCCAGCGTGTACGAGTAGACCAGGAACGCGCAGGCGGCGATGGCGACGATGCCGGCCGCCAGCCCGTCCAGGCCGTCGATGAAGTTCACCGCGTTGACCGTGACCACCACGATCAGGATGGTCAGGATCAGCCCGAGCTGGGGCGGCAGCAGGATCGTGCCGCCGCTCGGCGACGGCACCCAGGCCAGCACGATCTGGCTCCAGACGAGGATGCCGCCCGCCGCCACCTGGGCGGCCAGCTTGCTGATGGCACCGATCCCCCACCGGTCGTCGATGAGGCCGGTGACGACGAGGACGCCGCCCGCCAGCAGCAGGCCCGGCACCGTGCGCGGGGACGGGAACGCCGCCCGCAGGTAGCTGAGCTGGTTGGCCACCAGCAGGCCGGCCGCCAGACCGGCGTACATGGCCAGCCCGCCGGCCCGCGGCGTCGGCTGCACGTGCACATCGCGGGCGCGGACGGTCTGAATCAGCTGGGCCGCGATGGCACCACGCCGGACCAGCGGCGTCAGCAGATAGGTGGTCGCGGCGGCGAGCAGCAGCGCGAGGACGTACTCCCGCACCTCGGATCAGCCGTCCGTGACAGGGTGGCCAGACATTAAGAGCAACTTTAACCCCCGCAGCGCGCTACGGGGCCCGGCTCAGACCGGCTCCCCCGGTTCGCCGCCGCCGGCCTGGCCGGCGTTGCCGGTCTGGTCGGCGTTGCCGGTCTGGTCGCCGGCCGCCGGGGCGTCGGCCGGCGCGGTCCTGCGGGTGGTGGTCCGGCGCGGCGTGGTCTTCCGCTCGGTGGCGGGCTTGCGCTCGGCGGCGGGCTTGCGGGCCGCTGAGGTGCGGCGGGGCGCCGGCGTCTTGCGGGCCGCGGGCTGGGCGGCGGCCGGCTCGCCGGCGGGCGGGCGGCCAGGCTCCGAGAGAGCGCCGGCCTCGACGGCCACACTGGGCTCGGCGGCCGCGCCGACCCCGCTGGCTCCGCCGGTAACACTGGGCTCGCCAGTAACACTGGCCTCGCCAGCAGCGACCTCAGCAGCCCCGCTGGCCCCGTTAGTCACGCCGGCCTCATCAGTGGCGCTGGCCTCGGTGGTGGCGGCGGCCTGGCGAGCGGCGGCGGCCTGGCGGGTGGCGGCCTGGCGGGCGGCCGCGGGCGTCTTCCGGGCGGAGGTCTTGCCGGTGGTGGCGGCCTTCCTGGCCCGGGTGGGGGCCGGGGCGGGGGGCGCCGGTGGCTCGGCGGTGGCCGCTTCCGAAGTTACCGGGGCACCCGGCTCGTCGGCGCCCAGCTGGACCTGGCCCGCCCCGTCCATCAGCCGCTCGGCCGGGGCCTCTGCGTCGGCCGAGTCCGCCGGGGCGGGTGTGGCCTGGGAGGTTGATGTGTCCGCTGAGGTCGAGGCTTCGGGAGAGGCCGCCGGGGCAGAAGAGGCCAGAGAAGTTGGGGTGTCCGCTGAGGTCGGGGCTTCGGGAGAGGTCGCCGGGGCTGGGGCGTCGGCCGAGTCCGCCGGGGCTGAGGCGTTCGGCGAGGCCGCTGGAACGGAGGCGGCGGCGGTGAGAGCTTCGGCGCGGGCGTCGGCCGGGGAGTCGGAGGGGATGTCGGGCGGGGCGTCGAGCTGGCCGTCGGCCGTGACCGCCGCGTCGTCGGCCGTGACCGCCGCGTCGTCGGTGGCTGCGGCCGCGTCAGCGTCGGCCGCGGTGTCTTCCCCGGGTGGGGACACCTCTTCGCCGGTGACCAGGGCGGCGACCTCGCGCAGACGATCCATGGAGATGGCGCCCGCCCGCAGCAGGCGCGGGACCGAACCGGTCAGGTCGATGATGGTCGAGGCCACTCCCCCACCGCAGGGCCCGCCGTCCAGGTAGACCTCGACCGAGTCGCCGAGCTGCTCGATGGCCTCGTCGACGGTCGTCGCGGCTGGGCGGCCGGTGGTGTTGGCGCTGCTGACCGCCATCGGGCCGGTCTTCTTGAGCAGGTCGAGGGCGGCCGCGTGCAGCGGCATGCGGACGGCCACCGTGCCCTTGGTCTCGCCCAGGTCCCAGGCCAGGGTGGGGGTGGACCGGGCGACCAGGGTCAGGCCACCGGGCCAGAACTCGTCGATCAGGTCCTGGCCGAACGGCCCGAAGTCGTCGACCAGGGCGCTGGCGGCGCGGACGGTGCCGACCAGCACCGGCGGCGGCATGTCGCGGCCGCGGCCCTTGGCCGCCAGCAGGCGGCTGACCGCCCACGGCGTGAACGCGTCGGCGCCGACGCCGTAGACCGTGTCGGTGGGCAGCACGATCAGCTCGCCCTTGCTTATCGCCTCGGCGGCGGCCTTCAGGCCGGCCGCGTGCTGCTCCGGGTCAGAAAGGTCGAAACGTTCGGTCATTGCCGCTCATCCCGTCATCCGAGGTGTCATGCGTCGGGGTGCTCACCAGGCCACGCCGCCGTGACAAAACGGTCTCGTCGCGCCAGGTCCTTGTGGTTGCGTGTGTCTCGCCAGCCGGCTTCCTCGGGGAAGACCCAGTACACGGCGGCCCCCTGGGGGGCGCCGTGCTCGACGGCCAGCAGGCCGCCGGGGCGCAGCAGCCGGCGGGCGACGCGCTCCACCACGCGGATCGCGTCGAGCCCGTCCGCACCGCTCCACAACGCAGCCGGCGGGTCGTATTCTCCCACCTCCGGCGGTACGGTCGCGCCGACCGGAATGTAGGGCGGGTTGGTGACGACCAGGTCGACCTGGCCGTCCAGCTCGGGCAGGGCATCGGCGAAGTCGCCGCCGTGGACGGTGACCCGGCCCGCGGTGTAGGGGGCGGCGGCCGCCACCCGCTTGACGTTGCGCTCGGTCCAGACCCGGGCGATCGGGTCGGCCTCGACCGCGTGCACCCGGGCGCGCGGCACCTCCTGGGCGATGGCCAGCGCGATCGCGCCGGACCCGGTGCCCAGGTCGACCACCACCGGCTCGGCCACGTCCATCTCCCGCAGCCGGTCGATGGCCCACCCGGTCATCACCTCGGTCTCCGGCCGGGGCACGAACACGCCCGGGCCGACCTCGAGCTCAAGGTAGCGGAAGTAGGCGGCGCCGGTGATGTGCTGGAGCGGCTCGCGGGCGGCCCGTCGGCTGACGCGCTCCCAGAACCTTGTGTCGAAGTCGGCGTCGGCGACGCGGTGCAGCTCGGTCCGCTTGACCCCGTGCACGTGGGC
>JAFAYQ010000021.1 GCA_019240215.1 Actinomycetota bacterium | reverse complement strand
AACGCCGACCAGCTCTACTCCCACCTGGTGTTCGCGGCCAACGGCAGCGCGGTCGACACCACCATCGTCGACGGCCGCATCCTCATGCGCGGCCGCCAGCTGCTGACGATGGACGAACCCGAGATCCTCCGCCAGGCCAACGCCGGGTTCCAGCGCGTCCTCGACCGGATTTCACCGCCTAGGATCTGAGATCTCAGTGGTGGTGAGAACGCAGGGGAGAGCGGCGATGACGCACGCGGTGGATGAGGGAGCGCACCGGCAGCTCAAGGACACCGTGTACCAGCAGCTGCGGGACGACATCATCAGCGGCGTGCTGCTGCCCGGGGCGGTGCTGCGGGAGGCCGAGCTGGCGCCCCGGTTCGGGGTGAGCAAGACCCCGCTGCGGGACGCGCTGGTCCGGCTGCAGAAGGACGGCTTCGTGGCGATCCCGCCCTACCGCAGCGCGGTGGTGGTCGGCTACAGCCGCACCGACCTGCGGGAGATCTACGAGCTGCGCGAGCTGCTGGAAGGCGCCTGCGCGCGCCAGGCCGCCTCCTACATCAGCGCCGACGGGCTGGCCGAGCTGGCCCGGATCGTGCAGGCCAGCGCCGCCTGTGTGGCCGGGGGCGAGGTGATCGAGGGCCGGGCCGAGGAGCTGGCCGAGCTGCACGACCAGTTCGACCTGGTCATGTACGCGCAGTCGCGGAACAGCCGGATCGCCGAGATGGTCGGCAACATCCGCGGCCACATCAAGCGGATCGGCCGCCTGACGGCCGGGATCCCCGGCCGCCTGGCCAAGTCGGTGCCCGAGCACCAGGCCATCTACGAGGCGATCGTGCAGCGCGACGGCGGCGCCGCCGAGGCCCTGATGCGCCGCCACATCCTGTCGGTCATGGCCGACCAGCTGACGAGCATCGCCGAGACGTCAACCATCACGTAGGCGCGGAAGGACGGTCAGGATGCCCACCTCAACCGACACGCTGGTGATCGGGGCCGGCGCGGCCGGCTTGTTCGCGGCGCTGCGCTGGGCCGAGCGCGGCCCGGTCACCGTGGTGGAGGCCGGACCGGACGCGGGCGACCCGCCGCCGCGCTGGGCACTGCATGATTACGCGCTGCCGGACGCGCACTACTACCGCTACACCGACGACCGCACCGGCAAGCCGATCCCGCAGGGCCGCGGCCTGGGCGGCGGGTCGACCGTCAACTCGGCGGCCGCCCTGCGCGGCCAGCCCTGGTGTTACGACGGCTGGCAGGTGCCCGGCTGGGGCTGGGCCGACGTGCTGACCGGGTTCCGCGGCATCGAGGCCGACCAGCAGTTCCCGGGCGCCAGCTACCACGGGGCCGACGGCCTGATCCCGATCACCCGGCTCGATCCCGGCCCGCTGGACGAGGCGGTGTTCGGCTGGTGCCGGGACGCCGGCCACCCGGCCGTCGAGGATCACAACGCCCCCGGCGCCCTCGGCTACGGCGCCTGGACCACCAACCGGCGGGACGGCGGCCGCTGGGGCACCTGGGCCGGGGTGGTGCCCGCCGCCCGCCGGGCCGGGGTGGCGATCCGGCCCGACACCGCCGCCGACCGGCTCGTGTTCGCGGGCGAGCGCTGCGTCGGGGCCGACGTCACCGGCCCCGACGGCCCCGAGCGGATCACGGCCGGCCGGGTCATCGTCTGCGCGGGCGCCTACGGGTCGCCCGCCCTGCTGCTGCGGTCCGGCATCGGCGCCGAGGACGCGCTGGCGGCGCTGGGGGCCGAGCCGGTGTCGGTGCTGCCCGGCGTCGGCGCCAACCTGGCCGACCATCCCTGGTGCCTGCTCGACGTCGACGTGACCGACCCCGCCCTGATCGAGGCCCGGCCGGTCAGCGGGGCGCTGCTGCGCTACGAGCTGCCCGGTGAACCGGGCGAGCACCGCGAGGCCGAGATCTTCCCCTGGCAGACCCGGCCCTACGACCTCACCTCGCCGCCCACCCGGGTGTCGTTCACGGCCGCGCTGATGGCGCCGCGCAGCCGCGGCCGGTTCGGCCTCGGCCCCGGCGGCCCCCGGCTCGACGTCGGCCACCTGACCGAGGACGCCGACGCCGCCAACATGGCCGAGATCGTGGCCACCACCGGCGAGCTGCTGGAGAAGCTGGCCGCCGACGGGGTGCTGACGATCCCGGATGATGCCTGGTGGCGGGCCGACGACCTGGTGGCGGCGGCCCGGGCCGCGGTCAGCAGCTACCACCACCACAGCGGCACCTGCCGGATGGGCGACCCGGCCGCCGGCGGCACCGTCGTCGGACCCGACCTGGGCGTGCTCGGCGTCCGCGACCTGGCGGTGGCGGACTCATCGGTCATGCCGTCGCTGCCGCGGGCGAACACCAACCTGGCGTCGATGATGATCGGGTACCGGTCGGCCGACGTCATCCGATGAGATCTCGGCTCCGAGCGTTACCGTGGCCGGGCCAGGGCCAAAACTCTGACGACTAGCGACCCTTTATGACCAGGCAAATCATTACCAATAAGCGATAGGACGCTACGTCCTGTTATTCCGGAAACAGAAAAGTAACACCCAGAGCATTGACCGTAAACCGTCTACGTTTCTAGTCTCAGATCTTAGATCTCAGATCTTCGCGGGCCCGGTTCCCGGCTCCGCCCCCGGCACGTCCCCCGATCGACGGAGGCCCCGAATGGCCGATAAGACAGACCAGCGCCCCGCCGCTGGGTCGAGCGCGCTGGTGGCGACGACCTTCGGTGGCCGGATGCCCACGGGCTCCGGCGACCTGGTGGTCGAGACCCACGGCATCGCCCCGATTCCCGAGGACAACCGCTACGGCCACGCCCGGCGGCTGTTCACCGTCTGGTTCGCCCCCCAGATGAACGTGACCGGCGTGTTCACCGGCTCGCTGGCCATCGTGTTCGGGCTCGGCTTCTGGCTCGGCCTGCTGGCCATGGTCATCGGCACGATCCTGGGCTCGCTGCCGGTCGCCTACCTGTCGACCTGGGGCCCGCGCACCGGCACCGGGCAGCTGCCCGCCTCGCGGATGGCGTTCGGCGCCACCGTGGTCCTCCCCGCCATCGTCCAGTGGGTGTCCTCGATCGCCTGGGACGGCCTGGTCGGCCTGTTCGGCGGCGAGGCGCTGTCGGTGCTGCTGCACACCCCGTTCTGGGTCGGCGTGATCATCGTGCTGGCCCTGCAGGGGATCGTCGGCATCTTCGGCTACGAGCTCATCCACCGGGTCGAGGCGGTGATGACCGTGGTCCTGGTCATCACGTTCGCGGTGCTGACCGGCAAGCTGCTGAGCGGGAACGCCCCGATCATCACCGCGCCCACCGTGCACCACGGCAGCCTGGTCGGCGCGTTCGTGCTCGAGGTGACGGTCGCGCTCAGCCTGGCCATCTCCTGGACCAGCTACGCCTCCGACTACAGCCGCTACCTGCCCGCCAGCACCAACCGCAAGCCGGTGTTCTGGTACAGCCTGGCGGGCATCGTGCTCGGCTACGTCTGCATCCAGGCCATCGGGATCGCCGGGGCCAAGGCGCTGGGGGCCGAGACCGCGGCCGGGGTCCGCACCGTGATGGGCGGCGGCTTCATCGGCGGGCTGGCCCTGGTCGTCATCGCGCTGGCGGCGGTCGGCTCGAACGCGATGAACGACTACAGCGGCTCGCTGGCGCTGCAGACGGTCGGGGTCCGGGTCCGCCGCCCGCTGTCGGCCCTGGTCGTCACCGTGATCGCGTTCTTCCTGATCTTGTGGATGCACGGCGGGGACACCTCGTCCCGGTTCGAGAACGTGCTGCTGTTCGTCGGGTACTGGATCCCCGCCTTCTTCGCGATCGTCACCATCGACTGGCTCTACCGGGCGCGGGGCCGGGCCACGGTCAACCCGGCCCGGGAAAGCACCGTGCGCTCGGACGCGATCGTGGCCATCATCACCTTCGTCGTCGCGTTCGGGGCGGCGGTGCCGTTCATGAACACCAGCATCGTGGTCGGCCCGGTCGCCAAGGCCTGGGACGGCGCCGACGTCGCCTACTTCGTCAACTTCCTGGTCGCGGTCATCATCTACGGCGGCTACCGGATGTGGCGGGCCCGGCCGGCCGCCGCTCCCGCCACCCCGGCCGAGACGCCGGTCCAGGGGGTGGGCGCGTGACGGTCCAGGACCGGATCGAGCCGGCCGCGGTCGACACCGTCGTCACCGGCGAGTACGTCATCACCGTCAACACCGGCCGGGAGATCTTCCGGGACGGCGCGATCGCCGTCGACCACGGGATCATCGTGGCGGTCGGCAAGCGGGCCGACATCCTGGCCCGGTACCGGCCGGCCACGCTGATCGACAAGCCCGACGCCATCGTCATCCCCGGCCTGACCAACGGCCACCGGCACCTGCTGTGCTGCGCCAAGGGGGCGATGCCGGAGGGCGGCCAGACGCTGGCGGCCCTGCGCGAGTTCATCTATCCGTCGTTCGCGGCCCTGACCGAGGATGACATGCACGTCTACGCGCGGCACGCGGCGGCCGAGATGATCCGGTTCGGCACCACCCTGTTCGAGGAGCCCGGCTGCAACCACCTCGAGGCGGTGCTGGAGGCGCTGGCCGACGCCGGCATCCGGGCCCGGACCGGACCCTGGACCTGGGACCAGGCCGGGGCGGCGGGCGCCGACGGGCTGCCCGACTGGCTGACGATGGACGCCGACACCGCCCTCGACCGGCTGGCCGAGGGCGTGCGGACGGTCCGCAAGTTCAACCATCCGCGGATCCTGGACGCGGTCACGATCGAGGGCGTCGGCACCTGCTCGGACGAGCTGACCCGGGGCGCCGCCGACCTCGCGACCGAGTACGACAGCCTGTTCGTGCTGCACAAGTCGACCAGCGAGCGCGAGGTCGAGATGGAGCTGAAGGCGTTCGGCGAGCGCCCGGTGGCGCACATGGACACGATCGGGGCACTCCACGAGCGGGTGCTGCTCAACCACATGACCAGCCTCGACGCCCGTGACGTGGAGCTGGTGGTGGCGTCCGGCGCCCGCATCTCGCAGAACCCGACCTCGGCTCTCAAGCTGGCCAAGGGCACCACCCAGACCGGCAAGTGGCGCGAGCTGGCGGCGGCCGGGGTGCCGATGGCGCTCGGCACCGACGCCGAGAACGTCTCCAACCACACCGACATCTGCCGGGCCATGCAGCTGGCGGCGCTGCTGCCCCGTGACTCCACCCGCGACCCGAACGCGGTCTCGGCCGAGCAGGCGCTGGAGATGGCCACCCTGGGCGGCGCCACCGCGCTGCGGATGCAGGATCAGGTCGGCTCGCTGGAGGTCGGCAAGCAGGCCGACATCGTGGTGTTCGATACCGGCAACTTCGACCTCCGCCCGCTCCACAACCCGGTCGCCAACGTGGTCTACGGCTCGACCGGGCACTCGGTCGACACCGTGCTCATCGGCGGCGACGTGGTGCTGCGGGGCGGCCAGCTGACCGCGCTGGACGAGGCCGGGCTGCGGCACCAGGTGGAGGAGATCAACCGGCGGGTGCTGGGCGAGATCGGGATCGCGCCGCTGCCCCGGTGGCCGATCATCTGACCGGCCCGGCTGGGTGGCCTCGTTGGGCGAGAACGGCTCTGGGGCGTGCAGCCCCCACCTACTGCACGCCCCAGTCCGAACCGGCCTCCCACGCTCTAGATGAAGCGTAAACCTCCTAAATCACAGCAAAATCGGACGTGGCTGCCGTCCGGGGCCGGGCTCAGCCGGGCAGCTGGGGGTCGCGGTCGAGGTGGGCGTTGACCCGGCCCAGCAGGGCGAACAGCTGCGCACGCTCGTCCCGGCCGAGCGGGGCCATGATGTGCTCGTTGACGCGGCCGAGGATCCGGTCCAGCTCGGCCAGCCGGCGTTCGCCGCCGGCCGTGATCGTGATGACGTTGCGGCGCTTGTCGGCCGGGTCGGGGGTACGGCGGATCCAGCCGCCGGCCGCGAGGTCGTTGAGGACGGCGACCAGGTCGCTGGTGTAGATCCGCGTGCGGACCGACAAGGCCGCCTGGCTGGCCGGGCCGAGCTCGGCCAGGGTGGCGAGCACCACGAAGTCGTCCTTGCCGGCCCCGACGGCGGCCAGCGCCTCCCCGGCCACTAGCCGGGTCTGGGCGGCGGTCATCCCGGCCAGGCGGGAGAACTGGCGCCGGAGCCGTTCCGGGGTTTCGTCGCCGTGGTCGAACCGCAGGTCGTAGCCGCTCTCCACCGGAGCAGTTTATCTGTTTGCGTTAGAAGTACTAACGATCTAAGTTCATTAGTGACACGAACGTTAGTAGCTCTAACAATTAGGGAGTCCCTCATGACCAGCACCGAAACCCTGGTCCGCGAGCTGGCCGACCGCGCCGAGCTGGCCGACCTGGTCGCCCGCCACAGCCTGTGGATCGACGAGGCCCGCTACGACGAGACCAGCGGGCTGTTCACCGAGGACGTCGTGGTCACATCCCGGCGCGGGGACGCCCGCGGTATCGAAGCGCTCATCCAGCTCGCGCGCGCGGGCCACGACCGGTACACCGGGACGCTGCACAGCAAGTCCAACTTCGTCTTCGCGATCGACGGCGACACCGCCTCGGTCCGGGCCCACGACATCGCCGTCTACCTCCTCGGCGACCGGGCCGAGGCGGTCGCGGCCGCCATCCAGCACTACGGCGCGCGCCGCACCGGGGACGGCTGGCGCTTCGACCGCCTCGAGGTCACCCCGGTCGCCCTGACCGAAGCCCTCGACCGGGCCCTCTGAGGGGCGGGCGGGCCGCCGTCACTGGGTGCTGAGCTCGCTCACCATGTACCAGTCCGAGGATGAGCCGCCGCCCGGGAACGTGGCTTTGACCCCGGTGACCTGGGCGCCGGCCGGGAGGGCGAGGGTCGCGCAGGGGGACGGCCCGCAGCTCGGCTTGGGGGTCACGGTGGTGCCGGCCTGCCAGGCGCCGCTGGCGTTGCGCCAGGAGATCGTGACCGAGGACGGCAGCAGCACCCCGTAGGCGCTGCTGGCGGCGGTCATCCACACGGTCGCGGTGGCGGCGGTATGAGCGCCGGTCCAGGTGGCCTGGACCGAGCCGCCAGGTGCCGCTGGCGCTGGCCGACGGCGACCAGCCGATGCTGATGTCGGTGTTGGCGATCGTCTGGCCGGCCAGGTAGCCGGTCAGGTCGGGCCGGTCAGGCTGGCGTACATGATGTTCTGGCCGTCGATGGTCTGGGTGGTGAGGATGACCGCGTCGAACAGCCACTTGCCGGTGAACTGGCCCGACGCGTTGACCGCCATCAGGTGCTGCTCCCACTGCTGCTGGGTGCGGCTCGCCGCGTGGTAGATCAGCGCCGCGTGCTGCCAGCCGGCGGACGGTGCGGCGGCGGCGGGGCCGGCCCCGGCGGCCGACCAGGCGGTGACGAGGAGCGCGCTGGCCGCGAAGGCCACCCACGTGCGGAAACGGCCGATCATAAAGTCCCCCGATGGACCGGTGTGCCCAGTCATCGGACGATGCCCAGAATCCGCTTTAGTAACCTAGAGTGCTTACTTTGTTCCTATGTGTCATCAGTCGGCCGGATCGACCCCTTCGGCCCGGTAGACGGACTGGGCGAACGCCTCCAGCGCCTGGCGGCAGTCGGCCAGCCGGTCCTCGGGCGCGGGATCGAGCGGGGCGGGCCGGAAGTCGCGGGCCTGGATGCGGGCCAGCCAGCTGACCAGCTTGTCCAGGCCCTGCTCGTTCTCCTCGAGCTCGGCGAAGGTGAACTTGCCGGCCGCGCTCTCCTTGCGCAGCTCGGCCAGGAGGGCGTCGCAGCGCTCGGCCAGCTCGTGGTACTCACGCTCGCGATCGGCCTGGAACCGGGCGATGATCACCTCGTCGGTTTCGGCGGCGGCGCCGGTGACCGGCAGCACGAACGCCCGGCCGCCCTGGACCTGCACGGTCTCGGCCAGCTGGCCGAAGAACTTCTCGTGCTCGCCGGTCCGCGGCAGCACCCAGGCCCCGTTCAGCAGGCTGGTGGCGCCGTGCGCGCGCAGCCGCCGCCACAGCGCCACCCGGGCGCTGGAGGGGGAGGCCGGCAGCTGGGTGAGGAACAGCAGCCAGCCCTGGCCGCCGTCGTCCGCCGTCGTCATCGGGCCGTGGCCGCCCGTCGTCATCGGGCCGCCCTACAGACCCAGCACCTGGCGGAGCTGCGGCGCGTGACGGCGGGAGACCGGCACCACCTCGCGGGTGGGCACGTCGGTGGCGAGGTACAGAGTGCCCTTGAAGCCCTGCTCGACCTCGCGGACCCGGCCCAGGTTGACCAGAAATCGGCGGTGCACGCGGAGGAACCCCCGGTCGGTCAGCTGATGCTCCAGATGGTCAAGGCCACGCGCGGCCGCCAGCAGGCGGCCCTGGTCGCTGGTCAGCCAGACGTTGTTGTGGTCGGACTCTGCGAACCGTATCTCGCGCGGGTCCAGCAGCACCCACCGATCGTCCCGGAGGGCGACCACCCGGCTGCGCAGGCCGCGGCCCGGGCCCGGCTCGGCTAACGGGGCGCCCGCCTCGGCCGTGGGCGCCGCCAGGCTGGGCGTCCCCAGGCTGGGGGCCGGGTCGGCGCTGGTGAACGTCAGCAGCGCCCCGATGACCTGGGTCCCGGTCAGCACCGGGCGGGCCACGACCGGCATTGGGGTGCCCAGGAAGGGCACGAAGACCCGGGTCGACCCGGTCCAGCCGGGGTCCTGGCGGGCCCGTTCGGTGACCCGGCGGGCCAGCTGGGGCAGGGCCGGGACCTGGGACGCCCACCGCTGGGTGGGCGCGAACGCGGGGACGTCGGCCGGGGTGCCGATCAGCACCGCCGCCTCGCTGTTGGCCAGCACCACGTTCCCGGCCGTATCGACGACGGCGAGGGGCGTGGCCGGGGACACCCTGGCGTTGGCGAACGCGGCCGCCAGCAGGGTGCCGCTGTGGTGGGCCCGCTGCCGCAGCTTGGCCTCGGTGGCGGCCGCGACCCGGCGCAGCCACGGCAGCACCGCGTCCGGCAGCGGCCGCTGCCAGCAGGAGATGTTCAGCACCGCCAGCGGGTCGTCGGTGACCACGTCGCGGACGGCGACCCCCGCGCACGACCAGGCCTGGAAGCCCTCGCACCAGTGCTCGGGGCCGCACACCATGACCGGCCGGTGGCTCTCCACCGCGGTGCCCATCCCGTTGGTCCCGCACGCCCACTCCGACCAGGTCGACCAGGGGGCCAGGTTGCTCTCGGCCGCCAGGTGCTGGAGCCGGCGGCTGCCCCACACGGCCAGGATCCGGCCGTCCGGGTCGGCCACCGTGACCAGGCCGTCGAGCTCGTCGACCTCCCGGTCGGCCGACGCGGCGAGGCCGCCGAGCTCGGCGAACACCACGTCGTGCTCGATCGAGTGGGCGCTCACCTCGGCCGCGGCCGGCGCCCGGTCCAGGCCGGGGTCGACGTCGTACTCCTCCCGGCACCGGTACCACGACATCAGGATCTCCGGCCGGACCCCCCGGACACTGTCCGCGCCCGCCGTGAACTGCTCGCGGGCGATGGCCACCCGCTTGAGCCGGGTGGCGGCGAGCTTGCTCCCGCTCCCGCTCCCGCTCACGGCGAGCGAGGAGCCGTTGGTGGGGTCTTTAGCGCCGTTCATCCCATTCCCGTTGTCCGCGAGCGGCCATTGTTCCCAGGCTTGTTACACGAAGGTGCAACACGAGTTACAAGGTGCCGTCCCCAGCAGGCTAAACGTCTGATCATGATCAAAAAAGGGCGAAACGGGGACTTTAGTGCGGGAGTGAGGTGTGGACCGGGCATGCGCGCGGTGGTGTACCAGAAGCCGTTCGACGTCGCCGTGCAGGAGGTCCCCGACCCGCGCATCGAGCACCCCAACGACGCCATCGTGCGGATCACCGCGAGCTGCATCTGCGGCTCTGACCTGCACATGTACGAGGGCCGGACCGCGGCCGAGCCCGGCCTCGTGTTCGGCCACGAGAACCTCGGGCTGATCGAGGAGGTCGGCAGCGGGGTCACCGCCCTGGAGCCCGGCGACCGGGTGGTGATGCCGTTCAACGTGGCCTGCGGGTTCTGCCGGAACTGCCAGGCCGGGTACACCGGCTTCTGCCTGACCGTCAACCCGTCCGGCTTCGCGGGCGGCGCCTACGGCTACGTGGCGATGGGCCCCTACCCGGGCGGCCAGGCCGAGTACCTGCGGGTCCCGTACGCGGACTTCAACTGCCTGCCGCTGCCGGCCGGGACCGAGCACGAGGCCGACTACGCGCTGCTGGCCGACATTTTCCCGACCGGCTACCACGGCTGCGTGCTGGCCGGGGTGGCGCCGGGGGATACGGTCGCGGTCTACGGGGCCGGGCCGGTCGGGCTGATGGCCGCCTACTCGGCCCTGCTGCGCGGGGCGGCCCGGGTGTTCGTGGTCGACCGGGTGCCGGAACGGCTGGCCAAGGCGGCCGGGATCGGCGCGATCCCGGTCGATTTCGCGGCCGGTGACCCGGTACAGCAGATCCGCGACGCCACCGGCGGCGGCACCGACAAGGGCATCGACGCCGTCGGCTACCAGGCGTCGGCCGCGGCCGGGGACCACGAGGAGCCCGCCGCCGTGCTCAACCAGCTGGTGCAGACGGTCCGGCCGACCGGGGCCATCGGCGTGCCCGGCCTCTACGTGCCGTCCGACCCGGGCGGGGTCGACGAGAACGCCCGCCGGGGCCTGCTGCTGGTGGCGATCGGCACGCTGTTCGAGAAGGGCCACCGGGTGGGCACCGGGCAGGCCAACGTCAAGCGCTACAACCGCCAGCTGCGCGACCTGATCACCGACGGCCGGGCCACGCCCAGCTTCGTCGTGTCCCACCAGCTGCCGCTCGAGCAGGCCCCGGCGGCGTACCAGAAGTTCGACCAGCGAGTGGAGGGCTACACCAAGGTCATCCTCAAACCGGAGGCGGCCAGCGAGGTCAGGACAGAGATCAGGAGATAGGTGGAGGCGATGGCGACCCCAACCGAACAACGAGCTGTCACATTGAGCGACGTCGGCCTGGATACGCAGAACAAGGCGACGATCGGCCGGGTCCTGGCGACCGGGAAGATCGAGCAGGCCAAGGAGGACTCTGACGGCCGGATGTCGGCCACGATCCGGATCCAGCCGGACCAGCTCGTCTTCGAGCCCTCGGTCCTGGTGCTGCCGCACGGCGGGCAGGTCGAGCTCGAGCTCATCAACGACGACAAGAACACCCACTGCGCGCTGCTGCCGAGCAACGGCGACAGCCAGTTCATCTGGCTGGTCAACCACTCCCGGGGCACGGCCACCCTCAGCCTCGACGGGCCCGGCTACTACTGGTTCAGCTCGCCGACCGGCAACGACGAGGGCCGCGGGCTGACCGGGGCGATCGTCGTCATGGGGGACACCCCGCCCGAGGCCCGCCTGGACCGCCCGACGCAGCCCCGCCCGTAACCGGATGGCGCAAAGGAGCAGAACATGACCGATACGGCCGAACCATACGTGGACGCCGGGCACGCCGTCAGCAACTCGACCCTGGCCGAGATCCCCGGGACCGCGCCCGACGTCACCAGCGGCGTCAACTACGAGCGGATCCGCAACGCCCGCGGCGCCGAGCCGCACAACTGGCTGACCTACTACGGCGCCTACGACGGACAGCGCTACAGCGAGCTGGACCAGATCAACGCCGAGAACGTCAGCCGCCTCAAGGTCGAGTGGGTGTTCCAGTGCGGCGCCGTCGGCCTGCAGGCGGGCGCGACCACCTACGCCTTCGAGGCGTCCCCGATCGTGGTCGATGGCGTCATGTACATCACCGGCTGGGACGGCTGGTGCTGGGCGATCGACGCGGTGACCGGCCAGGAGCTGTGGCGGTACCGGCACGCGATCCCGTTCGACGTGTCGCTGTGCTGCGGCAACGTCAACCGCGGGGTCGCGGTGGCCCACGGCAAGGTCTTCTACGTGACCCAGAACGCGCACCTGGTGGCGCTGGACGCGACCGACGGCAAGCCCGTGTGGGACAAGGTCTACGGCGACGTGCGGGCCGGGGAGAGTGCCACCGTCGCCCCGCTGATCATCAAGGACAAGGTCATCGTGGGCAGCTCCGGCGGCGAGTTCGGGGTCCGCGGCCACCTGGACGCGTTCGACATCGACAGCGGCGAGCACCAGTGGCGCTGCTACACGGTGCCCAAGCCGGGCGAGCCCGGCTCCGACACCTGGCCGGCCGACGGCGAGGCCTGGACCCGGGGCGGCGCCAACTGCTGGCTGACCGGCACCTACGACCCCGAGCTGAACCTGCTGTACGTGGGCACCGGCAACCCCGCGCCCGACTTCGACGGCGAGGTCCGGCCGGGTGACAACCTGTTCACCGACAGCCTGGTCGCGGTCGACCCCGACGTCGGCGAGATCCGCTGGCACTACCAGTACAACCCGCACGACGTGTGGGACTATGACAGCATCTCCGAGCACATCCTGTTCGAGCTGGACGGCCGCAAGGTGCTGGCCCACTTCGACAAGAACGGCTACGGCTTCATCCTCGACCGCACCGACGGCGAGCTGATCCGGGTGTTCCCGTTCGTGGACCGGATCACCTGGGGCGAGATCACTCCCGACGGTCAGGTCACGCCCAAGCTGTACCCCGAGAAGGAGGGGGAGCCGGTCCACTTCTGGCCGGGACCGGCCGGCGGCAAGGAGTGGACCCACGCGGCCTACAGCCCGCAGACCGGGCTGCTGTACGTCCCGATCCAGGAGGTCGGCGCGACCGCCACCCGGCGGCGGCGCGAGTTCAAGGAGGGGATCCCCTACTGGGGGGCCGGCGTCGCGGTCGACATCGAGGACGCCTACGGGATGGTGACCGCCTTCGACCCGGCCACCGGCCAGGAGGCGTGGCGCTGGCGCAACGACACCCCGATGTGCGCGTCGGTGCTGGCCACCGCGGGCGGCCTCGTCTTCGCGGGCGAGCCGACCGGCGAGTTCAACGCGCTCGACGCCCGCACCGGGGAGCAGCTGTGGCAGTTCCAGTGCGGCAGCGGCCACCACAGCAGCCCCAGCACCTACAGCGTCAACGGCAAGCAGTACCTGGCGGTGCCGAGCGGCTGGGGCGGCTGGATCGAAGGGTTCAACCCGGGCATGCTCGGCGCCCCGCACGGCGCCGCCCTGTTCGTGTTCGCCCTGCCCGACTAGTCAAACAGAAGAGAAGGAGTAACTGGATGGACCGCGACAAGCACACGACCGGAACCGGCCCGCGCGACTGGGAGACCCCCGGCTTCGAGGAGATCCGGGTGTCGGCCGAAGCGACCGCCTACATGGGCATCAAGGAGAACTGGGACTAGAGGTCACCGATCGGCATGTGGGTGCGGGTGCTGGGCTCGGCCGCCGGCGGCGGCTACCCGCAGTGGAACTGCACCTGCCCCCCGTGCCGGGCGGTCCGGGACGGGTCGCGGCCGGCCCGGCCGCGCACCCAGTCCTCGGTGGCGGTCAGCGCCGACCGGCGGGAATGGTTCCTGCTCAACGCCTCGCCCGACGTCCTGGCGCAGATCGAGAGCTTTCCCGCCCTGCACCCAGGCCGCGGGCGTCAAGTCCCGCTCCACGGGGTACTGCTGACCGACGCCGAGCTCGACCACACGGCGGGCCTGCTGTTGCTCCGGGAGGGCCGCGGCCTGGACGTTTACGCTACCGAGGCCGTCCACGAGGTGTTGTGCCACGGCACCGGGCTGCTGCGGGTCCTGGAGGCCTACTGCCCGGTCCGCTGGCACGCGGTCGATCCCCGCGCCGACGGCGGGGTGCCGCTCGGCGGCGGGCTGTCCTACCGGGCCTTCGACGTGCCCACGGCCAAGCGGGCCCGGTTCGGCCCGCCGGACGCGGCGGGCCGGGTCGTCGGCTACCGGTTCAATCAGGACGGCGGCGGGACCCTGGTCTTCCTGCCCTGCCTGCCCGAGTTGACCTTTTCCATCCGGGCCGAGCTGGACGGCTGTGACGTGCTGCTGGCCGACGGCACCTGCTGGGCCGACGACGAGCTGACCCGGCTCGGGCTGGCCGCCAAGACCTCCCGCGACATGGGGCACCTGCCGATCAGCGGGCCCGGCGGCAGCCTCGAGCAGCTGGCGGCGCTGCCGATCGGGCGGACGATCTACACCCACATCAACAACACCAACCCCATCCTGCTCGAGGACTCGCCGGAGCGGCGGCGGCTGGAGCAGCACGGCCTCGAGGTCGCCGTGGACGGGCTCGAACTGCGGATCTGAGGAGCATGGTGACGGTACTGGAGACCGACAGCTTCGTGTCGGCGCTGCGGGCGCACTCGGTGCGCTACCACGACTCGCACCCCTTCCACCAGGCGATGAACGCCGGCACGCTGAATCGCGCCCAGATCCAGGGCTGGGTGGCCAACCGGTACTGCTACCAGGAGGCGATCCCCCACAAGGACGCGGCGATCCTGTCCAACTGCCCGGACCGGGCGGTCCGCCGCCGCTGGATCCGGCGCATCACCGACCACGACGGCACCGCCGGATCGGACGGCGGCATCGAAGCGTGGCTGCGGCTGGGCGAGGCGGTCGGACTGGACCGCGAGGTGGTGGCCAGCCAGCGCCAGGTGGTGCCGGGGGTGCGGTTCGCGGTCGACGCCTACGTGACCTTCGCCCGCACCCGGCCCTGGGTGGAGGCGGTCGCCTCCTCGCTGACCGAGCTGTTCGCCCCCGACCTGATGGCCGAGCGGCTGGCCGCGTTCGAGCGCTACTACCCGTGGATCGACCCGGCCGGGCTGGCCTACTTCCGGTCCCGCCTGACCCAGGCCCCGCGCGACAGCGAGCACGCGCTGGAGGTGGTGACCGAATACTGCCGCACGCCTGAGCAGCAGGAGGCCGCGGTGGCGGCGCTGTCGTTCAAGTGCGACGTGCTGTGGGCGATCATGGACGCCATCGACGGCGCCTACGGCCATGACTGAGCCGGCCCGGACTGAGCGGCCCCGGCTGGCCCCGCACACCCGGCTCAGCTTCGACCGGGCCCGGCAGCGGCACGTGCTGCTGACCCCGGAAGCGGTCATCGTCCTCAACGACACCGGCGCGGCCGTGCTCGGCCTGTGCGACGGGCAGCGCACGCTGGCCGAAATCGTGGCCGCGCTGGAGCCCGGTTACCGCGAAGTCCCGGCCGACGAGGTCCGGCAGTTCCTCGGCCACCTGGCCGCCGCCGGCCGGGTGGATCTGGCCGATGGATAGGCCGTACGGGCTGCTGGCCGAGCTCACCTACGCCTGCCCGCTGCAGTGCCCCTACTGCTCGAACCCGCTCGACCTGTCCCGCTACGGCGACGAGCTGACCACCGCCGAGTGGCAGCAGGTGCTGGATCAGGCCAGCGAGCTGGGCGTGCTCCAGCTCCACCTGTCCGGCGGCGAGCCGCTCCAGCGCCGCGACCTGACCCAGATCACCCGGCACGCCAGCGCCCTCGGCCTCTACACCAACCTCATCACCAGCGCCCTCGGCCTGTCCGCGGGCCGGGCCGAGGAACTGCGGGCCGCGGGCCTCGACCACGTGCAGATCAGCATCCAGGCCGACGAGGCTCTGCTCAGCGACCGGATCGCCGGGACCCCCTCGTTCCAGCGCAAGCTGACCGCCGCCCGGCTGGTGAAGAAGCTGGACTGGCCGCTCACCCTGAACGTGGTCCTGCACCGCGGCAACGTCGACCGGATCGCCCGCATCCTCGATCTGGCCGAGGAACTGGGCGCCGACCGGATCGAGCTGGCCCACACCCAGTATTACGGCTGGGCGCTGCGCAACCGCGACGGCCTGCTGCCGGGCCGCGACCAGCTCGAACGGGCCGAGACCGTGGTCCGGGCCGCCCGCACGCGTCTGCAGGGGCGGATGGAGATCATCTACGTGCTGCCCGACTACTACAGCCGCCACCCCAAGCCCTGCATGGGCGGCTGGGGACGGCGGCAGCTGACCGTGGTCCCCAACGGCGACGTGCTGCCCTGCCCGACCGCCCACGAGGTCCCGCTGCCCCGGGCCAGCGTGCGCGAGCACCCGCTGGCCTGGATCTGGGACCAGTCCCCGGTCTTCCAGGCCTTCCGCGGCACCGGCTGGATGCCCGAACCCTGCCGGAGCTGCGACCGCCGCGAACTCGACTTCGGCGGCTGCCGCTGCCAGGCGTTCCAGCTGACCGGCGACGCGGCCCGGACCGACCCGGTCTGCCAGCTGTCCCCCGATCACGAGCTGGTGGCGGCCGCCGTCCGGGCCGCCAGTGACCCGGCCCCGGGTCCGTCTCGGGGGGCCGGCCCCGCACTCATTCCCCGGCCGCATCCGCATCCGCGGCCGCAGCCCCGCCCGGAACCGCATTCATGATCAGCACCTACGACCACTTCGTGATCCTGGCCGAGTCGCTCCAGTGGGACGAGACCACCCTCGACTTCCGGCCCGACCAGCGGGCCTGGCCGGCCCTCGCGGCCACCGAGAAGACCCGGGTCCTCGGGCTGATCGCCGGCTTCTGCATCGCCGAGTCGGCCGTGTCCGTGCACATCGACGCGTTCGAGGCGGCCGCCGCCAACGACTGGGTGGCGGCCTGCTTCCGCGCCCAGGCCCGCGATGAGCACCGCCACGCCCGCTTCTTCGACCGGGTCGCGGCCGAGGTCGCGGGCGTCCCCGGCGGCGACGTCGCCGCCCGGCTGGACGTCCTGCGCACGGTCGTCAGCCCCGAGCTGGCCGAGCTGTTCGAGGAGCGCCTCCCGGCCGCCGCCCAGCGCCTGGCCGAGGACCACGGGGAGCTGACCACCGCGGTCGGGCTGTACCACATGGTGCTGGAGGGCGTGGTCCTGCTGGCCGGGCAGAACGCGATGCTCGACACCCTCGGCCAGCTGTCGGCCGCGCTGCCCGGCGTGCGCCGGGGCGTCGAGCTGGTGCTCCGGGACGAACGCTGGCACATGGGGTTCGGCACCCGCATGGTCCAGCACGCCAACCTCAGCCGCGACGAGGTGGCGGCGCTGCTCGCGCTGGGCGAGGCCGCGGCCGGCGCCTGGGGCGACCTGGTCCCCCCGCAGGCCGCCGAGCGCGCCGTCCATATTCACCAGCGGCGGCTGCGGGCCGTGGACATGAGGTTCTGGTGATCCCTGAAGCCCCTGAAGCCTCCGGAGCCCCTGAAGCCCCTTTTTCTTTAAAGAGTCACCTGGTCTTCGACGGTCACAATGACCTGGCCTGGCAGCTCCGGGAGCGGCTGGGCAGCGACCCGGCCCGGCTCGCCACCCCGGCCGCGGCCGGCCTGACCCAGACCGACGTCCCCCGGCTGCGGCGCGGCCGGGTCGGCGCCCAGTTCTGGTCGGTCTACGTGCCCGCCACCGAGACGGCGCCGCCGGCCGTGACCGCGACCCTCGAGCAGATCGACCTGGTGCACCGGCTCATCGGCCGCTACCCCGACGACCTCGAGCTGGCCCGGACCGCGGCCGACGTGATCGCGATCATGGCCCGCGGCAAGATCGCCTCGCTGCTGGGAGCCGAGGGCGGCCACTGCATCGACGGGTCGCTGGGCGTGCTGCGGATGCTCTACCGGCTCGGCGTCCGCTACCTGACCCTGACCCACAATCGCAACGTGCCCTGGGCCGACGCCGCCATCGACGCCCCGGTCCACGGCGGCCTGACCGGCTTCGGCCGCGAAGTGGTGCGCGAACTGCAGCGGATCGGCATGCTGGCCGACCTGTCGCACACCTCGGCCGCCACCGCCCGCGACGCCCTCGACGTGGCCCGCGGCCCGGTGATCTTCTCGCACTCGTGCGCCCGGGCCCTGTGCGACCGGCCCCGCAACGTGCCGGACGACGTGCTGGCCCGGCTGCCCGCCAACGGCGGCGTCTGCATGGTCACGTTCGTGCCCGCGTTCGTCGCCCCCGACCGCGGCGATCACGCCACCGTCGCCCAGGTGGCCGACCACGTCGACCACGTCCGGACGGTGGCAGGCGCCGCCCACGTGGGCCTGGGCAGCGACTTCGACGGCTCCGCGGCGATGCCGGACGGGCTGGGCGACGTGTCCTGCTACCCGGCCCTGCTGACCGAGCTGGCCCGGCGCGGCTGGTCGGACGCCGACATCGCGGGCCTGACCAGCGGCAACATCCTGCGGGTGCTCCGCGCGGCCGAAGCCTTGGCGGCGAGCTAGAGCGCCTCCTCCAGCAGGGTCCCCAGCCGCTTCCAGTGGCGCTGGGCGGCGGCCTGGTTATACGACGGGTTGTCGGGCACCGAGAACCCGTGCCCGGCCCCCGGGTAGAGCTCGAGCTGGTAGCCGACCCCGGCCTCGCTCAGCGCGGTGACCAGCTGGGCCTGGCTGGCGGGGGAGCAGGACGGGTCGCCGTCAGCCACCCCGAAGTACAGCCGGGCGCGGATCCGGTCCGCCTGCCGGTGCGGGCTGCCGGGGTCGTCGCTGGCCAGGTTGCCGCCGTGGAACGACGCGGCCGCGCCGATCCGGTCCGGGTGGGCGGCGGCGACCCGGAACGCCCAGTTGCCGCCCATGCAGTAGCCCACGCAGCCGGCCTGCTCGCCGCTGCGCCCCTGGTGGCCGGCCAGCGCGTCCAGCAGCGCGCCGGTGTCCTGGGCGAGCCCGTTCTCGCCGGCCAGGCCGATGATGTGCCGCATCCGGTCCCGCTCGGCCGGGATCTGGAACAGGGTGGCGATGTCGAACGGCTCGTAGTCGCCCGCCCGGTAGTACAGGTTCGGCACCGCCACCAGGTAACCGGTCGCCGCCAGCAGGGCCGCCATCTCCTGCACGACCGGCCGCACCCCGGCCGCGTCGGCGATGTAGATGACGGCCGGCCCCGGCTCCCCGCTGGGCGGTTCGTGCAAATAGACGTCCATCACGCCGTCGGCCGTGGTCACGTCCAGTCGGGTCGGGGACATTGCGTCGCTCCTATCGGGACGGGGTCTCAGGGGGCCGCGGTCAGCTGGAAGATCGCGATCTCGGGCAGGTGCGGCCGGATCTGCTCGGCCGGCGCGTCGCTCGGGAACGGCCACATGGTGCTGGGCCGCCCCATCGCGTGCAGGTAGCTGGCCACCACCTCGGCCGCCTCGGGGGTCTCGATCAGGGTGGCGTCGTACCGGCTGGGCTGGTCGCCCTCGAGCGTGCACTCGCCGGCCGCCAGCAGGTTGCGCACCCAGTCCCGCCGCCGGTGGGGCGCGCACAGGTAATGGTGGCCGTGCCACTGCACCACCCCGATCGGCCACGAGCGGGGCTGCCCGGTCCGCCGTCCGGGGACCGTCAGCACCCGCAGCACGTAGCCGCCGTCCTGGTAGGGCTGGGGCGGGCCGGACCGGATCCGGGCCAGCATGGCGTCGTTGCGTTCGCGCGGGGTCATCTCGGCCGGAGAGCTCATCGGCCTCATTCTGGCAGCCGCCGGTAGCGCCGGGCGCGGCCGGCCAGCCGGGTCGCCTCGTCGGCGGCGGTGACGCTGGCCAGCGCCCGCCCGATCGCCCCGGCCAGCCCGGCGGTGCCGACGACCTCGTCCACCACCCCGGCCGCGGCCAGGTCGGCCGCCCCGATCCCCTGGCCGCGGGCCAGCTCGGCCGCGTGTCCGGCGTCCCGGTGAACGATCGCGCTGGCCCCCTCGGGCGCGAGCGGCGCCAGCCAGGCGTCGGCCGCCGCCACCGTCCGGTCGGCCGGCAGCAGGGCCAGCGCGGCCCCGCCGGTACCCTGCCCCAGCAGCACCGACACCGTCGGCCCGGGGGTGGTCAGCAGCTCGGCCAGGGTGGCGGCGATCTCGCCCGCCAGGCCGCCCTCCTCAGCCGCCGCCGACAGCTCCCCGCCGGTGGTGTCGATGACGGTGACCAGCGGCTGGCCCAGGCCGGCGGCCAGCCGCACCCCCCGCCGCGCGACCCGCAGCGCGTCCGGTCCGGGCGGCGCCCCGTGCCGATCCTGGGCCACGAGCACCACCGGCGTTCCGCCGATCCGGGCCAGCGCCAGGATCACGCTCCCGTCGTGCAGGCTCACCACGCCGGTCGCGGCCGCCGCGATCAGCGCGCGGGCGTCCGGGTAGCCCGGGTCCCGGGTCCGGAGTACCGCCGCCCACACGTCGGGGCCCGCCGCCCGCTCCTCAGCCGCACCATCTTCCGCGCCCACATCCGCGGTCCCCGGGGTCAGGGCGTCCAGGACCCGGCCCACGTAGGCGCCCAGCTGGTCCGGGGCGACCACCGCGTCGATGAGCCCGTGGGCGGCCAGGTTCTCGGCCGTCTGCACGCCCGGCGGGAACGGCTGCCCGGCCAGCGCCTCGTACACCCGCGGCCCGAGGAAGCCGATCAGCGCGCCCGGCTCGGCCAGGGTCAGGTGCCCGAGCGACGCCCAGGACGCGAACACGCCGCCGGTGACCGGGTGCCGCAGGTACACCAGGTACGGCAGGTGGGCCCGCCGGTGGGCGGTGACCGCGCCGGTGATCTTGACCATCTGCAGGAACGCCAGCGTGCCCTCCTGCATGCGGGTGCCGCCCGAGGCGGGCAGCGCGATCAGCGGCAGCCGGTCGGCGGTGGCCCGTTCGGCCGCCCGGGTCAGCCGTTCGCCGGCCGCGACCCCGATCGAGCCGCCCAGGAAGCCGAACTCGCTGGCCGCCACCGCGACCGGGTGGCCGCCGATCCGGCCCTGGCCGGTGACCACCGACTCGTCCAGGCCGGTGCGGGCCCGCGCCGCCGCCAGCTCGGCCGCGTAACCGGCTGCCCCAGCGGCCGGAGCCGAGGTGATGGGCTCGTCCCAGGACCGGAACGAGCCCGGTTCGAGCAGCGCGGTCAGCAGCGCACGGGCGTCCATGCCGCCAGTATGGGGTGGCCGGTTATGACCGGGCGACGGGGTGGAGTCGCACCTGGTCCTGTCGGCCGGGGCTCGCCGCAGCATCGAGCCGGAGATGCGGGTCGACCCGGCCGGGGTCGAGCGGCTGGCCGACGTGGTCTACGACCCGGCCGACGCGGACGCGCCGATCGGGTCGGGCTCATTCCCGGCCGTGGGGATGGTCGTCGTCCCGTGTTCGATGCGCACGCTGGCCACGGTGGCCGGCCGGGACCCGGACAACCTGGTGTCCCGGGCCGCTTGCGCCACCCTGGGCGGCGGGCGGCGCCTGGTCCTGGTGACCCGGGAGACGCCGCTCAGCTACATCCACCTGCGCAACATGGCCGCGGTGACCGAGGCGGGCGCGATCGTGCTGCCGCCGATTCCGCCGTTCCGGCCGGAGCTGCCGCTCATCCCCGAGCTGCTGGCCCAGCTGTGCGCGACCGTCCTGGACCAGTTCGCGCTGGCCTCACCCGGCCGAGCTCACCCGGCTGAGCCGCCCGGCCAGCGGGTGAACAGCCGGTGCTCGAGGCCGAACTGGTCGAGGATCTTGCCCACGGTCTGCCGCAGCAGGTCTTCGCTGGTCTCCGGCTGGTGGTAGAACGCGGGCACCGGCGGCAGGATCGTGGCCCCGGCCAGCGTCAGCACCTCCAGGTCCCGGATGGTGGCCAGCGTCCACGGCGACTGGTCGGGGACGACCGCGGCCCGGGCCACCACCAGGTGGCTTTCCACCCCCGGGATTCCGCAACAGCCTGGGCGTTCGCCCGTCAAGCGGCTAGCCGATCAGGGCGCGGATGTCCTCGTCGGGGGAGCGGGCGAAGGCGCTGCCGAGGCTGACCGCGGCCGCGCCGGCCTTGAGGAAGGAGGCGGCGTTCTCCACGTTGACGCCGCCGGTGGCGACGAACTTGACCGTGCGGAACGGTTCGCGCTGGGCGGTGAACCAGCCCGGCCCCAGCGACGACGCCGGAAACGCCTTCTGCCAGGGCAGCCCCAGCCGCAGCGCCCGCTGGATCTCGGTGGCGGTGGCGACGCCGGGCAGGTGGGCCAGGCCCAGGTCCAGGCTGGCCGCGGCGACCTCTTCGTCCAGGCCGGGCGCGACGGTGAAGGCCCCACCCAGCTCGGCTACCTGAGCGGTCAGTTCGGCCGAGGTGACCGTCCCGGCGCCGACCGGGTGGCCCGCGCGGCGGCCCGCCCCGACCGCCGCGGCCAGCAGCTCCAGGTCGCCGTCGGCGCGGATCGGCACCTCGACCAGGGCGACGCCCAGGGACCAGGCCCGCTCGCACCAGCGGACGGTTTCGGCCGGGGTGGCGCCGTGCAGGATGGCCAGCACCTTGGTCCGGTCCAGCTGGTCGAAGAGCGTGGACGTGGTCATGGCTGGTCTCCAGCGGGGGTCAGCTCCGGCCAGTCGCGGCCGGTGCGGGCGAGGTCTTCGAGGTCGGCGGGGGGCATGGCGAACTCGCCGTGGTCGGTGGCCGAGGTCAGCGCCGACGAGGCGATCAGGTGGCCCATCCGCAGCCGGGCGGCGTCGGGCAGGCCGCGGAGCCAGCCGAACAGCCAGCCGGCCGCGAATGCGTCGCCCGCCCCGACCGGTTCGACCACCTCGGCCGGGAGGGCGGCGACCGACGTGACCGCCCGGCCGTCGGCGGTGCTGTGGGCGGCCCGGGCCCCGTCCTTGACCACCAGCGTGCCCGGTTCGCCGAGGGCGGCCCAGGTGTCCAGGACCGAATCGGTGCCCCACAGCAGGCTGGCCTCGTCGGCGCCGGCCAACACGACGTCGCAACGCCCGGTCAGCCAGCCGAGCACCTCGGCGGCGGCCTCGGGGCCGGGCCACAGGGCAGGCCGGTAGTTGACGTCGAAGCTGACGGTCACCCCGAGTTCGGCCGCCCGGGCGATGGCCTGGTCGACCGCGTGGGCGCAGGACTCCGACAGGGCCGGGGTGATCCCGGTCAGGTGCAGCAGCCGCACCCCCGGGGCCAGCGCCCGGTCAGCGTCGTCCTCGTCCATCAGGCTGGCGGCCGACCCCCGCCGGTAGTAGAGCACGCTGGTCGCGCCGGGCTGCGGGTCCTTGAAGTAGACGCCGGTCGGGGCGCCGGCGTCCAGCTCCACCAGGCTGGTGTCGACTCCGGCCGCCGCCACCTCGGCCAGCACCCGGCGGCCGAGGCTGTCGTCGCCCAGGCGGCTGCACCAGGCGGCCGGGAGTCCCAGCCGGGCCAGCCAGATCGCCACGTTGGACTCGGCCCCGCCCTGGCTGAGGGTCAGGGTCTGGGCTTCGGCCAGCGGCCGGGGCGGGCTGGGCGTCACCATCGCCATCGTCTCGCCCAGGCACACCACGTCGGCTCGCATAGCTGGTCCTCTCCCGGAAGGTGCGGCATCCCCAGGGTAAAGAGCGGTCCCCGGCGGGGAGGAACCAGCCATGACCGAGGCGCCGTACTGGGAGCAGTTCCACCCGTGGGCCGGAGCGGAACCGCCGCGGGCCTGGTTCACCTCCAGCGCGCCGGCGCTCGACCTGTCCGGGGACTGGCAGTTCCGCTGGTCCCCGCGGGCCGACGCCCCGGCCGCCTTCGCGCAGCCAGCCGCCGGCGACCCGGCGGCCGGCGACGCCGGCTGGGCCACCCTGCCGGTCCCGTCGCACTGGCAGCTGCACGGGTACGGCGCCCCCGCCTACACCAACGTCCGCTACCCGTTCCCGGTCGACCCGCCGCGGGTGCCGACCGCCAACCCGACCGGGGACTACCGGGTCCGGTTCCGGGTCCCGCCGGACTGGCCGCCGGGCCGGATCCTGCTCCGGTTCGACGGGGTCGACTCGTGCGCCCGCGTGTGGCTGAACGGCACCGAGCTGGGCGTGATCTCCGGCAGCCGGCTGCCGGCCGAGTTCGACGTGACCCGCCTGGTCAGCCCGCCCGGCCGCGACAATCTGCTGGCGGTCCGGGTGCACCAGTGGTCGTCCGGCAGCTACCTGGAGGACCAGGACATGTGGTGGCTGTCCGGCATCTTCCGGCGGGTGATGCTGCTGGCCCGGCCGGAGGGCGGCGTCGGCGACTGGTTCGTGCACGCCGGCTACGACCACACCACCGGCCGCGGCACCCTGCGGGTCGAGGCCGACGTCCCGGTCCGGGTCATCGTGCCCGAGCTCGGCATCGACGCCGAGACCCGCGACCCGCTGACCGTACCGGCCGTGCACCCCTGGTCGGCCGAATCACCCCGGCTCTACGACGGCGCCCTCGTCACCCCGGCCGAGACCGTGCCGCTGCGGCTCGGTTTCCGCACCGTCGCCGTCACCGACGGGCTGCTGACCGTCAACGGCCGGCGGGTGCTGTTCCGGGGGGTGAACCGGCACGAGTTCGACCCCGACCGGGGCCGGGCGGTGACCCTGGAGACCATGCGGCAGGACGTCCTGCTGATGAAGCGGCACAACATCAACAGCGTCCGCACCAGCCACTACCCGCCCGACCCGCGGTTCCTGGACCTGTGCGACGAGTACGGCCTGTACGTCATCGACGAGTGCGACCTGGAGACCCACGGGTTCTTCGCCGACGGCGGGGACGACCCGGCCCCCGACAACCCGGCCGACCACCCGGCCTGGCAGCAGGCGCTGGTCAGCCGGATGCGGCGGATGGTCGAACGGGACAAGAACCACCCCAGCGTGGTGCTCTGGTCGCTCGGGAACGAGAGCGGCCGCGGCCGCAACCTGGCCGCGATGGCGGTCTGGGCCCGGCACCGCGACCCGTCCCGGCCGCTGCACTACGAACGCGACTGGACCGCCCGCGACGTCGACGTCTACAGCCGGATGTACACCCCGCAGGCCGAGGTCGAGCTGATCGGCCAGGGCCGCGAAGAGCCGCTGGCGGACCCGGAGCTGGACACAAGGCGCCGGCGGATGCCGTTCATCCTGTGCGAGTACGGCCACGCGATGGGCAACGGCCCGGGCGGCCTGGCCGAGTACCAGGAGCTGTTCGACCGCTACCCGCGGTGCCAGGGCGGCTTCATCTGGGAGTGGATCGACCACGGCCTGCGCACCCGGGACGCCCACGGTGAGTTCTACGGCTACGGCGGCGACTTCGGCGAGCCGCTGCACGACGGCAACTTCGTGGCCGACGGGCTGCTGTTCCCGGACCGGACCCCGTCGCCCGGCCTGCTCGAGTACGCCAAGGTCATCGAGCCGGTCCGCATCACCCCGGACGACGGCCGGCTGCGGATCGGCAACCGCTACGACTTCCTCGACCTCTCCCACCTGCGATTCACGTGGAACATCGAAGGGAACGGCTCCCGTCTGGCCGCGGGCGCGCTGACCGTGCCGCCGATCGGGCCCGGCGAGTCAGTGACCGTCCCCCTACCGCCCATCCCGCCGACCGACGAGGCGGAGCAGGCTGTTGGTGCCCATGGGATTGATGAGGCCAGCGAGATTGATGGGGGTATAGGGGAGCGCTGGCTGACCGTCCAGGCGGTGCTGGCGGCCGACCAGCCCTGGGCACCGGCCGGTCACGTGGTCGGCTGGGGCCAGCTCGCCTTGAGCCCTCAGGTCGCCTCGGACCCCGAGCCCGCTCTCAGCCCTCAGGTCGCCTCGAGCCCCGAGCCCGCCCTCAACCTTCAACCGACTCTCAGCTCTCAACCGGCTCTCAGCTCTCAACCGGCCCTCAGCCCCCGACCCACTCTGAGCCAGCCACCCTCGCCCTCCGCTGCCGTCCCAACCTCACCCCTCACCCCGGCCCCACCAACCTCACTAAGTCAAGGATACCGTATACCAAATGATGGAGGGAGAAGTGGAGGTGATGGGGGAGAGGTTGGAGGAGGTGGAGGAGGAATTAGAGGTGATGGGGAGGGAATTGAAGGTGACAGTGAGGCTGGAGATGAGGTAACGGCTGTTGATGATTGTGAGGCTGAAGCTGAGACAGCGGCTGCTTACGATGATGAGGCTGGAGATGAGATAGCGGCTGTTGATGATGGTGAGGCTGGAGCTGAGGTAGCGGCTGCAGGTGATGGTGCTGCTGGTGATGGTGAGGATGACGTGATCCAGCCCCGCCTGGCTGGCCCACCGACCGTCACGTCCCCGCCCGGGCCCGCGCCCAGCCGGGTGACGGTCACCGACGCCGCGATCCGCCTCGGCCCCGGCGTCTTCGACCCCGCAACCGGGATCCTGACCAGCTTGGGCCCTCTCCCGCTCGACGGGCCCCGGCTCGACGTGTGGCGGGCGCCGATCGACAACGAACGCTGGTTCTCCACCGACCACGACGAACTGGCCTGGCGCGACCTCGGCCTGCACCGGATGCAGCACCGGGTGTCGTCGGTCAGCACCGGCCCGGACGAGCTGGTCGTCACGACCCGGGTCGCCCCCGCCGCCAGCCGCCTCGGCCTGCTGACCACCTACCGCTGGACCGCGGCCGGGGACCAGCTGCGCCTGACCGTCCACGTCGAACCGGAAGGCTCCTGGACGGTGCCGCTGCCCCGGCTCGGGCTGCGAATGACCGGTCCGGCCGAGCTGGACCGGGTCGAGTGGTTCGGCCTCGGCCCGGGCGAGTCCTACCGTGACTCCCGCCACGCAGTCCGGGTCGGCCGCTACCGGGCCACGGTCGCCGCGCTCCAGACCCCGTACGTGTTCCCGCAAGAAAACGGGAACCGCTCCGACGTGCGCTGGGCCGAGATCACCGACGAGGCCGGCACCGGGTTGCGGATCGCCGGCCACCCGGTCTTCGACCTCACCGTGCGCCGCTGGAGCACCGAGGACCTGGACGCCGCGCGCCATCCCCATCAGCTCCGGCCCCGCGATCGCCTTTTCATCAATATCGATCACGCTCAGCACGGGCTCGGCACCGGTTCCTGCGGACCCGGCGTGCTGCCGGCCTACCGGCTGAACGCCGAGCCCACCACGTTCACCGTGACGCTGACGCCCCGGCCAGCCCGTTGACGCCGGCCGTCAGGCCGAGGCCGCGTCCCGTTCCTCGGTGGTGTCGAACGCGGCCAGCTTCTCCAGCCGGCTCACGATCGCCTCGTGCACCTCGTCCGGCGTCCGGGTGCCGTCGACGCTGAACATCCACTCGCGGTTGGCGTAGTACTCCAGCAGCGGCATCGTCATCTGCTGGTACACCTCGAGCCGGTGGGCGATGACGTCCTCGGTGTCGTCCGAGCCGCGGCTGCGGGCCAGCAGCCGCCGGATCAGCTCCCGGTCGGGCACGTACAGGTGAACCGCGGCCTGAACCTCGACGCCGAGCCGGTTGGCGACCTCGAACGCCGCCTTGGCCTGGTCGACCGTGCGCGGGAAGCCGTCCAGCACGTAGCCGCCGGCCTCGGAGGCGGCCACCACCGGCTTGCGCAGCATGTCCATGACCAGGGCGTCGGGCACCAGGTCGCCGGCGTCGACGTAGCTCTTGATCCGCTGGCCGAGCGACGTCTGGTCCCGCACGTGCTCACGCAGCAGGTCACCGCTGGAGATGTGCGCGATGTTGAACCGGGCGGACAGCTTTTCGGCCTGGGTCCCCTTGCCCGCGCCGGGCGCGCCGATCAGCAGCAGGCGCATCGGTCACCTCGTCTTTCTGTCACGGCCGGGCAGCTCAGGCCGTAGCGTTGACCGCCGCCCGTGACCGTAACCATCTCAGGATCGTCCTACATTCCGTCGTAACGAGGCAATATCGCGCTGGTCACTCTGTGGTCGAACTCTGGTCATGCGCGCAAGCCCTCATTCGGGCAGCGGGCTCTCCGGGAGCGGCCCGAGCCCGGCGAACACCGGCAGGTACTGGTCGATCTGGCCGTTCAGGCTCCACTGCCGCAGCTGGCCGGCCGTGCGCCGGGTCATCAGCGCCCGGATCAGGTCGAAGTCGGGGGCGAACAGCTCCAGGCCGGGATCGCCGTCCCCGGTGCTGAAGATCCAGGCCGGGCTGCGCAGCTCGACCGGCGGCAGGTGGGCCTGGCGGACCCGGGTCGCGAACCGCTCCGCCATCACGTCGCGGACCGCGGCCAGGGCGCTGGTGTCGCGGCCGCCCGGGCGGCCGACCGCACCGCGCAGGTCCTGCTCGTGGATGACGATGTCGTTGAGCGGCCGGGGGCCGTTGTCACGCAGGTAGTCCTGCATCCCTTTGGTGAGGGTGCGCCACTCGGCCACCAGCTCGGCCGGGGTGCGGCCCGCCCGGGAGTCGACCTGGCGCTGGGTCCAGCTGGGGTTGTGGTCGTCGGGCTCGTCGCCCGCCAGCACGTCGGCGCTGAGGCCGACCATGTGGGCCAGCAGCTGGGTGACGGTCCAGTCGGGGGTGGCGGGCACCGCCCGCTGGGTCTCCTCGTCGCCGAGCGACTCGACCAGCTCGATGACGCGGCCCTGGGCGTCGGTCCATTCGGTGATCACGTCCACGTAGTGACGTTAACCAATCGCCGGCCGGTGGTGCCCGACAGGGCTCGGGTCACCGCGCACTGTCAACCTTTTACAAATATTTAAAAGGGTCTTGCGCGGGACGGTCATAGCCCAAATCCGGGCTGGGTGACTGCTCTTGCCGCCGTGGTTACGCACCAGTAACGTACGCGCTGACCGTGGGGGGAGCGGCCTCCTCACCAGGACGTGATGACCATGAACAAGCGGCTCGCCGGACTCCTGCTCACTTCCGCGGCGCTGGCCGGGACGGCTGGCCTGGGCGCCGGCCTCGGGGCCAGCCCCGCCTCGGCCGACACCACCGCCAGCCTCACCTACCCGGTCAGCGGCAGCACCACCATCAACGCCATCCACACGTCGATCCCGCTCGGCCCGGGCACCCTGGCCGCCACCGCCGACCTGACCACCGGCACGATCACCGGCCGCGTGAACCTCCCGGCCGCGACCGGCTCGTTCAGCGAGCTGGGGCTGGTGCCGGTCACCGCCACCACCGAATTCGTCGAGCAGGGGCCGACGACCGGCACGCTGGAGAGCAACGGCGGCATCGAGGCCACCTCCCACATCACCCTGAAGCTGACCAGCCTCAAGGTGGCGGGCATCCCGCTCCCGGTCGGCAACTCGTGCCAGACCGCGACCCCGGCCACGATCGCACTCACCTCGCAGCCGGGGTTCAACGCGCTGACCGGCGGCACCCTGTCCGGCACCTACACGATCCCCCGGTTCACCCACTGCCTGCTGGCCACGCCGCTGATCAACCTCACGCTGCCCGGCCCCGGCAACACGATCACGCTGACCCTGGGGGCCGCGTCCTGAGCGATCAGGGAATGACCGCCCAGCCGGGCTTCCAGGCGCTGTAGGAGGTCGACCCGCTGCAGCCGGCGCTGTAGCAGTTGAGCGTGATGTACTGGATCCGGTAGGCCATGTGGAATCCGTAGTACATGTAGTCCCAGTCACCGTTGACACAGCCCAGGTCGACGATCGCGGTGGTGAAGCCCTCCTGATACGCCGCAGGCTCTTGATCAAAACGGGACCGCCTTTCACGGTTGGACGGTGCTGGCGCCGAGCTGACCAGCGGGTCAGGACCGGCTGGCCGTTCATTCGGGTTTCAGTCTGGGCAGCAGCCGGATGTCGCCGCACGTCGTGCGCGGGCCGGCAAATTCATCCACGTCACGCCGGCGTGACGGGACATCCCGGGCCGGGCGCGATGTGGGGACGGGAGCGGTGACAATGTCCACCGAATGACCCGGGAGAAGCGCGATAATGGGGCTTCTTGTTCACCGATCACGGGGGCTACGTTGATCCAGGTGGCGATCGTCGACGACCATCCCGTCGCCCGGCGGGGACTCCAGTCAATCCTCGCCGAGGCCGGCGACATCGAGATCAGCGCGGCCGTGGCCACCCCGGCCGAGCTCGGCCCGGGCGGCCCGGGCGCCGGCCGGCACGACGTGATCATGCTGGACCTGTACCACGACGGCGACCAGCCCTGCCTGGATGCGATCGAGAGCCTCCGCCAGGACCACAAGGTGCTGGTCGTGTCGGCGTCCGGGCGGCCCGCGGACGTGCTCGGCGCGATCCGGGCCGGGGCCTGCGGCTACGTGACCAAGCTGGCCGACCCGCCGATGCTGATCGCCGCCGTGCACACCGTGGCCAGCGGTGGCTTCGCGCTGTCGTCGCAGCTGGCCGACATCCTGCAGGGCGAACTGACCGCGGCCCCGGCCGCCGCCGAGGTGGCCGCGGGCACCCCGGCGCTGTCGGCCCGCGAAGAGGAGACGCTGAACCTGATCGCCCAGGGCCTGACCCACGCCCAGGCCGCGTCGCGGATGGGGGTCAGCCGCGCGACCGTCGACACCTACGTCGAGCGGATCCGGGCCAAGCTGCACGTCGGCAACAAGGCCGAGCTGGCCCGGGCCGCGATCGAGCGGCGCCCGGCCGGCGGGGCAAGGTGATGAGCGCCGCCCGCTCGGACGCGGCCGGGCAGACGGAGTTGACGCTGGCGCGCGCGGTGGTGCTGTTCCGGCTGGCCGGGCTGGCGGAATTCTGGATCGTCACCCTCCACGACGCTTCGAACTACCAGGCCCACGCGGTCGTCATCGCGCTGATCGCGGCGGTCACGGCCGAGAGCGCCGTCCTGTCCGCGGCCTGCCTGCGGGCCCGGCGGGTGCGGTCGGCGTGGACGATCGCCGACCTCGCGTTCACGATCGCGGTGCTGGTCGTCAGCGCGATGGTCAGCGCCCGCTACGGCGGGCTGTACATCGCCTACTCCTACTCGGTCATCTGCTCGCTGGCGTTCGGCGTCGGGCTCCGGCGGCTGAGCGCGGTGCTGGTCGCGACCACCTGCCTGGCCGCCGGCTACCTCTACGGCGGCGGCTACCTGCACGCCGACCCGGCCCCCCACGTGCTCGTCAACGCCGTCACCTACTTCCCGAACGCGGTGATCGCCTGGGCCATCGCCTGGCAGCTGCGGCGCATGGGCCGCCAGCTGGAGGAGAGCCAGGCCCGCGAGGCGGTGCTGGCCCGCGACCAGGAACGGCTGCGGCACGCCCGGATGCTGCACGACCGGGTCCTGCAGACGATGGAGACCCTGGCCCAGGGGCAGTGGATCGCCGACGCGGCCGTCAAGGCCCGGGTCGCCGAGGAAGCGGTGTGGCTGCGCGACCTGGTCGAGGGGACCGGCGACGCCGCCGCCGGCGACCTGCTCGGCCAGCTCGGCGAGGTGGTCGCCCGGGTCGCCCGGGACGGGCTGCGGGTCGAGTTCAACTACACGACGCTCCGCGGGTCGGCCGTCCTCGAGACGCTCGACGCCGAGCGCCGGGCCGCGCTGGTGGGCGCGGTCAGCGAGGCGCTGACCAACGTGGTCAAGCACGCCGGCACGGCCAGCGCCGTGCTCCGGCTCGCGGCCGCGCCCGGGGCGCTGGTGGTGACCGTGGTCGATCAGGGCCGCGGGTTCGACCCGGCCGCCCAGTCGGCCGGCATGGGGCTCAAGGAGTCCATCGGCGGCCGGGTGGCCGAGGCGGGCGGCTCGGTCATGATCGACAGCGCGCCCGGCGCCGGCACCGTCCTGGAGATCACCATGCCGGTCACCGAAGCGGCTTCCGTTTCCAGGCGCTGATCACCAGCGGCGGCATCGCGGTCCGGTCGGCGGGGCCGGGGCCCGGGCCTTGGCCCTGGCGCTGGCCTTGGCCGGGGGCGGTCGCTTCGGTGAGCTCGGCCAGGAACGCGTCGCCGTCGGCCTCGGTGGTCAGGCCAAGGCGGAGCGCGGCGGGCCGGAGGTTGGTGTACATGGCCCGGTACATGCGCACGATCTCCGGCAGCGGCAGCAGCAGGCCGGTCACGTCGGTCCCGTCCGGTAGCCCCAGCCCGGCCGCGCTGAAGTGCAAGGGCAGCTTGCGGCCGACCCCCGGATCGGCGCCGGCCTGGGCGAACATCCCGTAGACGACCCGCTCGTACTCGGGCCAGGTGGCCAGCGGCGGCACCACGTCCATCGTCCGCGCGTCGAAGTCCTGGACCAGCAGCACCCCGCCCGGCTTGGTCCAGCCGTACAGCTTGCGCACCACCGCGGCCGGGTCGTGCACGTGGAACAGCAGGAAGCGGGCGAACACGAGGTCGAACGGGCCGCCCGGGACCTCCTCGGCCGTCTCGACGTCGGCGGCCACGAAGTCGAACCGGCCGGGCACGGTCGCCCGCAGCACCGCCAGCGCCTCGCCGCCCAGCCGAGCGTCGTTGTCGATTCCGGTGACCTGGCCGGCCGGGCCGGCCAGCCCGGCCAGCAGCCGCATCACGTCGCCCGCCCCGCAGCCCACGTCCAGGCAGCGCTGGCCCCGGCCGACGCCCACCTGGCCGAGCACCCGGGCGGTGACCTGCTCAAACAGGGCCGCCTGCCAGCGCAGGCGCTGGTACTCGGCCGAGGTCCGGCCGAGCGCGTAGCCGTCGCCGGGCGGCCCGGTAGCCACGTCTGGCCCGGTCATCGGCGTCTCCTCTGGCTGGTCAGCCCGCCCACCGTTCTGGCCGGATGGCCGTGGCGGAACCCCGGACCCGGCCCGATGGCTCGTATCATGTCAGCGTTTTAGCTGATAGGGGGACCAATGAGCGTGTACGTCGCCGACCGGTGGGAGCCTGGGGCGGGCCGCCGTGGCTGAGACCATCGTCCCCCCGGGTTCGGCCGCGATCCTCATTGGGGTCTCGGCCTATGAGTATGCCGAATTCCCGCCGATCCGCGCGGCCAGAAACAGCGTGGCGGCCGTGCGTTCGCTGCTGACCGACCCTGAGCTGGGCGGCTGGCCCGCCGGCCAGGTCCGGGTCATCGCCAACCCGATCTCGGCCGCCGGCCTGAGCGCCGAGATCGCCGAGGTGGCGGTGGCCACGACCGGGGTGCTGCTCCTCTACTACGTGGGCCACGGGGTGCTGGCGGGCGACGGCGGGCTGTGCCTGTCGGTGACCGCCACCGATCCGGGCCGGCCGGAGGACAGCGGGCTGCCGTGGCGGGCGCTGACCGAGACGCTGCGCGGGAGCCCCGCCCACACCAAGCTGTCCATCCTGGACTGCTGCTTCGGCGGGCAGGCGGGCTCCGGTCCGCTGGCGGCCATCCCCGGCGGCTACACGCTGGCCGCGGTCGGGCCGGACGAGTGCGCGGCCGCGCCGGCGCCGGGCCACGGGGACGACGCCTGCACGTCGTTCACGGCCGAGCTGTGCGATCTGGTCGCGGCCGGGCTGCCGGGGCGGGCCCCGTGGCTGACGTTCGGTGACCTGTACCCGGAGCTGCGGGAGCGGCTGGCGGCGCAGGGACTGCCGGAGCCGAGCGAGCAGGGGTCGGGGGCGGCCCGGGAGTTCGCGTTCACCGCCAACGCGGCCGCGCCGGGGCGGGTGCGGCGGCGGGTGCCGGTCGCCAGCCTCGGGGTCCAGGCGGCGCCGGCCGTGCCTGCGGGGACGGCCGTGCCTGCGGGGCCCGGGCCGGCGCTGGAGCGGAAGCAGGTCGGGCACCTGGTCACCGAGGCGTTGCGGGCGGCCCATTCGGTCCCCGAGAGCCCGCCCAAGGCGCAGGCCCTGGTCGCGGCGGCCACCGCGATCCGCGCGGGCGACCCCGGCCGGGCCGCCCGGCTGGTGGCCGACGCCTGCCGGGTGGCCCAGTCGATCCGCGACGACGAACCGCGGGCGCTGGCGCTGGCCGCGGTGACCGGCCCGCTCGCGATCAGCGACGCCCGCACCGCCGAGTCGGTCGCCCAGTCGCTGGCCGAGCCCGCCTGGAAGGCGTCGGCGCTGGCCGGGGTGGCGGCGACGGTGGCCGCCGGTGACACCGGCCGGGCCAGCCAGCTGATCGCCGACGCCGAACGGGACGCCCGCTCGGCGCCCAGCCGCGACCGGCAGGCGACCGCGCTGGCCGACGTGACCGCGGCCCTGGCCGTCATCGACCCCGACCACGCCGAGCAGGTCGCGCACTCGATAGCGGCCCCCGACCAGAAGGCGTCGGCGCTGGCGGCGCTGGCCGCGGCGGTCATCGGCACCGACCCCGACCGGGCCGGCCGCCTGATCGCCGACGCCGAACGGCTGGCCCGCCCGCTGCCCGGCGCCAGCGCCCGGGCGCCCGCGCTGGCGGCGGTGGCCAAGGTCATGGCCGCCCTCGATGCCACCCGGGCGGCCCGCGTCATCGCCGACGCCGAGCGCAGCGCCCAGTCGATTCCCGGCACCGACCGCCGGGCGTCGGCGCTGGCGGCGGTGGCCGGGGCGCTGGCCGCGGTCGACCCCGAGCACGCCGAGCAGCTGGCCCGCTCGATCACCTCGACCGCCTGGCAGGCCGCCGCCCTGGCCGAGGTGGCGGCCACGCTGGCGACCGCATGATCGTTCCCCCGCAGGGCTCAGGCGCGGTCCGGGTCGCGCTGGTCGGGTGCGGAGCGATCGGTGAGCTGGTCGCCCGGCACGTGTACGCGACCGCCTCCGGTGGCTTCGGGCTGGTGGCGGTGATCGACCCGCAGGCCGAGCGGCGGCAGGTGGTGGCCGACCTGTTCCGGGTGCCGGCCTACCCCTCGATCCAGGCCGCGGTGGACGACGGGGTGCCGATCGACGCGGCCGACATCCGGACCCCGCACGCGCGGCACGCCGACACCGCCTGCGACGCCCTCGCCCGCGGCTGGCACGTGCTGGTCGAAAAGCCGCTGGCCACCACCGGGGCCGACGGCGAACGGATCCGGCGGGCGGCCGCCGAGGCCGGGCGGGTGGTCGCGGTCGCGGAGAACTACCCGCACATCGCGGCGGTCCGGGCCGCCCGCGAGGCGATCTCGTCGGGCGCGGTGGGGGACGTGCTGGCGTTGCGTTCCACCCGCCTGTTCACGCTGGACGGGGTGTGGCTGCGGGACGGGTGGCGGCGCGGGCTGGGGCCATCTGGGGGTCTGCTGCTGGACCAGGGGACCCATCACACGAGCCTGCTGCGGTATCTGGGCGGGCCCGTAGAGCGGGTGTCGGCGGTGGCGAGCTCGGCGGCTGGGACCGGACGGGCGGACACGCTGCTGCTCACGCTGTGGTTCGCCTCGGGCCTGGCGGCCCAGTCGCTGTACTCGTGGACCGCGTTCCCGCTGGCGGCCGAGGCCGAGGGGGCGGTGATCGGGTCCCGCGGCCGGATCGAGATCCGGGTCGACTACGACACCGACCAGGGCGGCGCCGCCCTCTGGGACGAGCAGAACCCGGCCGGCCGGGCCATCTCCGGACCGGAGAACTACTACGACAGCCACCGGTCTATCGTCGAGGACTGGGTGTCGGCCATCCGTTCCGGCCGGCCGCCGGTGGTCAGCGTCGACGATGGCCTGGCCGACCTGGCCGTGGTGCTGGCGGCCGGGCGCTCGCTGGCCGCCGGCGGTGTACCCGTCGACGTTACCGAGGAGAGCCGTGGCTGATTCGCCCTTCGACCTGACCGGGCGGCGTGCGCTGGTCACCGGCTCCACTCGCGGGATCGGGGCGGCCATCGCGACCGGGCTGGCCCAGGCCGGCGCGACCGTGGTGCTGCACGGCCGGGACTTCGGCCGGGTCGAGGAAGCCTGCGTCGCGCTGCGTTCGGAGGTGGCGGGGGCCGAGGTGCGCGGCTGCGCGTTCGACGTCGGCGACCCCGAAGCGGTCGTGTCCGGGGCCCGTGGCTTGGTCGCGGAGCTGGGCGGGATCGACGTGCTCGTCAACAACGCCGGCATCCAGTTCCGGTCGCCGCTGACCGAGTTCCCGCTGGACGCCTGGCAGCAGGTGGTGTCGGTCAACCTGACCAGCTGTTTCGTCCTCGGCCAGGAGCTCGCCCGCGGCATGCTGGAACGCGGCCACGGCAAGATCATCAACGTCTGCTCGCTGCAGACCCAGCTGGTCCGCCCGACCACGTCCGCCTACGCCGCCGCCAAGGCCGCCCTGGCCTCGCTGACCCGCACCATGTGCGCCGAGTGGGCGGCCGGCGGCATCCAGGCCAACGGCCTGGCCCCCGGCTACATCGGCACCGACCTGAACGCCACCCTGGTGGCCGACGAGGAGTTCAGCGCCTGGGTCGAGGCCCGGACGCCGGCCCGGCGCTGGGGCCTGCCCTCCGACCTGGCCGGCCCGGCCGTGTGGCTGGCCTCGGCCGCCTCCGACTTCGTCAACGGGCAGATCATCTACGTCGATGGTGGCATCACCGCGGTGCTGTGAGCGAGTGGAGGCGCTGTGAGGGGAGCGGGCGTGGCTGACATCCGAGCCCTGCGGGTGCACGGGCGGGACGATTTGCGGCTGGACCGGGAGCCGGCGCCCGCCGCTGCGGCGGACGAGGCTCTGGTCGACGTGGCCTACGGCGGCGTGTGCGGCTCTGACCTGCACTACTGGCGCGACGGCGCAGTAGGCACTTCGATACTGCAGGCGCCCATGATCCTCGGGCACGAGGTGGTGGGGCGGGTCGCCGTGGCGGCCGCGGACGGTTCCGGGCCGGCGGTGGGGCAGGCGGTGGCGGTCCACCCGGCCCGGAGTTGCGGGCACTGTGAGTGGTGCGTCGCGGGGGCGTCGAATCTGTGCCCGGAGACCCGGTACCTGGGGAGTGCGGCCCAGGTCCCGCACACCGACGGCGGCTTCGCCGACCGGATCGCGGTGCCGGTCGGGCGGCTGATCCCGCTGCCGGATTCGCTCGAGTTGCGG
>JAFAYQ010000003.1 GCA_019240215.1 Actinomycetota bacterium | reverse complement strand
CCGTTCACCGAGATCGCCGAGGCTCACGCCGCCATGGAATCCAGCCAAGCCACCGGCAAACTCGTGGTGCTCACCTGAGGGCGCCCGTACACCTTCAGATTTTGACGACCTGCACGCCTGGCATCGCGTCGTAATCAGCATCCTGGGTCATGATCGGCACATCGTGAGCGATCGCGGTCGCCGCGATCCAGGTGTCATTGATCGGAGCCTTGCGCCCCGCGGTGCGGATCTGGGAGACGAGCAGGGCCCATGCTTCCGACACAGTTTCGTCGACGGGCAGCGGTTCCAGACGCTGGGCCAGCTGATAAGTCGTCAGCCGCCGCGAAGCAATCTCCGGCGTCCGGGCCTGCAGTACCCCGAGCCGAAGTTCGCCCAGCGTGATGGTGGACACCGCCCACTCGAAGTCCGCGATGCGCGCGGGATCGAACCGGGTGGACTCCAGCCCGATGAAGATCGAGGTGTCGGCCAGCGCGCGCTGCGCGGTCACCACGGCAGGTCGTCGGTGGTGTCGGTGAGGGTTTCCCGCAGTTCATCGGCCAGACCCGTGGTGTCGGGGCCGAGCTGGGCCAATTCACTGGCGATCTCCGTCGCGGGCAGCCACTGAGGCCGCCGGGACAGCGGGATGATCTTGGCTACCGGCCGGTTGTCCTTGTACACCTCGATCTCCTCGCCGGCCTCGACCCGGCGGAGAATCTCGGCGGTGTGGTTACGGAGATCGCGGGCAGGCACTGCGCTCATGGCGGCATTGTAGCAAGCTTGCTACAACCGTAGCAGCCACACGCGATGCGACCCTCGTCCTCGCTTACGCCGGTCGCGAAAGCCCTTCTGCCCCGCCCCGTCCCCGGGCTACGTTGACCTCACCAGCACAAACAGCCTCGCATCAGGCCGGAGGGACACGATGGGCAAGCTGACCCCGATCCGCCCCGCTGACCGGCGCCCCGAGCCCCTCCTGCGCCACCTGTTCGGCGCGGCGCTGCGGCGGGCCCGCCACCAGCAGCGCCGGACCCTGGCCGACGTGGCCCGGGCGGCCCGGGTGTCGATGCCGTACCTGTCCGAGCTGGAGCGCGGCCGCAAGGAAGCCTCCTCCGAAGTCCTGGCCGCGGTCTGCACCGCCCTTGAGATCGAGCTGTCCGACGTGCTGTCCGAGATCGGCCGCGAACTGGCCGTGATGCGCGCCCGCCGCCTGCTGGCCGACCGGGTGGCCCGCGAACGCGCCCGCCGCGAGGGCCTCGAGCCGCAGGCCGAAGCCGAGGTCCCGGTGGTGATCCCGCTCGACGCCGTGCGCCGGGCCGCCACCAGCCCCGGACCCCAGCTCCGCCCCCGCGACCTCAACGCCCGCTTGGCCGCCTAAGCGCTCAGCAGCTCCGGTACGTCCAGCTTGCGTGACGTGATCACCGCGTCGGCCAGCCCGTAGTCCACGGCTTCCTGGGCGGTGAACGTATGGTCCCGGTCGGTGTCGGCCCGGATCTGGCTGACCGGATGGCCGGTGTGCTTGGCCAGGATCTCCTCCATGTCGTCACGGATCCGCGCGATCTCCTTGGCTTGCACGGCCAGGTCGGGCAGGGCCCCGCGGGCCTCGGCCGACGGCTGGTGCAGCAGCACCCGGGCGTGCCGGAGCACGGTGCGCTTGCCCGGGGTGCCCGCCGCCAGCAGCACCGCGGCCGCCGACGAGGCCTGGCCCATGCAGGTGGTGGCCACGTCCGGGCGGATGAACTGCATGGTGTCGTAGATCGCGGTCATCGCGCTGTAGGAGCCGCCCGGGGAGTTGATGTACAGGTTGATGTCGACGTCGGGGCTGGCGAACTCCAGGTGCAGCAGCTGGGCCATGACCACGTTGGCCACGCCGTCGTCGATCTCGGTGCCGAGGAAGATGATCCGCTCGGACAGCAGCCGCGAGTAGATGTCGTAGGCCCGCTCGACGCCGGCCGCCTTCTCGACCACGGTCGGAATCGTGTACTGGCCCATGCTGTGCCTCTCGTTCATGCCTTACACCCCCACCGGCGCGGCCATCGACGGCCGCACGTCCGAAACGCTTTCCACCACGTGGTCGATGAACCCGTAGGCGCGGGCCTCCTCGGCGTCGAACCAGCGGTCCCGCAGGCTGTCCTGCTCGACCCGCTCGAGCGGCTGGCCGGTGTGCTGGGCGACCAGCCCCATCACCGTCCGGCCGGTCCGGTCGAGCTGGCTGGCGTAGATCTCGATGTCGGCCGCGGTCCCCCCGAAGCCGGCCGATCCCTGGTGCATGAGCACCTGGGCGTGCGGCAGGCTGAAGCGCTTGCCGGCCGCGCCCGCGCACAGCAAGAACTGCCCCATGCTGGCCGCCAGCCCCATGGCCAGCGTGCTGACGTCGTTGGGGATCAGCCGCATGGTGTCGTAGATGGCCAGCCCGGCGCTGACCGAGCCGCCCGGCGAGTTGATGTACAGGCTGATGTCGCTGCGCGGGTCCTCGGCCGACAGCAGCAGCAACTCGGCGCACAGCCGGTTGGCGATCCGGTCATCGACCTCGGTGCCGAGCACGATGATGCGCTGCTGCAGCAGCCGCGCGGTCAGCTGATCGTCGAGCGGCCCGGCCAGCGGGGTATCGGCGGTGGCAGCCGGCATGGCTGGCCCCTTTCTTCCGTGCGAGCACGGATGGAAGCGGATTTCGATGCTGAATAAAAAGCAGCTTGGGCCGGGCTCCCGCCCATCTCCAAAGAAATCTGCCGAGGGCAGAGGCTCCCGCCACCAGATTCGCGTGGCAAGCTGGGATGGTGCCCGAGCCCGAGATGCCGCCCAGCGCCAAGGCGACCCTGACCAGCCTGCCCTACCGGCTGGCGGCCCGGCGGCTCATCCTGCCCTGGATCCTGCAGGGCGTGGAGCCGTCGGGGGAGGGGCTGGAGATCGGCGCGGGCGTGGCCGGGCTGACCGCCCAGCTGCTGACCTTGTACCCGCGGTTCCGGATGGTGGCGACCGACACCGACACCGAGCGGGTCGGCATGGCCGAGCAGGTGCTGTCCGGCTTCGGCAAGCGGGCCAGCGTGCAGCGGGCCGACGCGGTGGCGCTGCCGTTCCCCGACAGCCGGTTCGACCTGGTGCTGTCGGCCGCGATGCTGCACCACGTGATCGAGTGGGACAAGGCGCTGGTCGAGGCGGTCCGGGTGCTCCGCCCGGGCGGCAAGCTGGTCGGCTACGACGTGCTCAACACCGCTCCGGCCCGGCTGATGCGGGTGGGGGAGCGCAACGGCACCACCCTGCTGCACCCCGGTCAGCTGCGGACCGCGCTGAACAAGCTGGGTCTGACCGACCTGCAGACCAGGACCGCCCTGGGCGGCGCGGTCATGCGCTTCAGCGCCCGCAAGCCCGCCGCCCTGAACTAGCCCGCTAGCCCGCGCAGGGCGGCTGATAGGGCGTGCCGGGCAGGTAGCGGGCCCACTCGGACCGGTCGATGGGGTCGCCGCCCATGCTGCAGACCGCCCGGGCGGCCGCCGCCGCGGTGGTGTCCCACAGGTGCACGCTGCCGTCGGCGCTGCCCGCCGCCAGCGTCGACCCGGACGGGCTGAACGCCACCGTGTACACGTGGTCGGTCGGCCCGGTCAGCGTGGCCAGCGGCTCTGGCTGGGACGGGTCGGTCAGGTCCCACAGCCACACGGTGTCGTCGGTGCTGCCCGCGGCCAGCATCGTCCCGGCCGGGTTGAACGCGACCGAGTACACGTAGCTGGCCGGCCCGCTGAGCGGCCCGGCCAGCCGTCTGGGGTGGGCCGGGTCGGCGATGTCCCACAGCCACACCATCTTGTCGGCGCTGCCCACCGCCAGCACCGGCTTGGCCGGGTCGAACGCCACCGAGTAGGCGGTGTCGGACGGCCCGGTCAGCGGCGGCCCGACCGGCGCGGGGTGGGCCGGGTCGGCGATGTTCCACAATCGCACGGTCTTGTCGCCGCTGGCGGCGGCCAGCAGCGTGCCCGCCCGGTTGAACGCGACCGAGAACACGTAGGAACCGAACCCGTGCAGGGTGGCCAGTTTGCGCGGGCGGGCCGGGTCGGCCACGTCCCACAGCCCGACCGTGTAGTCGTCGTTGGCGGTGGCCAGCAGTTGCCCGTTGGGGGAGTAGGCCACGTCCTCCACGTAACCGGCGGTCGATGCCTTTTCCACCGGGCTGGCCAGGACCAGGTGGCCGGCCGCGGTCACCTGGTACAGCCGCAGCGTCCCGTCCAGGAAGCCGGCCGCCAGCACCGCACCCGACGGGCTGAACGCGGCCGCCCCCGGGCTGGTACCGGGTACGGTCACGGCCGGTCCGAGCGGCTGGTGCCTGCTCGCGTCCCACAGCTGCAGGTCGCCGCTGGCCACCGCCAGCTGGTCGGGGTGCGCGGTGCTGAACGCGACCCCGTTGACCACTCCTTCGGCCGCCAGCACGGCCGGGGGCAGGGCCCAGACCCGGACGCTGCCGTCGGCCGCCCCGGTGACCAGGTGCCCGGCCCGGTCCCAGGCCAGCGTGGTGACCGGGTCGGGGTCGGGCAGGGTGGCGACCGGGTCGCCGGTGGCGACGTCCAGCACCTGGGCCGAGCCGTCGCTGCTGCCGTCGGCCAGCAGCGACCCGTCGGGGCTGAACGCGACCGCGTTGATCCAGCTGGTGGCCCCCTTGAACTGGGCCACCGGCCGCGGGTGGGCCCGGTTGCCGACGTCCCACAGCCACACCGTCTTGTCCTTGCTGCCGGCCGCCAGCGTGTGGCCGTCGGGGCTGAACGCCACCGAGAACACCACGTCCTGCGGCCCGGTCAGCGTGGGCAGCGCGGTCGGCACCCCGTTGTGGCCGGGCAGCGCCCACATCGCCACCGTGCCGCCGGCCGTGCCCGCGGCCAGCTCGGTGCCGGCCGGGCTGAACGCCACCGTCTGCACGAAGCCGCCGGTCACGTGCAAGGTGACCGGGTGGCCAGGGGCGGCCGGGGCGGCCCCGGCGGCCCCCATCGTCCACAGCCGGACGGTGCCGTCGGCGCTGCCCGCCGCCAGCGTGGTCCCGGACGGGCTGAACGCCAGCCCGTAGATCGTGCCGGCCGGGCCGGTCAGGGCCGGGCCCAGCTGTACCGGCCGGGCCGGGCGGTCCACGTTCCACAGCTCGACCTGGCCGCTGGCGCCCGCCACCGCCAGCGTGTGGCCACCGGGGCTGAACGTGACCGCGTAAACCGGCTGGCTCTGGCGGACGAACGGGGCGCCCAGGCTGACCGGGTGGTCGGGATCGCTGAGGTCCCACAGCCGGACGGTGCCGTCGGCGGCGGCCGCCGCCAGCAGCCGGTGGTCGGGGCTGAGCGCCACCGACTGGACCGCGTCGGCCGGGCCCAGCAGCCGGGCCGCCAGTGGAGTGGCTGAGCTGGTCAGCAGGCTGCCGCGGGCCTGGGTGGTGGGCGCCGCCCGGTAGGCGGCCAGGCTGAGCTGGTCGGCCAGGGCCGGGTCCTGGTTGCGCAGGTCCATCGCCTCGGCCGCGTCCTGCCGGGAGTCGGCCTGGTTGCGCTGCTGGCCGATGTCGGACCGCTGCTGCATCGCGTAACCGGCCAGCGCCGCCACCACCAGCAGCACCACCGCCAGGGCGGCCGTCAGGCGGCGGAACAGCCGCCGGTTCCGGCGCTGCTCGGCCTGCTCGGCCCGGTCCCGGGCGAACGAGGCGTCCACGAACGCGCGCTCGGTGCCGCTGAGGGTGGCCCGCCGCTCGGCGTTGGCGGCCGCCGCGGCCGGGCCGCCGGTCTCCGGCTCCCCGGCCCAGCCCCGGGCCATGGCCAGCCGGCCACCGCGCAGCAGGTCGGCGTCGTCACGGCCGGATTCCTGCCAGAGCTGGGCGGACTCGGCGATCCGGCGGGCGATGACCAGCTCCTCCCGGCTCTCGTCGATCCAGCGGCGCAGCTGCGGCCAGGCGGTCAGCAGCGCCTCGTGGGTGATCTCGGCCGTCTGCTCGTCGCTGGTGATCAGCCGGTGGTCCACGAACAGGCCGAGCACCGTGCTCAGGTCATCGTCGGCCCCCCGGTCCGGCCCGGCGGCCGGCGCCAGGTCGTCGAGCGGCACCCGGCGGCGGGTGTCGGCCCCGTCGTCGGCCACCCACACCAGCCGCAGGAACAGCCGCCGGGCGGCCCGCTGCTGGCTGGCGGTCAGCTCGCTGTAGGCGTCGTCGGCCGACCGGGCGACCGCGTCGGTGATGCCGCCGCTGGCCCGGTAGGCCTCGATCGTCAGCCGCCCGGACCGGCGTCCCCGCCAGGTGGACAGCAGCGCGTGCGACAGCAGCGGCAGCGCCCCCGGGTCGTGGGCGCCGCGGCGGGCGCTGACCGGCCGCAGGTCCCGGAGCATGAGGTCGACCAGGCCAGGCTCGAGGTCGAGGTGGGCGGCCTGGGCAGGGCCGACGATGGCGGCCCGCAGCTCGTCGGCCGTCATCGGCCCGACCACCACCTGGCCGTCCTGCAGCGACCGGGCCAGCCGCGGGTCGGCCAGCGCCCGGCCGTAGAAGTCGGCCCGCAGCCCGAGCACGACCAGCGCCCCGGCTTGGCCATCCGGTCCCGGCTGCGCCAGCGCGTACAGGTTCTCGATCAGCTCGTCCCGCTCGCCCTCGGCCACCCCGGGCGCGAACACCTCCTCGAACTGGTCGACGATCACCGCCAGCCCGGACCCGTGAGACTCATCAACCCCACCAGACCCATCAGCCCCACCAGAAGCCAGCGCGGCCGCCAGCGCCCGGGCCGGGTGCGGGCCCGGGGTGAACACCACCACCGCGGTGCCGGGCGCCAGGGCCGGGATCAGCCCGGCCCGCAGCAGCGACGACTTGCCCGCCCCGGACGGCCCGGTCACCACCAGCGGCAGGCCCTGGGCCCTGAGCCGCCGGGCCTCGGCCGCCAGCCGCTCGGTCACCGCGGCCCGGCCGAAGAACCAGGCCGCGTCCTCGGTGCGGAAGAAGTCCAGCCCGCGGTAGGGCGCGGGCACGTTGGCGGGCGGCCGGCCCGGCGTCGGCCGGACCCGGTTGCGGGCCGCCGTCCAGGCCTCGATCAGCGTCTCGTCGGTCACCCCGCAGGCCCGGACCAGGCGTTCGAGGATGCGGTCGCGGACCGGTGGCAGGTGGCGGCCGTTGAAGTAGTCGCCCACCGTCGCCACCGGGATGCCGGTCGCCGCGCTGACGTCGCGGATGGACAGGCCGGAGGTGGCGCGCAGGTCGCCGAGCAGCTGCCCGAACTCACCGCGGGTCTGGCAGGCCGCCAGGTCCGTTAATGCTGGCGCGCTGGCAGGCGTGTCCGGCATGCGTCCCCCTCAAGACGTGCAGTCACGTATTTCGCCCAGGACACTACAGAATGGCGCGAACCAGCGCGTAGCTGACCGGGCAATTTGTTGCTCCTTCAAGCTTCGGTCCTGGCTTCCCGCCCGCTCCGGCCGAAATACCCGGACGAATCCGGACACCCGTTTCCCCGGCCCGGCCCGGGCCCGGCCGGTAATTTCATCCCCGGTATCCGTCATGCACCGGGGGGATGCTTGGCGGGTGCCTACAGGGGCGGCACCGGGTCTGCCCACCAGCACGAGGGCCGGGTCGCGCCGCTGGCCGGCGTGGCCTGCTGTGCTGACCGGCTTTCCCGGTGTCGCCCCTAGCGCGCCCCCTGTCTGCCAGCAGGAGACCGGGCGCGCCGGCCGCGGCCGAGCGGTACACCCGAGGTACCGCTCGGCCGCGGCCGCCGCGCCGCCCGGCGGCCGCCCCGGACACAGCCGTAGCCCGCTGCGGCGGGTACCGCAACGGGCTACGACCAGATGATCTGGCTAACTCACATTCCCGACGGGTCCATCACGGTGTGATGCGGGCGCCCGCGGCGTCCGCCCGCAGGCGGCGCAGGCCGGGTACCGTTGCCGCCACCGGCCGCGGCACCGGTAGCGGTGGCCTTCTGCGCGGTGGTGTTGATCGTGGCCGCGACGGCCGCCCCGTTCCCGCCCAGGGTGACCGCGACCGGGTTGGTGAGGCCGAAGTTCTGGCAGCCGAGGTTGGTGAACGACATGTTCAGCCGGTTGGCCATGAACGTGAACAGGTTGTTGCCGGTACCCGCGACCGGGGTCGGGCCACCCGCCAGCAAGGTCTGGTTCTTGGCCAGGAACGGCGCCTGGACGTTGACCATGTTCTGGCAGTAGTTCGCCGGGCTGTCGGCCGCGTTGTTGGCCGCGCTGATCGGCGCCTGGCCCACATTGCTGCGGTACAGGTTGGTCTTGGCCGTGCTGGCCGCGTTGTTGACCAGCACCATCTCGTCGTTCTCGGGCACCAGGGCGATCGGCGCGGTGGCGTTCTTGGCCGCTGAGATCTCGTCCAGGGCCTGCGAGGTACCCATCGTGCCGGAGTTGGTCAGGTCCGGCGCCTCCATCGGCGTGCAGCCCATGATCGGGTCGAGGAAGGCGTCCAGCAGCAGGTTGTCACTGCCGTTGTTGATCTTCGTCGCCCCGGCCAGCGCGGCCTCGTTGCCCGCGTTGTCCTGCGCGGTCTGCCCGGTCGCGGTGTTGAGCAGGTAGGTCGAGGTCACGTTGTCGCTCTGGTCCTGGTCGATCATCGCGAACGACCGGGTGTCCAGACAGGTGGTGCCGGTCTTGGGTGAGGTGCCCAGGGCCGGGACCGTGATCTTGCCCGCTGCCTCGGCCCGGTTCACGGCCTGGAAGAACTGGGTGCCGTTGCAGAACGAGACCTGGCCGAAGATCGACCCGCCCAGGCCGTTCACGCAGTTGCCCTGGCGCAGCGCGTTGCCGGTCGCCCCGACCTGGGTCAGGTTGGTGCCGTTGAAGCCGAAGTCGACCGTGACCACCGCACCCGCGGGCAGCGTGGGTACGACCGGCTTGACCGCCGCCTGGGTGCCCTGGGTGATGACCAGCGGCTCGTAGACCGACAGGGCGCCGGTGGCCGGGTTGAGGATCGTCGCCTGGACGAACGCGCCGAGGTTGGCGAAGTTCGTCATCGTGCAGCCCGACGCCTGCGGGGTCATCCCGGCCGGTCCCTCGAGCTGGTACGGGGTGGACAGGCCGGTCGCACTCAGCGGGTTCGCGGGCACCACGATGCGGCAGCTCACGTTGGCGGCCGCAGCCGGCGCGGTGGCGGTGGCCGACGCCGACGGCGCCGCGCCCGCCGTGGTCGGGGCCGCGGCCGCGCCGCTGGCGGTCGGGCTGGCGGTCGCACCCGCCGCCGACTGCTGAATCGTAGTGTTCGACGGGCCGCCGGTGAACGCCAGCACGGCGCCCAGGGTCAGGCCCAGCGCCATCGGGATGGCGAGAGGTACCGCAATCCGCGCCGCCCGGCTCTGTGGGCGGCGGCGCCATGCAGGCCTATGCCCGGTGCGCATTCAATCCACCTCCATGATGATTGGTTAGGCTCCCGTGCGATCACGCTAGACCGGCCGGTGGCGCGGAAATCGGCAAAACCAAATTGGTAATATTTCTTGCCCCGGCCGGTGGTTTCTGCCGCTCAGATATGTGAATGCGATTACCGGAAGCTAACGTCCCCGGAAATACGCAAGGACGGCCCGGTCGCGGCGCCCGAACCCCCGCTGGGCCGCCCAATGGGCCGTCGTAGCCAGGTCAGCGCGGTCACAGCTCCCGCAAATTCCTGGGAGCCGCCGTCCGGTTTCCCTTTTTAACCGAATGTGACCTGCAATCACGCAGTGGTAAAATAAACGTAATAAAAAGGTTCGAAGGCCGGGGGGTGCAATGGTTTCCGAGGCAGCCCGGCACCGGCCGCCGGCGGCACTGCGGCCGCTGGTGGCCTGGTATTCCGGCTACCGGGAGGCGGGTGAGCCGCCCGCCCGGCACCGCGGCCTGCCGTCGCCCTGGCTGACGCTGATCGTCACCCTCGACGACCCGCTCACGATCAGCGCCCACCCCGACCCGCGGCAGCCCGCCAGCCAGCACCAGGTGCTGGTCGGGGGCTTGCACACCGCGCCCGCGCTGGTCACCCACGACGGCCGTCAGTCCGGGATCCAGCTCGGCCTGACCCCACTGGGCGCCCGGGTCCTGCTCGGGCCGCCGGCCGGGGCCCTGGCCACTCTCGACCTGGAGGGTGACGAGGTGCTGGGCCGGTTCGCGGCCGAGCTGCAGGACCGGGTACGGACGGCCGCCACCTGGGCCGGCCGGTTCGCGGTGGTCGACGCGCTGCTGGCCGCCCGGGCCGGCCTGGTCCTGCCCGGGGCGGCCGGCCTGGCCGGGCCGCTGGCCCGGCGGACCGGCCCGATGGACGACCGGCCGCTGATCGCGCCCGAGGTCGCTCACGCCTGGCGGACCCTGCTGGCCAGCCGGGGCACGGTGACGGTGGCCGGCCTGGCCACCGAGACCGGCTGGTCGGCCCGGCACCTGGACAACCGGTTCCGGTCCGAAATTGGGCTGACCCCCAAGGCGGCCGCCCGGGTGATCCGCTTCGACCGGGCCCGGCGGATGCTGATGGGCCGGGTCCGCGCGGGCGGCCCGCCCGCGCTGGCCGACCTGGCGGTGGCGGGCGGCTACTACGACCAGGCCCACCTGGCCCGGGAATTCCGCGCGCTGGCGGGCTGCCCGCCCAGCCACTGGCTGGCCGAAGAGTTCCGAAACGTACAAGGCAGCCACCCGGCGGGCCCGGAAGGATCACCGTCATGACTGATGTGAACCCAGCACCCCAGGTATGGCCCACCCTCCGCGCCAGTGACGCTCTCGGGCTGATCAGCTTCCTGGTCGAGGCGTTCGGCTTCGAGGAGACCGTCGTCTACGCCGACGGCGACCAGGTCCAGCACGCCCAGCTGTCCTGGCCGGAAGGCGGCGGGATCATGCTCGGCTCGGCCCCCCCCAGCGACGGTAAAGGGGTAGAGCCGCTGCCGGGCAGCTTCGGCGCTTACGTGGTCACCAGCCACCCCGACGAGCTGTTCACCCGGGCCACCGCGGCCGGCGCCGAGGTCCTGATGGACCTGCACGACACCGACTACGGTTCCCGCGATTTCGCCGTCCGCGATCCCGAGGGCAACCGGTGGTCGTTCGGCACCTACCGGGGCGAGCCCCGTAAAGACTCGGCTAACCACTAGTTACGGAACCGTTCCCGGCCCGCAGCGCAGCCCGAATTCAGCGGCATCGCGTTACGGGCCGGGCTGGCGTTATCCCAGGTGAGTCCCTATTGTGGTAACCACCTGTAGTCAAGTTCATTACTCTAAGTGCATGATGGACTATGTCGTGCAGGCGTGTTCTCCTGTACGTGCGCGGCTCCCAGCCGGGACCGCGGCCATCAGCGGACAGCGCGAGAAAGGTGGGAACATGCCAACCCGACTCCACCCCACCACCGGGCGAATCCTGGTGGGCATCGACGGTTCGCCTGCTTCGGTCGCCGCGGTGCGCTGGGCCGGCCGTGAGGCGCAGCTGCGCGGCATGCGGGTGCATGTGGTTCACGTCCGCGACCAGCAGCTGCCCACCCCGTACTACGCGCCCCAGCCGCGGGCCGCCGAGCCCAGCGAGGCGGGGCCGCCCACCGGGGAGACCATGCAGGCGGTCGTGCGGGAGGCGCTCGGCGCCCCGCCGCCCGCCGGGGTCCAGCTCGAAGTGGCCGACGGGTTGCCCGCCCGGGTGCTCATCGACCGATCGGTCGGGGCCGAGATGCTCGTCCTCGGCAGCGCCAGCCGGGACTCGGTGGCCGGGCCCGCCACCCCACCCGCTCAGCGCCGGACCCCGCTGGGGCCGGTGGCGCGGGACTGCCTGCACGCCGCCCCCTGCCCGGTGGTGGTGGTCCGGACCGGTGACGCGGCCGCCGGGCCGGAGCCGGTCCAGCCGGCCCGGGGTGAGCCCGTCCACGTCTGAGCCTCAGGTGGTGTGGCCGGTCCACCGGGGCGCGACCGTTCGCCAGTCGGCGTCCCAGGCCTTCATCCGCCGCCGTTCCAGTACCTGGTGGCTGACCGCCTCACCCCCGAAGACCAGGGCGAGGCCGCACAGCCCGGACAGCAGCACCGCCATGAACACGTTGCCGACGACCTGGTTGCGGCCGGGCGGCGGATCGACGAAGTTGCCGGCTTCGTCCACCCAGGTGCGGACCAGGCTGCCGCGCTTGGCACCGGCCGGCGCCAGCACGTCACCGGTGCGGACCGGGCCGTCGGGGGCGACCCAGCGGGCCGGGACCCAGGCCACCGCGGTGCCCTCGTAGGGATCGGGGGTGCCGACCCCCGGGGCCGCATCCAGCAGCACCGCCGACACCGCGTGGGTGGCCGCGTCCTGGGCTCGGACCTGGGACAGGGCGGTGTGGTAGGCCCACCGGCCGGCCAGCACGGTCATGGCCGGCACGACGGTGAGGATCAGCACCGCCACCCCCAGCCGGACCGCGGTCTCGGCCCGGTCGACGGTCCGGCGCAGCGGATTACGGTCCAGGCCCAGCCAGCGCCGACCGTGGATCAGGCGGCTGGTCAGCCTGCCCAGCGAACGATAGCTCGTCACGGCTTCCTCCCGTGCGCATCCAGCGCTCGTAGGAGGACTCTAAGCGGTGGCGGGCACCACCTGGGACCAGAATCACCGATGACCGTGGTCACCGACCTGCTCAGGGTGTGTTCGGGCGGGATGAATCGGGCGAATCAGGGTCAGGCGCTGGCCAGCCGCTGCCCGAGCAGCTCCGGGAAGCTGGCGTCCACCCCGGTGATCCGCATGATCTTGACGATGCCAGGCCGGGTACCGGTCAGCCGCAGCTTGCGCCCGTCCGACCGCGCGCAGCCGGCCATCGAGACCAGCGCCCGCAGCCCCCGGGCGTCGCAGAACGACAGCCCGGTGAGGTCGACTTCGACCGGGCCACGGCTGCGGCTGATGACCTTGGCCACGTACTCGCGGGCGGCGTCGGCGGTGGCCGCGTCCAGCTCGCCGCGGATCACGGCCGTCGCGTGGCCGTCCGGGTAGATCCGGTGAGTGAGCCCGAGCGCCGCCGGGCCCTCGTCGTCGGACGGCCCCCGGCCGACCGCTATCGTCCGCTTCAACACCGTCAATCCCCTCCCAGGTCTGGCTACCGCCAGCTACAGGTCACACCCTCCCGGTGGCTCCGGAACCGGAGCCAGTGGCCGATGCCCCCATTACGGCGCGACCATGGTCCTGATCTACGTGCCGTAGCTTTTCGCGGCCATAACAGTAGATACAGGCCACGCTGGGTAGCTGTCCCGATTTTCCTGAATAATCGATGAGCATCGGCTTGTTTGTCCAGCTACGGACCGCAACCGGACCCGGAACGTATCCGGTCCGTTACCGGTCATGAGCGGCTGCCACTGTTTGCGAACGCCCCGGACCGCAGCGATTGACGGCGCCGGTGGTATTCGTCCGCGTCGATCTGGCCGGTGGCGTACCGCTGGGCCAGCGTCTCCTCTGGTGAAGCCGCCTGCTGCGGCCCCGCGGGCGGCCACGGTCCCGGCGGACGGCCCGGGCCACCGGGGCCCCCGGGCCCACCGGGGCCGCGGTGCCCGCCGTGCGCCCACCGCACCAGCGCCACAATGGCCCAGATGACCAGCGCCCAGAACACGAGCATGAGCGCGATCCCCAGGCACCAGGTCCACCAGTGGACCCCGGCCCCCCAGTAAAACTCCATCGCGATCCACCTCCTTGACCCTTACGATCGCCCCCCGCCCTGAACCGTTCCTGAACGCCGCCTTTGAACATGGTGACTTCCCGGCGGGCTTCCCGGCGGGTCAGGCCGCCGCCGTCAGGACTTGGGCGTGCGGACGATCAGCGACGCCGGCCGCAGCGAGACCTCCAGCGACGGGGCCGGCGCGATGATCTCGCCGTCGGTTTCGCGGGGGAGGGGAGTGGGTGAGGTGATCTGCACGTGCCGGGCACGGAAACGCTCCAGGCGGTGGTCGTCGTAGCGGCTGCGGGTCAGCACCCGGAGGCCGACCCGGACCCAGCCGGTCAGGCTGGACGGGGTCAGGACGCCCACGTCGAGCAGGCCGTCGTCGGGGCGGGCGTCGGGCAGCAACGGGAACCCGCCCGGCAGCAGGCCGGCGTTGCCGACCACCACGCAGCGGGCGGTCCGGTGCAGCGGCGGGCCGCCGTCCAGCCGGATCGTGAACTCGGTGGGCTGGCCGAGCAGCCGGGACAGGGCCGCCTCGGCGTAGGCGACCCAGCCCAGGTGCAGCTTGAGCAGCCGCCGGGTCGCCTCCACGACCGCCGCGTCGAGGCCGATGCCGGCCATCGCGGTGAACGGGGTGCCGTCCGCGACCCCCAGGTCGAGCACGGTCTCGTGGCTGCCGAAGCCGGTGGCCAGCGCCGCCCGCAGCCGCCGCGGCACCCGCAGCGCCCTGGCGGCCAGGTTGGCGGTGCCGCGGGGCACGATCGCGAGCCGGACCCCGGTCCCGGCCAGCACGCTGGCGCAGGCCCGCACGGTCCCGTCGCCGCCGACCGCGAACACCAGCTCGGCGCCGGCGTTGACCGCGTGCCGGGCCAGCCCTTCACCGTGGTCTTCGCGGGTGGTGGGCAGGAACAGGGGCGCCCAGCCGCGGGCCACCGCGCTGGCCCGGCAGGCGCGGGCGAACCGGTCCGGGTTGCGCACCCGGGTGCGGTTGATGATGAACGCGACGGTCGGGCTGGTCTCCGGCCCGGGCGGCTCCGGCTTGCGCGGCTCGAGCTGCCCGGCCGTGGCCTCCAGCAACGTCCCGTCCACCGCCGGTGCATCCTCCCGCTCAGCCTGCCTCAAGCGTAGGACATGGGCAGGCCGGGCCGGGGGAGCCCCGCGGTTAGGCCTTCTTAGCTGGGCGGGCGAACACCGACACGAACTCCCGGCAGAAGGCCGGCAGGTCGTCCGGCTTGCGGCTGGACACCAGCACGTTCGGCCCGTTGGTGTCGGACTGCACCTCCTGGTCGACCCAATTGCCGCCCGCGTTGCGGATGTCGGTCTGCAGGCTCGGCCACGAGGTCAGCGTGCGCCCGCGCACCAGGTCGGCCTCGATCAGCGTCCACGGCCCGTGGCAGATCACCGCGATCGGCGTGCCCGCCGCGGCCAGCGACTGCAGGAACTTGACGGCGGCCGGCACCGTCCGCAGCTGGTCCGGGTTGGCCACCCCGCCCGGCAGCACCACCCCGGCGTAGTCGCCCGGGCTGGCCTGCTCGACCGCGTGCTGGACCGGGAACGTGTCGGCCTTGTCCAGGTGGTTGAACGCCTGCACCTGACCGTCCTGGGGGGCCAGCAGCTCAGGGGTGCCGCCGGCGTCGGCCACGGCCTGCCACGGCGTGGTCAGCTCGACCTGCTCGACACCCTCGTTGGCGGTCAGGAACGCGATCCGCAGACCGCTCAGTTCGTTAGCCATGCTGTTCCGGCTGCCCATCAGCGCGCGCTCCTAACCGCTGACCGCCAACTCCCTCACTGGATCGGGACGAGGGTCTGGTCGCCCTCCGGCCGGGGGCCGACGATGCGCCGCTGCGACTCGCTGATGCGCAGGTCGTTGATGCTGGCCTCGCGCCGCGCCATCAGCCCGGCCTCGTCGAATTCCCACAGCTCGTTGCCGTAGCTGCGCCACCACTGGCCCGCCTGGTCGTGGCATTCGTACTGGAACCGGACGGCGATGCGGTTGGCCTCGAACGCCCACAGCTCCTTGCGCAGCGCGTAGTCCAGCTCGCGTTCCCACTTGGCGGTCAGGAACCGGACGATCTCGGCCCGGCCGACCACGAAGCTGTCCCGGTTCCGCCACACCGAGTCTTCGGTGTAGGCCAGCGACACCCGTTGCGGGTCGCGGGTGTTCCAGGCGTTCTCAGCGGCCTGGACCTTCTGCCGGGCGGTCTCGGCCGTGAACGGCGGCAGCGGCGGGCGGCTCATCGGAGCTCCTCGGGTGGTCAGGGGCATGGCCAGGGGCGGCCGGGCGGGCTCGGGCGGCCGGGCCGGCCAGCCAGCGGGCCAGCAGCCGCCAGCCCAGCAGGAACAGGCCCAGGAAACAAAGCGCGACGATGATGAACGCGACCGCGGTGCCCTGGCCCGCCACCACCCGCAGCACCATGCCGACCGCCACCGTGCCCAGCCAGGCCGCCAGCCCGGCCGGGACCAGGGCGGCCGGGCGCCGCCAGGCCCGGGCCACCAGCCAGCCGGCCGCCAGCCCGGCCAGGAACGGCCAGGCGGTGCTGGCCACCCCGGGGATGGTTTCCCCGTCGTGGTGGCTGGCCCGGCCGATGACCACGAACACCAGCACCGAGGCGACGTCGAGCACCGCCGCCCGGGCCGGCCTGCGCCAGCCCACTACTGCGACACCAGGTTGGGCGGGTCCTGGCCGGCCGCGAACGCCTCGATCTGGCCGGCCGCCACCTGCCAGGCCCGGTCGGTCATGCCCTCGGTGTTGCCGCCGACGTGCGGGAAGATCACCAGCCCGGGCGCGTCCCACAGCGGGTGATCGGGTGGCAGCGGCTCCGGGTCGGTCACGTCCAGCACCGCCCGCAGCCGCCCAGCCGTCAGCTCGGCCAGCAGCGCCTCGGTGTCCACCACCGGACCGCGGGCCACGTTGACGACCACCGCCTGGTCGGGCAGGCGGGCCAGGAAGGCCGCGTCGGCCAGGTGGTGGGTCTGCTCATTGGACGGCACCATCAGCACCACCGCGTCGTGGCCGGCCAGCAGGCCGGGCACCTCGTCGAAGCCGTGCACCCCGGCCCGGGCCGTCCGCCCGACCAGGGTCGCGGTGGCGCCGAACGGCTCCAGCCGGGCGCGCAGGCTCTGGCCGAGGTCACCGGCGCCGAGGATGAGCACCCGCTTGCCGTCCAGCGTCTCGGTCGGGTGCTGGTCCCACCGGTGCGCGGCCTGGTCGGCCACGAACCCGGGCACCTGCCGGTACACGGCCAGCAGGCCGGTGATGGCCAGCTCGGCGGTCGCCCCGCCGTGCGCGCCGCGGGCGTTGACCAGCAGCACCCCGTCCGGCAGGCGGCCGTCCCACAGGTCGGTGCCGGCGCTCAGCGTCTGCACCATCCGCAGCTTGGGCAGCTCGCGCATGGCCGCCAGCAGCCGGTCGGCGGTCCGCGACCAGGGCGGGATCACCAGCACCTCGGCCGACAGTCCCTCCTCGGGCCAGCCGTCGCGCTCCGGGTCGTAGCGGATCGGGTCGGCCCCATCCACCGCGGCCACCGCCGCGTGGCCCTCGTCGTTGGGTACCAGGACCGTCACCGTCATGCGTTCACCCTCCGCTCGCCCGTCTGCCGTCCGCTCCAGCATGCCAGGCGAGCCCGCCCACCAGCTCAGCGGCCGGCCTCGCGACAGGGCCCCGCGACACGGCCCCGCGATACGGCTCAGCGATACGGCTCGACGACGACCTTGAGCCCGGCCCGGCTGACCGCGGTATCGAACGCGGCCGCCGTATCATCTAGCCCGAACCGGTCGGTGACCAGCGGGGCGGTGTCGACCTGGCCGCGCGCGACCAGGCTGATGGCCCGCGGGTAGACCTCGTTCATCCGCCGCACCAGCGCGATCGTCACCCCCTTACGGCGGGCGGTGGCGGCGCTGAACCCGATGTGGTCGTCGTCGGGGATGCCGCCCAGCGTGATCCGGCCGCCGGGCCGGACCGCGTCCAGCGCCAGCGCGACCGCCGGGTCGCCGCCGGCGATCTCGAACGCCACGTCCACCCCGTACCCCACCAGGTCGCGGACCTGCCCGGTGGTCATCCCGGCCGGGTCCACCACCTGGTCGGCGCCGAGCTGGGCGGCCGCCTCGCGGCGGTGGGCGCGCGGGTCGAACGCCAGGATCGAGGCGGCGCCCGAGCGCCGCAGCAGCTGGATGGTGAGCAGCCCGATCGGCCCGCAGCCGATCACCGCCGCGGTGCCCGCGAACGGCAGATGGCCCAGGTCGACCGAGTGGATCGCTACCCCGAGCGGCTCCAGGATCGCGCCGTCGCGGTCGGACAGCTCGTCTGGCAGCGGGTACAGCAGTTCGGCGGGCCAGGCCATGAACTCGCGCAGCGCCCCGTCGGTCTTACCGTGCCCGGAGAACCGCACCTGCGGGCACAGGTTCCGGTAACCGTCCCGGCAGGCCCGGCAGGTCCCGTCGGGGATGGCCGGGTCGATCGCCACCCGCTGGCCGCGGCGGGGACCGGACGCGATCACCCCGGCCGCCTCGTGCCCGAGCACCAGCGGGTGGGCCAGCTGGGCGTCGCCGATCGCACCCTCGCTGAACCAGTGCAGGTCCGACCCGCACAGGCCGACCGCCCGGACCTCGACCAGCGTCTCCTCGGGAGCCGGCTCGGGCCGCGGCTCCTCGTCGACCCGGATGTCCCCGACCCCGTACAGCCTCGCTGCGCGCATAGCAGCCAACCTACGCGCGGCCGCTGGCTCAGGCCGGCAGCGGCCCGGGTTCCGGCGGCGGGACCGGGATGCCCGGATCGGGGATCGGCTCCGGCGTGGGGGGTGGCCCGGGCGGCGCCGGGCTGGGGGCCGGCCGCGGCGGCATCGGGCCCGGATCGGGGGTCGGCAGCGGCGGGGTCGGCTCCGGCATCGGCCCCGGCTGCGGTGGGAGTGGGGACGGCTCTACGGGCGGCGTCGCCATCGCGACCATCACGTACCCCTTCCTTCTCGGCTTCCTACCGGGCTGGTCTGCCCAAGATCGGCCGCCTTAACAGTCGGCGCCGCCTCCGGCTGAAACAACCGGCGCCACCTCCGGCTGACCCGCGGCCGCGCTGGACTCGCGCACCACCAGGCGGCAGGGGACGGTGCGGACGCCGTGCGCGGCCTCGCCGCCGATCGCGGCCAGCAGGTCCTCGGCGGCGGCCCGGCCCACGTCCTCCAGGCACATGTCCACGCTCGTCAGCGGCGGGTCGGAGCCGCGCACCATCGGGTCCCAGTTGTCGAACCCGATCAGCGCGATGTCGTCCGGCACCCGCCGCCCGGTCAGCCGCAGCGCGTCGCCGGCCCCGCGGGCGATCTGATCGCTGCCGCAGAAGATCGCGTCGGTGTCCGGCGCCTGCTCCAGCAGCCGCGCGGTCGCCTCCCGGCCCCAGCGCTCGCTCCACTCCCCGTACAGGACCCCGCCGTCGGCGACCGGCACCCCGGCCGCCCCCAGCACCTCGGTCAGCCCGGTGGCCCGCTTGCGAGCGGCCAGGAACCGTTCCGGCCCGGTGATGTGGGCGATGCGGCGGCGCCCGGTCGCCAGCAGGTGCTGGGCGGCCGCCTGCCCGCCGCCGACGTCGTCCGGCAGCACCGCGGGCTCGTCGGAGTCGGCCGCCTGGGTCATCGCGTACACGACCGGGATGCCCATCCGCGGCCCGATGGCCGGCCGCGGCTCGATCCGGCGGCCGGTCACGATCAGCCCGTCCACCCGGCGCGCGGTCAGCATCTCCACGTACCGGCGCTCACGCTCGGGGTCGTCCCGGGTGTCGCACATGAACACCGACATCTGCCCGGCCCCGAGCGCGTCCTCGGCCCCGAGCATGACCGGGATGCTGAACCGCCCGAAGCTGTCGGTGGTGATCATCCCGACCGTGTAGGTCCGGCCCGCCAGCAGCGCCTGGGCCAGCGGGTTGGGCGCGAAGCCGAGCCGCCGGGCCGCCTCGGCCACCCGCTCCCGGGTCTCCGGACGCAGCCGCCCCTGGCCGTTCAGGGCCTTGGAGGCCGTGCCGATGGACACCCCGGCGTCGGCCGCCACGTCCCTGATCGTCGCCCGTTTCATGTACCGAGCTTAGGGGGCCCGGGCCGTGCCGGACCCCCGTAAAACCAGGTAAAGCGGTCAGCGCACGCCGTACAGGTGCTCCAGCGCCAGCTGGTCGAGCCGCTCGTAGCCCAGCCCGCGCTCGGCGTAGGCGTCGATGTCGATGCTCACCTCGCGGACGTCGCGCCAGCTCTCCCCGGCCGCCAGCGTCGGCTGGCTGAGCTCGGCCACCTTGGACGCGGCCAGCGCCGACTGGACCTCCGGGTCGGCCCGGAACTTGCGCACCTTGTCCCGCAGGATCAGGTAGTTGCGCATGCAGGCGGCGGCCGACACCCACACGCCCTCGTCGTTCTCGGTGCGCGGCGGCTTGTAGTCGAAGTGGACCGGCCCGTCGTACTGGCCGGCGTCGATCGCCTGCACCACGGCGTCCACCACCCAGAACGCGCCGCCCACGTTGCCCGCCCCGAACCGCAGGTCCTGGTCGAAGCGGGGCCCGTGCTGGCCGTTGAGGTCGATGTGGAACAGCTTGCCGTGCCACAGCGCCTGGTTGATGCCGGCCGCGTAGTTCAGCCCGGCCATCTCCTCGTGCCCGATCTCCGGGTTGATGCCGACCATCTCCGGGTGCTCGAGCCCGTTGATGAACGCGATCGCGTGCCCCAGCGTCGGCAGCAGGATGTCACCGCGCGGCTCGTTGGGCTTGGGCTCGATCGCGAACTTGATGTCGTAGCCCTGCTCGGTCACGTAGTCGCAGAGCAGGTCGAGGCCCTCGGCGTAGCGGGCCAGGGCGGCCTGGATGTCCTTGGCCCCGCCCGACTCGGCCCCCTCGCGGCCGCCCCAGAAGATGTAGGTCTTCGCGCCCAGCTCGGCCGCCAGGTCGAGGTTGCGCATCACCTTGGCCAGCGCGAACCGGCGGATGTCGCGTTCGTTGGCGGTGAACGCGCCGTCCTTGAAGATCGGGTGCCCGAACAAGTTGGTGGTGGCGGTGGTGACCTTGGTGCCGGTCTCGTCCAGGGCCTTGCGGAACGCGCCGATCAGCTGGTCGCGCTCGGCGTTGGAGGCCTCGAACGGGAACACGTCGTTGTCGTGGAAGTTGACCCCGTAGGCGCCCAGCTCGGCCAGCTTGCGGACGGCCCGGTCGGCCGGCATCGGCGGGCGCACCGCCCCGCCGAACACGTCGACCCCCTGCCAGCCGACGGTCCAGATCCCGAACGAGAACTTGTCCTCGGGCACCGGCACGTACGGGTCCTTGAGGGTGGAGCCAATACTGTCGGGAGAAGTCACTGACGCTTCCTTTCGTGCCAGGCGGCGGTGTCGTCCCGCAGCGTGGCGTATCGATCGCGGATGTCGGGGCGCGGCTCGGCCGTGAACGTCCGGGCCGGCGGCCCGGGCCAGTCCGGCGGGCGGTCCCCGCCCGACCCGGCCGATTGGGACTCTGCCGATTGGGACAGGGCCCAGGCGGCCTGGCGGGCCGCGCCGAGGGCTACGTACTCAGCGGGATCGGGGACGGTCACCGGCACGCCGAAGACGGCGGGCGCGATCGACCGCACGGCCGGGGACCGGGCCGCCCCGCCGATCAGCACCACCCGCTCGGGGGTGATGCCGCAGTCGGCCAGGTTGCCGATGCCGTCGGCCAGCGAGCAGAGCACCGCCTCGACCGCCGCCCGGGCCAGGTTCCCGGGGGTCAGGTTGGCGCTGGTGATGCCGTTCAGCACCCCGGTCGCGTCCGGCCGGTTGGGTGACCGCTCGCCGTCCAGGTAGGGCAGCAGGGTCAGCCCGCCCGCGCCCGGTCCGGCCGCCAGCGCCAGATCGGACAGGCCGGCCGCGTCGGTGCCGAGCAGCCGGGCGGTCAGCGTCAGCACCCGGGCCGCGTTGACGGTGGCCACCAGCGGCAGGAAGCGCCCGGTGGCGTCGGCGAATCCGGCCACCGCGCCGGTCACGTCGGCGGCTGGTTCGCTGGTCATCGCGTAGGCGGTGCCGGACGTGCCGATCGACACCACCACGTCGCCCTCGGTGATGCCGAGCCCGAGCGCGGCGCCCATGTTGTCGCCGGTCCCGCAGGACAGCACCGCCCCGTCCGGGGTGCGGCCGACCACCTCGGCCGGCCCGGCCAGCCGGGGGGTGGCGACCGGGCGGCCCAGCGCCGCGGTGGCGATGTCAGGCAGCCACTGGCCGTCGGCGGGGGAGAAGTAGCCGGTGCCGGAGGCGTCGCCGCGGTCGGTGACCGGCTCGGCGTCGGGCAGCGCGGCCGTGCCCGGCCGCCCGAACCCCAGCCGCCAGGTCAGCCAGTCGTGCGGCAGCACCACCCGGTGCAGCCGCTGCGCGTTGTCTGGCTCGGCCTCGGCCAGCCAGCGCAGCTTGGTCACGGTGAACGACACGGCCGGGACGCTGCCGGTGCGGCGGGCCCACTCGGCCGGGCCGCCCAGCTCGGCGATCAGCTCGCGGGTCTGAGGGGCCGCCCGCATGTCGTTCCACAAGATCGCGGGCCTGATCACCTGGCCCGCCTCGTCGAGGGCGACCATCCCGTGCTGCTGGGCCGCCACCCCGACCGCGGCCGCCTGATCGAGCAGGCCGTCGCCCGCCTGGGCGAGCGCCTGCCACCAGAACTCGGGGTCGCATTCGGTGCCGTCCGGGTGCGGGGCCGAGGCGCTGGCTACGATGGCACCGTCCTCGGCCTGGCACAGCACCACCTTCGTGGACTGGGTCGAACTGTCCACTCCGGCCACCAGCATGAACGACTCCACTCCCCGAAAAGTTTCGCGAAAATAGTGCGGCACCAGTTCCACCACACCGTAAGCCGTCCCTCCGGGCGCGCGCTAGCCGGCCCACCCGCGCGGCCCCGCCGCCGTCGGCCGGCCGCTTCGCCGTGCCCCGGTAGAACTCCCGTCGGGCGGACCGTGGAACAGGTTGGTGTAAGCGGTTACAACCGCTGGGTGCAGGCCATATTCAGGCTGGTTGATGCCCAGCGACCGGCGCATCTGCACGCATCAAATGAACGTGCATTTGGCCTTGCATCTGCATTGGATGTCCGGCAAGATAAGGGCTGCGCGCCAGCAACGAGGATTGGCGGCTCAGCCAGCGTCCCGGGGTCGCGATGAGGTCCGACAGCTTTAACCCGGTCGGTGTTAGCGTTCACAACCGGGAGCAGCGCAAGCTACCGCTGCCGACGCGTACCAGAGTCCGCCCGCTGCCGCACGACGCGCTGAGCAGCACCCCCCGCCAGATCGTGCCCGACCGCCCGCGGGTGGTGCGGATGCCGTCGGACTGGTGGGACGCCCCCTCGGTGATGGCGCTGGCGCTGACCCCCGGCCCGCAGCCGGCCCGCAGCGCCCGCCGCTTCACCCGGTCCACGCTGACCCGCTGGCACCTGGACCCGCTGATCGAGGACGCCGAGGTCATCGTGGCCGAGTTCGTGGCCAACGCCCTGTGCCACGGCGGCCAGGAGCCCGACGACGGCGAGCGCGGCCCGGCCCGGTCCGACACCCGGATCGGCCTGCGGCTGTTCCGGCGGGCGGGCGAGGTCATGTGCGCGGTCCTCGACCCCAGCGACGCCGCCCCGGTGCTCAAGGCCCCCCGCCAGGACGCCGAGTGCGGCCGTGGCCTGCAGCTGGTCGACGCGCTCAGCGACGTGTGGGGCTGGAGTCCGGTGGTTGGGCGGGGCAAGGCCGTCTGGGCCATTCTGTTCTGCGCGTGACACGCTCCTGCGCGGCGCGACCACCACGACGGGTTCGGTAGTGTCCTAGCGGCAGCTACCAACCCGCCGCAAGCTCGAGGGGGCGACAGATCATGGCGTGGACCTGGCGATACGAAAAGACCGACGGCGCCCCGGTGTCGTCCGCCGACCTCCCGGAGGCGATCTTCGCCAGCCAGGGCGACGCCGAGAGCTGGCTGGGCGAGAACTGGCGCGGCCTGGTCGAAGCCGGCGTCGACCAGGTGTTCCTGCTGGAAGACGACCGCACCGAGTACGGCCCGATGAGCCTCCGCCCGGCCAGCTGACGACGACGGCGCCGGCGCCCCATCGGGCACCGGCGCCGCACACCTCTCAGCGCATCACGGGCGGCTGGGCGGGCTGGCCGTCCGGGCCGGGTCGCGCTCGACGTAGCTGCCGAGCACGTCGTCGATCCGGCGCAGCAGGCCCGAGTCCAGCTTGACCCCGGCCGCCTTGACGTTTTCCTTGACCTGCTCGGGCCGGGTGGCGCCGATGATGGCGGCCGACACGTTCGGGTTCTGCAGGGTCCAGGCCACCGCCAGCTGGGCCAGCGACAGCCCGGCCTCGTCGGCCAGCGGCTGCAGCTCCTGGATCTTGGCCAGCAGGTCGTCCCGCATCCAGCGGCTGATGAAGTCCTTGCCGCTCTTCTCATCGGTCGCCCGCGAGTTGGCCGGCGGTGCCTGGCCGGGCCGGTACTTGCCGGTCAGCACCCCCTGGGCGATCGGCGAGAACACGATCTGGCCGATGCCCTCCTTCTCGCACAGCGGCACGACCTCGGCCTCGATGACCCGCCAGAGCATGTTGTACTGCGGCTGGTTGGACACGATCCGGTCGAAGTGCATCTCGTCGGCGATCCGCAGCGCGGCCGCGATCTCCTCCGCCCGCCACTCCGACACCCCGATGTACAGGGCCTTGCCCTGCCGCACGACGTCCTCGAACGCCCGCAGGGTCTCCTCCAGCGGCGTCTCGTGGTCGTACCGGTGCGCCTGGTACAGGTCGACGTAGTCGGTGCCGAGCCGCCGCAGGGAGCCGTTGATGCCTTCGACGATGTGCTTGCGGGACAGGCCGCGGTCGTTCTGACCGGGACCGGTCGGCCAGAACACCTTGGTGAAGATCTCGACCGACTCGCGCCGCACGCCCGCCAGCGCCCGGCCCAGGACCTCCTCGGCCCGGGTACCCGCGTACGTGTCGGCCGTGTCGAAGCTGGTGATGCCTTCATCCAGCGCAGCCTTGACACACGCCTTGGCGGCGTCTTCTTCTACCTGCGAGCCGTGGGTGATCCAGTTCCCGTAGGTGAGCTCGCTTATCTTCAGACCGCTCTTGCCGAGGTGACGATGCTCCATGCTTCGACCCTATCGGGCCGGGCCGGTCAGACCTTGTCGCCGACCTGCACCCGGGGCGGCGGCACCCGGAACCGGCGGATCTGCAGCGCCCGGAACACCGCGTACATGGTCAGCCCGCGGGTGTTCTCCCCGGGCAGCCGCTCCCGCACCAGCTTGTTCAGCCGGAACCGCAGGTAGATCGCGTCCACCACGACCAGCAGGATCAGCACCAGCGCGATCGGCTCGGTGTAGGCCTGCAGGCTCTTGGACCGGATGAACAGCACCACGACGAGCACGATCATCAAGTACATGTAGTACTCGCTCAGCCGCCGCCGGGAGTCGATGTAGTCGCGGGCCAGCGCCTTGACCGGGCCCCGGTCACGGGCCGGCAGCGCCCACTGCTCACCGCGGCGCATGGCCTCGTTGCGGTGGGCCCGGTCGGCCCGCTGGTCGGCCGCGCTGGCCTTGGCGCCGGCCCGCCCGGAGGTCGCGCTGCGCGACGGGGTGCCGGTGATGCCCTGGCGGCGGCCGCGTTCGGCCTCGCTGCGCTTGGGCGTGGGGCGGCCCTTGGCCGTCTCGGCCGCGGGCCGGGCCTTCTCGGCCGTTTTTGTCGTCTGCGTGGCGCCCGGGCTCTGCTCGCCCGCGTCGTCCTGGGCGGAATTGCCGCGCGCCCCGCCGAATCCTCGTCGGAACACGCCCTCAGCCTAATGGAATGGACCCGCCGATGCGGATGTCAGTGCGGGCGAATCCGGCGCGCCGGTCATCATGCGCGCTTCATGGTCGCCCGTACGACGGGCACCGCGTAGGGTGGATGCCAATTGGCACAGGCACGAAGGGGACGGCCGCGTCTATGAGCGTGATGAAGCGGGTCACACTGATCTTCCGCTCCAAGGCCAACAAGGCCTTGGACCGGATGGAAGACCCTCGTGAGACCCTGGACTACTCATATCAGCGACAGCTGGAGATGCTGCAGAAGGTCCGCCGCGGGGTGGCGGACGTCGCGACGTCTCGCAAGCGCGTCGAACTGCAGATGAACCAGATCCAGCAGCAGTCCAACAAGCTGGAGAAGCAGGCCCGCGACGCTCTGGGGGCCGGCCGCGAGGATCTGGCCCGCGAGGCGCTGACCCGCCGGTCGTCGGCCCAGAATCAGCTCAACGACCTGCAGGCCCAGTACGCGTCGCTGCAGGCCGAAGAGGAGAAGCTCACCGTTGCCTCCCAGCGGCTGCAGTCGAAGGTGGACGCCTTCCGCACCCGCAAGGAGACGATCAAGGCCACCTACACCGCGGCCGAGGCCCAGACCCGCATCAACGAGGCCTTCTCCGGCATCTCCGAGGAGATGGGCGACGTCGGCATGGCCATCCAGCGGGCCGAGGACAAGACCGCGCAGATGCAGGCCCGGGCCGGTGCCATCGACGAGCTGCTCGCCTCTGGTGCCCTCGAGGACATGTCCGGCACCCAGCGGGACGACATCCAGGTCGAGCTGGACCGGATGGGCGCCAGCAACGACGTCGAGTTCGAGCTGCAGAAGCTCAAGGGTGAGCTCGGCAGCGGTTCCGCCGGTGAGCTGGAGGCCGGTGCGGGCGAGGCGCCCGCCGGCTCCGCTCAGCAGGCCCGCCCGGCCAGCAGCAGCAACGGCGAGCAGGCGCTGCCGGCCGCCGACGTCGGTGAGTCGGCGATCCCGTCGGCCGACCCGCAGCGGGCCGGTGACGGGACATGATCGTCCGCATTCTCGGCGAGGGCCAGCTCAGCGTGGACGACGCCGAGACGGCCGCCCTCAACGAGCTGGACGCCAAGCTGGCGAGCGCGGTCGACGCGGGGGACGAGGCCGCATTCCGCCGTGCGCTGAATGAGCTGCTGGCGCAGGTCCGGGCGGTCGGTAAGCCCTACCCGGCGGATAGCCTGGAGCCGTCGGAACTGATCCTGCCGCACGAGGACGCGAGCCTGGCCGAGGTTCGCCAGATGATGACCGACGAGGGGCTCATCCCCGGCTGACGCGGGGCCGCCCATCGCCACTCGCGCCTTCAGCGTATGGAGAGGGAACGTTCACACAGTTTCCAGCGTCACCTGGATAGATTGAATGTATGAACGCCAGAGCTGGCGGACCCGGTTCTGGCCCTTGAACTGGAGGTGACGGGGTGGCGCGCACCAGGTATGCGCCCGACCGGGGACTTACGGCCCGCATGGGCCTGACGATGTTCCTGCTCGGGATCGTGTTCGTGGCGTTTGTCGCCGCGATCATCGGCATTTCGGCCGCGTTCCACGCGTCCGACGGTGCCATTATCTTCTTCGCGGTGGTGCTGGGCGGCGGGCTCGCGATCGGGTCGCTGTTCTACTCGGACAAGATCGCTCTTTCCTCGGCCCAGGCGCAGCTGGTCACTCCCCAGCAGGCACCCGAGTTGCACGGCATCGTGGACCGGGTCTGCGCGCTGGCCGACATGCCCAAGCCGCGGATCGCGATTTCCCCGACTCAGTTGCCGAACGCGTTCGCGACCGGCCGCAACAGCGAGCACGCGGTGCTCTGCGTGACCGAGGGCCTGATGCGGCGGCTGACGCCGGAGGAGCTCGAGGGCGTCATCGCCCACGAGCTGTCGCACGTGGCCCACAAGGACGTCATGGTGATGACGGTCGCCTCGTTTCTGGGTGTCATCGCCGGCCTGCTGATCAGGTTCTCGTTCTACGGCGAGCTGTTCGGCGGCGGTGGCCGCCGGAACAACAACAACAACCAGAACGCGCTGCCGATCCTGCTGATCATCATGGTCGTCAGCATCGTCGTGTACGCGATCAGCTTCCTGCTCATCCGTCTGCTGTCGCGCTACCGTGAGCTGGCCGCCGACCGGTCCGGTGCCCTGCTCACCGGGCAGCCGTCCGCCCTGGCGAGCGCGCTGGTCAAGGTGAGCGACAACATCGCGCGGATCCCGACCAAGGACCTGCGCGAGGCCGCCCCCCTGAGCGCCTTCTACTTCGCCCCCGCCCTCAGCCGGGAGCAGCTGCAGTCGAAGTTCGCGACCCTGTTCTCCACGCACCCGTCGCTGGACAAGCGGATCGAGCAGCTGAACAAGATCTCGGCCCAGCTGGGGCAGCACTAGCCGTGGGCTTCCTGGACACGATCCTCGGCCGGACCAAGCCGGTCCAGCCCAACCTGGACGTGCTGTTCCAGCTGCCGTCGGCGGCGGTGACGCTGGAGGCGGCGACCGGGTTCAAGCCGACCGGCTCCGGCTCGGTCTGCTTCCGGCCGGTCGAGGGGAGGGCGTTCGCGGACGTCGAGAACGACGTCCGCGAGCTGCTCGACATGTCGGGGGCCAAGACCGGCACGCTGCCGGTCGAGGTGACCAAGGACTCATTCGGGTTCACCTGGCTGGTCAGCTCGCACATGTCCAGCGAGGTCGAGGACCTGGTGACCGACCTGCACGCGGTCAACTCGGCCCTGGTCGACAACGGCTTCGGGCCCCAGCTGCTGTGCACCCTGGTCGCCTTCACCGACGACGCGCAGCGGCGGCTGGGCCTGGTCTACCTGTACAAACGGGGCACGTTCTACCCGTTCGCGCCGCTGACCGGCGAGCGCCGCGACAGCGCGCTGGAGCTGCAGATCAGGGGCGTCCTGGAGAACGACCTCAAGCTCGAGCAGGACCTGTCCCGGTGGTTCCCGGTCTGGGGCGCGCCGGGCCTATGAAGCCAGCACTGTAAGAATCACGCCGGCGGCGCGGAATGCGACCGCTGGGCTTATCGTTGTGCGTGAGAGCCAAGTACGTAAGCGCACTCCGGACTTAACCGAGGCGGGAGCTACATACCGATGACCGTTCAGCAAGAGACCACTCAGGGCATCCTCCTCACCGAGGGTGCGGCCGCGAAGGTCGGCAACCTGCTCGCGCAGGAGGGCCGTGACGATCTCAAGCTGCGTATCGCCGTGCAGCCGGGCGGTTGCTCCGGTCTCCGTTACCAGCTCTACTTCGACGACCGCGACATCGACGGCGACATCGTCGCCACGTTCAGCGACGTCTCGGTGGTCACCGACAAGATGAGCGCGCCGTACCTGATGGGCGCCACCATCGACTTCGTGGACACGATCGAGAAGCAGGGCTTCACGATCGACAACCCGAACGCGACGGGCTCCTGCGCCTGCGGCGACTCCTTCCACTGACCGGTGCGTATAGCGGTCACGGGGTCGGTGGCCACCGACCACCTGATGACCTTCCCCGGTAAATTCACCGAGCACCTGATCGCGGACAAGCTCGACCGGGTCTCCTTGTCGTTCCTGGTGGACGGCCTGGAGATCCGGCAGGGCGGCGTGGCCGCGAACATCGCGTTCGGGATGGGCTGCCTTGGCCTGCAGCCCCTGCTGGTCGGCGCCGTCGGGCAGGACTTCACCGATTACCGCCGGTGGCTCGACGCCCACGGCGTCGACACCAGCGCCGTGCTGGAATCGAAGAAGAACCACACCGCCCGGTTCGTATGCACCACCGACACCGACGGTAACCAGATCGCGTCGTTCTACCCGGGCGCGATGGCGGAGGCGCGGGACATCTCCATCGAGGACGTCGCCACCCGGGCGGGTGGCGTCGACCTGGTGCTGATCGGCGCGGACGACCCCGAGGCGATGTTCCGGCACACGGCCGGCAGCCGCAGCGCGGGTATCCCGTTCGCGGCCGACCCGTCCCAGCAGCTGCCGCGGATGAACAGTGAGCAGACCCGGTCGCTGATCGACGGGGCCGCCTACCTGTTCTCCAACGAGTACGAGCTGGCTCTCATCGAGCAGAAGACCGGCTGGAGCGCCGAGGAGATCCTCGGCCGGGTCCAGACTCAGGTCACCACGCTCGGCGCCGACGGCGCCCGGGTCACCCGGGCCGGCCAGCCGCCGGTCACGGTACCGTCGGTGCCCGACGTGCACGCGGTCGACCCGACCGGCGGCGGCGACGCCTTCCGGGCGGGCTTCCTGGCCGCGGTGGCCTGGCAGCTCCCGCTCGAGCGGGCGGCGCAGCTCGGCTGCCTGGTCGCGGCCTCCGTCCTGGAGACCGTCGGCACCCAGGAATACCAGCTGACGCCGGACGCCCTGGTCACCCGCTTCGAGAGCGCCTACGGCGCCGACGCCGCCAAGGAAGTCGCGCAGCACCTGAGCTGATAACAGCAAGAAGCCGTCGGCCGCCCGCCGCTCCGCCTGAGCCCCGGGCGGCCGTCGGCATTCCGGCCTACGCCACCCCAGCCGCCCGGCACCGGCCCGCCGATTTTCTACCCATCCGGGACACCTGCCGCCGTACCCGCGGGCGCAAAGAGCAGCGCCCCGCGCCTGCCCCCGCCGCACAATGCGATCTGAGATCAAAATCAGCACGGGAACTGCTCGCTGTACAGTGCCCTCATGGCCAGCCTGGATCATCCGGTCCGTCGTTGCCTGGCAGCAGTCCAGCGATTTCTCCGCTGGAACCCTGACCACTACTGGCAGGTGTGGGTGCTGTGCGCCTTGCCGCTGTTCCTGGTCTGGTTCATCGGCTACTGGTGCCTTTTCGGGAAGCCGCTGGGCGGACTGATCCTCGGCGGCATCATGGCCATCTTCATGGGCGCCCTGTGGAGCACGAGGGTTGACAAGGACTTAGCCGCCCGGGCTCGGCTTCAGCCCGTCGACGACCTGCTTAGCGTCCTTGAGCCCCACGCCGGGATTCAGCTCCCGGTAGCGTTTGATCGCCTCGATGTTACGGCCCTGCCTCACCAGGGTCAGCACATCCTGCTCGGCCGCCGGCCACGCCCGGTCATAGCCAAGTCGTTCGCGGCGGCTGAACTGACGCGCTTGCGGAATCAGGCACGCGGCCAGCACCAGCCACAGACAGCCCAGCCCGAGATAGGCCCAGCTCGCACCGGAAACAGCGACATAGACGATCCAGGCCAGGCCCGCCAGCGCGAACAACGCACTGATCGAGGAGAACAGCCGAGCCCAGTACCGGTTGGAACGCGGTGGTCGGCGGCTGGACACCAGAAACAGATGCCCCGGTTGAGCCCGCAAAAACGGGCTCGGTAGGCCGTCCAGCGTGACTGGGTGTCTTGACCGATCCGGAAACCGGGCCGCGTCTGTCACGATGGCCGGTGACCAGCTCGCCGGCGCCGCCGGCGAATCCCGGCCGGTGAGGATGTTCCGATGAGCACAGTGTTCTTCGTGACCGACCCGGCCGCCGCCGAGCGCGCTGGCGGCCGAGGTCGCCCCGCTCGGCATCAAGGTCACGGTGATCGAGCCGGGGGGGATGCGCACCGAGTGGGCGGGCGCATCGATGACCACGCCGCCGATCAGCGCTCCGTACGAGGCTACGGTCGGGGCGTCCGCCCGCGCGATGGCCGGGTTCGAATTGGTCGCCAACAGTGATCCGGAAAAGGTCGCCAGGATCGTGCTCGCCGTGGCCGGGCTCGACGATCCGCCGCTGCGGCTGCTGGTCGGCAGCGACTCCTATGAGTACGGCCGTGAGGCCTGGCGGCACCGCCTCGAGAGCGACGAGCAGTGGGAGGCCCCGAGCCGGTCCGCCGACCACGACGAGGCCGGTGAGGCCGGGCAGGAGCAGCGCGGCCGCAGCTTGCCCGGCCTGGACGCCTGACCTCCGCGGCCGCCCACGCTCCGGTCGCTCAGGCGGGCTGGGCCAGCCCGGTCCAGACGCCGACCGCGTTGCCGCCCGGGTCGCGGATGACCGCGATGGTCAGGCCGCCCTCCGGGTACGGAGCATGCACCACCTCGGCGCCCTGCGCCGCCGCGCGCTCCAGTGTGGCCCCGAGGTCCTCGACGTACACGTACGGCCGGACCCCGGCCTCACCGGCCGCCTCGAGGTCGGTGCGCCAGTGCCCGATGACGTGCCCGGTCCCGTCGCTGAAGCTGGGCTGATCCGGGTCGCCGCGCAGCTCCCAGCCGAACACCGCCTGGTAGAACCGCCCCGACGCGGCCACGTCCCGCGCCGGGATGGCCAGGTACGACACCCCGCCCGGCCGCGCCACCGTCGCCTCGACACCCGGATCGTCGGTCATGACCCCTCCAGGGCAAGATAGTTGGCTATGGTCGTACCATATCGAATTGTGGAGTCCCCCGAAAGCCATCGCCGATATCAGTCCGCCCGGCGCCAGCAGCAGGCGCGCCAGACCCGGGCCCGGATCCTGGCCGCCGCCACCGGCCAGTTTCTGGCGGCCGGGTACGCCGGCACCACCGTCAAGGCGGTGGCGGCGGCGGCCGGGGTGTCGGTGCCGACGGTGGAGGCCGCCTTCGGCACCAAGGCGCGGCTGCTCAAGGCGGCCATCGACGTGGCCACCGCGGGCGACGACGCGCCGGTGCCGATGCTCGAGCGGGAGTGGGCGGCCCGGGCCCGGGTGGCGCCCGACCCGCGCGGTCTGGTGGCCGAGTTCGCGGCCGTCCTCACCGCGTCGGCTGAGCGCGCGGCCGGGCTGGTGCTGGCCGCGCTGGACGCCGCCCCGCTCGACGCCGACGTCGGCGCGGTGGCCGCCCAGATGACGGCTCAGCGCGAGGCGATGGCCGCCTGGCTGGTGGACGGGCTGGCCGCCCGCGGGTCAGTACGGGACGGCCTCGGCCGGGCCGCGGCCGTCGACACCGTCTGGCTGCTGATGGACCCGGCCGTGTTCACCCGGCTGACCGGGCCGCGCGGCTGGCCGGCGGCCCGGTTCCGGGTGTGGTTCGCAGACGCGGTGCTGCGCTTGCTGGCCCCGTGACCGGTGACTCAGCGGCCGCCGAACGACTGGATGTACAGCCGCGGCGACCCCAGCCCGGTGGCGTCGTCGTAGCCGCTGACCGCGTGCAGCGCGGCCGCGCCCTCGCCATCGATGCCCAGCGTCCGCAGGTAGGTCAGCAGCGGGCCGGTTTTGGTGGCCGGGTCCGTGTAGTTCTGCCGCACCTCGGCCAGGTGGCCCGGCCCGAGCGGGTGGTCGGTCACGTCGTGGAACGCCGCCGTCCGGTACCGCTGGTAGATGGCGGGGTCGGCGAAGCCGAGGTCGCGCCCGGCCGCCTGCTGGGCGTCGGCCTCGATGCCCGCGAACACCGGGGTGGCGACGCTGGTGCCGCCGGTCCGGCTCAGCGAGAACGCATAGGTCTTGCCGTCCGGCTGCAGGGTGGTCTCGCCGACCAGGATCCCGGTGCTCGGGTCGGCCAGCGCGGACACGTCCGGCTCGACCCGCATCGGGGTGGCGCTGACGGTGCCGTTGGGCAGCGCGGTGGCCAGGCCGGTCGGTACTACCTTTTTCTGGTAGAAGGGCTGGCTGTACACGGTGCTGACCCCGCCGCCGCTGGAGCCGTCGTAGTCGGCCGGGTAGGTACCGGGCGGCGTGGTCGACCAGGACTTCCCGTTGGCGGCCAGCTGGTCGATCATCGTGCCCCAGGAGGTCTCGAACTCGTAGTTCCTGGCCGGGCCGATGGCCAGGCTGGTGCCGCCGACCGAGGTCACCCACGGGCTCTCGGCCGGGTAGTCGGTCTGGATCTTGTCGGACACGCCCGGGTCCTCGTCCGGTGACTCGTAGCCGGAGTCGCCCGAGGAGAAGAAGAACCCGATGCCCTCGGTCGCGCCGATCTCGAACACCTGGTCGTAGGCGCCGGCCAGGGATTCGGTGTCGGACGGCTCACCGTAGGAGTTGCTGACGATGCTGGCGATGTGGTCGTTGACGATGAACGCCTCGGCCGCCAGCAGGTCGTCGTCGTTGCAGCTGGCACCGGCCACGAAGTCTACGTTGGCGGCCGGGGCCTGGCCGTGCACCGACTCGACGTCCAGCGTCTCTTCGGGGTACCAGCCGGCCGCGCCGCAGGCGGCGGTGCTGTTGAAGCTGTTCGGCAGGTACTGGTGGAACTGGCCCGAGGCGAACGGCTGGTCGCCGACCGTGGTCGAGAACTGGTTGGCGTCGGACAGGATCGACGGCGAGGCGTAGGCGTCCACGATCGCCACTGTCTGGCCCTTGCCGGTCATGCCCGAGGCGGTCACCCCGTAGGCGCTGCGGACCTGGGCCGGGGTGTACCCGCAGTTGGTCCACGGCTGGTGGCGGCCGTAGGCGGGCGGCTCGGTGGTAGCGATCTTCTGCGCGTAGTACTGCGAGCAGGGGCCGGCCGTCCAGTAGTTCGAGGGCGGCGGCGGCAGCGTGTCGGACGGGCGCATCTGGTGGGTGGCGGTGTCCAGGCCGGTCACCGCCACGATCGCCCGGCTCACGGTGTCGGGTGCGGTGGCGGCCTGCTCCGGTGCCCGGTCGGTCCGCTGGTCGGGCCCGTGGTAGTTGCGGAACGTCACGCTGAACGCCTTGGCCGCGTCGGCCACCGAGCCGGTCACCGAGATGTACCCGTCGGCCTTGTCGACCACCCCGGTCACGGTCAGGCCGGCCCCGCTCAGCCAGGACTTGATCGCGCTGATCTGGTCGCTGGTCGGACCGAACCGCTGCTGGACCTCGGCCGGGGTCAGGTACTGGCCGTAGCTGGCGTCGCCGGGGGTGCTGACGGCGGTGGCGTAGGCGGCCAGCCCGGCCGGGTCCTGGCCCGCCAGGTAGACCCGGGCGTTGACGGTGCCGGTGGTCACCGCCTGGGACGACACCTGCTGGGCGGACCTGGCCCAGTCCGGATGGGTGTTGGGGATCGCCGACCGGGACGTCCCCTGGCTCGGTGACGCGGCCGCGATCGCTCCCGCGCACAGCAGCGCCGCCGTGCCCGCGGTCGCGACCGCTCGGAGCCGGGTGGTGACCAGTGGCATGGGCGAACCTCTCGTGTCCGGGCCGAGGGGCCAGGCAGCCTCGGTGCTACCGGTCACCTTGGTGCCACCCGCCACCGCCGCGCAAGTAACAGCCAGCAGTTTTGTTGGACTGGATGTACTTCCGTTACTTTGCCGCCGCTGCGGGCGCCGGCGAGCCTACCGTCCTGGCTACGCGCCCGGCCGCTGGCGCGGGGTCCGTGCCCCGGTACCCGGGGGCGGCGATAGCGTGGCAGGCATGGCACACGCGCTGGCCGGGGGATACCACGGGCCGCCGCAGCTGACGGTGGCCCGCGGCTTCACCGAGTGGACACTCGATCCGTGGATGCTGGGCCTGATCCTGGTGCTGGCCGCGGCCTACCTGGCCGGGTACTACCGGCTGCGCCGGGCCGGCCAGCCGTGGTCCTGGGCCCGGACCGTCAACTTCGGGCTGGGCCTGGCCGTCATCGCCATCGCCACCCTGGGGTCGTTCGGCACCTACTTCGGCGTCGTGTTCTTCATGCGGTCGTTCCAGACGATCCTGCTGCTCCTGCTGGCGCCGATGTTCCTGGCCCTCGGCCGCCCGCTGAGCATGTTCATCGCGGTGTTCCCGCGCGCGGGCCAGCGGCTCGACCGCGCCATCCACAGCCCGCTGGCGCGCTGCCTGACGTTCCCCGCCATCACCACGCTGACGCTGGTCGCGGTGCCGTTCGTCATGTACTTCACCAACTGGTACACGGCCTGCTTCCACAGTGTCACGGTGCGCGAGCTGACCCACCTGGCGCTGCTGGCCCCCGGGTTCGTGTTCTTCTGGACGCTGCTGCGGGTGGATCCGGTGCCCAAGGCCTATTCCTACGGCGTCTCGCTGTGGATCACCGGGGCCGAGGTGATCGGCGACGCCTTCCTCGGCCTGGCCGTGATCGCCGACACCAACCTCATCGGGGCCGGCTACTACCACGCGCTGGCCCGGCCGTGGGGTCCCAGCCTCGGTACCGACCAGATCCTCGGCGGCGGCACCCTGTGGATCTTCGGTGACCTGGTCGGCCTGCCGTTCCTGGTCGCCCAGCTGATCCAGTTCATCCGCGAGGACGAGCAGGAAGCGGCCGAGATCGACGCCGAGCTGGACGCCCGCGAGGCCGCCCGGGACGCGGCCCGCGCCGCCCGCAAGGCGGCCGCCATCGCCGCCGAAGGCCAGCCCGCCAAATCCCGCCCGGCGACCGCCCGGAGTACCGACGCCCCACCAGCCCCAGGCACCCCATCAGCCCTAGGCACCCCACCAGCCCCGTCATCCACAGGAGCCCCGCCAGGCTCCAGCACCCCATCAGCCCTAGAGGCCCAGCCAGCCGCGAACGCCTCACCAGCCCCGCCAGCCACTGACGACCCGGACCGCGACGACCCCGAGCGCCCGTGGTGGGAAAGCGACCCCCGTTTCCAGGAGCGGTTCCGGCAGGTCTGACGGTATCCGTGTCGCGAAATGAGGCGCACGGGGTGTTTCGCAGGGGCCAGCGCGTGGCAAATTGGATGCGTGGCACAGATCAACGCCGCGGACGACGCTCTTGTCAGTGACTGGCTTCCGTTGCCAGACGTCGCCGCCCGTCTCAGCATTCCCCCCGGCCGTGTCAAGCAACTCCTGCGCGACCGCAAACTGCTCGCCGTGACCCGCCCGGACGGCGCGGTCGGGGTGCCGGCCGCGTTCCTCGACGGCGACCAGGTCGTCAAGGGGCTGCACGGCACGCTGACCCTGCTGCTGGACTGCGGGTTCGGCGACGCCGAGGCGCTGCGGTGGCTGTTCACCGAGGACGACACGCTGCCCGGCACGCCGATCCAGGCGATCGCCAAGCACCGCGGCACCGAGGTCAACCGGCGCGCTCAGGCCCTCGCGATCTGAGCGTTCTGAGCGTTCTGAGCTACCCCTTCAGGTAGACCAGGACGGTCAGGGCACCGACGACCCCGGCGGTGACCACGCTGAGGACGATCGGGGCCGGTTCGCGGACCCGCCAGGCGTCCAGGCCGATCAGCAGGGCGATCGCGACCGCCAGCTGGATGGTCCAGTAGAGCGACGACGTGCTGCTGGCGATCGCCGTCAGCCCGTAGACGCTCTCGCCGCCCAGCAGGCCGGCCGCGGCGCCCGCGCCCAGCGCGGCCGTGACCGGTGAGCCGCGGCGGACCCAGGACGCGGCTATGCCCAGCAGCGGGCCGACGATCACGGCGGCCAGCATCCAGAACTGGATGCTGCGCGGTGACTCGGGCACGTGACGGCTGATCGCGGTCAGGTAGTAGCCGCCGACCAGGCCGGCCAGGCCCAGCAGTCCCCACACCATCGCCCGGATCGTGCTGGAGGCCAGCAGCGCCAGCACGAACGCGACCGCCGCCCACGACGCGCCCGAGTTGGCCAGCGACGCGCTCGACTGCGGCAGCCACTCCTGCCCGAGGTCAGTCAGCGCCCCCAGCCCGAGGGCAACCGCGACCACCAGCACGGTGCCCGCCGCCTGGACCCGGGCCACCGCCGCGCGCGCCAGCGTCTGGTTCATCACGCTCCTGGGAAGGGGGGCCTCAGGCTATGGCGTCCGGCCTGCGTCCAGCACTGGTTCGGTTCTGGTAGGAACGGGATCGTGACCCAGACCAGCGACTCGCCCCCCGCGACCGGGCAGCGCCAGTCCGGTAAGGGCCAGTCCGGTAAGGGCCAGTCCGGTAAGGGCCAGCCTGGTAAGGGCCGGTCCGGTAAGCGGGCCGGAGGCCGGGTCAAGGACACCACCCCGGCCGCCGAGCTGCCGGTCGCCAAGGTCGCGGTCGACATCCCGCTCGCCCACCTGGACCGCCCGTTCGACTACCTGATCCCGGAACGGCTGGCGGCCGACGTGGTACCCGGCTGCCGGGTCCGGGTCCGGTTCTCCGGCAAGCTGGTGGACGGCTACGTGCTGGCCCGGGTGGCCACCAGCGAACACCCGGGGCGGCTGTCCTACCTGGACCGGGTGGTGTCGGCCGAGCCGGTGCTGACCCCGGAGGTCGCCGGGCTGGCCCGGGCGGTGGCCGACCGCTACGCGGGCACCCTGGCCGACGTGCTGCGGCTGGCGATACCGCCCCGGCACGCGGCCACCGAGGCCAAGCCGTCCCCGCCCCCGGCCGGGCCCCCGGACCGGCCCGCACCCGGACCCTGGTCCCGCTACCCGGCCGGGGAAGCGTTCCTGGCCGGCATCGCCGGCCGCCGCGACCTGCGGGCGGCCTGGTCGGCGCTGCCCGGCCCGGAGTGGCCGGACGAGATCGCGCTGGCCGCCGCGACCGCGGCCGCGGCCGGCCGGGGCACCGTGATCGTGGTGCCCGACGTCAAGGACCTGGCCCGGGTGGACGCGGCCCTGACCGCCCGGCTCGGCCCCGGTCAGCACGTGTGCCTGACCGCCGAGCTGGGCCCGGCCGAACGCTACCGGCGCTGGCTGGCGGTGCTGCGCGGCTCGGTCCGGATCTCGGCCGGGACCCGCGCCGCCATGTTCGCGCCCGTCCGTGACCTGGGGCTGGTCGTGCTGTGGGACGACGGCGACGACCTGCACGCCGAACGGCGGGCCCCCTACCCGCACGCCCGCGAGGTGCTGGCGCTGCGCGCCCACCGGCAGGGGGCGGCCGCGCTCATCGGCGGCTTCTCCCGCACCGTCGAGGTGACCCAGCTGGTCGCGTCGGGCTGGGCCCGGACGCTGGCCGGCGACCGGGGGGTGCTGCGGGCCACCGCCCCCCGGGTCCGGGCCGCGGCCGACGAGGACGAGCTGGCCCGGGACGGGGCCGCGCTCAGCGCCCGGCTGCCGAGCCTGGCCCTGCGCACCGCCAGGGCCGCCCTGGCCCACGGCCCGGTGCTGGTCCAGGTGCCGCGGCGGGGCTACCTGGCCGCGATCGCCTGCGGCCGCTGCCGCACCCAGGCCCGCTGCACGGTCTGCTCGGGCCAGCTGGAGATCGCCGCCGCCCGCCAGATTCCGCACTGCCGCTGGTGCGGCGCGGTCGCCGCCAACTGGAGCTGCCCGCGCTGCGGCTTCACCCGCGTGCGGGCCATCGTCACCGGGGCCGCCCGGACGGCCGAGGAACTCGGCCGCGCGTTCCCCTCGGTGCCGGTCCGGTTCTCCGGCGGCCAGTCGGTCATCGCCCAGGTGCCGGGCGACCCGGCCGTGGTGGTGGCCACCCCCGGGGCCGAGCCGGTGGCGGCCGGCGGCTACGCGGGCGCGCTGCTGATGGACGGCTGGGCGCTGCTCGGGCGGCCCAGCCTGCGGGCAGCCGAAGAGGCCCTGCGCAAGTGGCTGAACGCGGCCGCCCTGGCCCGGCCCGATTCGACCGTGCTGATCAACGCCGACGCCGGCCTGCCCGCCGTGCAGGCGCTGATCCGCTGGGACCCGATCGGTCACGCCGAGCGCGAACTGGCCGAACGCGAGCAGCTGGCGTTCCCGCCCGCGGTCCGGATGGCCGCCCTGACCGGCCCCGCCGCTGCCGTCGAGGAGCTGCTGGGCCGGGCCGGCCTGCCCGCCGGGGCCGAGGTGCTCGGCCCGGTGCCGGACGAGCACGCCGCCGCCGGGCACGGCACCGCCGAGCACGGGCCGGCCGCCGAGGACGAGCTGCCCGCCGCCGACGATGCCCTCAGCGCCGATGCCCTCAGCGCCGATGCCCTCAGCGCCGACGCCCCGGTGCGGGCGCTGGTCCGGGTGCCCCGGCCGGAGGGTTCGGCCCTGGCGCGGGCGCTACAGGCGGCCCAGGCGGCCCGCAGCCCCCGCAAGGACGCCGGCATCGCCCGGGTCCAGCTCGACCCGGCCGAGCTGATCTGACCAGCACACCCGGGCCCGGGCACCACCCTCCGGCCCGGCAGCCGCCCGGCCGGGTTCGCCCAACCATTTGCAACGAGGCCGTAAGGTGCCTGTGTGGCAACCTCGCATGAGAGCGTGTCGTCCCGGCCGCGGGGCGCCGCCAGCCTCACCCGGATGCCGCCGGTCCGGCTGGCGTCCCGTGAAGAGCTGACCGCCGCCGCCCGGGTGGCGCCCCTGCTGCGGGTGGCGCAGGACCTGGCCGCCTGGGCGGGCAAGGACCGCCCGGTCACCGGGAGCGGCGACCTCACCACCACCGACGCGGCCGAGGCAGCGGGCACGCTGGACCTGTCGCTGGACGAGATCCACGCCGCCTGGGCGATCGCCATCGGCACCGACATCATGGCGGTCGAGGATGACCAGGCCAGCCCGGGGGAGCGGTTCGGGGTGCTGGGTGCGGGCCGCCCGGACGACGCCCTCGACCTGTGGTCGGCGGCCCTGGAGACCGTGCTCGGGCTGGAAAACCTGGACGGCCTGACCACCGCGCTGTACACGGCCGGCCGCCCGGTCCGGCTGGACGCGCTGTTCGAGGCCTACGCGGCCGCCGTCGGCGCGATGACCGACCAGGCCGACCAGCCCAATCAGCCGGCCAGCGCGTCCGGGCCCGACGGGCCGGGCCTGTCGGCCGGCGATCCGGACGGGCCGCCGCCTTCGCCCGGCCTCGAACCGGGTCTGGAGCTGCTGGCCGACCTGGGCGTGGTCGAGCTGGGCGCCGACTCCGAGGACGATGACGAGGGCGGGCTGACGGTCACGCTGTCACCGATCGGGCTGTGGGCGGTCCGCGACCGGCTGCAGCAGCGCGGCTGGCGGGTGCCGGTGCTGGGCGGCAGCGCCGACGGTGGCGCCGCCGCCGTGCTGGCGGTGCTGGCCGACTACGACGCCGAGGACGGCGAGGCCGAGATCGCCGCCTGGCTGGCCCGGCGCAGCCCCGAGCAGGCGGCCGAGGAGCTGACCGCGGCGGCCAGCCAGGGCTCACCGGGCCTGCGGGGGGCCGCGTTCGCGGTGATGGACCGGGTCGGCACCGCCGCCGTGCCCACCGTCCGCCGGGCGCTGGCCAACCCGGTGCTGCGCCCGCACGCCGCCGTCTGGCTGCGTGAGCACGGCGAGGAGGCCGCCCTGTCCCGCGAGGACAGCGCCTGGCTGCTGGTCGACCTGGGGGCCGGGCTGCTGGAGGAGGCCGCGCCCGATGACGTGGTGGCCGAGCTGCTGCCCGACCTGCCGCCGCACGCGCAGGCCGAGCTGGTGGCGGGGCTGTGGCGGGTGGAGCACCCGGCCGTCACCGAGCTGCTGACCACGCTCAGCGACCACCACCCGGAGCCGGACGTGGCCAAGGCGGCCCGCAAGGCCGCGTTCAAGGCCCGATCGCGGCTTTGACCTGGCTCCGGCCGCCTAGACTGACAAGAAGGTAACAACGCCCTCGCCTTGGGTGAGCGGCTGGTGTGAACGACGCCCGTCTGGGCCGGGAGGATCTTCGTGAGCGTCAAGCCGATCCGGCTGTTCGGTGACCCGGTGCTGCGCACCCCGGCCGAGCCGGTCCGTGATTTCGATGCCGAGCTGCGCAAGCTGGTCAAGGACCTCACCGACACGATGATGGACGCCCCCGGGGCGGGCCTGGCCGCACCGCAGGTCGGCGTGGGGCTGCGGGTCTTCACCTACTTCGTGGACGACGAGCTCGGGCACCTGATCAACCCGGACCTCGACTTGTCCGAGGAGGAAGAGACCGACGACGAGGGCTGCCTGTCCTTCCCCGGCCTGGTATACCCCACCAAGCGCGCCTACGGCGCCGTCGCCAGGGGCTTCAACAT
>JAFAYQ010000044.1 GCA_019240215.1 Actinomycetota bacterium | reverse complement strand
ATGAGGGCGGCTGAGCGATCGACCCGGTCTAGAAGGTTACCGCGCCGGCCGGACCATCCCGTGACAGTACCAGCAGAAGGGCCTACTGAACGGGCCCAGTAAAGAGGTCAGCCGGTACCGACAAAGGCGTCCCTGAGGTACTGGTTGACCGCCGCCTCGGGAACCCGGAAGGAGCGCCCCACCCGGATGGCCTCCAGCTCGCCGGAGTGGACGAGACGATACACGGTCATCTTCGACACGCGCATAATCGTGGCCACTTCCGAGACGGTCAGAAATCGGACATCGCTCAGAGGAGTTTCCGCAGCCATCCCTGCTCCACTTCCGCACGGAGCCGTGCACGCCTGACTGGATTCGGCACACCAGTCACGTACGTTTCCAGAGTAAGTCGCACGCGGAAAGAAGCAAGAGACGAAATCAGCCGATCACCTTGCGTGGCCGGCCTTCCCGGGCCATCGTCCACCGCGAAACCGCAGGCCAGGGTGCATTTCCGTGCCTTCTGTGACTAGTGGTGCGAACCGGTAATTAATTTGTTTTGAGGGACTGAGATGGCCAATAGTCCGGTCCGCGCGGGCGTCAGCGCTACAGATCACGAGGCGATCAGGCGCCAGATCACGGGCAGATCAGCCGCAGATCACGAGCAGATCAAAGGCCCGGCCGCAACGGGGCCGGCGGCGGGAACGCGGATCAAAAGCCCGGCGGCAACCCGGGGCCGGTAGCCGAGATCGAAGGCCCGGCGGCAACGCGGGGCCGGCCACCCGGATCAAACGCCGGGCATCAGGCCGTGGGCCGGGAACACCGCGTTCCGGGTGGCCAGGATCGAGCGGTCGACCGGATCGGCGGGATCGAAGCCCGCTTCGAACGGGGTGAAGTCGCCGGACCCGCCGTCGGTCATCAGCTCGGGCGGCTCGGTCCTGGTCCGGCGGCGGACCAGCTCCCGCCAGGCGGCCGGGGTGGGCTCGGCCCGGTCGACCGGCCGCCCGCCCGCGATCCCGAGCAGGTGCGTCCAGGACCGGGGCACCACCGCGGCCAGCGCGTAACCGCCCCCGCCGGTGCACAGCCAGCGCCCGCCCGCGGTCTCGTGGGCCAGCTCGTGCACCATCGACTGGGCCCGGCGCTGGCCGTCGACGGTGACCTCCAGGTGGGCCAGCGGGTCGAGCCGGTGGCTGTCGCACCCGTGCTGGCTGACCAGCAGCTGGGGCTGGAACGAGCGCAGCAGCGGCGGCACCACCGCGTCGAACGCCCGCAGCCAGCGAGCGTCGCCGGTGCCGGCCGGCAGCGGGACGTTGACCGCGTAGCCCTCGCCCGCCCCGGCGCCGGTCTCCGATGACCGCCCGGTGCCCGGGAACAGCGTGGCCGGGTCCTCGTGCAGGCTGATCGTCAGCACCCGGGGGTCGCGGTAGAAGGCCGCCTGCACCCCGTCGCCGTGGTGCACGTCGAGGTCGACGTAGGCGATCCGCTCGACGCCCTCCTCGAGCAGCCAGGCGATCGCGATCGCGGGGTCGTTGTAGACGCAGAAGCCGCTGGCGGCCCGGCGCATCGCGTGGTGCAGGCCGCCGGCCACGTTGACGCCGTGCTCGGCGGCCGAGGTGAACACCGCCTGGGCGGCCGCCAGGGTGGCCCCGGCCACCAGCGAGCTGGCCTCGTGCATGTGCGGGAACACCGGGTCGTCGGCGGTGCCGAGGCCGAAGAAGACCGAGCGCGGGTCGAGCGGCTCGCCCCGGGCGGCCAGCTCGCCGGCTCGCCGGACCGCCTCCAGATAGACCTCGTCGTGCACCAGCTCGAGCAGGTCGTCGGTAGCGGGCTCGCACCCGATCATCGACACGCCGGGCGCGTCGAGCAGGCCGAACTCGCGGGCCAGGGCCATCGTCAGCTCGACCCGGACCGGGGCCAGCGGGTGCCCGGGGCCGAAATCGTAACCGGTGAGCCGCTCGTCCCAGCTCACCGCCAGAGAGCACGTCACCGCTGCTCAGCCTCCCGCGAGTTCCCGGCTCCGGTCACGGGCGGACTCTATCGCGGCCAGGAACGCCGCCCGCACCCCGTGGTTCTCCAGCTCGCGGATGGCCGAGATCGTGGTGCCCGCCGGTGAGGTCACGGCCTCGCGCAGGATCACCGGGTGCTCACCGGTCTTGCGCAGCATGGTGGCGGCCCCGTAGACCGCCTGGGTCACCATCTCCAGCGCGTTGGCCCGGGGCACGCCGAGCAGGATGCCCGCGTCCACCATCGCCTCGACCATGAAGTACAGGTAGGCCGGCCCGCTGCCGGACAGCGCGGTGGCCGCGTCCTGCTGCGACTCGGGGATCCGCAGGACCTTCCCGACCGGGCTGAGCAGCTCCTCGGCCCGGCGCAGGTGGTCCTCGGTGGCGTGCTGGCCCTTCGAGATCACGCTCATGGCCTGGTCGACCATGATCGGGGTGTTGGACATGACCCGGACGACCGGGACGTCGCCGTTCAGCCGCTGGCCGATGAAGGCGGTGGTGATGCCGGCCGCGACCGAGATGACCAGCCGGTCCTCGGTGGCGGGCACGAACGGCGCGATCTCGTCCAGCAGCGTCCCCATGTCCTGCGGCTTGACCGCCAGCACCAGGGTGCCGGCGACCTTGGCCGCCTCGGTGGCGGACGGCGTCGGCACGCCGTAGCGGTCGCGCAGCTCGTCCGCGCGCTCGGGGCGGCGGCCCACGGCGGCCACCTCGGCGGCCGGATACCCGGCCTCCAGCAGCCCGGACAGCAGCGCCTCGCCCATCTTGCCGGTGCCGAGGATCGCGATCATGTCAGTGTCATCTCCGGGGTCACCTCGGGGACGGCCGCCGCGACGGGGCCAGCGAACGGAGGAAGAAGGCGAGGTTACCGGGCCGCTCGGCCAGGCGGCGGATCAGGTAGCCGTACCAGTCGCTGCCGTAGGGCACGTACACCCGGACCCGCGACCCGGCGTCGGCCAGGCGCTGCTGCTCGTCGGCCCGGATACCGTACAGCATCTGGTACTCGAAGCGGTCGGGTGACCGCCCGGTCAGCAGGGCCAGCGCGGTGGCGATGTCGATCAGCCGCGGGTCATGGGTGGCCAGCATCGGGTAGCCGGAGCCGGCCATCAGCAGCTTGAGGCAGCGGACGTAGGACAGGTCCACGTCCCGGCGCTGCTGGTAGGCCACGTCCGGGGGCTCGTCGTAGGCGCCCTTGCACAGCCGGACCCGGGCCCCGCTGGCCGCCAGCTGCTCGCAGTCCGCCTCGGTCCGCCGCAGCCGGGACTGGACCACGCAGCCCAGGTCGGGGAAGTCGGCCCGCAGCTCGCCGGCGATCCGCAGGGTGGCACCGACCGCGGTGTGCTCCTCGGCGTCGAGCGTGACGGTGGTGCCCGCGTTGCGGGCAGCGGTGCAGATCCGGGCGATGTTCTCGGCCGCCGTCTTCTCGCCGTGCTCGGGCAGGAACAGCCCGACCGCGGTGGCCTTGACCGACACCTCACAGCCGCCGCTCCCCGCCAGCCCGGCCGCCGACAGCTCGCCCAGCAGGCCCACGTAGGTGGCGGCGACCGCGGCCGCCTGGCCCGCGTCGGTGGTGTCCTCGCCCAGGTAGTCCAGCGACACCAGCAGGCCGGAGGCCCGCAGCGCGCGGGCGGTGCTGACCGCGTCGGCGGTGGTGTCGCCGGCCACGTAGCGATCGACGATGGCGCGGGTCTGCGGAGCCGTGATCACGGCCTGGTGCAGCCGGTCGCTGGCGGCGGCGGCCAGCAGGGTTCGGCGCAGCAAGTAGGGGACCTCCGTCGCGGGGGCTCAGCGGCGCGCGAACGCCGACCGGTCGATGGTCACGTTAGCGCCCGCGTCCGGGGGCACGACGACTTCCTGGGAAGCCGCGACCTCGCCGGCCTCCAGGGTGGCGTCGACCGGCACCGTCCGGCGGATCAGGCCGAGCCCGATCGGGCCGAGCTCGAAGTGCCGGGCGGCCGAGCCGACGAAGCCGACCGCCTTACCGTCCAGCGCCAGCTCGTCGCCGTGGGCCGGGAGCCGGTCGACGCTGCCGTCCAGGTGCAGGAACACCAGGCGGCGGGGCGGGTGGCCGAGGTTGTGGACCCGGGCCACCGTCTCCTGGCCGCGGTAGCAGCCCTTGGACAGGTGCACGGCCGACTCGATCCAGCCGACCTCGTGCGGGATCGTCTTGTGGTCGGTGTCCAGCCCGTAGCGGGGCTGGTGGGCGGCGATCCGGAACGCCTCGTAGGCCCAGATCCCGGCCAGCTGGGCGCCCCCGGCGACGGCGGCCTCGGCCAGGCCGGTCAGCTGCTCCCGGGGCACCAGGTAGTCGGGGCCGACCGCGCCCTCGGTCTGCCCGGCCGCGGCCTCGGCCAGCGGGCGGGCGGCCTCGGCCGCGTCGGGCCCGGCCACCGTCAGCACCGCGTAGTCGCCGGTCACGTCGGCCACCTCGACCCGCAGCATGAACCGCATCGAGTCCAGGAACTCCACCAGTGCGGTGGCCGTCCCCGGCTCGACGTGGATCCAGGCCGAGGTGCCGTCGTCGGTCAGCGTGAGATGGTGCTCGACCCGCCCGTTCGGGTCGAGGATCAGCGCCTGGGCGGTCTGGCCGGCCGGCAGCGCTTCCACGTGCTGTGAGGTCAGGCTGTGCAGCCAGCTCAGCCGGTCCGGGCCGGTGACGCGGACGACGCCACGGTGGGAGCGGTCCACCAGCCCGGCCGTGCGGGCCATGGCCCGCTGCTCGCGCACCGGGTCTCCGTAGTGGGCGGCCACCCCGGCGTCCAGCCCGTCGGCGGGGACGGCTCCGGGGGTGGCGAGAAGCGGGCTGTTCATGGTCTCAGCCTACGCGTGGCCAGGCGCGCGCCCGCCCCGGCTCAGGGGCGCGGGCGGCAGTCGGCGCAGCGCCCGTACACGGTCAGGTGACCGACGTCGGTCTCGAAACCCTGCTCGGCGTCCAGCGTCGCCACCAGCGGGCGGGCCACGTCCGGGCTGATCTCGGTGATCTTCCCGCAGCCGCGGCAGACCAGGTGCACGTGGTCGGCGTCCTCGGCCAGGTGGTAGACCGGCGCCCCGTGCCCGAGGTGGGTGTGGGCCACCATGCCGAGCTGCTCCAGCAGCTCCAGCGTCCGGTAGATGGTGGAGATGTTGACCCCGCGGGCGGTCTGGTTGACCCGGGCGCCGACGTCCTCGGGGGTGGCGTGCCGGAGGCTGGCCACCGCCTCCAGGACCAGCTGCCGCTGCGGGGTGGCCCGGTAGCCGCGGGCCCGCAACTGCTGGTCCCAGTCGCGCGGGACGCGCTCGGTGCCCGGGGCTTGCGCCATGCCCGCAGTTTAACCGGGCGGGCCGGAGGTGGCAGAAATCATCTTGCTTCGGAGCCCCCCGGTGACATAGCGTGCGTTTACACGGGAAAGGAGGTGGTCCAGAGCATGCATAGATCTTGGACACGTGAGGTGGCTGTCCGCTAGCCGCTGACCCGCCGACGCTCGACGTTCAGTGGGGCGGCGGTCGGCAATCCCGGACAGACATCGGCCCCCCGGGCTGACCGGCCCTGTCCAGCCGGTCCCCGCACGTAGTGACCTACGGCGGGAGTCCCCCGGGGGTTTTTCATGCCCTGGCCCGGCCCGCGCCCCCCAGAATCAGCCGACCCGCTTGAGCTGGGCGGACACGTGGGACTGGAGCGGCTGGCCCTCGGCCGCCATGTCGTAGGCCCAGCCCAGGTCCTCACCGATCAGCCCGTACAGCCGCTTCCCGGCCGTGTACTCCTTGGCCGACTCGGTCCGCGCCACCACGTCGGTGGCCAGGTCGACCCGGGTGCCGTTGACCTCGCCCAGGTAGATCTCGGTGATACCGGTGGGGTGGGCGAGCAGCACCTCGACCTTGCCCTCGGGCTGCGGCCGCCAGAACCCGGCCTCGGTGGCCAGCGGCTGGCCGATGTGGCCCTCGGCGTCCAGCCGCCAGGTGCGGCTGACGTAGCTGAGGAACGGCTTCCCGTTGTGGCTGAAGGTCATCTCCTGGCCGAACTGGAAGCTCTCGATCGTCGGGTAGCCGCCGACCCCGGCTCCCTCCCACCGGCCGAGCAGGAAGGCGAGCGGCTCGAGGTCGGGGTGCAGCGGCGCACCCTGGTCGCCTGCGGTCGTCCCGTGGTCATCGTCCATGGCGGACAGGTTAGACCCTGTCAGCGCCCGGAGCGGGGGTAGCTGTCGAGCAGGTAGATCCGGGCGCCCTCGAACTCCCCGGCGCTGGCCGCTTCCTCATCCCCGTCGTCCTCGTCCGCCGCCTCGTCAGCCGCGGGCGCGGGCAGCGCGGGCGGCGGCACCGCGGCCGGCCGCGCGGGGAGGTCACCGAGCGGGCCGGCGACGGAGTCGGCCGACGCCGGCGTACGTTCGGCGGTTTCCGGTGCGACGTTTTCAGTATTTTCCGGACTTTCCGACGACCGCCGGGAATGCCCCGCACCGCCCGCCGCGGTCCGCTGGAGCCAGACCGCCGCCCCTCCCCCGACCGCCGCGACCATGGCAAATACGACCAGAATGATCGCGGCGCTGAGCATGCCGTGCATGATCGCGAGTCTAAGGTCCGGGCCAACGCGTGGCCGGGCGGCGCGCCGGCCGTTAGAGTGCTGGAGTGGCAGCGAGGTCCCTGGTCATCAAGGTCACAGCCGGTAAGGACGACCCCGAACGCTGCAATCAGGCGTTCAACGTGGCGGCGGCGGCGGTCGCCAGCGGCGTGCAGGTCTCGCTGTGGCTGAGCGGCGAATCGTCCTGGTTCGCGCTGCCGGGCCGGGCCGATGACTTCAGCCTCCCGTACGCGCCCCCGCTGGCCGATCTGCTGGCGGCCGTGCTCGCGGCGGGCACGGTCACGCTCTGCAGTCAGTGCGCGGCCCGCCGGGAGATCAGCCCGGAGGACGTGATCAAGGGCGTCCGCATCTCCGGGGCCGCCACCTTCGTGGCCGAGGTCACCGAGGACGGCGTCCAGGCCCTCGTCTACTGAACTGGCCTACTGGGCTGGCCTACTGGGCTGCCCCGACGGCCGTCAAGCGCTCCCGCCTGAGGGTCTGGGCCAGCTCGTCGTCCTCGTGCGCGATCGGCGGCAGCGGCCCCGCCACCCAGCCCAGCAGCAGGTCGGCCAGGGCCGGGTTGCGGACCAGGGCCGGGCCGTGCAGGTAGGTGCCGAGCACCCGGCCCGCGTGGGCGCCCTCGGTGCCGTCGCCGTTGCCGATGCCGGTGGTCACGGTGGCCAGCGGGATCGCCCGCGGCCCGAGGGTGGTGTGGCCCTGGTGGTTCTCGAACCCGGTCAGCTTGGGGATGCCGAGCACCGGGTCGACGTCGGCCACGATCTCGCCGACCGACCGGGGCTCGGCGCGGGCGCTGGTGATGTCGAGGATGCCGAGGCCCTCGGTCGGCTCGCCGTCGGCCCCGCCGAACACGTGGCCGATCAGCTGGTAGCCCGCGCACACCGCGAAAATGACCGCCCCGCGCTCGGCCGCCTCGACCAGGCCACCGTCGGCCCGCAGCCGCCGGGCGGCCAGCACCTGGGGCAGGTCCTCGCCCCCGCCGAGCAGGTAGATGTCGCCGTCCCGGGGCACCGGCTGGTCGGAGTTGACCAGCACCGGCGCGGCCTCGAGGCCGCGCAGCCGGGCCCGGCGCTCCAGCACCAGCAGGTTGCCCTTGTCCCCGTAGGTGCTGAGCAGGTCCGGGTAGACCCAGACCAGGCGGATCGGGCCGCTCATGACGCCCTCCCGAGCGCGGTGCGGATCTGCTGGAACGCCGTGTAGTTGGCCAGCACCTCGAGGGGGCCGGAGCCGACCCGGCCGACCACCTCGTCGATGGTGGACACCAGCTCGAAGCCGACCCCGTCGGCCTCCAGGCGGACGGCCAGGTCGGTGCGGCGCTCGCCGCCCACGAACACCCGGCGCCCGCGCAGCCGCCGGTAGTCGACGTCCCACAGCCAGGAGGTGTCCTTGCCGTCCGGGGTCTGGGCGTTGACCGCCAGCATGACCGGCTCGGGCGGCGGCCGCAGCACGTCCAGCGCCTCCAGCCAGCCGGCCGGGTTCTTGGCCAGCAGCAGCCGGATCGACACGCCGCGCCGTTCGACGGTGGTGTAGCGGCCGGCCACCGATCTGACGTCGCGCATGCCGCGCAGGGCGTGCACCTCGTCCACGCCGAACACCTCGGCCACGGCCAGCGCGACGACGGCGTTGGACCGGTTGGCCCGGCCGGGCAGGGACAGGTCCAGCGGCCGGACCCGGCCCGCCGGGTCGACCACGTCGTCGCCGTCCAGGGCCCAGCGGATCGGCGGGCGGCTGAACCCGCACTCGCCGCACTTCCAGTCGCCGTCGTCCCGGTGCAGGTGCGAGCCGCAGCGCGGGCAGCACCAGGAGTCGTCGTGCCACCGCTGGCCGGCCGCGACCCAGGTCACCCGGGCGTGCTCGCCGGCCGCCCAGGCGATCAGCGGGTCGTCGGCGTTGGCGACCACGTGGCAGTCGGGCGCCTGGGCCAGGGCCTCGTGCCAGCGCCGGGCCAGCAGCCAGATCTCGGCCGCCCGGTCCATCTGGTCGCGGCTCAGGTTGAGCAGCACCAGCACCCGGGCCCGGGTCGTCTTCAGCACCGACGGGATGTACTTCTCGTCGCACTCGAGCACGGCCAGCGTCGCGTCCGGCTGCTGGCCGAGGGCGGAGGCCATCCCCGCCTCCATGTTGGCCCCGAACGCGTTGGACGCGATCTCCTGGCCGAGCGGGGCCAGCGCGGCCGTGATCAGCCGGGTGGTGGTGGTCTTGCCGTTGGTGCCGGTGACCAGCACCACCTGCCGGTCCTGGGCCAGCATGGCCAGCAGATCGGGCTCCAGCCGGAGCCCGATCACGCCGCCGATGACCGAGCCGTCACCCCGGCCGGCCAGCCGGGAAACCTTGCTCGCGGCCCCGCCGACACTGGTCGCCAGCCGGGCACGCAGGGGAAGCTTGTTCATTGCGGCCGATGCTATCCGTCAGCCCGGCAGGCCGTCAGCAGCATCGCCGGGCCGGGTCCGGTTGCCCGCAAAACACACGAAACGGCGTGGCCAGGACAGCACCACCTCGAGCCAGCCGGGCCCGGCGCTGGCCCCGCCCGACACCTCCAGCAGCCCGGCCGTGTGCCGGAGGGCCTGGGCGGCGTCGACCCCGGGCAGGACCTGGGCCAGGTCGGCCGCGAACGGTTCGGGCCCCGGCTGGCCGGTCAGCGCGATCCAGGCCTGCCGCCGGTTGGCGGCCAGCGCCATCGACAGCGGGTGCCGCCGCAGCGCCCGGATGCGCTGCCCGACCCGGATGCCGGGCCAGTCCGGCAGCCCCGGCAGGTCGAAGTCGAGCGGCGGCGCGTGGTCGCCGGTGGCCAGGCCGGCCCCGCTCAGCGGGCACAGCCGTTCGATCTCGTGCAGCCAGCGCAGCGGCGGGGTGACCCAGGCGGGCCCGGGCCGGACGGCGGGGGCCGCGCTCTGGTCCAGCCGGCTGGTGGCGGCGGCCGCCAGCACGGCCGTGAACCGGGCCGGGTCGTAGTGCGGCCGCAACGCCGCCGCCCGGCCCTTGACCGCCTGCCCGGTCAGCTCGGCCAGCAGGCAGCCCCGGGTCCGCTCGTCCAGCCCCCGCCAGCGGCGCCGCAGCGGGGCGGGCACGGCCGGCAGCGGGTTGTCGGTCAGGAACGCCAGCGCCAGGATCTCGGTCCAGACCCGCAGCCAGGCCTGGTCCGGTGAGGCCGCCAGCCGCTCGGCATCCCGCAGTTCGGCCAGCTGGCAGGGGCGTCCGGTGCGGCAGGGCGAGCCGCAGGCCGGGGAGCGGCGGGCGGCGGGCGACCAGAGCTGCGTGGGGGCGCCTGCTTCGGTGGGTGCCTTTTCTGGATAAAGGGCTGCCACCGATGGGAGTCCGACCGGGTGCGGCGTTCTCGTCTCCTCGGTCGCCACGGTCGCCGCGGCCGGGGCGATGGGCCCGGCGCCGGCCGCGTCCTGGTCGGCCCGGGCGCTCAGCCGGTGCACGATGCGGACGGCCGGGTCGCGGACCGCGTCCGGGGTCAGCAGGGCCGGGCGGCGCTCGGTGAGCACGGTCCCGGTCCCGGCCGCCGCCAGCCCGGGGATCAGGGCCGCCAGCCGTTCGGCGGCCTGGGCGGCCGGTGAGCCGGGGTCGTCGTTGCGGAGCAGGGTACGGGCTTCGGTCAGGACCAGCAGGTGGCGCAGGTTCTGGTCCGGTGCGGCGGCCCCGGGGCGGGGGGACGCAGAGGGTACCGGGGGCGCGGGGGGTGTCACCCGGAGGTGCTCGGCCAGCCGGATCAGCAGCGCCCCGGTGACCAGGACCTGCTCGGCCGGGGCGAGGTCCCCGGTCGCCAGCACCACCCGGGTGCGGAGCAGTTCGCCCGGGGTGACCGGGTGGCCACCGCTCAGGAACCGCCCGGCCGACCCGTCCGCCAGCGGCCCGAACCTCGTGTCGGCCGTCCGCCGCAGCCGCGCCCGGGTGGCCCGGTCGTAACCGCCCCCGTCGGCCACCGCCGCGATGGCCGCGTGCAGGTCGGTCAGGCTGGGCGGCTGCACCGGCCCGTTCGGCCGCCCGGTGGCCAGGTCCCACCCGGCCGCCAGGTACGCCTCCCGCAGCGCCCGGGCCATCACCAGGGACAGCGTCTCGTCCGCGCCCAGGGCTACGTCGAACAAGCCGCTCACCAATGCGATGTGCGCGTAAAGGGGGTACCCCGGGGCGGGCGCGAACGGGCTGACCGTCACCGGCACCGCCCCCGGGTCGACCGGGTTGATGACGGTCGCCCCCAGTTTCGGGTCGGCCGCGTAGCCGCCATCCGGGTCGATGACCAGCCACGGGAGGCCGGCCTCGGTGACCTGGGCGAGGAGGTGGCGGACGGTTCGCGACGTGCCGGCGCCGGCGCTGCCCGCGACCAGGACGCCGCGGCGCAGGCGGTGGAGCGGGATTCGGAATGGCTCGTCGCCGGCGGTCAGCGGGGCGCCGAGCTGGATCGTGCCGGGCTCGTCGTCGGCGGTCGGGGTGGCCGCTTCGGTGACGGCCGGGACCAGGGAGATGAGAGGGGCTTGGCGGACGGGGTTCTCGCCGGTCGCCGAGGCGTGGTCCTCGAGGAGGCCGGCGGGCAGGGGCTGCACCACGCTGTCGTCGCCGCCAGTGGCATCGACACCATCGGCCCGGGCACCACCAATATCCCCAGCGCCGACGTCACCACCATCGGTACCACGCGCATCGCCCGCATCTGCACCACCGTCACCACCGTCACCACCGTCACCACCGTCACCACCGTCACCACCGGCGCCACCGGCGCCACCGGCGCCAACCGAGTCATTTTGGATACGGCTGTCCCACCGGCCGGTATTCCGACCGGCGATTTTGGCGTGGGGCTGGCCGAATCGGTCGTACCCGGGGGTCTCGTCGTACTCAGGCGCGTCGTAACCGGACATGTCGTCGCTGGTGAGCGCGTCGCCGGTCGCAATCAGGTCGGCCGGCACGGCCAGCTCGCCGGTGCCGGCGTCAGGGTCGGCCGAGGCGGCGGACGGGTCGGTCCGGACCACATCCAGGTCGACTCGAACCTCCCCTGAGTCAACTCGAACCTCCCCTGAGTCGGCTTGAACCTCATGCGGGTCGGCCTGGACCGCAACCGGCTCAGCCAGGGCGACCGGGGCGACCGGGGCGACCGGGGCGCTCAGCAGTAGAGGCCGTCCAGCCCGGTCAGCGACGTCGTGCCCGGCGAGGTCGGGCTCGTCCGGGGTGTCGTGGGCGCCGGCGGTGGGACCGGTCAGGTCGAGGCCGGGGACGCCCAGCCGCGGCAGGCCGGCCAGCGCGGTCAGGGTGCCCGCGGTGACGAAGAACGGGGACTGGGCGCCCCCGGCCGGGTCGTGGTGCCGGGTGGCCAGGGCCGCTTCCAGCGGCTGGGCGCCGACCGTGGGCAGCAGCCGGTACGGGTGCGGGCCGAGCTCGGCCGACCCGGCCAGCAGCGGGGCCAGCACGCCGGCCTCGTCCGGCCCGGCCGCCCCGGCCAGCACTCGCACCCGCCACAGACCGGCCGCGCCGAAGGTGCCGCGGTCGGCCAGGCGGCGTTCGGTCAGCTCGGCCGCCTGGGCGCCGCGGCGCTCGTGGTGGCGGCGCAGGATCTCCAGTTCGGTGCGCAGGCCGGCCGTGTCCGCGTCCAGCAGGTCGGTCGGTTCGGCCACCACCAGCCAGCCGAACGGGCGGCGCATCAGCGCGATCAACGCGGTCTCGAACATGCCGGGGCCGTCGGCCGGTTCGGGCGGGCCGAGCGCTTCCGGCGTTTCCGGCGCGGCCGGGCACGGCACCCAGACCAGCCGGTCGAGGTCGGCCAGGGTGTCACGGGCGGGCCGGGCCTGAGCGCCGGGCGGGAACAGCAGCGCCTGCCCGGCCGCTGACGCTGTCTCCGGTCCGTGGCTGCCCGACCCGCCGTCGGCCGCCTCGGAGCCGACCGGCCCGCGGGCGGGCGCCCCCGAGGCCAGATCGGGGCCTGCTCCGCCGGCCGGATCGCCCATCGGACCACCCGCCGCCCAGGCCGACCGACCGGGCGCCGGGTCGGGCGCCGCGTGCCGTCCCCGGCGGACCGGGGCGCCCCAGGCCGCCGCCGGCGGCACCGGCGCTGCGGGCGCGGGCGGCCGGTAGACGGGCGGCGCGAAGGCGACCGGCCCGGAGACGGCCGGCTCAAGGACCGGCGCGGCGGTGGTGATCAGCTCCAGCGGGGCGCCGTCACCGCGGGAGAGCCAGCCGACGATCAGCGGCCGGCCCGCGCGGGCGGCGGCCACCGCGGCAGGCTGAATCGCCGCGTAGTCGCCGGCCGCCGATCCGGCCGGGCCGGGCGCGGCCATGCTGAGGACGCGCCACCACGGTCCGGCGAGGACGTCGCTCATCGCTATTGGTGACTGCTCGATCACATTGAGTGCTTAGCAGGCTTGGCGGCGGCCCCGCTACCGCAACGGCGAAGTCACGGCCCAACCGCAACCGCCACGATCACTGATCGTGGTGAGGCCGGCGGCGCCAGTCCAGGCGTTCCGGCGGCGGACCGAGGTTGGGCGGCAGCAGGCTCTCGCCGTCCTGGTCGCGCCAGCTCACCTCCGGGGCCGGGCCCGGCGGGCCGGCCGGCTCCGGCTCGGCCGGCGGCCTGGCTGCCACGTCCGCGGTGGGCGGCTGGCCTCCCGCCCGGGCCTCGTCCAACGCCCGCAGGGTGGCGGTGGGCAGGCCGAAGAGGCCCGGGTTGGCGTCGGCCAGCACCACGTGGCGGCCGTCGGCGGCCGCGTAGCTGACGATCATCGCGCTCGGCGGCAGCTGCTGCAGCTCGTGCTGCTCGACCAGGAACTCGCGGGACCGCTGGACGGTCCGGGCCTGCGACTCACTGCCGGTGACGGCCTGCGAGGTACTGATCCCCCAGGCGGTGCTCTCGCTGATGCCGGTGCTGATCGAGTCGGTCTGCGCCCAGCCGGCCGACTCGCTGGTGTCGCCGCTACGGGACCGGGTGCCGGGGTCCAGCGGCAGGAAGCTGCTGCGGGACTCGGCCCGGCCGCGGCTGCGCCCGGACGTCTGGCTGGCCGAGTCCGACCGGGACCGGGTGCCCGAGGTGCCCAGCGTGCTGGTGTAGGACTCGCCGCTGGTGTCGCCGACCGAGGCGCCGACGGTGTCGGTCAGCTGGGCCAGCACCAGCCGGTGCTCGGTGCCGATCTGCTCGCTGGCCGCCTTGGCGTCGGCCGCGTTGCCCAGCCGCATGAACGCCACCGCCGCGTTGCCGTGACCCAGCCGATCGCGGACCGGGGCCGGGATCGACCGGTAGGCCGGCACCAGGCCGGTGCGGGTGATCGCGCACACGTCGGCCAGCCGGTCCAGCAGCGGGCCGGGCAGCTGGTCGGCGCCGAGCAGGATCACGGTGTGCTGCCACGGCGTTCCGGCCGCGGCCGACCGCAGCTCCTGGGTGAGCGCGGCCACCAGATAGCGGCCCAGCACCGGGCGGCCGGCCACGCCGGTCTCGGGCCCCGCCGACACCACCCGCAGCGGGGACCGCCCGGCCGGGGCCGGGCCGGTGCCGACCGACGCCAGCAGCCGCAACTGCGCTTCCATGGCGGCGGCCCGTTCGGCCACCGCCTGGTCGGCGCCGCGGCCGAACATCGTGGCCAGCTTGTCGATCTGGCGGGCGCTGAGCAGGCCCCGGGCCGCGTCTTCACGCAGGTCGCCGATGTCTCCCAGCACCCGCAGGGCCGCGCACACCTGGGCCACGGTGACGCCCGGGCCGAGCAGGCCACCGATGCGGTCGAGGATGGCGTGGTCGCGGAACTGGGTGCCGGCCGGATGCCGTTCGTCCGGAGGCTCGCTGGTCACCTGGGTCAGCAGGTCGGCCAGGGCGGCGGGCTCCAGACCGGTGCCCAGGTCCAGCCGCGGCAGGTCCGCGAACAGCACCCAGACCAGCGGGTCGAGCCCGGTCTGGCGGGCCACGGCCAGCAGATCGTGGGCGACCGCCCCGTCGGTGAGGTCGATGACCGTGACCTCGCCGCCGGCCTGCAGCCGGGACAGGCCGATGGTGGTGACCAGGGCCGACCAGCCCGGCAGGGTACCGCCGGCCACGTCGATCCGGTCAACGTCGCTGCCCAGCGAGATCGCGAACCACTGCTTCTGCCGCTCATAGGCGGCCCGCCGGGCCTGCCAGTCCCGGGTCTGCTCGGCGTGCTGGGCCTGCCACTCGAACAGCCGGGCCTCCTGCAGCGTCGCGATCTTGGCCACCCGCTCCCGCTCGGCGTCCAGCCGGGCGCGCATGAGCCGTTCGCTGCGCCGGATCTCCCGGCCGGCCAGCACCGCGGCGATCAGGCCGGCCAGCATGCCGACCGCGGTCAGCCCCGGGTCGAGCAGGCCCAGCACCCCCAGCGCGGCCAGCCCGGCCACCACCGCGATCCCCGCTCCCAGCAGCACCTCCAGCGGCCGGTCGAGCCGGCGCTGTTCGCGGCGCTGGGCGGCCGCCCAGCCGGGGTTGAGCTGTTCGCGGGCGGGCGGGGTGGGCCGCCGGGGCGCCAGGCCGGGGTGCGGGTGGATCAGGGCGTACTGCCAGCCCAGGTACACCCGGTCCGGCCGCAGCGCGGGCGCCGCCGCGGCCGGGCTCACCGCCGGGGCCCCGGCCGCCGCTTCGGCGGCCGAATCGGCCGGGGTGCCGGCCGCGGTCACGATGCCTCCGGCCCGGCTCCGGCCGGGCCCAGCGCCGCCGGCCGGTCACCGTCCCGTGCCGCTGGCCGGCCGCCGCCTGGCGCCGCCGGCCGGTCACCACCGGACGACCGGTCGCCGCCCACTGGCCGCCGGGCGGCCGGGACCGGCCACCGGGTGCCGGTCCGGCTGGGCTCAGCGGGGCTGGCCGGGGGCGACGAGGCGGAGCCGGGTGGGGTGGCGTGAGCGCGATCAGGAAGCGCCGCCGGGATGGTCCGGCCGGCCGTCACCAGCCGGCCGGCCGGTTCGCGGGTCACCAGCACGAACCGGCCCCGGCCGAGCTCCTGGAGGGTGCTGGCCGGCACCCGCGGCGCCGTGGTCAGCTCCGGCGCCCCGGGGCCGCCCCAGGCCTCCGGCACCAGCCGCTGACCGGTCTGGGCGGCGAACTGGGCGGCGCTGTCAGGATCGGGCATCCGGTGGATGACCAGCGCGTTCACCTGGGCGACGAGGCCGGCCGCGGCCCGCGCCGAGGTGGTGGTGAGCATGACCGGGAGCCCAGCCGCGGTGCCGTTGCCGATCAGGTCGCGCAGGATGGGCTGGGGCAGCCCTTCGCAGTGGTCGAACCAGGCCAGCCCGTCGCCGTCGATCCCGATCTCCCGCAGGTCGCGGTCGGTGGCCAGGATGTCCTGGCCGATCAGCCAGGCCAGCCGGGCGGCGGCGCTGGCCTGCCCGCCCGGCCCCGAGCCCGAGCCCAGCGAGAACAGCACCACCGCGCGCTCGCGGACGACCCGGCCGAGGTCGATGTGGCCGCCGCCGGCCGCCCCGGTGGCGGCCGGCGCGGGCCGCAGCCAGCGGCCGATGGGTGACTCGCGCAGCTGGGTCAGCTGGCTGGCCGCGGTCATCAGGATCGCCGGGTCTTCCCGGGCCAGCCGGGCGGCGGCCCGGATCCGGCCGGCCAGCGCCGCCCGGCGCGGGTGGTAGGCCGGGACCTGGGCCAGCCGCGCTTCCAGCGCGAGCGGGTCGAGCAGGTGGGCGACGTCGTCCAGGACCGGGATCCGGCGGTCGGCCGGGGCCGCCTCGATCAGCTCGAACACGTCGCCCAGATAAGAGGCGAAGCTCTGCCGGTAGTAGTCGATGGTGCCGGCCCAGTTGATCATCGCGGTGACCAGGGTGGCCCGGCGGGCCGGGCTGCCGACCCGGAACGGCTCGTAGGAGGCCGGCCCGGTCGCGCTGAACTCGTGGAACGGGGCGTCGACGGCCGCGCACAGCGTGGCCAGCGACGTGGCCAGGCCGGGGTGGCCGCCGAGGTCGACCACGATGACCGGCTTGCGCAGCCGGATGGCCGCCTGCACCAGCTGGAAGCTGCTGGTCGAGGTGCCGGACCGGGCGCTGCCGGCCACCAGCACGCCGCCCGCCACCTCGGCCCACGACAGCGTGGCGGGCAGGCCGGTGACCTCGTCGACCCCCAGCCGGGCGCCGTCCCGGGCCACCACCCCACCGGATCGCACGGCGGCGGTGACCGCGGCCCGGCGGGCGGTGACGGCCAGGCCCGGCCGCGGCGGCCGGACGTCCCACTCGTCGGTGTGCAGCCAGTCCAGCCAGGCGGCCAGGGCCGCCTCGGCCGCCCCGGTCATCAGCGCGACCGGCAGCTGGCGGGGCAGCCATTGCCCCATGCCCGCGTAGGCCACGCCCAGGTGCAGCAGCCGGGAGGAGTCGCCGCCGATGCCGCCCAGGTAGGAGGCGACCAGGGCCGGGCCGGCGGTGAAGCCCGCCAGCGCGGTGGCCGGCCCGATGGCCAGCGTCCACAGCAGCCCGGCGGCGGCCGGCAGCTCCAGCCAGGCCGGGCGCCAGCGGGTCACCTTGGTCACCCCGAAGAAGACCAGCGCCAGGATCAGGGTGAGCTGGGCGAAGATCACGTGGAACAGCACCAGCAGCACGCCGATCGCAGCCAGCAGCTCGCCCCGGCGGGGCATGTCTGGTGGGATCACGTAACGTGCGCGCCGTGGCGCGCGCGGCGCCGTGAGGACCGGCTCGGCTGGCATCGGCATCAGGTTCGCAGGATATTGCGCCACGTGTCCACAAACCCCGGCCTATCCGGGCTGCGTGGCCATCCTGAGAAACGGCGGCCAGACCGCCCCGGTTCACCGCCGCACGATGACAGCATCTGCTGTCACCGCCTTCCCGATGTCAGCGTCTGCTGTCGTCAGCTGCTGATGCGGGCGATCAGGGCCGAGGAGATCGAGACGACCGAGGCCGGGAGCGGCTGGAAGTTGACCTTGGACAGATAGGTGGCGCCGTTGCCGGTGGTGATCGCCCAGTGCAGGAACGCTTTCAGCGTCTGCGCCTTGGCCGCGCTGTGCTGGGCGGTGCTGACGACGCCGTACTCGTAGTTGACGATCGGGTAGGAGCCGGCCGCCGAGCCGTTGATCATCGAGATCGTGCCGCCGGCCGGGGTCTCCGAGGTGAAGCCGTTGGCGCCCGCGCTGATCGTGGTGGCGGTCGGGCTCTCGTAGTTGCCCGCCCCGTTCAGCAGCTCGGCCTGGCCGAGGCCGGCCGCGCTGGTCTTGTCCTCGTAGCTGATGCCGATGTAGGCCACGCAGCCCGGGTGGGCCTGGCAGGCGGTGACCATGCCGCTGTTGCCCTTGGCGCTGACCTCCCGGCCGACGCCCGGCCAGGCCACCGTGGTGCCGAACGCGAGCGCGCTCTTCCAGGCCGGGTCCTGGGCGGACAGGTAGCTGGTGAACAGGAACGTGTCACCCGAGCTGTCCGACCGCCGGACCGGCACGATGTGCTGGTCGGGCAGCGTGACCCCCGGGTTGATCCTGGCGATCGCCTGGTCGTCCCAGTTCGTGATCGTGCCCTGGTAGATGCCGGCCAGCACGGTCCCGTTGAGCTTGAGCGAGTGGATGCCCTGCAGGTTGAAGCTGATCTGCTGGGCCGACACCGCCAGCGGGATGTTCTCCAGGGCCGGGCTCTGGGTCTGCTGCCCGCTGGACAGGTAGGCGTCGGACGCGCCGATGTCGGCGGTGCCGGCCGCCGCGCCCGAGATGCCCTTGCCCGAGCCGGTCCCGGCGGTCGAGATCGACACCTGCGAGTACTGCTCCTGGTAAGCCGGCGCCCAGAGGTTGAACAGCGGGAACAGCAGCGTGCTGCCGGTCTCGGACAGCGACACGGCCGACGACGCGGGCCCGGCCGGCCGGGCCGCGGCCGACGGCGACCCGGCCGCCGAGGTCGTCACCGAGTTGCCGCCGCCGCTGCAGGCGGTCGTGACCAGGGTCAGCGCCAGCCCGGCGAACGAGGCAGCCAACAGGGCGCGGTACCGGTGAGCCACTGGAGCACTGTCCTCCAGGATCAGGGGCCGTCAGGCCGGGGTTTCGGTGGCCGTCTCGACCGAGACTTTGAAGAAGTCGGGGCGGAGCATGACCACCGTAAGCGCCACCGGGGCGGCGGCGGCGTCGAATCGGATAGTTACGGTGATAGCGGACTGCCCGGGCGCCAGGTGCAGGCCGCGCGCGATCGACGGCTGCGGGGGCCGCAGCTCCACGTTGAGCGCGGCCGGGCGGCCGCCCGCGATCCCCGCCTCCGGCTCGCCCTCGACCGTGGGCGGCTCCGACAGCACCTCGTCGAAGGCGGGCACCCAGCCGGACTCGTCGCCGGCGGCGGCGGGCGCGCTCACCCGGGACCCGCTCGGCGACGGACGGCCCGGGGCCTGCGGCACGTAGGCGGTCGACATCGCCACCGGGCTGCCGTTCGCGGTCCACAGGCAGCGGACGACCCGGACCTGGGCGTCCGCCTCGAGGCCGAGGGCCCAGCTGATGTCCTGCGGGGCCTGCCGGCGGGACACGTGCTTGGCCTGGCAGCTGATCAGGCTGCCCATCGGGTCGACGGTGGTGCTGAGGCCGCCGACGCCCTCGATCGGGATCTGGTACTCGGCCGGGCTGGCCCGGTACAGCTGGCCGTCCGGCAGCTTGCGCAGCAGCGACCGGCGGGACAGTTCCTCGACGGCCACGTCGATCTCGGCCAGGCTGACGCTGAACCGCCGGGCCAGCGCGCTCCGGCGGGGCAGCTTCCAGCCTGGTTCCCTGTGCACCAGAGCGGCGGCCATCCGGTCGGCCAGCACTCCGGCCGCCGATTTACCGGCGCCGGGATCCTCCTCGCCCGGAGGAGGATCAGCCGACTGTGCAAAAACCACTCTGGTGCGTCCTCACTTGGTTGCGGGCTATCTCAGTGGGACCGGTGGCGGCTCAGTTCTCCTCGGGTTGCTGCGAACCAGCCAGGTAGACGACCCGGGTGGCCACGTTGACGGCGTGGTCCCCGAGCCGTTCGTAGAACCGGGCCACCAGCGTCATCTCCATCGTCACGGGGATGGTCATGCCCCCGGACGCGAGCTCGGCGATCAGGCTCGCGTAGAGCTCGTCCATCTCCTCGTCGCGCTCGGCCAGGGTGTCGGCCACCGAGGCGTCGCGGCGGTACCAGGCGTCGGTCGACTGCCGCCACATGTCGGAGGCGAGCCCGCCCATCCGCTCGACCAGGCCCCGGCTGCGGGGCGACAGGTCGCTGGACAGGAAGTGGTCGGCCCGGCGGGCGATGTGCTCGACCAGGCTGTGCGACCGCTCCAGCTCGGGCACGATCCGCAGCACCGACAGCAGGAAGCGCAGGTCGGAGGCGACCGGCGCCTGCAGCAGGATGCTCCGGTTGACCAGTGACTCCAGCTCCGGGTAGAGGTTCTGGATCACCTTCTCCCGCTCGGCCAGCAGCTTGACGACCTCGTTGTTGCCGGTCAGCAGGGCATCGGTGGCCCGGGCGAGATCCTCGGCGAGCATGCCGAAGAACTCGATGATCCGGGCCTCGATAGCGTCCAGTTCCCCCTGGAATTCGGCTCGGTGCTCGGTCATCGGCTCAGCCCATCCGACCGGTGACGTAAGCCTGCGTACGCGGGTCGTGCGGGTCTTCGAAGATCTGCCGGGTCTGGCCGTACTCGACCAGCACGCCGGTCCGGGTGTCGCTCTTCTCGTTGCGGAGCACCGAGAAGAACGCGGTCCGGTCGCTGACCCGGGTCGCCTGCTGCATGTTGTGGGTGACGATGACGATCGTGTACTGGGACTTGATGTCCTTCATCAGGTCCTCGATCGCGCTGGTGGCGATGGGGTCGAGGGCCGAGCAGGGCTCGTCCATCAGCACCACGTCGGGCTCCACCGCCAGCGTGCGGGCGATGCACAGCCGCTGGGCCTGGCCACCGGACAGCCCCAGCGCCGACGTCTTCAGCCGGTGCTTGACCTCGTCCCACAGCGCACCCTGGCGCAGCGACTTCTCGACGATCTCGTCGAGCTGCTTCTTGTTGCGGATGCCGTTGATGCGGGGACCGTAGGCAATGTTGTCGTAGATCGACTTGGGGAACGGGTTCGGCTTCTGGAAGACCATGCCGATCTTGCGCCGGACCGCGATCGGGGACACCCCGGGGCCGTACAGCGGCGCGTCCCGGTAGCGGACGTCGCCCTCCACCCGGGCCCCGGCGATCAGGTCGTTCATCCGGTTCAGGGAGCGCAGCACGGTGGTCTTGCCGCACCCGGACGGCCCGATGAAGGCCGTGATCTCGTTCTCGTAGATCGAGAAGGAGACGTCGGTGACCGCGCGGAACGCGCTGTAGTAGATCGAGATGCCGTTGGCGTCGAAGACGTGGTTGCCCGTCCCCGTGGCCGGCAGGTCCTGCACGGACGGGGTGACCCCGACGGTCGGGCGGGCGGCGGCCGGCTGGGCCTGCCGTTCGGTCACGACGTTCGGATCCTGAGGTTCCATGGCTGCTAGCGCCCCACTCTGGTGAATCGTGCGGTGATGATCCGGGCTCCGACCAAGAGTATGAAAGCGATCACGATCAAGGTCAGGGCCGCGCCCCAGGCCCGGGCCTGGGCGCCGTTGTACGGCGACGTCGCGTTGGTGAAGATCTGCGCGGGCAGGGCCGTGTTGGCCCCGCTGAACACGTTGGTGTTGGTCGAGGTCACGGTCAAGATGGTGAACAGCAGCGGCGCGGTCTCACCGGCCGCGCGGGCCACCGCCAGCAGGCAGCCGCTGACGATGCCGCCGATCGCGGTGGGCAGCACCACGGTCACCGTCACCCGGGCCCGGCTGGCGCCGAGGGCGTAGCTGCCCTCCCGCAGCGCGTCCGGCACCAGCGACAGCATCTCCTGGCTGGACCGGATGATCAGCGGCAGCATCAGGCAGGCCAGCGCGAGGGCGCCGCCCAGACCGGAGAAGCCGAAGTGCAGGGTGAAGATGGAGAAGATGAACAGGCCCATCACGATCGACGGCACCCCGGTCATGACGTCGGCCATGAACCCGATGATCCGGGCCAGCACATTCTTCTTGCCGTACTCGTTGAGGTAGATCGCGCCGAGCACGCCCAGCGGGATGGCGATCACCGAGGCCAGCGCCGTGATCTCCAGCGTGCCGACGACGGCCGGCCCCATGCCGCCGAGGTTGGCGGGCAGCACGTTGGGCGGGATCGCGGCGGTCAGGAACTGCCCGCTGATGATCCCGGCGCCCTTGGAGATCACCGTGTACAGCACGAACACCAGCGGCACGATGATGATCAGCATGGCCAGGACCATCAGCCCGGTCATGATCTGGTTCTTGGTCTTGCGCCAGGAAGCCGGCTCCCGCAGGTCGACCACGGGCCGCTGGGTGGTGGCAGCCATCAGGCCCCCCTCGAACGCCGGGTGGAACGCGCGACCACCCCGCGAGCGACGACGTTGATGATGATGGTCAGCAGGAACAGCAGCACGCCGAGCCCGATCAGGCCGGCCCGGAACGTGCCCGACGCCTCGCCGAACTCGTTGGCGATGACGGCCGGCATCGAGTCCCCGGGCGCGAACAGATGGGAGGTGACCTGCACGGACGAACCGATGACGAGCGCCGCCGCGATCGTCTCGCCCATCGCCCGGCCGAGGCCGAGCAGGATCGAGCCGACGATGCCGCTCTGGCTGTGCGGCCAGACCGCGCCGCGGATCATCTCCCAGCGGGTGGCGCCCAGCGCGTAGGCCCCTTCGCGGTCGATGGCGGGCACGGTCGCGATCACCTCACGGGACAGCGAGGTGATGATCGGGGTGATCATGAAGGCCAGGATCAGCCCGGCGGTGAAGAACGAGGCGCCGCTGACCGGCGGCCCGAACAGCGAGCCGATCACCGGGACGCCCTTCACGCCGCTGCCGATCGAGGTGTAGATCTTCTGCAGCCAGGGGGCCAGCACGAGGATGCCCCACAGGCCCCAGACGACCGACGGGACCACCGCCAGCAGGTCGACCAGGTAGACGATCGGCCGGCTCCAGCGGCGCGGCACGACCTCGGTCAGCAGCAGCGCGATGCCCAGGCTGAGCGGCACCGCGATGATGATGGCGATCAGCGACGAGATCGCCGTGCCGTACACGAAGCCCATCGGGCCGAACTTGTTGGCCGACGGGTTCCAGGTGGCCGAGAAGATGCCGGACAACCCCTGGGAACTGAACCAGGACGCCGACTGCTGGCTGGTCGTGATCGCGATCAGGATCAGGATGGCGAGGACCAGCAGGCCGGCCGCCAGCGCCAGGATCTGGAACAGGCGGTCGCCGAACGGCCGCCGTTCCGTCAAGGCGCTGGCGGGCACGGCCTGCCCTGCCTGCGTAACTGTGCTCACGAAATCATTCTCGCTTGGAATCTAGCGATCCGGCAGGCCGGGATCGCTGGGCTCAGGACGAGGCCGAGCTCGGCGCGGCAGCGGCACCCGAGCCGATCTTGCTCAGCTGGGCGATCGCCATCTTGTCGATGTTGGCCGGCAGCGGGGCGTAGTTCAGCTCCGGCAGCAGCTTCTGGCCGTCACCCAGCAGGTAGCCCAGGTAGCCCTTGAGGTTGGCGGTCGTGGTCGAGCTGGACTGGGCCGCATTCACCAGGTCCCAGGACTGGTAGGTCACCGGGTAGGAACTGGCGCCGGGCGCCCAGATCGCGCTGAACGTCAGGTCCGACTTCACCGTGGCCTGGCTGGCCGCGGCCGAGGCGGCCGAGGCGGACGGGGCGATGAACGCACCGGACTGGTTCTTGACCGAGGCCATCGACAGGTTCGAGGCCTTGGCGTCGGAGAAGTCGACGTAGCCGATGGCACCCGGGGTGCTCTTGACGATCGAGTCGACGCCGCCGTTGCCGCTGCCGCCGCGGGTGCCGGACGGCCAGTTGATGGTCGAGCTGGTGCCGAGCTTCCACACGCCGGGCGCGGCGTCGACCAGGAACTGGGAGAAGTTCTGGGTGGTACCGGAGGAGTCCGACCGGCGGGCCACGGTGATCGCGGTGCTGGGCAGCTTGGCGCTCGGGTTGAGGGCCTTGATCGCCGGGTCGCTCCAGGTCTTGATCTCGCCCTGGAAGATCTTGGCGATGGTCGGGCCGTCGAGCTTGAGGTTGCTGACCCCGGACAGGTTGTAGGACAGCGCGATCGGGCCGATGACGACCGGGAAGTACAGGATCGTCTTGCCCTTGAAGTTCGACGCTTCCTTGGCCGGGATCGGCGAGTCCGAACCGGCGAAGTTGACCACGCCCGAGGACAGGTCGGTGCGGCCCTTACCGGAACCGCCGCCGCCGTAGTTGACCGTGAGGCCCGGCTGCTCGGCCTTGAAGGCCTGGATGGCGGCCTGCTGGAAGGTGGTCTGGAACGTCGACCCACTGGCGTTCAGCGTGCCCGAGAGCTTGGCGGCGGCGGCACTACTGCTGCTGCTCGCCTTGGGGCTGCTGCTGGAGCTGCCGCTGCCGCTGCCGGACGACGAGCAGGCGGCCAGCACCGCCACCGCGGCCAGGGCGACACCCGCCGTCGCGGTCTTCTGGATGCGCACACGTTGCATATTGAAAGAACCCCTTTTTAGTTACCCTGGACTGCGCGGCCACGGCCATTGGCCCAGCGTCGGCCGGATGCGGCCACACGAATGACGGAACGGCGTGAGCCATTTTCCGGCTCAGCCGCTGATGATGTTAACGGTCGACGTCAAACACCTCGCCAGTCACCTGAGCCCCTCCGGTTTCCCCAGTGATCGCCCTGGTGTCGCTGCCCCAAAGCTAAGGGTCGTGGAGTTAATAGCAGGCAAACGAAGACTGAACTCCACCTAGCTATCGTCTGTGCTTTCGGCGTCCCTAACCGTTCACGAAGGATTTGACGCTCCACGTCATCTGCGCGTTACCTTCAGGCCAGACAGCCAACCCGGAAGCGTTATTAGAGGGTTATTAAGCTCTGCGGAATTTTGCCGGTATGAGTTCGTCTCCCCCGCCGGAAACTTTTTATAGAAAATAAATAAAACGCCCCGCCGCCACAGCATTCGTGACGGCGGGGCGGACGACCGGACGCGGGCCGGTGACCGGCCCGCGGCGGCGGGAACTACGGAGTCAGACGGCCACCTCGACCTTGGTGATCTTGCCGATCTCGGCCGGCACGTCGCGGTCGGCCCGGGCGCCGCCGGGCGCCAGCACCCGCAGCTTCCAGGTCCCGGGGGCGGCGAAGAAGCGGAAGCCGCCGTCCTCGCCCAGCGGGACCTCGGCCACGAACTCGTCGCCGGTGCCCAGCAGCCGGGCGTACCCGGTCGACAGCGGGACGTTGTCGCGGAGCACCCGGCCCTCGACCACCGCCTGGTTGCCGACGTTGGCGGCCGCGGTCACCGAGACACCGCCGGCGGGCGCGCCGCAGCCGTCGCCGGCCTGGTTGACGTCGCTCACCGGGCGTCACCCAGCTCGATCGGCACGCCGACCAGCGAGCCGTACTCGGTCCAGGAGCCGTCGTAGTTCTTCACGTTGGGCTGCTCGAGCAGCTCGTGCAGGACGAACCAGGTGTGGGCGGAACGCTCACCGATCCGGCAGTAGGCGATCGTGTCCTTGCCGAAGTCGACCCCGGCCTCGTCCCGGTAGATCTCGGTCAGGTCGTGGTCGTTCTTGAACGTGCCGTCCTCGTTGGCCGCCTTCGACCAGGGGACGTTCTTGGCGGTGGGGATGTGCCCGCCACGCTGGGCGGCCTCCTGCGGCAGGTGGGCCGGGGCCAGCAGCCGGCCGGCGAACTCGTCGGGCGAGCGCACGTCGACCAGGTTGCGCTTGCCGATCGCGTCCACGACCTCGTCCCGCTTGGCCCGCAGGGTCGCGTCCTGCTCGGAGGCCTGGTAGTCGGTCGCGGCGCGCTGCGGCACGTCGGGGGTCAGCTCGCGGGAGTCCAGCTCCCACTTCTTGCGCCCGCCGTCGAGCAGCTTCACGTTCTGGTGCCCGTACAGCTTGAAGTACCAGTAGGCGTAGGCGGCGAACCAGTTGTTGTTCCCGCCGTAGAGCACCACCAGGTCGTCGTTGCTGATGCCGCGCTCGGACAGCAGCTTCTCGAACCCGACCCGGTCCACGAAGTCCCGGCGCACCGGGTCCTGCAGGTCCTTCTTCCAGTCGATCTTGATGGCGTTGCGGATGTGACCCTTGTCGTAAGCGCTGGTGTCCTCGTCGACCTCGACCAGGACCACCCCCGGGTCACCGGCGTGTGCTTCCACCCACTCGGCGTCCACGAGGGCTTCGGAGCGGCTCATTGCGAAAAAACCTCCTTGATGGATCAGGCGGCCGGTGTTTCCGGTGACGACGGCCAGATCCGGCGGATGAACAAATACATCTGGCAGCCCAGGCAGTAGTCGAACGCCGCGTTGAGGAACGCGGCCGCCAGGGCCAGGGCGGTGAAGGCGATCCCGATGCCCGTCACCCCGACCGCGTAGCCGATCACGCCGACGGCGGCGAAGATCGTGCCCACGAGCTGAGCGAACCGGGGCGGGGCCTCGGGCTCGAATTTGGTGGGGGGTCCCAGCCGGGGCCGGACCAGGAAGCGGAACACCAGCCCGTAGGGGGCGTACCGCAACCCGGCGAAGGCACCGACCGCGAACACGAGCGTCTGGGCGAGCAGCAACCACATGCTGGTGGTGGCCAGCGCCAGGGCCAGGACGACGGTGGTGATGACCGCGGAGAATCTCGGTCCCCGGGCGTCGATGTCCATGGCGGTGCTCCCTGCTGCTGAAAAAGTCCTGGGCAAGCTGCGCGCCGGTATTCACCGGCGAGAATCAGGACCTGGGTAGGCCTGCGGGCGGGCCCTGGTCAGGGCCGGCCCCGCTGGGAACTAACACAGTGCTAGCAACACTGGGCGGTGGCCACCCGGCAGAAGTCCACGGCGCGCCGCTTGGTCAGCAGCTGCGCGGTCCACGAAGACACGTAGACGATGTTATGCAAGCGAGACCGTGCTGTCACTCCCCGGCTCCAGCCGTGGAGGAAGGGGTGGCGGCGGGAATCACTTCGCCGAGGGCGGCGATCACGTCCGGCTTGCGCGGCTGGCCGGTGGCCTGCTTGGTGATCGTGCCGTCCGGCCCGAGGACCAGCACGGTCGGGGTGGACAGCACGTTCAGGCGGCGCACCAGGTCCAGCCGGTTCTCGGCGTCGATCTCCACGTAGGCGACCCCCGGCACCATCCGGGCCACGTCCCCGAGGACCTGGCGGGTGCCCCGGCAAGGGGCGCAGAAGGCGCTCGAGAACTGGACCAGGGTGGCCTGCGGGCCGAGGTCCTGCCGCAGGTCGGCGGCGGTGAGCCGGCCGCGTTCGGGCCGGTCGGGGATGCGGGCCGAGGACGGCGCGGTGGCCATCCGCGTCTTGGGTGCGCGGAGCTGGCCCTGCCGGCGGCGCCAGATCATGCCCACCGGGGTCACCACGATCAGCACCACGATCAGTGCGATCACTCCTGCGCTCATACTGCTTAGCAAGTGTGCCAGACCTGCAGGAATTCCCCGGGGTTTGCGTGAGGCCCGGCCTTACCTGGTGGTGAAGGTGGCCAGCTCCTCGTTGCCGGCCGTCACGTCCATGCCCTTGACCTGGCCGCCCGGCACCCAGGAGGAGCCCGGGTACCAGGGGTCGGGATCCTTGCTGGAGACCGTCCAGCCGGCCGACAGCAGGTGCACGCCCTGGTTGTCGGTGACCCACAGCTGGCAGGTGGTCCCGGCCGGGACCCCGGTGATCTGCACGTCGTAGGCGACCCCCCAGGCCAGCTTCTGGTACCTGATGGTGGCGGCGACGCCGTTCATCGTGCTGGTCGTGTTGGCCGTCTGCCAGCTGGCCGGGGGCGCGGGCTCGGCGCTGGTGCCACCGGGTGCCCCGTTGGCCAGCTGATAGCCGGCCGCGGCGCCACCCGCGGCGATGACCACCGCCGCCGCCGTCGCCAGCAGCTGCCAGCGCCGGGTCCGGCGGCGGCGGGCCGCGGTCAGCGAGACCAGCGAGTCGATGAAGTCCTCGGGCGGGGCGGCCAGGTCGGGCCGGGCGGCCCCCTCGGGCCGGGGCGTGGCCTCGTCGGCCGGGGTGCCCTCGTCGGCCGGGATGCCCTCAGTGGCCGGAGTGCCCTCGGCGGTCCGGGGGCCCTCGGCCGGCTGGTGGGGCGCCTCGTGCAGCTGGGTCGCGGTCGCGGCCGGCCGATCGGCGGCCTGGGGGCCGGCCCCGGCGGGCGGCTGGCCGGTGTCCTCCAGCGCGAACAGGCCGATCTCGTCCGCGTCCACCCGCGACAGCAGGGAGGTCAGCCCGGCCAGGTCGGCCAGTTCGGCCCGGCAGTCATCGCAGCTGGCGACGTGCTCGTCGACCAGCGCCCGTTCGGCCGGGTCGATGGCGCCCAGTACGTAGACACCGAGCGCCTGCCGCGTGTCTGCACATGCCCATGTCGACTTCGATGTCATAGGGAACGCAGCGCGAAATTCCCCGCCTTCAGGCGCGGAACGCAACGCCGCTTCACCTCCCCCGTAATGTCATAGTGGCTTGCGAAAATGGACGCATGTCCCGGTACCGCATGATGCCGACCGCTGACCAGGAGCAGGCGATGCGGCAGCATTGCGCACACGCCCGTCATGTTTGGAATCTTGCCGTGGAGCAGCATGGGCACTGGAAACCTGGCCGTAAGAGCGCACCGGGTTATTTGGAACAGTGCCGCCAACTCACCGCCGCGCGGCGCGAATTCGGCTGGCTGCGGGAAGGCAGCCAGACTGTCCAGCAGCAGGCGCTTCGTGACTTCGACGAAGCCATGCGGAATTTTTTCGCTGGCACGCACCGCAGGCCTAGATGGCGCAAAGTGGGGCGCAGCGAAGGGTTTCGCATCGTGGCAGTAAAAGCTGATCACGTGCGACGCCTGAACCGACGCGTGGCACAGGTACGGGTACCCAAGGTGGGCTGGGTGCGGTTCCGGCTTTCCCGGCCAGTCCCCGCTGGGGTCAAGTCGTACCGGATCGCGTTGGACAGCGCGGGGCGCTGGCATATCGCATTTGCCGCGATACCCGACCCCATCCCCGCACCCGGCACTGGTGGGGTCGTCGGCATTGACCGTGGCGTAGCCGTAAGTGCGGCGCTGTCCACTGGCGAGCTGCTTGACGTGCTCCGTCTCAGCCCCGGCCGACGTCGGCGTCTGCTCGGTCTTCAGCGCAGGTTGGCCCGCGCTCAACGAGGATCGAACCGGCGTGCGCGGGTCAAGCTCGCGATCGCTGAGCTGAGGATACGGGAAGCTGACGCGCGTAAGGACTGGTGCCACAAAGTCTCCACAGACTTGGCGCGGCGCTTCGACGTGATCTGTGTCGAAGATCTGAAGATTGCGAATATGACCCGATCCGCCAGGGGCACCATTGAAGCTCCGGGTCGGAACATCCAGCAGAAGGCGTCCTTGAACCGGGAGATCGCCGCTTCCGGCTGGGGCTTGCTGGTCCGGCGCCTGGAGCAGAAAGCTCGCGGACGGGTCGAAAAGGTCGATCCCGCATTCACGAGCCAGCGGTGCTCGGCGTGCGGGCACGTGGACCGAGAATCGCGCAAGAGCCAAGCGCGCTTCCGGTGCACTGCCTGCGGATTCACCGCCAACGCTGACGTGAACGCGGCGTGCAACATCGCCGTGGGGCACACGGTGACCGCGCGGAGAGGCTTGGCGGTGGTCAGGCCGGTGAACCGCGAACCTCAACTTGAACTCCTCGAAAGAGCGTAGATACGGGTTGAAATCTCCTCCCGTCAGGGAGAAGAGGATGTCAAGGCGCAAGTCCTCTCTCCTCCAGAGCAAGCTTGAGCGCTTTGAGCGCATAGAAGGTCCGGGATTTCACCGTGCCGGGCGGAATCCCGAGGGTGGCCGCGGCCTCGGCGACCGAACAGCCTTTGTAGTAGGTCTCGATGATCACCCGCCGGTGGTCCGGCCGCAGGGCCGCCAGGGCGTCCGCCACCGCCCACGACTCCAGCGCCCGGTCGGCGTCGTCGGCCGCGGGCACCAGGTCCAGCGCGCCCTGCCCGACCTCGGGCGGCCGCGACTGCCGCGCCCGGTAGGCGTCGACCGCCAGGTTGCGCGCCACCGCGAACAACCACGGCCGGGCCGGCCGGTCAGCCAGCGCCTCCGGATGCCGCCAGGCCCGGACCACCGTCTCCTGCACGAGATCTTCGGCCCGCTGCCGGTCGCCACCAGTTAAATGGAGCGCATAGCGGAGCAGCGCACCGCCATGCTCGGCGTAGAGCGCCCGAATGTAAGCTTCGTCGGCCACCGTTTCTTGCGAAGCCGCGGATCCCGAGCCTCCCATGTCAATGAATACGGTTCCCGCTCACGATCGGTTCGACGCAGAAAGAGTTTTAGCTTTTTGGCTGCTAAAGGCCGCGGTGATACCGGTGGGACGGGTGAATACTTTGGGGCGTCTGGGGTTT
>JAFAYQ010000040.1 GCA_019240215.1 Actinomycetota bacterium | reverse complement strand
CGAGTTCATCTTGACCTGACGGTCCCGCACGACGATGCCGTGGCCCGGGTCGAAGCCGCCCTCGCGGCGGGCGGCCGGCTCGTCAGCGACGACCACGCGCGAGCATTCTGGATCCTGGCCGACCCCGAGGGCAACGAAGTCTGCGTGTGCACCTGGCAGGACCGCGACTGACGGGGTGGCTGGGGTCCGGCGGTGGCGCTCTGGGCAGCGGAGTCAGTGAATACGACTGAGTTTGCTGCCCAACTTCCCTGGCGCTTTCGCGTTCTGGGGCTCAGCCGGACAGGGTGCTGGCCTGGTCCTGGCGGTAGGGGGCGGCGCGCCAGGTGGACCAGGGGACGGTGTTGCCTTCGGCCAGGATCATGAAACGCCAGGGGCCGGTGTAGGTGTTGGCGGTGAAGCGGTTGCCCTGCTGCTCGGCGATGTGCTTCTCGACCGCGGTGCCCTGGTAGGGGCTCCAGGACGGGTAGCTGCCGTACTCGGAGAAGATGCCCTGGAAACCGCACATGTTCTTCGGCGTGCAGGCGGAACCGACGGCGGCCGGGTCGAAGCTGAAGCGGTTGTGGCTGACCGCGACGTTCTGGGTTTTCCAGCGGCAGTCGGCGTAGTAGGGGGCGTGGGCGATGTTCTGCGCGTTGCAGCTGCTGGTGGTGATGGTGGCCGGATCGACCAGGGTGCAGTAGCCGGAGCTGGTGTTGGCCGGCGAGTTGCAGTAGCGGTTGGAGTTCTCCCAGAGGATGACGCCGCCCCAGTTGTTCACGAACGTGTTGCCGGTGATGGCGAACGTGGTCCCGTACGGGCCCGGCACCCGGGCGTCCGAGCCGGACTCGGCGATGTAGATCGCGGCGGTCGGGAAGCCCTGGTCGTGGGGGCCGGCGCCGAGGCCGTTGCCGGCGAACACGTTGTCCTTGATCTGGGCGTTGTAGCTGATCTCGTAGATCAGGCCGTAACCGTAGTTGTCCTCGATGTCGTTGCCGGAGATGTCGAAGCCGCGGTTGTTGGTGTCGGCCCACAGCCCCTGGCTGTGGTTGCCGTGCACCCAGTTGCCGGTGACGACCGCGCCGTTGACCGACCAGAACTTGCCGCCGCCGGTGCAGCCGCAGCCGGGTGAGCGGGCCTCCCAGTTGTAGGTGTCGTTGCCGGCGATCTCGTTGTGGCTGATGACCAGGTGGGCCGGGCCGCTGGCGGAGTAGGCGTTGAAGCCGTACTGCTGGTTGTCGGCCAGGCAGTCGTAGGACAGCGTGTTATCGCTGCCGAGCATGGTGCCCGCGCCGGCGTTGCCGCGCAGGGTGGAGTGGTCGATCGTCCAGTTCGCGGCCGAGTCGTGGTTGACCACGCCCTCGTTCTGATTGGCGCCGGCCGGGCCGAAATTCTGCACGGTGAGGTAGCTGATCCGTACGTGGGTGGCGCCGCCGCCGAACGCGTACAGGTTCGTGTGCTGGCCGTCGAGCACGGCGCCGGGCGCCCCGGTGAACGTGGTGCCGGCGGCCGGGTCGATCTGGCTGTACTGGCCGCCGCCGAGAGTGTGGGTACCGGGTGCGAACCAGAACGTCTGGCCGGGCTGGTTCCAGTTGACGTTGGCGTCGTCACCGGCGGGGACCGTCACCGCCCCGGCTGGCGCGGTAGTGGGGCCGCGGCCCAGGATCGACTGGTTGCCGCAGACCTTGGTGGGCGCGGGCAGCTCGGAGCTGGCGGCCGGGGTACTGGTGGCGGTGGCGGCGGGCTTGGCGGACGAGGTACAGCCGGCCGCCGCCAGCAGGCAGGCCAGGCCGGCGGCGGCGGCGAGGTGCCGGCGCCCGCGGCGGTCAGCGCGGATGGGCGATCGCGAAGCGGTAGATGCCGAGCAGCTGCTCGAGGTTGGCGGACGGGTCGAACCGGGCTTCGTAGGTCTTGCGGGCCTGTTCGCCAAGGGTCTCGTACCGTTCCGGGTGGGTGTCGGCGTCGCCGATGGCCAACGCCAGTGACTCTGGGTCACCAGGCGTAAACAATACGCCGTCGACGTCGGCGGTGATCAGCTCCGGGAACGAGCCGTGCGCGGACGCGATGGGCGCGGTCCCGGCCGCCATCGCCTCCACCGCGACCAGGCCGAACGTCTCCTCCCAGGTGGACGGGAGCAGCACCGCGCGGGCGGCCGCGACCAACTCGGCGCAGCGGTCCCGGCTGACCTGACCGGTCAGCTCGACCGAGGGGCGGGACGCGGCCCAGGCGGCCACCTCGCCCGCCAGCGGCCCGCCACCGGCGATGACCAGGCGGAGTCCGGGCTGGTTGGTCCGGGCGAGGTAGCGGTCCCAGGCGGCCATCAGCAGCCGGGCGCCCTTGGCGGGGTCGAGCCGGCCAGCGTAGACGACGGTGCTGGTGCGGGGCTGGGCCGGGACTGGGCGGTGTGGGATCAAATTGTGGCGGACGAACACCCGCTCGGGCGGCAGCCCCACCCCCGACAGCAGGTCGCGCTGCGACCCCGAGATGAAGATGTAGGCCGACACCAGCGACCGCCAGGTCGACCGGTGCACCCGCCCGGCCAGCACCACCGGGACCGTGGCGACCCGCGAGCCGCGGTAGCAACCGTGCCGGACCGCCTGGCCCGGCCGGCCCTCGGCGCAGTCGTGGCAGACCGCCCCGTCGCGGTAGAACTCGCCGTTGGCGCAGGCCAGCTTGTAGTTGTGCAGGGTCGCGACGACCGGCACCCCGGCCTGGCGGCAGGCCTGCAGCACGGCCGGGCTGAGCAGCGGGAACGTGTTGTGCAGGTGGACCACGTGCGGCCGGGTGGCGGCCAGCACCGACCGCAGGTCGCGCTGGGCCTCGGGGTTCCAGACGGCGCGGGCGGGCAGCGACGCCTTGCGGGCCGGGGACCAGCCTTCGATGTCGTCGCTGCGGCGCTCGAACCGGATCACCTCGTGCCCGCGGGCGGCCAGCGCCTCGCCTTCGGTGTCAACCACCCGGTTCTCGCCGCTGGGAGCGGCCGAGCGGTACCGGTTGTGGGCGATCAGGATCCTCATCCGGAATGCCTTTCTGCCAGCGGGGGCCGGGTGTCGGTGAGCATCGGCCGCAGCGTCACCGGCTGGTCCCGCCAGGGCCGCTGGACCGCTGGCCGCCGCCCCGCCAACGGGGTGACCAGCAGCGAGGCGGCCAGTGCCATCTCCAGCAGGTAGTCCGAGGGCTGGCTGAGCCCGGTCTCGGTGAACGAGGCGACCAGGCAGTAGACGACCAGGAACAGGGCTAGCGCCCGGGGCGCCCCGCGCGGCTGGAAGTAGGCGGTGATCAGCAGGAACAGCACCATCGCGGCGCACAGGACGATGCCCGCCAGGCCCTGGTCGTGGTAGGTGGCCAGCCAGTTGCTGTCGATCGGGAGGCCGTTGAACGAGTTGTTGGACAGCCCGAAGCCGAACGCGGTCTCGAACCAGGTGCGCGGGTAGTTCAGCACCAGCGACCAGACCGTGGTCCGGCCGGTCAGCGCGGACAGCTGCTGGGCGTCCTGGCCGCGGACCAGCCAGTGGGTGACCACCCCGGCCAGCGTCAGCCCGCCCACCACGACCACCAGGCCGACGGTCAGGAACGCCTTGCGGACCCGGGACCGGGCCGCGAACAGGCTCAGCCCGCCCACCACCAGCCCCAGCACCATCGCGAAAAGGGCGGTGCGGGTGTGGGTCATGAACAACATGGCGACGGCCGGCACCACCACCGCCAGCGCGATCTTGCCGCTCAGCCGTCCGGACAGCCACAGCAGGGCCACCAGCCCGAGGGTGACCGCGTCGTAGTGGGCGACCTGCGTGGGCGGGATCGGCCAGAGCGCACCGGCCAGGCGGCCCCCCTCCAGGGCGTGGCTGGGCGCCACCAGCAGACCGAGCACGACCGAGCCGAGGATCACCCCCAGGGCGGTCAGGTGGCAGCGCACCAGGAGCAGGTCCCGCCGCCCCCACCAGGGCGTCAGTAGCCACAAGGTGGCGGCGAAGCCCGCCAGGCGGCTGGTCCGGAAGATCGTGCCGAACAGCGTCTCGGCCACGTACTCGTGCCGGAGCATGGTCAGCGCCGCCTCGACGACCAGCAGCAGGATCAGGCCCAGGAACACGTTGGGACGGATGACCAGCCGCCGGTTGACGGTCATCGCCATCAGTAGGGCCAGCGGGAGCGCCCCCTGGGCGACGAGCTTGCCCAGGGCCGACGGGATCGGCAGCAACAGCTTCTGGTTGTCCCAGGTGACGCCGTAGAAGGTCAGCACGTTGAGGACCAGGAGGGCCCAGACGGTGCCGACCCGGATCCGGGCCCAGCGTTCGCGGGCGGCGGCCGACCGCCGCCGGACCTGGGCCCGGCGCGGGTTGAAGGCGCTGACGGCGATGGCCATCGGCCTACAGCCCGCCCGGGGTGGCCGGGGTGGCCAGCGCCGATGAGCTCAGCGGCCCGCGCCGGGGCAGCGTGGGCGACCGGCCCAGGCTCTCGTCGGTCTGGTCGGCCCCGGTCAGCACCGCCGCCGCCAGCCGGGTGCCGGACAGCTGGATCATCTCGCTGACCGCGTTGAGCCGCAGCCAGCTGGACCGGCCCGCGGTCACCAGCACGGCCGCGGTCGGCGCCCAGCTCGGCAGGTTGGCCGCCCCCAGCGCGGGGTCGAGGCCGGTCAGCGTCAGCATCAGGTCGGCCCGCTGGTAGGCGGCCCCCAGCTCACCGCCGTCCGCGTCGTCCTGGGAAGAAGATGACCCGGCCGGGCGGGAGGGACCTGACCCGGCCGGGCGGACCGGGCCGGCCGGGAGCACGTCGGGTGCTTCCGGCACGGCCACGGTCAGCTGTACGCCGTTCGCCATGACCTGGTGCACGCCCGGACCGGCCGCGCCCAGCAGGCGGGCGGCGCTGGCGCCGGGGCTCAGGTCGGCGACCAGCACGTTCTGGCCGTCGCGGGCGGTGGAGGTGGCCAGCGCCACCAGCACCTGGGCCACGTCCGGCTGGTTGTCCACCGCCACCAGGGCGAGGGCGGCGGTCCCGGAGGCCGGCGAGCCCGCGGACCGCACGGGCAAGACGCCGCGCAGCGCGGCCACCAGCCGCTGCCGGTCGCTGACCCGGCGGGCCCGGGTCCGGGGCCGGGCCGGCCACCAGCGGTGCCCGCCGACCGGGCCCGCGCTGACCGTGACCGGGACCCCGAGCGCGTCGGCGATGTCGTCCCGGCGCCGCAGCCGGTCGGTGATCAGCGCCCGGACGATGACGAAGGCGAGGCCGGCCACCAGCCCGACGACCAGGCCGATGAGCGCGTACAGGAGGTCGGACTTGTGCGCCGAGTGGTGGATCGGGGCGGCCGCGTCGAGCACCTGGCTGCCCTTGATCTGGGCCAGCACCTGCGCTTCCTGGCTGGACTGGGTGGAGGCGACCGTCTGCTGCAGGGCGTCCAGGTTGTTGGCGGCGTCGGTCTTCTGGGTGTTGAGCTGGGCGAGCTTGGCGGCCGAACCGGACTGGCCGGACAGCTTGCTGATCTGGTCGTTGATCGCCGCCAGGTTGGCCTTGGCCTGGTTGACCTGCTGGTCCAGGCCGTTGCCGACCAGCTGCTGCTGGTCCTGCAGCTGCTCGGCCCGGAACGCCAGGAACTGGCTGGCCAGTACCGTGGCCCGGGCCACCGCCTGGTTGCTGGACCGGGCGCTGACGGTGATCTTCAGCACCCGGTCGGTGATCGCGGTGACCGACTCGGCGGCGATGAACGAGCCGGCGCTCTCGTGCAGGCCGAGCTGGGCCATGGCCCGGTCGGCGACCGTGTGGCTCTCGGCCAGCGTGATGTCGGTCTGCATGGCCGAGGTCGGGTCCGAGGACGAGTCGTGGGTGAGCAGGACCGTGGTCGTCGCCTGGTAGGCGGGCGGGGCGGCCACGGCCAGGCCGAGACCGCCGGCGAACCCGATCGCGGCGGTCGCGCACCACAGCCGGGCCGACCGCCGCAGCCCGGCCTTGATGTAGCCGAGGCTGACCAGGCCGGCCGAGTAGGCGCCGGCCGGCTCGTCCTCCTCGGTCAGGAAGTCGTCGTAGGCCCACAGCCGTTCGGGCAGGTCCATGTGGTCACGGGCGGGCAGCACCGGCCGGTCTTTTTCGTTCACCGTCGAGTCTCCGTCGTCGTGCCGGTCATCCGGGTGGGCTGCCGCCGGCCCGCGGGCCGGGCGGCCTGGGGCAGGCGGCCGGTGGTCTTGTCGTCGGCTTCGGGGTCGGCCACGATCAGGCCGGCGATGTCCCGGCCGCTGGCGGCCGCGCTGACCGCGACCCGGGCCAGCTGCTCGGCGGTGGCCGCCCCGGGCGAGACGCCGAGCACGGTCACGTCGCCGCGGATGGTCTCGGCCACCGTGGGCGCCAGGCTGTCGACCACCGCCACGATGACCTTGAGGCCGGGCTGCTGCTCGATGCCGGCCTGGTCGGTGACCGCCACCCGCAGCCGGCCGGACCCGCCGCCGGACTCGCCGCCGTACTCGTCGAGCAGGCTGCGGCAGGCGGCCCGCAGCGAGGCGGTGGCGTGCTCGTCCGGCTGCGGGTCGATGAGCAGGGTGGTGGGGACGCCGAGGCCGGCCGCGAACACCGCCAGCTGGGGGCCGACCGCCAGCGCGGTCCGGTCGCTGTCCAGCGACAGCACCGCGATCGAGGATCCGTCCTCGCGGTCGGGGCCGTTCAGGTCGAGGTCGACCAGGCCGAGCTGGTTGAGCGCCCGGCGCAGGCTCCAGGCCGGGATCGGGCCGGGCTCGTACTCGGCCAGCAGCTTGGTCCAGCCGGCCGGGTCGGTCGGGTGCCCGGCCGCGATCGACGCCACCACCGGCGCGCCGACCGCGTCGGCCAGCTCGTTGCGTTGCCGGAGGCGCCGGTCGCTGCGGGCCAGCCCGAGGGCCGCCACCGCCCCGATCAGGGCGCCGATGACGAGGCCGGCGACCCCGCTGGTGGCCAGCCGGGCGGTGGCCGACGGCCCGGTCGCGGGGGCGGCCGGGGCCAGCAGCTTGGCCTTGACCGCGCCGGCCGCGCTCTGGCCGGAGCCGATGTAGCTGATGAAGCTGGCCGCGACCGCGTTGGTGGCCGCTTCGGCGGCGGCCGCGGTCGGGCCCTGGCCGCTGATCGACAGCACGTTCCCGGTCAGGCTCTTGGCCGCGACCCGGTCGCGCAGGATGTTCAGGGTCAGCCCGTGGCCGGCGCCGGGCACGGCCGCGGCCAGCACCGGGTCGCTCTTGGCGATGACCACGTCGGTAGAAATGATCTTGTTGGCAGCCGGCAGTACGACCAGCGCGTTGCTGGTCAGCAGGGGCGGGTTGAGCAGTGCGTAACCGACGCCCCCGAGCAGGCCCAGGACGGCGAGGACGCCGATCAGGACCCGGTACCGCCGCACGATTCGTGCGGACCTCCGCAGGTCCAGCACCTGTCCGCTCATCCGGCCTCCGCTCGCAGGTTGCGCGTGTCCACCACAAGAGAAGCGGCGGGGCTGGTTGATACCGCCGCGGCGGTATCGATGCGCTTTTCCGGTTTGCGGTCGTCCAGGAACTGCAGCCGGCTGGTCAGCGGGGTCCCGGCCTGCACGGTCCCACAGCCCAGCAGGGTGTAGGCGGGGGTGCGGTGGCCGAACCCGCCCGAGTACCAGCCGAGGATCGGCTCGGTCTCCCCCCGGTGCAGCGTCCAGCGCAGCTGGGGCGGCAGCTCCATCCGGGCGGCGCCCGGGGTGGCGGCGTCCGGCCAGCTCAGCCGGGCGCAGTCGTCGTCCAGGACGGCCCGCACGTCCGGCCCGAGGTGGAACGCGAGCCGCACGTCGCAGCCGCTGTCGACCTCGTCGACGATGTCGATCAGCCGCGAGGCCCGGTCCAGCCAGACCGACCGGCGGTGCCGGACCGGGGTCGGCAGGTCCAGGTAGCCGTCGTGGTCGGCGGTCCAGCGGGCGCCGTCGCCGGTGTCGGTGACCTCCAGCTCGCGGCCGTGGGCGTGCCGCAGCCACAGGAACGGGCCGCCCTCGGCCGACTGGTTGCGCCCGGCCACCTCGAGCGTGTTGTGCGCGAGGGTGGAGCGGAAGTAGGACCGCCAGGCCGGTTCACCGTGGTAGCAGTAGGTGCCCGGGTCGGCCAGCACGTCCACCCCGCCGTAGCGGACCTCGGCCGACATCGCGTCGGCGTGGGCGTGGGCGGCGATCGACAGGAACCCGTGCGGGCCGCCGTCCAGGCGGCACCAGATCTCCGGGGCCTGCTCGCCGTCGCTCCGCAGCAGCGTGATCCCGGCGTCGGGGAACCGGTCCGGGCGCCGGGCGGGCCGCCCGGGCACGTCCCGCCGGACCGGGACCAGCGCGCCGATCAGCGTGCTGGCCGCGTTGGCCCAGGCCGGGGCCCCGCCAGCCGGGGCCGGGGCCCCGCCGGCGCCGGCCGGGGCCGGTGGCCACCAGCCGAGCCGCCCGAACAGGGCGTCCCCGACCGCCAGCAGCGACGGCCACGGGTCGTGGGCGGGGGCGTCGAGCAGGACCGCGCGGCCGTCGTCGCCGTCGCCCTGCCGGGGGGCCCGCAGCCGGCGGTCGGCCAGGGCCGCCCCGCTGTCGAGCATCGCCCCCAGCCGCTGCCACAGCTCCGGCGACAGCGGCTGCCGGGCGGCGTCGGCCTCGACCGCCGCCAGCAGCGTCAGCTCGGCCACGAAGCCCTGGTAGTCCGAGGCCAGCTCGCGGCCGATCCCGGACGGGAACGTGTTGGCCAGCAGCTCCCGCTCCAGCAGGCGGGCCGACCGGCGCCCCCAGGTCCGGCTCTGCCGGAACCAGGCGAACGCGCAGCTGGCCACCAGCTGGCCGGCCGCCTCGGCGATGACGTGGTTGTTGGCCGACGAGCCGCGGCTGCGGAAGCGGTTCAGGTACTGCTGGTGCCAGCGGATCTGGCGGACGGCGAGGTCGTTGTCCTCGAACAGCGCCCGGGCCCCGGGCCAGCCGTCCAGCAGCCGCCGGATCCAGGCCAGGCTGATCAGCCGCACGCCGACCTCGATGCCGCTGGTCCAGTGGACCCCGGACAGGAACGGGTTCTCCTGGAAGAACGACCGCAGCTGGGCCGCGACCCGCTCGGCGTAGCGGTCGTCGCCGCTGAGGTACCAGGCGGCCGCCAGCAGGGTCAGGTGCTGGAGGCGGGCGACCTCCCAGACCTGCTTGACGTTGCCGACCTGCTCCTCGGACCGGTGGTTGACCCGGAACGCGTACCGGTCGGGGTCGGACCGGCGGCCGGTGACCGGGTCCCGGAACCAGTCCGGCCGGGCCAGGTCGGTGCGGGGGACGCCGAGCACCTCCCACTCGCCCCGCAGCAGCCGGTCGGCGGCGGCCAGGATCGCGGCCGACGACGCGGCCGGCACCTGGCCGGCCAGGCCGGGCGGCAGCCTGGCGGTAAAAACACGGGGACCCGGGCCGGCCGGGACCGGCGGCAGCGGGTCGCCCCGCTTGACCTGCCGCCAGCTCCAGGCCAGCTGGAACGCCTGGTCCCGGGTCCGCCAGGCCACCTCGGCGGGCGACATCCGGGCGGCCCGGCGGGCGTACCAGCCCAGCCGGGTGGCGGCCAGGCGACTGGGGGCGAGGCGGCTCACACGCGCTCCGGCCGGCCGCTGAGCAGGCTGGCCGCCACCGCGATGGTGGCGCTGGTGGTCGCGACCAGCGACTCGATCGGGATCGGCATCGGGGTGCCGGTCCGGACCGCCTCGGTGAACGCCGCCAGCTGGCGCTGCTGGCCCTTGTCGGGGCCGCCGCGGGCGCGCAGCCTGGTCTGCTTGCGGCCCGCCCACAGGCCGGCCCGGGTGAAGTTGTCGAACCGGGCGTTGCGGCCGCCGCCCGCGGCGTCCAGCGTCTCCTTCGGGTACTTGACGTTGCCGCCGGTCAGGTAGCTGATGACCGCGCTCGCCCCGTTGGCCAGCTGGATCGTGGCCTGCACGTCGTCGCGGTCGGGGCCGCGGACCGCGTAGACCTCGGTCGGCAGGCTGCCGGCCCACCAGGACACGGTGTCGATGAAGTGGCCGCCCTCACCGGTGAAGCGGGAGCCCTCCAGGTCCTCGTTGGTGTACCAGCTGTCGGCGGCCAGCTGGCCGGCGTTGACCAGGTAGCGGGTCGCCGACCGGTCGCTTGAGCCACCGGGGCCGCCGGCCTGGAAGGCGGTCTTGAGCTCGGTCAGCAGCGGCGCGAAGCGGCGGTTGAAGCCGACCATGACCCGGTAGTTGCCGGTCCGCTCGGCCGTCTCGATGATCCGGTCGAGCTCGGCCCGGGTCAGCGCCAGCGGCTTCTCCACGAACACCGCCTTGCCGCTCTCCAGCGCCCGGCAGACCAGGTCGGCGTGGGTGTGGTGGCGGGTGACGATGAACACCGCGTCCAGCGCGGCGTCCTCGAGCACGGCGTCGGCGCTGGTCGAGACCGCGCTGAAGCCGAACCGGCGCTGGGCGTTGGCGGCCGACAGCGACCGGTTGGTGGCCACGTGGGCCAGCCGGACGGTGTCGAGCCGGGCCAGGTGGGGCAGCAGCATCGACGAGGCGTAGTTGCCGGCCCCGATGAAGCCGACCGTCAGCGGGTCGTGCTCGGCTCCCGGGCTGGCCTTCCAGGCGGCCGTGACGGCCGGCCGCAGCGTGCGCGGGGGCGCTTCGGCGACCGGGGCCGGGTACTCCAGCAGCACCCCGACCGCAGGCACGGTGCCGTCGGCCAGGCCCTCGTAGGCGGTGGTGGCCTGCTCGATCGGGAACGTGCCGGTGACCAGGGTCTCGACCTCGATCTCCTTGTGCGCCAGCAGGTCCAGGAACGACTCGATGTTGCGGCGCTCGGTCCAGCGCACGTAGCCGGCCGGGTAGTCGATGCCCTGCAGCTCGTAGCGGTCGTCGTAGCGCCCGGGGCCGTAGGACCGGGAGAACCGGACGTCCAGCTCCTTGTCGTAGTAGGCGTTCCAGGGCAGGTCGAGCCTGGTCTTGCCGATGTCGATGACCCGGGCCCGGTCGCGGGCGAGCTTGACCGCGGTCTCGACCGGGCCGTTGGAGGCGCCGCCGGCCGCCAGGAACACGTGGTCGGCGCCGCGGCCGCCGGTCAGCTCGGCCAGCGCCTCCTCGATGGCGGCGATGCCGGCCGGGGTCGGGGCGGCGCAGGCGGTCGCGCCCGCCTGCTCGGCCCGCTGGCAGCGGTCCTCGACCGGGTCCAGCCCGACCACCCGGACCCCGGCCGCGACCAGCAGCCGGACCACCAGCTGGCCGACCAGTCCGAGGCCGATCACGCAGGCGGTCTCGCCCAGCTGCGGCTCGGCCCGGCGGACGCCGTGCATGGCGATCGCGCCGACGGTCGAGAACGCGGCGTGCTCGGGCTGCACCTCGCGGGGCACCGCCACGCACATGTTGACCGGGACCCAGTTGTACTCGGCGTGCAGCGCGTACTCGTTGCCGGCCGCCGCCACCAGCTGGCCGACGTGGAACTCCTCGGCTCCGGCGCCGACCTCGACCACCACCCCGCACAGCGAGTAACCGAGCGGCGTGTAGGAGTCGAGCCGGTTCATCACCTTCTTGTAGGTGGCCACCGCGCCCTGCTGGGAGACCGTGTCCAGCACCTTGCGGACCTGGTCGGGACGGGCCCGGGCCTTGCCGACCATGGACAGCTTGGCCTCGGTCAGCTTCATCATCTCGGTGCCGGTCGAGATCAGCGAGAACCGGGACTGCACGAGCACCCCGCCCGGCCGGCAGGCCGGGGCGGGCACGTCGAGGACGCTGAGCTCTCCGGACTTGTAGTTCTGGGCTACCTGCTTCATGGTTTCCTCTGCTCGGAATTCAGGTGGGTGTGCTCGGGGGTCAGACGGCCACGCCGAGGGACTGGGCGTTGCGGTGCCACAGCTCCAGCGTCAGCAGCTGCCACAGCTGCTTGGAGTTGTCCTCGCGGCCGGCCTGGTCGTCGGCGATCATGGCCCGCAGGGCGTCTCGGCGGATCATCCCCGACCCGGTCAGCTCGCCCCCGACCAGCACGTCCTGGATGACGTCGTGCAGGTCGCCGCGGACCCAGGCCCGCAGCGGGGCGCTGAACGAGGCCTTGGGCCGGTGCACGATCTCGCGCGGCAGCCAGCTCTCGGCCGCCTGCTTGAGCGCCACCTTGCCGCGGCGGTGCCGGATCTTGGCCGAACCGCCGAACGAGAACGCGGCCGCCGCCACCACCGGGTCCACGAACGGGGTGCGGACCTCGACCGAGGCGGCCATGCTGGCCCGGTCGGTGTAGGCCAGGTTGAGCCCGGGAAGGAACATCCGGGTATCGGCCAGGCACATCCGGTTGACCTCGTCGGCCAGCGTGGTGTCGGTGTAGATCTCGCGGTGCTCGGCCACCAGGTCGTCCACCTGACCGGCCAGGTCGGGGCTGATCAGCCCGGCCAGCGCGGGCGGGTCGTAGAGCGTGTAGCTGCGCCGGAACCGGGGCTCCTCGGGCAGCTCGGCGAACGTCAGGAAGCGCTTGGCCCAGCGCGGGTAGCGCAGGCCGCGGCCGCCCGCGCTGACCGGCAGCTGGCCGGCCAGCCCGCGCACCCCGGCCCGGGCGAAGCCCGGCAGGCGGCCGTAGTGGCTGGCCATCACGCAGGCCAGATGCTTGCGGTAGCCGCCGAACAGCTCGTCGGCCCCCATCCCCGACAGCACCACCTTGACCCCCCGCTCGCGGGCCGCCTCGCACATCAGCAGGGTGTTGATCGCGGCCGGGTCGCCGATCGGCTCGTCGAGCACGTCCACCATCCGCGGCAGCAGGCCGACGATGTCGGGGGCGATCTCGATCTCGTGCAGCTTGATGCCGAACTGGGCGGCCACCTTGCGGGCGTAGACCGCGTCGTCCGGCATCGCCTCCAGCCGCTGGTCCTCGGCCCGGAACCCGATCGTGTAGGCGTCGATGCCGGGGTTGTCGCGGTGCGCGAGCACGGTGATGATGCTGGAGTCGAGGCCGCCGGACAGGAAGCTGGACACCGGCACGTCGGCCACCAGGTGGGCGGCGACCGACTCCTCGATGATCGCGCCCAGGTCGGCCTGCGGGTCGGCCGCGGCCTCGGCCGCCACGTCGGCGATCCGCCAGTAGGACCGCACCTGGTAGCGGCCGCCGGGGGTGAACCGGGCCCACGAGCCGGCCGGCAGCTTGTGCACCCCGTCGATCGCGCAGCGCTGCTCGGGCAGCCAGTAGTAGAGCATCGAGGCGACCAGCGCGCCCGGCTCGACCCGCAGCTCGGAGCCGATGGCGGCCGTGAACGCCTTCAGCTCGGAGGCGAACACCACCCCCTGGCCGCGCGGCCGGTAGTACAGCGGCTTGATGCCGAGCGGGTCGCGGGCCAGCACCAGCTCGCCGGTCCGCTGGTCGAACAGCGCGAACGCGAACATGCCGCGGAACTTGGGCAGCGCGTCCGGCCCCCAGGCCCGCCAGGCCTCGAGCACGACCTCGGTGTCGGAGCGGGTCACGAACCGGGCGCCGCGGGCGGTCAGCTGGGCCCGCAGGGTCTGGAAGTTGTACAGCTCGCCGTTGTAGACCAGCGTCAGCCCGTCCTTGGTCAGCGGCTGGTCGGCGGCGGTGCTGAGGTCGATGATCGACAGCCGCCGGTGCCCGAGCTGGACGCTGACCGCCTCACCGGTGTGGTCCCAGCGGCCGGCCGCGTCCGGGCCGCGGTGCGCGATCCGGTCGGTCATGACGTCGACCAGCTTGTGGCCGTCGGCCTGCTGGTAGCAGCCGGCTATTCCGCACACGTGAGCCTCCGGTAGACGTCCAGGTAGGCGCGGCGCTGGTGGTTCCAGGCGAGCTCCTGCTCGACCCGGGCCCGGCCGCGCTTCCCGAGCTGGGCCCGCTGGGTCTCGTCGTCGATCAGGGTGACGATCGCCTTGGCGTACTCGCGCACGTCGTTGGGGGTGGCGTAGACGGCGGCGTCGGCGGCCGAGACCCGGGTCTCGCGCAGGTCGAATGCGACCACCGGCAGCTCGAAGGCCATGTACTCCATGGTTTTGTTCATCGTCGACACGTCGTTGAGGGGGTTCTTGGGGTCCGGGGACAGGCCGACGTCGGCGGTCGACATGATCTGGCCGACCAGCTCGTCGGGGGCCCGCCCGGTGAACTCGACGTGCTCTTCGAGCCCGAGCCGGTCCCGCAGCGCGACCAGCTCGTCGAAGCAGTCGCCCGAGCCGATCAGGGTGAACCCGATGTCCTCGCGGCCCAGCTCGTGCACGATCACCCCGGCCGCCCGGACCACGATGTCGACCCCGTCCTGAGGGCCCATCACCCCGATGTAGGCGGCCAGGTGCGGGCGGCCCCGGCGCAGCTCCGGGTGCGGCGCCCCGCGCCGCAGCCGGTCCGGGTCGGGTCCGGTGCGGACCACGGTGACGTCGGCCGGCCGCTTGCCGCTGCGGCGGATCGCCACCTGGCGGTAGGAGTCGTTGGTGGAGATCACGTGGTCGGCGGTGCGGTGGGTGGCCCGTTCGAGGGCCAGCAGGCCCCGGTAGGGCAGCGATTCGGTGGCTTCCGGGAACCTCGACTGGAACAGCTCGGGGCACAGGTCGTGGTGGTCGAACACGAACCTGGTCCGGTCCAGCGCCCGCAGGATCAGCGCCAGCGGCCAGAAGATGTCGGGCGGGTTGCAGGCCTGCATGACCGCGAACCGGCCGCGCCGCCGGGCCTTGAACGTCTGCCAGGCGCTGGCCAGGAACGACCAGGCGTACTCGGTGACGAAGCTGAGCTTGCTGCCGCCCGGCGCGTAGGGCCGGTACTTGTACAGCTCGACGCCGTCCAGCACCTGGTAGCCGGGGTCGCCCTGGCCCTTGGGGCACACCACCGCGACCTGGTAGCCGTCGGCCACCAGGGCCTGGCACTCCAGCCACACCCGCCGGTCGAACGGCACCGGCAGGTTCTGGACGATGATCAGGACCCGGTTCACCAGCCGATCCCCTCGTAGCCGGGCAGCGCCTCGATCTCGGCCCCGAGCCGCCCGTGCAGGTCGAACAGGTGCCGGGGCCGGGTCCGGACCAGCGCGGCGCGGACGGCCTGGTCGCCGGAGGAGACGATCGCGATGTCGGCCGCGTGCAGCGCCTGGCCGGGCTCGTGGGTGAGCAGCCGGCCCAGGTGCGGCAGCTTGGCCTCGATGTGCCGCCGGTTGGCGCCGATCAGCTTGTCCGGGTTGACCACCGGGTCGTAGATGCGGACGGCGAAGCCCTTGCCCAGCAGCCGCTCGGCCAGCTCGGCGTTGGGGCTCTCACGCAGGTCGTCGGTGTCGGCCTTGAAGCTCAGGCCGAGCAGCGCGACCGTGCGGGCGTCGGTCGCCACCACCCGGTCGACCACGTCCCTGATGACCAGCTCGTTGGTCATCAGGGTGCCGGCCAGCATCGGCAGGTCGGCCCCGTTGACCCGGCCCAGGTGCAGCAGCGAGCGGATGTCCTTGGGCAGGCAGGACCCGCCGAACGCGAAGCCGGGCCGCAGGTAGGCGGGCGAGATGTTCAGCACCTGGTCCTGGCAGAACAGCTCCATGACCTCGCGGCTGTCCACCCCGACCCGGCGCAGCAGCCGGGCCAGCTCGTTGGCGAACGACACCTTGGTCGCGTGGAAGGCGTTGCAGGCGTACTTGAGCGACTCGGCGGTACGCGGCTCGACCACGGTCGCCGGTGTCTCCAGGAAGCCGAACAGCCCGGTCACCGCGGCCGCGACGGCCGGGTCGGCGGTCCCCACCACCATCAGCGGGGCGTTGAAGAAGTCGGCCACCCCGGACCCCTCACGCAGGAACTCCGGGCACATGGCCGCCCCCGGGGTGATCGGGGTGCCGTCCAGCCCGGACGTCAGCGCGGGCAGCACGACCTCCTCGATCGTGCCGGGCGGGACGGTGCTGCGGATCACCACGCTGTGGTGGCCGGACGCGGGCGGCACCGCCTGGCGCAGCGCGGCCGCGATGTCGTCGACCGACCGGCGGATGTAGGACAGGTCGGTGGCGCCGCCGGGCGCCGACGGTGTGCCCACGCAGACCAGCGAGACCTCGGCCTGGTCGAGGGCGTCGGCCGCGACCGGGCTGGCGTGCAGCGTCCCGTCGGCCACGGCCCGGGCGATGAGGGCGTCCAGGCCCGGCTCGGCCACCGGGCTCCGGCCGGCCCGGATGTCGCTGACCTTGGCCTGGTCGACGTCCACGCCCCAGACGTCGTGGCCGTGGGAAGCCAGGCAGGCCGCCGTCACCGTCCCCACGTAGCCGAGACCGAACACCGCTACCTTCATGCGTCCTCCGACCTGATCGCGGGCGGGCCGTGCGCCCACCGGAACCTGCGCATATGAGCGATCAGTGCGGCCTGGTGATACGCAGCGACGGCAATTACGTTTTGTTATTGCTCAAATTCAAAATGTAACTTCGGCGATCTGGCCGGCTATTACTGATTGTGATTTTTTGAATACCGAAAATGCCGGCGCAAAACCGGGCCGACCGGTATCAGGAGGCGCCTCTGGCGGGTCTTTTGACGTGATTTACGTCTCCGGAAAAGGGGTGCCGTTGTGGCCGGTCAGTCAGCCGTCGCGGGGTCGCTTCCCGGCCGCCAGGCCCTGCTGGCGGCCCGGAATTCCGCCGCCTGGTCCCGGGCCTATCTGTGGCGCGCGGCCATCGGCGACCTGGCCTGCGGGGTGGTGGGCGGCGTGGTCGCCATTCAGGCCCGATTCGTCAGCCAGGGCTCCCAGCCGGCCGAATACCTGGCCTTCACCGGACTGCTGCCGTTGCTGTGGGCGGTCTCGCTCACGCTGGCGGGGGGTTATGACAAACGCTTCATCGGCGTCGGGCCGGATGAATTCCGGCGCATTCTGCACGCCGCCGTCAGCCTGACCGCCGCGGTGGCCATCGTTTCCTACGTTTTCAAGCTGGAGATCGCCCGTGGTTACGTGGCGGTGGCGATGCCGTCGACCGTGGTGCTCGACCTGGTCATGCGCTACTGGCTGCGCAAGCACCTGCACCGGATGCGCAGCGCGGGCCAGTGCCTGCGCCGGGTGGTGGTGGCCGGGCACGCTCAGGCGGTCACCCAGCTGACCGCGATGCTGAGCCAGCACAGCTACCACGGCATGTCGATGGTCGGCGCCTGCCTGGCCGGCCCGATCCGGCCGTCCGCGATCGGCGACATCCCGGTGTTCGGCGACCTCGACCGCATCGCCGAGGCGGTCGACCACTTCGGGGCGGACACGGTGGCGGTGCTGTCCTGCCCGGAGATGGACGGCACCCGGCTGCGGCGGCTGGGCTGGGAGCTGGAGACGACCAGCACCGACCTGTGCGTGGCCCCGGCCCTGCTCGACGTCGCCGGTCCCCGGACGACGATCCGGCCGGTGGCCGGGCTGCCGCTCCTGCACGTCGACCACGTCGAACTGGGCGGGGCCAAGCGCCTGGTCAAGGGGGCCATCGACCGGACCGTGGCCGGGCTCGCGCTGCTGGCGCTGCTGCCGGTGTTCGTGACGATCGGGGTGGCCATCCGGGTCACCGACCGCGGGCCGGTGTTCTTCCGGCAGGTCCGGGTCGGCCGCAACGGCGGCACGTTCCCGGTCTGGAAGTTCCGCACGATGGTGGTGGACGCCGAGGCCCGGCTGGCCGAGCTGGCGGCGCGGAACGAGTCGGGCGGCGGCATGCTGTTCAAGATCCGCCGGGACCCGCGCATCACCCGGGTCGGCGGCTGGCTGCGGCGCTGGTCGCTGGACGAGCTGCCCCAGCTGATCAACGTCTTCACCGGCGAGATGTCGCTGGTCGGACCCCGCCCGGCGCTACCCTCGGAGACCGCCAAGTACGGCCACGACATGCAGCGGCGGCTCAAGGTCAAGCCCGGCATCACCGGCCTGTGGCAGGTCAGCGGCCGGTCCGACCTGCCCTACGACGAGGCCGTCCGCCTCGACGTGCGTTACGTGGAGAACTGGTCGGTCGCGCTCGACCTGCAGATCCTCTGGAAGACCGCGTTCGCGGTGGTGCGCGGCTCCGGCGCCTACTAGCCCTAGCGCTTGCGGCTGACGCGGGCCTCGTGCCAGACCGGCTCGGGGGTCTCGCGGACCCGGCCGTCGGCCCCGAACACCAGGTAGCGGTCGAACGAGCGGGCGAACCAGCGGTCGTGGGTGACCACCATGACCGTGCCCTCGTAGGCGGCCAGCCCGTCCTGCAGCGCCTCGGCCGACTCCAGGTCGAGGTTGTCGGTCGGCTCGTCCAGCAGCAGCGCGGTCGCCCCGGCCAGCTCCAGCAGCAGGATCTGGAACCGGGCCTGCTGGCCGCCCGACAGCTTGCCGAACGGCTGGTCGCCCTGGCGGTCGAGCTCGTAGCGGCGCAGCGTGTTCATGGCGGCGCCGCGGTCCTTGGCGTGCTCGTCCCACAGGATCTGCACCAGCGGGCGGTCGGTCAGGTTCGGGTTCGCGTGGGTCTGGGCGAAGTAACCGGGCACCACCCGGGCGCCCAGCTTCCACTGGCCCTCGTGGGTGACCTCCTGGCCGGCCAGCAGGCGCAGGAAGTGGGACTTGCCGGAGCCGTTGGAGCCGAGCACCGCCACCCGCTCGCCGTAGAACACCTCGAGGTCGAACGGCTGCATCAGGCCGGTCAGGCCCAGCTGCTTACAGGTGACGGCGCGGACCCCGGTCCGGCCGCCGCGCAGCCTCATCTTGATGTCCTGGGGGCGCGGCGGCTCCGGCGGCGGCCCCGCCTCCTCGAACTTGCGCAGCCGGGTCTGGGCCGCGTGGTAACGGGAGGCCATGTCCTCGCTGCGGGCGGCGTACTGCTGGAGGTCGGCCACCAGCCGCTTGAGCTGGGTGTGCTTGTCGTCCCAGCGGCGGCGCAGTTCCTCGAACCGCTCGAACCGGTGCGCGCGGGCCTCGTGGTAGGTCCCGAACCCGCCGCCGTGCACCCAGACGGTGCTGCCACCCGGCGCCGGTTCCACGCTGACCAGCTTTTTCGCGACCCGGGCGAGCAGCTCGCGGTCGTGGGAGACGAACAGCACGGTCTTGCGGGTCTCCCGCAGCTGCTGCTCGAGCCACTCCTTGCCCGGCACGTCCAGGTAGTTGTCGGGCTCGTCGAGCAGCAGCACCTCGTCCGGGCCGCGCAGCAGCGCCTCCAGCACCAGCCGCTTCTGCTCGCCGCCGGACAGCGTGGTCACCCCGCGCCACTGGGCCTTCTCGTAGGGGACGCCGAGGGCCGCCATCGTGCACATGTCCCACAGCGCCTCGGCGTGGTAGCCGCCCACCTCGCCCCAATCGCTGAGCGCCTGCGCGTAGGCCAGCTGATCGGCTTCGCTGTCCCGCTCCATGATGGCCAGCTCGGCCCGGTCGACGGCCTGGGCGGCTTCCTTGATCCGGGGCGGCGCCACCGCCACCAGCAGGTCGCGGACGGTCCGGTCGTCCCGGACCGAGCCGATGAACTGCGGCATCACCCCGAGCGTGCCGCTCACCGTCACCGACCCGGCGTCGGCCGAGATCTCCCCGGTGATCATGCGCAGCAGCGTGCTCTTGCCCGCCCCGTTGGCGCCGACCAGCGCGGCCGCCTCGCCCTCGCCGACCCGGAACGAGACGTCGGCCAGCAGCAGCCGGCCGTCCGGCAGGTAGTAGTCGACGTGCGCTGCTTCGACGTGTGCCACTCGCGCAGGCTAGCCCAGCGGGAACGCGATATCACAGACGTTTTCGTCGGCGCCGATGGCGGCCGGGTCGGCCAGGTACACCTCCCGGCACGACAGTGAGCTGCGCGGACGGCCGCTCACGGTGTCCGATGACCCGACCGCGTCGTAGGCGGCGAGAATGGCCGGGTACTCCCACTGGGCCTTGGTGATCGTGGTGAACGCCTCGTCGTGGGCCGGTTCGGTGCGGATGCCGATGAGGTCGGTCGGCTCGACGCCGTCCGGGCAGCCGAGGATGGCCTCCAGCGGCCCGTCGCTCTCGTGGTCGACGATGCCGTGGAAGACCAGCATGAACGGCCCGGTCGGGGTGGCGCCGTCCAGATGCTGGTGGAAGGCGGTCTTGGCCTCGGCCACGAAGGCCTCGGTCTGCGGGGCCCGCAGCCGCCGCTGGATGGACATCACCCGCTGGGCGGGCACGGGCCGGGTCTGGATGGGGAACATCGGTGCTTCTTCCTCTCGCAGGATCGCGCGGATATGGCTGATCAGAAACCGCTTGCCGGTGTGCTGCCGTTCGAGCTCGGTCAGGTGCGCGTCGAGCCGCTCGGTGGCGCTGGCCGGCTCCGGGCCGCCCAGCTCGTCCAGCAGCTGGGCGATGCCGGCCAGGCTCATGTCCACGCCCCGTAGCATCCGCACCAGCCCGGCCACCCGCACCTGATCCGGCCGGTAGCCGCGCCGCCCGGTGCACGGCTCGACCGTGGCCGGCCGGAGCAGGCCGTTCTCGTCGTAGATCCGCAGGGCCTTCAGGCTGAGCCCCGTCCGCCGGGAAAACTCCCCGGTCGGCAGCAGTTCGCTCGCTTGTTCTGTCTGCACGTGCCGATCCTGACCCCTGCCCCAAGGGCTCCGTCAAGCTCACGTCGGGCGACGTTTCAAGCCGCCACCAGAGCCTCTTGAGTCACACGGGGCCCGGGAGTCCCGAGCACCCGGGCGCGGCTCGTGGACCCAAGCTTCACTGGAGCAAAACCGGTGATTATCGCCGGAAACGCTCCAGCGAAAGTAGGCCTGCGACGGGTGTGGCTGGGGAGCTGGAAGAGGCACGCCAAGTGCACACCCATGGCCGGCCTGGTCGGGTCGGCGGCCGGAAGGGCGGGCGACGGCGACCGGGCGGAGCCAGGCCTTAAAGCGCTTTAAGTCCAGCCCGTAGACCAGAGACCGGAGGCCGGAGACCAGAGCCCGGAGGCTGGAGGCCGGAGACCAGAGCCCGGAGGCTGGAGGCCGGAGACCGGAGGCGGAGGCCGGAGTCTGGGGCACCCCCGCCAGAGACCAAGCCTTGACCCGAGAGATGAACTTTGATTCATTAATGAACTGAGATTCATTCCGGAGAGGGCGGCGGGCGGTGGGCTTCGAACGTGACTAGTCCGAGGGTGGCGGCGCGGGTGGCGGACAGCCGGAGGCGGATCCTCGAGGCGGCGCGGGTGGTGGTGGCCGAGCAGGGGTACGCGGCCGCCCAGGTGGCGGTGGTGGCGTCGGTGGCGGACGTGGCGACCGGGTCGGTGTACCGGCATTTTCCGTCCAAGGCGTCGTTGTTCGCGGAGATGCTGCGAGCCGTGTGCGACCGGGAGCTGGCCGTGGTACGGGCCATCGCCGACGAGCGGGACCGGCCGGCGCTGGAGCGGATCGGGGATGCGGTGGCGACGTTCGCGGACCGGGCGCTGCGGGGGGAGGGGCTGGCCTACGCGGTGATCGTCGAGCCGATGGACCCCGGCGTGGATCAGGTCCGGCTGGCGGCCCGGGCCCGGCTGGCGGAGGTGTTCGGCGGGCTGATCGAAGAGGGGATGGCGGCCGGGCAGCTGGCGGCCCAGGACGCCGGGCTGCGGGGGGCCGCCGTGGTCGGGGCGATGCTCGAGGCGCTGGTCGCGCCGCTGTCGCGCCGGGCCGCGGCGACGGCGACGGGCGGTGGCGCGGGCTACCCCGGGGGACGCCGCCCGGGAACGACGACCGCGACGCCGATGGACAGCGACGCGGGCACCCCGGGGGGACGTCGCACCGGGGCGGCCGCCCCGGACCGTGAGGCGATCACGGAAGAGATCGCCGCGTTCTGCCGGGCCGCCGTGGGCGGCTTCCCCGCTCAGAAGGAGGACCGCAAATGACGGCGAACCTGGTTGAGGACCTCACCGGGGTCGATGCCTTTTCCAAAGATGCGATCGCCGACGCGGTGATCACCGAGCACGCTCCCTGGAGCCGCCCCCACGCGGAAAAGCTGGGCCGGGCGGTGTGGGACCCGGCCACGCTGGCGGCCGCCCGGGATGCGCACCGCTACCCGCCCGAGCTGCGGACCCACGACCGGCTCGGCCGCCGGATCGACGTGGTCGAGTTCCACCCGGCCTACCACCAGCTGATGGCGGCCGCGTTCGGGCACGGGGTGCACGCGCTGGCCTGGACGGCCACCGAGCCCGGCGGCCACCTGGCCCGGGCGGTGCAGTCCTACCTGTGGAACCAGGTGGACGGGGGCACCGCCTGCCCGACCGGGATGGCCTACGCGGCCGTGCCCACCCTGCGGGACACCCCCGAGCTGGCCGCCTACGCCGAGCGGGTCGCCCGCCATGACTACGACCCGGTTTACGCGCCGGTCGAGACCAAGCGGGCGGCCACCGTCGGCTACGCGATGACCGAGAAGCAGGGCGGCTCGGACCTGCGGGCCAACGTGACCGTGGCCCAGCCGGCCGGTCCCCGCGGGCCCGGCCAGGCCTACCGGCTGAACGGACACAAGTGGTTCTGCTCGGCCCCGATGAGCGACGGGTTCTTCACCGTGGCCCAGACCGCGGCCGGGCCCACCTGCTTCTTCGTGCCGCGCTGGCGGCCCGACGGCACCGCCAACGGCATCGTCATCCAGCGGCTCAAGGACAAGCTCGGCAACCGGGCCAACGCCTCGTCCGAGATCGAATACGACGACGCCTGCGGGCTGGCCGTGGGCGAGGAGGGGCGCGGCGTCCGCACGATCCTGACCTCCTCGGACTACACCAGGCTGGACTTCGCGGTCGGCTCGGCCGGGCTGATGCGGGCGGCGCTGTCGCAGGCGCTGCACTACGCCGACCACCGCACCGCGTTCGGCCAGCGGCTGGCGGACCTGCCGGTCCAGGCGGCGGTGCTGGCCGACCTGGCGCTGGAGTGGGCCGGCGCCACCCGCCTGGCGTTCCGGCTGGCCCGGACGATGGACGACCGCGACGACGAGAGCGAGCGGCTGCTGGGCCGGATCCTCACCCCGGTGGCCAAGTACTGGAACTGCAAGCGGGCGCCGCTGGTGGCCGAGGAGGCGATCGAGTGCATCGGCGGCAACGGCTACATCGAGGAGCACCCGCTCCCCCGCTACTACCGGGAGGCGCCGCTCAACGCGATCTGGGAGGGCACCTCGAACATGATGGTGCTCGACGTGCAGCGGGTGCTGGCCCGGGAGCCGAAGGCGATCGAGCCGCTGCTGGACGAGATCCGGGCGGCGGCTCCGGCCGAGCCCCGGCTGGCGGCGGCCGCGGCGGCGATCGAGGCGGCCGCGACCCGGCCGGACAGTGCTGGCCCGGACGGGGCCAGCCGGGACCGGACGGGGCGGCGGCTGGTCAGCCAGATCGCGCTCGCGGTGCAGGCCTCGCTGCTGGTCCGGCAGGCGCCGGGCGCGGTCGCGGACGCGTTCTGCGCCAGCCGGCTGGACGGGGACTGGGCGCCGACGTTCGGCACCCTGCCGGCCGCGGCCGACGCCGGGGCGATCATCGATTACGCCCGCCTGGCCTCGTAGCCTGTCCCCCATGCTGCGAATTGCCCTGTTCGGGGCGGGCCGGATCGGAGCCGTGCACGCCGAGTCGATCGCCGCCCACCCGCGGGCCGAGCTGGCCTGGGTGTGCGACCCGGCCGAGCCGGCCGCCGAGGCCCTGGCCGCCCGCTGCGGCGGCCGGGCCAGCACCGACCCCGGCACCGTGCTGGCCGACCCGGCCATCGACGGGGTGGTCATCGGCTCCCCCACCCCGACCCACGTGGACCTGCTGACGGCGGCGGCCCGGGCCGGCCGGGCGGTGCTGTGCGAGAAGCCGATCGACCTCGACCTCGGCCGGGTCGACGCCTGCTGGGCCGAGATCGGGCCGCGGTCGCCGGCGGTGATGGTCGGGTTCAACCGGCGCTTCGACCCGTCGTTCCGGGAGATCCACGACCGGGTCCGGGCCGGCGACATCGGCCCGGTCGAGCAGCTGGCCATCACCAGCCGGGACCCGGCCCCGCCGCCGGCCGGCTACGTGGCCAGCTCGGGCGGGCTGTTCCGGGACATGACCATCCACGACTTCGACCTGGCCCGGTTCCTGCTGGGCGAGATCACCGAGGTCCAGGCGGCCGGGGCCAACCTGATCGAGCCCTACATCGAGACGGCCGGGGACGTCGACAGCGCGATCGTGGTGCTGCGGGCGGCCAGCGGCGCGCTGGCCCAGATCACCAACAGCCGCCGCTGCCGCTTCGGCTACGACCAGCGGGTCGAGGTGTTCGGCGCCGACGGCATGCTGAGCGCCGCCAACCAGCTGCCGACCAGCGTCCGCTACGCGGGGGCCGAGCGGAGCGAGGCGGCCGCCCCGTACCTGAACTTCTTCCGCGACCGCTACGAGCCCGCCTACCGGGCCGAGCTGGACCAGTTCGTGGTCTCGATGGAGACCGGGGCGCCGATGTCACCGTCGTTCGCCGACGGGCGGGCGGCGCTGGTGCTGGCCAACGCGGCGGTGGAGAGTCTGGAGACCGGCCGCGTGGTCCGGGTCGCCAGCTGAGCGGGGTCGCCCGCCGGGCGGCCGGGCGGCCGGGCGGTCAGCGCAGGCCGTGCCAGCGCCCGTGCCCGCTGACCTCGGCGCGGAGCCGCCGGCGGTAGGCCTCGGCCGACGGGGCCGGTTGTGCGGCCGAGGCCGGCCGGGACGGATTCGGCGGGGCCGGGTCCGGGGGGGTACCCGGACCCGGGGATCGGGGGTGGAGGCGGAGCTCGTCGCGGACGGTCCGTCCCCAGAAGATCGCCCCGGCCACCGCGAAGATCGGCCACTCCACGGTGTACGCCCAGCTCAGGGCGTTCCCGGCCAGGGCCCGGTGCAGCTGCCAGTCACCCAGCCAGCACATCGCCCAGAATGCGGCGACCGCGAACGCATGCCAGGCCAGCCAGCGGGGGGTGACCAGGAAGCGCCACCGGTGGGCAGTCACGGCCGGTCACCACCGGCCCCAGGGCAGCAGCGCCGCCACCGCCACCGCCGCGAACAGCAGGGTCAGATACGCGATCGACTGGTGGAACAGGCCGAGGGCGGCGCGCGAATCGGTGGTCCCGGCCGCCACCGTGCGGGTGTGCAGCCGGAGCGCTCCGGCCAGGAACCAGGCCCCGAGCCCGGCCGCGGCGGCCCCGTACAGCCAGCCCGCGTACAGGACCAGGGCCAGCGTGGCCGCCACCATCGCGCCCGCGTACCAGACGATTTTCCTGGTCACCGTCACCGGCGACGCCACCACCGGCAGCATCGGCACCCCGGCGGCCGCGTAGTCGTCGCGGAACTTCATGGCCAGCGCCCAGAAGTGCGGCGGCGTCCAGAAGAACACCACCGCGAACAGCACCACCGCTGCCCAGCCGATCCGCCCGGTCACCGCCGCCCAGGCCACCAGCACCGGGAAGCAGCCCGCGGCCCCGCCGATCACGATGTTGGCCGCGGTCCGGCGCTTGAGGCCGAGCGTGTAGACGAACACGTAGAACGCGATGGCGGCGTCGGCCAGGACCGCGGCCAGCCCGTTCACGAACACCACCAGCAGCACGGTCGCGGCCAGGCCGAGCACGATCCCCGACGCCAGCGCCTCGGCCGGCCGGATCACCGCCTTGGGCTCCGGCACCGCGAGCGGGCGGCGGGCGGTGCGCCGCATCAGCGCGTCGATGTCGCGGTCGATGAAGCAGTTCAGCGTGTTGGCGCTGCCCGCCGCCAGCGCCCCGCCGGCCAGGGTGGCGGCGATCAAACCGATCGGCGGCAGCCCGCGCTGGGCCAGCAGCATCGGCGGCACCGTGGTCACCAGTAGCAGTTCGATGATGCGGGGCTTGGTCAGCGCCAGCAGCGACCCGGCCACCAGCCGCGGCGAACGCCGGCCGCCGGCCCCCGGGACCGGCGGGCCCGGCCGGGACGGCAGCGTGCCGGTGGTAGCGGTCACGAGCCGCCCGCTTCCTGGTCACCGTCGGCGGGCGGGTCGCTGCCGCCGCCGGGCGGGCTGGGGGTGACCGCCTCGCTGGCTGCCGCCACCGCCTCGTCGGCCGCCACCGCGGCGGCGACCGCACCGGCCGGTTCGGTGCCGGACTCGGCTGACCCGCCGCCCTCGGCGGTCGGCAGGCCGCCGGCGACCGCCGCCGCGCGCGCCGCCTCGGCCGTGGGCGGCCCGGCGTCCGCGACCGGGACGACCGGGCGGGCCGGCACCCGCGCGTGCGGACGCGCGAACAGCAGAATGTACAGGGCGGCGCCGATGATGCAGAACAGCAGAATGGGGAACGCGAAGGTCAGGTACGACCCGGCCTCGCTGTTGACCGGGACCGCGGCGAGCACCGTTCCAGCCACGCCAGCCTCCTTGTCAGGACGGTCAGGCCTCGGGACCCTCAGGCCCCGGGACCCTCAGGCCGTCACGTAGAACAGCACCCAGAACACGATGGCGATGACGGCCAGGTAGTTCCAGAGCACGGTGAACGCGCTGAGGCCGGCCTGGAAGCGCTGGACCGCGAACGCCTCCGCGTAGGTCGGTGGCTGCTCCACGAACGAGATCGCGGGCACCGCCCGGGCCCGCATGATCAGGGTCTCCAGCCAGATCAGGGCGCCCAGGACGATGATCAGGAAAACCGGGGTGGCGCCGGTGAACACGCTGGCGAAGCCGGCGCTGCCCGGCTGGAACCGCAGGTTCAGCAGCTCCCAGACCTGCAGCCCGACCGCGGCCAGGCCGAGCGCCAGCGCGGCCAGCGCGGCCAGCTGCCAGGGCCGCTTGTGGCCGCCCTTGATCCGGGTGAGCCCCAGGTACTGGAGCAGCGCGCTGACCACGACGAGCGCCATGATCAGCGCCCCCGCCCACGGCTGGGGGCCCTTGAACCCGGCCGGGTGCCACATCCCGTGCGAGTTCAGCGAGCGCAGGTAGAAGTAGGCGAACACGAAGCAGCCGAAGCCGAACGACAGGCCGCCGATCGCCAGCCGGACCCCGGTCCAGGCCGCGTTCAGGGCCGCCTCGTGGTAGAAACTCGCCTCCTCGGCCGCCCGGGTCACGCCCTCGGGCGGCTCCGGCGGCGGCGCCGGCGAAGACGGGGGTGGCGACAGCGTCCCGGACATCGTCACACCTCCACCTGTTCGGCGGCGTCCCCCAGCGAGTCCCGGCTGATCACGCCGAGCGGCGGGTCCAGGTCGGCCACCGGCGGGGCGCCGGCGACGCCGTACTCGTAGGGACCGGACAGCACGACCGGCACCACCGTGAAGTTGCCCGGGGGCGGCGGCGAGGGGATCTGCCACTCCAGGCCGCGCGACCGCCACGGGTTGCCCGGGGCCGGGACCCGGGCGATCACCGTCGACCAGACGAAGTTGATCACGAACACGAGGATGGAGCCGCCGAGCAGGAAGGCCGAGATCGACACCCAGTCGTTGAGGGTCTCCAGGCTGCGGGCGTAGGTGTAGACCCGGCGCGGCTGGCCGGCCATGCCGACCGCGAACAGCGGCAGGAACGTCGAGTTGAAGAACACGAACATCGTCCAGAAGTGGATCTTGCCCAGCTTCTGGTTCAGCTCGATCCCCATCATCTTCGGCAGCCAGTAGTACAGCCCGCCCATGAACGCGAAGACCAGCCCGCCCATGATCGTGTAGTGGAAGTGGGCCATCACGAAGAACGTGCCGTGCTCGGTGGTGTCGGCCGGCACGTCCGACAGGAACACCCCGGAGATCCCGCCGATCAGGAAGTTGAAGTAGAAGCCGAGCGCGAACAGCATCGGCACGGAGAACCGGATCTTCGCCTTCCAGAACGTGCCCAGGGCGACCAGGAAAATGAAGCCGGTCGGGATCGAGATCAGCTCGGTGGTGAGCATGAACACCGGCCGCATGTCGGGGTTGATCCCGCTGTCGAACAGATGGTGCTGCCAGACGAAGAAGCTCAGCAGCGTCACCCCCACCATCCCGGCCGCCGCGATCCGGTAGCCGAACAGCGGCTTGCGGCAGAACACGGGCAGGATCTCGCACACGATGCCGAAGCCGGGCAGGGCGAGGATGTACACCTCGGGGTGGCCGAAGAACCAGAACAGGTTCTCCCACAGGTAGCTGCTGCCGCCGAGATCGCTGGTGAAGAACGCGGTCTGCACGGTCCGGTCGGTGATCATCATGTACATGCCGCCGACCAGGACCGGAGCGGCCAGGACCATCAGGAACGAGGTGGTCAGGATGGCCCACACGAAGATCGGCAGCCGGCTCCAGCGCATGCCCGGGGCCCGGTAGCAGACGATCGTGACGATGATGTTGAAGCCGAGCAGGATGAGCGAGATGCCCATCACCCCGAACGCCACCGCGTAGGCGTCGGCGCCCTGGGTGGCCTCGACCGACAGCGGCGCGTAGCCGGTCCAGCCGAACGGGAAGCCGCCGAACATCAGGCCGGACAGCAGGATGAGGTAGGCGGCCGGCGTCAGCCAGAACGACAGCGCCTCGATCCGCGGGAACGCCATCCGCTTGGACCCGATCATCAGCGGCATCAGGTAGTTGCCGAGCGGCCCGAGGATGATCGAGCTCAGCATCATCATCATCATCGTGCCGTGCTCGCCGACGATCTCGGTGTAGGCGGCCGAGCTGAACACGTGGGTCGAGGGTGACAGCAGCTCCGTCCGGATCGCCATCGCCAGCAGGCCACCGGTCAGGAAGTAGCCGATCATGCCGACCAGGTACTGCAGGCCGACGACCTTGTGGTCGAGGGAGTAGCGGAAGTAGCGGGCGAGCCCGGACGAGCTGTCCCCGGCCTCCTCGGCCGCGTGCACCGGGCGCCCGGCCAGCTGCCGGAGCAGGTCGTTGAAGACCCCCAGGCCGGCCAGCCAGCCGACGGTGCCGAGCACGTAGCCGAGGACGATCGCGTAGTCGTTCTGGCCCGAGTTCTGGACCTGGGAGTAGCCGTGGGCGATGAAGTTGCCGAGCAGGTGGCCCAGCAGGTAGCCGAGCACCGCCCCGGCCACGCCGGTGTGCACGGCCGGGCGCCGCCACCAGGCGCGCGGCGACCGCGGCGGGCCGGGCTCGGGCTGGCGGCCACCCGGTACGCGCCCGCCCGGCTCCTGGGGTTTGCCCGGCTGGAGTTCGACGGTCATCCGGTCACCTCTTCACGGGCAGGCTGGTCCACGGGCAGGCTGGGAATCGGGGTCACGGCTGCACCGGATACTGGGGGCCGTAGTACTGGCCGCCCGCGCCGGACAGGCCCGCCTTCTGGAAGGCCTTACCGAGCTGGGCGACGGCGTTCGGGTCGTAGGTCAGCGTGAACGGCGGCAGGTTCTTCGTCAGCGGGGCCAGCTGGGTCCGGGTGGCGGTGGCCCAGCCCCGGAAGGCGGCCACGGTGACCACCCGGCCCGCGGTGGTCATGTCGGCGTGCCACAGGCCACAGAGCTCGGCGCAGCGGACGGTGACCGCGCCGGTGTGCAGCGGCCTGGTGTAGGCCACGTTGTCCACGTCCGGGTTGGCGTCCGCCTTGACCCCGAGCTGGTAGGCCCAGAAGCTGTGGATGACGTCCAGTGAGGTCACGTTGAACTGGACGTTCTGGCCGACCGGGAGCATCAGGGTGGTGGACTCGAAGCCGCCGAACTGCGGATAGCGATAGGTGAATCGCCACTGCTGGGCGATCACCTGGACCTGCAGCGGGGCACCGCCGCCGGGCTTCCAGATCGGCGTGTTGCCCTCGCCCGCCCCGGCCCCGGCCGGGTTGACCAGTTCGGCGGTGCCGAATACGGCCAGGCTGAGCACCAGCGCTGAGGTGATCGCGATCCAGGCGACCGAGACCCGGGTGTTGCCGTGGATGGGCGGGCCGTCCTCGTCGTCGCCTTCCCGGTGGCGCCAGACCACCAGCGCGTAACCGGCGAAGACGAGCACGAACGCCATGACCGGGGCGGCCAGCACCGCCATCACGGTGAGGTCGGACTGCTGGCTGGCGGCCGAGTTGGACAGGTCGCCCGGGGGCAGGTGCGGCCCCCAGACAAACCAGATCAGCAGGTCGGCGGCCAGGGCGATGGGCAGCCAGATGGCCACGATCCGCAACCCGTGGTTCGGCTCCCGGCCGGTACCGGCGGCGGGGACCGCGGTCGGGGCGGCGGTCACGACGCCACCTGCATGTTGCCGGTCATGTAGCCGATGGTCTGCATAGGGCCGCCGTTCCCGTCCAGGTAGGACAGGCCGCACGGGACGAAGCACTGCCAGCGGTAGGCGCCCGGCTGGGCCGGGGTCTCGAAGCTGAACGTCGTCGTCGAGTGCGCGTTGCCGGTGCACGGCCCGGCCGTGCAGGTGGCCGGGCCGGCCTCGACCGGGACGTTCAGGTTCAGGCCGGGAATCGCGAACGTGTGCTGCACCAGGTAGGGACCGTTCCAGCCGTTGACGGTCTGCACCGGCTTGCCGCCGTAGTGCGCGACGCCGCCGACGGTGCCGGTGACCTGACCCCAGTACTGGTTCCGGACCGGGGTCGAGCCGTCGTACCCGAAGATCGTCACGTTGACCCGGGTGTGGGCCGGCACCTGGAACAGGGTGGTGTGGATCCACCGCCCGGTGGCCGGGGCCCGGATGAAGTAACTGACCCAGGTGGGATGGTCGGGCACCGCGGCCGGGCTCGACGACGCGTCGGTCTGCATGACCACGCTGACCTGGCCGGACGGCCCGGCCGCGAAGTCGACGGTCGGCGGGCCACCGAGCAGGTAGTGGGCGACGGCGAAGATCGCGCCGCCGGCCACGGCGAACACGGCCACGATCAGGGTGGCCACCCGGGCGGCCAGGGACACCAGTCACCACCTCCCTGGGGCGCATGGCGCAAACGTTCTCATCCCGGAATGCGCACAGGGCGCGCCCGGAAGCTCGTTGTCGACCAGAGCTTCACGCGGCGGCCGGCGGCGTGGCAATAACCGCGGGCGTTGATGACGAAATTGTCATGATCGGCCAACGGGGCTACGGATTTCGTGACCCAGAGCCGCCCAGAGTTTTCGATATCGATAAAAAGGCCAGCATGCGGCCGGTTGCCGGCGGTGCGGAGATCGCACCCCCGGCGGGCCCGCGGGCGTCGCGGCGGCGGGCGGGGTCTGCCAATCGATTGCTTTAGCGTCACGGAGCTTGACGAGACGCCCGAAATGAGCGGATCGTCTGCTCAGAAGCGCGGCAACCGGAAGCTGGCCCGGTCGCCACACCACCCTTCGAGTGGTCAGGTGTGATGCGATGTGTCTGCTGTAAACACAGGTCAGGTAGCCGATGCCCGGCCTCGGCCCGGGATCTTGCTGGTTGACGACGAACCGCGCATCACGAGTTTCCTGGGCCGGGCGCTGGCCGGGGCCGGCTACCCGGTCGCTTGTGCCACCGACGGCCGGGACGCGCTCCGGCTGGCCAGCACCGGCGATTACGGGCTGATCATCCTGGACCTGGTCATGCCGGTCATGGACGGCCGCGCCGTGCTGGCCGAGCTGCGCCGCGCCCGGCCGGCCCAGGCCGTGATCATGCTGTCCTGCCTGGACGACGCGGCGGCCAAGGTGGAGTGCCTCGACCTGGGCGCCCACGACTACCTGACCAAGCCGTTCACGCTGGCGGAACTGCTGGCCCGGGTGCGCGTCCAGCTGCGCGACGACGCCCGCTCCGAGGTGCTCAGGACCGGCGGCCTGAGCCTCGACGTCGGGCGGCTCGAGGCCGACACCGGGCACGGCCCGGTGCCGCTCACCCGGCTGGAGTTTCTGCTGCTCCGCGAGCTGATGGAGCACGCCGGACGGTCGGTCCCCAAGGACCAGCTGCTCGCCTCGATCTGGGGGTATGACTTCCATCCGGGCTCCAACGTGGTCGACGTCTGCGTACGGCGGCTACGGTCCAAGCTCGGGTTCGGGCTGATCAAGACGGTGCGTGGTGCGGGCTACCAGCTGGTGCCCTGACGGCCCCGGCTCGGCAGCGGTCGGTGGTCAGCTCTCCGCCCGCCAGCACCGCTTCCTCCAGGACGCCGCCCACCAGCTGCGGACCTCGATCACGATCGCCCTCGGGCACGCCGAGCTGGTTGCGGCCGGGCTGAGCGGCCACGATGAGCAGCCCGACATGCTGGTGGTGGTGGACGAGCTGACCCGGCTGAAGAGCCTCAGCGAACGCCTGCTGCTGATCGCCGCCTCCCAGGATCCCGAGTTCCTCTGCCCGGCCCCGGTCGCGCTGGACTCGTTCCTGCTGGAGGCGCTGCGGCGCTGGCAGCCGACCGCGCGCCGGGTGTGGGCGGCCGGGGACCTGGACCCGGTCCTCGCGGTGGCCGACCAGGAACGCCTCGCCCAGGCCGTCGACGCGCTGCTGGAAAACGCCGTCCAGCACACCGGCCCGGGCGACACGATCCGGGTCTCGGTGCGGCGCGACCGCCAGACCGGCGACGCCTGCCTGATGGTGGAGGATTCGGGGGACGGCATCGGCCCGGACGACCTGGGGCACGTCTTCGAGCGATTCTGGACCGGGACGGCCGGCCGCCGGCCGCGCGGCACCGGGCTCGGGCTGACCCTGGTGCAGGCGGTCGCGGCCGGCCACGGCGGGCAGGTGCGGGCCCACAGCACCCCCGGCGCCGGCAGCCGGTTCGAGCTGACGCTGCCGGCCACGGTCACCGCCCGGGGATTGCTGGCCGCACCGGGGCCGGACCCGGCCGGACCGGCCCGGCCCGAACCAGGCCCCGGCCGGGCGCCGCGGGCGCGGTGGCGCGGGCGCCGGATCGGCGGGCCGCACCGGCCCGGCCCGCCCGGCTGGGCGCGCCCGCGGCCGGTCACGCTGGCGGTGGCGGCCGCCGCGGCCGGCTGCGGGGCGGTGATCGCCGTGGTCAGCGCGGGCACCCATGCCCCCGCCGCCACCCCCGCGGCCCCCGCCTTCACGCTGCCGTCGCTGCGCGACCCGGCCCAGACGGTGTCGCTGGGGGCCTACCGCGGCCAGCCGGTGATCGTGAACTTCTTCGCATCCTGGTGCCCGCCCTGCCAGGAGGAGACGCCGCTGCTGGTCAGCTTCGCGCGCACGGCGGCCGGGGAGACGGTGATCATCGGGATCGACGCGGACGACAGCGCCACCGCCGCCCGCCAGTTCCTGGCCCGTCAGCGGGTGCCCTACCCGGTCGGCTTCGAAGCCCAGCCGGCGGTGGCGGACGCCTACGGCGTGAGCGCGACCGGGATCCCGGAGACGTTCTTCCTGAACGCCCGGCACGACATCGTCAAGCGCGTCATCGGCGACGTCACCCACCGGGAACTGGTTCAGGACGCGGCCCTGATGAAGGGTTGAGCCGATGCAGTCCCCGCCCCGCGCCGAGCCGCCGGTGGTGGTGCTGCGGCGCCGCCCGTGGCCCACCCGGCGCGCTCCCCGGCTGCTGGTGGTGGCGGTCGCCGCGGTCCTCGCGGCGGGGGTCGCCCTGTCCCTCGCGCACCGGCCCTCCCAGCAGCAGCGGGCGGCCGACCTGAGCGGGTTCCTGCACGACATGACGACCGACATCGAGTCGTGCGCGGGCGGCGTGAGCGAGTCACTGACCGCGCTGAACGGGATCACGGCCGGGACCAGCCACCAGGTGGCCGCCGCGATCAGCATCGCCCGCTACGGGGCCAGCAACTGCTCGCCGGCCAACAGCATGCAGGTCGGCGACCTGGTCTCCTACCAGGTGACCGAGTCGCTGGCCAGCTTCCACCTGACGCGGGTGGTCAGCGGGCTGGTGATCTGGGCCGACCCGGACGCGGTGGCCGTCCAGACCGACGTGGCCGGGGTGCTGGCCGCCCGCACGCCGCAGGCGCGGGCGTCCGCGACCGCCGCCCTGGACCGCGCGCGGCGCACGCTGGACGCCCAGCGCGCGGCCGTCGACGCCACCGTCGAGCAGGCCGTCACCGCCCTGTCGGCCCGCGCGGCGCCACCCAAGCTGCCGGGATGACCGGCATGCAGTCCGGCCTGGGCAGCACCAATCCCACGGTGGTGGCCGCGTTCCGGGCGGCGCTGGTGCACCAGGGCCTGGCCGTGCTGGCCGCGCTGGCGGTGCTGATGCTGGCGGCCGCCCTGTGGCGGCGGCGCTCGCCGTCGTCTCCCCGGCCGCCGGCCGCCGGGGCCGAGCCCGCGGGGCGGCACCTGCTGCGGACCGGCTTCGGCGTCCTGTGGATCTTCGACGGCCTGCTGCAGGCTCAGCCGGCCATGGCGGCCGGGCTGCCCAGCCAGGTCATCGCGCCGGGCGCGGCCGGCGCGCCCGGCTGGGTGCGGCACCTGGTCAGCTGGGGGGCCACGAGCTGGTCCTACCACCCGCTGGAGGCGGCCGCGGCCGCGGTCTGGATCCAGATCGGCATCGGGATCTGGCTGATCAGCGCGGCCCGCGGGTCGTGGTCGCGGCTGGCCGGCCTGGCCAGCCTGGGCTGGGGCCTGGTCGTCTGGGTGTTCGGCGAGGCCTTCGGGGGCATCTTCGCGCCCGGTCTGAGCGGGCTGTTCGGCGCGCCGGGCGCGGTCCTGTTCTACTGCCTGGCCGGGGTCCTGGTGGCCCGGCCGGAACGCTGCTGGCGGGGCACGCGGCCGGGCCGGATGGTGCTGGCGGGCCTGGGCGTCCTGTTCCTCGCCCTGGCCGTCCTCCAGCTGTGGCCGGGCCGGGCGGGCACGCTGGCCCCGATGCTCCGGTCGATGGCCGCCACCCCGCAGCCGGGCCTGTTCCGCGCCTGGGTGAGCGGCTTCGCCTCGTTCACCGCGGCCCACGCCAACACGGTGAACCTGGCCGCCGCCACCCTGCTGGCGCTGACCGGGGTGGCGCTGCTGAGCGCGGGCACCGGGCTGCTGACGCCGGCGACCGCCCGGGGGCGGCTGCTGCCGGCCGCGATCGGCGGCACGGTGCTGTTCTGCCTGGCCGACTGGGTACTGGCCGAGGACTTCGGGTTCTTCGGCGGGCTCGGCACCGACCCGAACAGCATGATCCCGCTGATCCTGCTGGTGGTGGCCGGTTACCTGGCGGTGGCCCGGCTCCCCGCCCCGGCCGCCGCCGTGGCCGGCCCGGCCGCCGGGCCGGCCCCTCCGGGCCGCCTGAAGCCGCCGGCCCCACGGGTGACCGTCGCCGCCTGGGCGGTCCTGGTCATCGTGTTCGGAGCCGTACCGCTGGCGGCCGCCCAGCTCAGCCGGCACGCCGACCCGGTGCTGGCCCGGGCGCTGGACGGCGACGCCGCCCCGCTCGACTTCCGGGCCCCGGCGTTCACGCTGACCGACCAGTACGGCCGGCCCGTCAGCCTGGCCAGCCTGCGCGGCAAGACCATCCTGATGACGTTCCTCGACCCGGTCTGCACCAGCGACTGCCCGCTCATCGCCCAGGAGTTTCGCCAGGCCGACCAGCAGCTCGGCCCGGCCGCCGGCCACGTCGAGCTGGTCGCGATCGAAGCCAATCCGCTGTACCGGTCGGTCGGGTACCTGCAGGCGTTCGACCGGCAGGAGAACCTGACCGGGCTGCGCAACTGGCTGTTCCTGACCGGATCGCTGGACCGGCTCCGCCGGGTCTGGTCCGGCTATTCGATCCAGGCCGAGATCCTGCCGGCGGGCGGCATGATCGCGCACAGCGACGTGGCCTACGTCATCGACCAGCATGGTGACACCCGGCTGGAGCTGAACTTCGACCCCGGCCCGGGCACCGCCAGCACCCAGTCGTCGTTCGCGGACGAGCTGACCAGCGCGGCCGACCGGTTCCTGGGCCGGTCATGACCACGCACCCCGGCCGGGTCACCGCGACCGCGCTGGTGCTCGCCTGCGGGCTGGCGGCCGGTTGCGGCTCCCGCCCGGGCCGCGAGCCGGCGACGGGGAGCGGGCCCGCGCTGGCGGCGGCCCCCACCCGGGCGGCGGCCGCGGCGGCGCCGGCCCCGCTGACGGCGACCGCCACCGGCCCGGCCGGAGCCGGCTGGGTGGTGGTCCCGATGGGCGGCCCGGCCGCCCAGGAGGACCAGTTCTGGGAACTGTTCACCCGGCCGTCGGCCGCCGCCCACTGGCGGCTGGCCACCCCGGCCGGGGTGGCCGACAACGGCGGCCTGGCGGTCACCGGGACCTCGGCGGCCCTGGTGACCGGGTTCCGGCCCAGCCAGGACCTGACCTTCTCACCGCTGGCGGTGACCACCGACGACGGCGCGACCTGGTCGCCGGCCGGCCCGGTGAGCCCGGGCCTGGCCGGCGGCCCCGGGAGCCTGGCGGCCGGCCCGGATGGCGCGCTGGTGGCGCTGACCAGCGGCGGCCGGGCCGTGCAGGGCTCACCCAGCGGCGCCGGGTGGACCACCCTGACCAGCGCCGGGCAGCTCGGCGCGACCCGGGCGGGGGCGGCCTGCGCGCCGTCCAGCCTCACGGCGGCGGCGTTCAGCGGATCGGGCGCCCCGGTGCTGGCGACCAGCTGCCGCCGCCCGGGGGTCGTGGGCATCTTCACCCGCACCGGGAGCGGCTGGACCGGTACCGGCCCGGTGGTGCCCCCGGCCCTGGCCGGGGCCGACTTCGGCGTGCTGCGGCTGGCCGCGGCCGGCTCCGGCCTGGTGGCGCTGCTGCGGGCGGTCTCGGCCGCCGGGACCAGCCTGGTCGCCGCCTGGCCGGCTGGCCCCGGCCGGTGGCGGTGGTCGGCGCCGCTCCGCACCGGCACCCGGGCATTGCGGTCCACCGCCGTCGGCCCCGGTGGCGCGCTGGCGGTGCTCCTGAGCGGCGGCCGGGCCGACGTCCTGGCCGGGCCGGGCGCCCGGTGGCAGGCACTGCCCCCGGCCCCGGCCCCGGCGGCCGCGCTCACGATCGGGCCGGGCGGGCGGCTGGACGCGATCACCGCCGACGGCGACCGGTTCGCGGATTGGCAGCTGGTGGCGGGCTGGCGCCGGGTGCAGACGCTGACCGTGGCGATCCCCTACGGCTCCTCGGGCTAGGCGGCCATGACCTACCTGACCGGACACTGGTCGTTCGACCCGTTCCTGATCGTCGCCCTGCTGCTGGCCGCGTGGCACGAGGTGGGGCTGGCCCGGCTGGCCGGGCGTTCGCGGCCCGGGCGCACCCGGGAACGGCGGCGGCGCTCGCTCTGGTTCTACGCCGGTCTCGGGGTGCTGCTGACCGCGGTCGAGTCCCCGGTCGACTACTGGGCCGGCGACTACTTCTTCGTGCACATGCTGCAGCACCTGCTGCTGATGCTGGCGGCGCCGACCCTGGTGGTGGCGGGTGCCCCCTGGCAGCCGCTGCTGGCCGGCCTGCCCGGGCGCACGGGCCGCCGGGCGACGGCCGGGCTGCTGCGGGGCCGCTGGTGGCGGCCGCTGCGGGTGGCCGGGGCGTGGCTGCTGCGGCCCTGGGTCTCGGTCACCACCTTCAGCGTGGTCATGCTGGCCTGGCACGTCCCGGTGCTGTTCGACCTGGCCGAGAACAACCAGGCGGTGCACGTCTGGCTCATGCACAGCTCGTTCTTCCTGGCCGGGGTGCTGTTCTGGCTCCAGTTCATCCCGTCGTCGCCGTTCCGGATGCGGATGCCCCCGTTGTCCCAGGCGGTCGCGGTGATCGCCACCAACGTGGTCATGTGGATCCTGGCCATGTCGATGAGCCTGCTGACCACGGTGTCCTGGTACCCGGTCTACCGCCACGTCCCCGGCGTCACCCTGCCACCCTTCGCCGACCAGCAGATCGGGGCCGGCATCCTCTGGGTGTGCGGCGACTTCTGGGCCATCCCCACCCTCATCGTGGTGGTCCGCCGCGTCATCGTGGCCGACGGTGGCGTCGGCCAGGCTCTCGACCAGATCCTCGGCCGGCACCCGGGCCGGCCCGGGTGGGCCAGCAGAGGCACCGCGGCCGGGCGGTCAGCCCCCCACGTCTGACCTTTTCAGGTCTTCCCAAATAAGCGCTTTCCTGCTCATACTGGCGGTTTATTGCTGCATGGCCGTTGACCAACGGAGATGGCCCGACCATGGAAGGCGTGACATGACCGCCTGGCACGTGCGCGACTTCGAACCCTACGACCTGGAAGCGGCCGTCCAGCTGGACACCGTCTCGTCGGCGACCCGGCAGGCGCCGATCTTCACGCTGGCCGACGTGGTCGGCTGCCTGGCCGCCCACCCGGCCGTGGTGGCGGTGGCCGACGGGAAGGTGATCGGCACCGCGATCGGGCGGGTCGACGCCGACCGGGCCTGGATCCTGCGGCTGGCGCTGTCGCCCGACTGGCGCAACCGCGGCCTCGGCAGTGACCTGCTGGCCGCGCTCGAGCAGCGGCTGCTGGCCCGCGGGGTGTCGCGGCTGAGCGCGCTGCTGCCCGAGGGCGAGACCGGCAGCACCGCGTTCACCAACTCCGGGTTCGCGGCCCGGCACGGCATCACCTACTACGAGAAGAGCGAGTCCAGCTCGCCGGCCGCGGCGCTGCTGCTGAACGAGCTGGGGGCGGCGGTCCCCAACGCCCGGCTGTGGGCCCACATCGCGGGCATGAACGCCGAGAAGGACATCATCGAGCGCAAGCTGATCCTGCCGCTGGCCCGGCCCGACCTGGCGGCCGAGTACGCCGTCGACCCGCCCAAGGCGGTCATCCTGTTCGGGCCGCCGGGCACCGGCAAGACCACGTTCGCGCAGGCCACCGCCGGCCGCCTGGGCTGGCCGTTCGTAGAGCTGTTCCCGTCCCGGCTGGCGGCCGGGGCCGGGCTGGCGAGCGGGATCAACCAGGCGTTCGCCGACCTCACCCAGCTCGACCACGCGGTCGTGTTCATCGACGAGATCGAGGAGATCGCGGCCGCCCGGTCGCTGGCCACGACCGACGTCGGGGTGGTGAACGAGCTGCTCAAGGCGCTGGTCGGGTTCCGCCAGCAGCCGGGCCGGCTGTTCATCTGCGCCACCAACTCGGTGCGCTCGCTGGACGCGGCCTTCCTGCGGCACGGCCGGTTCGACTACGTGCTGCCGGTCGGGCCGCCCGACCCGCCCGCCCGGCAGGCGCTGTGGCGCAACTACATCGCCGAGGCCGCCGACGGGCGGCCCGACCTGAACGCGATCACCGAGGCCAGCGACGGGTTCACCCCGGCCGACATCCGGCACGCGGCCCACCGGGTGGCCCAGCAGACGTTCGAGCGGGCGGTCGAGACCGGGATGCGGCAGTTCGCCACCACCGGCGACTACCTGGCCATGATCGCCGGCACCAAGCCGACGCTGACCGGGGCGATGATCACCGATTTCGCCGAGGACACGGCCAGCTTCGCCCGCACCTGAGCGGGGCCCCCGGTAGGCCCCACCCGGCGTCTGCATAAACGGTGGCGGGTGGGAAGGTGACCAGTGTTACTGAGCCCCGTTAACGGGGTGGACGAGGCGAGGAGGAACGCTATGTCGATCAACGATGGCGACATCAGCAACGAGTCGGGCACCGGCGAGGGCCCGGCCGACGGGGGCGCCAACTTCGGTGGCCGCGACGGCGGTGCTGACGGCCCGGCGGGCGGCTCGGGCGGCGAGGGCCGCGCGGACGGCGGGGCCAACCCCGGCGGGCACGACGGCGGAGCCGACGGCTCGGCCGGTGGCTCGGGCGAGGGCCCGGCCGACGGCGGGGCCAACCCGGGCGGGCACGACGGCGGGGCCGACGGCCCGGCTGGTGGCCGCGGCGGTGAAGGGCCGGCCGATGGAGGCGCCAACCCCGGTGGCCACGACGGCGGGGCCGACGGGCCGGCCGGTGGCTCGGGCGGTGAGGGTACCGCCGACGGCGGGGCCAACCCCGGCGGGCACGACGGCGGCGCGGACGGCAGTGCGTGACATCTGAGTTGCCAGCCGGTCAGACCAGCGCCCGGGCGTCCGCGCTCGGGCGCTGCGTCTGCGTGCCGCCCGAGGTGTTCGCGCGCAAGTACTGGGCGGCCGGGCCGCTGCACTCGGTGGCCGGGTCGCTGCCGCGCGACTTCGCCGACCTGTTCTCGGTGGCCGCGGCCGACGAACTGCTGACCGACCGGGCGCTGCGGACACCGTTCATCCGCATGGCCAAGGAAGGGTCGGTGCTGGCCAATGACTGCTTCACCGGCTCGGGCGGGTTCGGGGCCCACACCGCCGACCAGGTCGACCCGGCCATGGTGCTGCGCCAGTTCGCCGACGGTGCCACGATCGTACTGCAGGGCCTGCACCGGACCTGGCCCGCGCTGCAGCGCTTCACCCGCCAGCTGGTGACCGAGCTCGGGCACCCGGCCCAGGTCAACGCCTACGTCACGCCCGAGGCCAACCGCGGCTTCGACCCCCACTACGACGTTCACGACGTGTTCGTGCTGCAGGTCAGCGGGGAGAAGCACTGGCGGGTGCACGCCCCGGTGCGGACCCACCCGCGGGCCGACGAGCCGTGGTCGGACCACAAGGCGGCGGTGGCCGCCCGCGCCCGCGAGGAACCGGTGCTCGACGTCGTGCTGCGGCCGGGCGACGCGCTCTACCTGCCGCGCGGGTGGCTGCACTCGGCGGTGGCGCGGGCCGGGACCTCGATCCATCTGACGATCGGGGTGGCCTCGTTCACCGGCGCCGACGTGGTCGATCAGCTGGTCGCGGCGGCGGCCCGGTCGGATGAGGTGCGGGCGCCGTTGCCGATCATGGGCACGCTGGGTGACCGGGACGAGGTCCTGGGGGCCGTGCGGGAGGTGGCGCGGGCGTTCGCGGGCGCGCTGAACGACGTGCGGGTGGCCGACCCGGACCGGATCGCGGGCGCCTTGGACGGGAAACTGCACGGGCTGGTGCGGCCGGAGCCGGTCGCCCCGCTGGCTACGGTGGAGGCCGCTGGGCGGCTCGAGCCGGGGGCGGTCATCCGGCTCCGGCAGGGGCTGGATGCGTCGGTCACCGTGGACGCGGCCGGGGTCCATCTCAAGGTGCCGGGTCAGGGGCTCAAGCTGCCCGGGGTGTGCGAGACGGCGATCCGGGCGCTGGCCGGGCAACAGCCGCACCGGGCCGGGGCGCTGCCCGGCCTCGACGAGCCCGACAGCCTGGTGGTGAGCCGCCGGCTGCTGCGGGCCGGGATCGTCGTGATTGCCGACGACGACGGTGCCTGACGGGGACGTCGCCGACCCGCCCCGGACGGCGGGCGGGCCCGCCTGCAGCACGCGGTCGCTGGGAGCCGGCGAGCCGGTCGCGGGCACCGCGTCCTACGGGCGCCGCTGGCTGCTGGTGGAGGTGGCGGGCGCCTGGGGTCACAACGCCTTCCGCAACTCGCCGATCCTGGACCGGTCGCTCGGCACCCGCATCGAGCACCGGGCGGCGGCCGAGGGGTTCCGGCTGATCGCGATCCGGCGGCCGGGCCGGGCCCGGCTGGACGGCGGGCGGCGGCGCTGGCGCTGGGCCCGGGTCGACTGCACCCCCGGGCACGAGTCGGTCCGCTGGGGCGAGGCCGACGGTCCCGAAGAGTATGTGGACGGCGTGTTCAGCGAGTCCGGCACGCTGGCGTCCGAGCCGGTGATCGCGGTCTGCGCGCACGGGCGGCACGACGAGTGCTGCGCGACCCGGGGCCGGGCGGTGGCGGCCCGGCTGGCCGCGCGCGAGGGCGCGGCCGTCTGGGAGTGCTCGCACATCGGCGGCGACCGGTTCGCGGCCACCCTGCTGCTGTTCCCGCACGGCATCAACTACGGCCGGGCCGACACCCTGGACTGCGGGCAGATGGTGGACGAGTACCGGGCGGGCCGGGTGATGCTGGCCGGCCTGCGCGGGCGCAGCGCCTACCGGTTCCTGGAGCAGACCGCCCAGGACGCGGCCCGGCGGACGTTCGGTGACCTGCGGATCGAGTCCTACGAACCGCTCAGCGCGGTCCGCACCGCGCCCGGCCGCTGGCGGGTCACGCTGGCCGGGCCGCCCGAGCGGATCCTGGTCGACCTGGCCGAGACGATGACCGCCCCGCTGTTCAGCAACTGCGCGGCCACGGTGCCGCTGGCGGTCCCGTCGTTCGCGGTCGAACAGGTCCGGGAACTCGGCTAGGCGCGGGCCGCGGCCTGCGCCGGGCCCGGGGCCCTAGCTAGCTAGCTAGCTGGCCGGCCAGCCGGCGGCGGGGACGTCGAGCTGGGCCAGGCGGCGGGCGAAGAACTGCGGCAGCCCGGGCACGTCGCGGGACCGGGCCAGCACCTGGTCGCGCAGCCGCATCTGCTCCGGGTCGCTCAGCTCGGCCACCGCCGTCAGCTGACCGGTGAAGGCGAGCAGGGCCGCCGCGTTGGGCCGCCGTTCGGCGTCGTAGCGAGCCAGGATGCTGGGGTCGGCCGGGTCGGCCGGGTCGGCCGGGTCGCCCGGGTCGCCCGGGTCGTCCGGGCGGAGCACCTGCGCCAGCAGGCCGGCCAGGTGGACGGCGTCCTGGATGCCGGTGTTCATGCCCTGGCCGCCGGCCGGGCTGTGCACGTGGGCGGCGTCGCCGGCCAGGAACACCCGGCCCTTGGCGAACGTGGCCGCCAGCCGGGAGGTCACGGTGTACGGCGTGGAGCGGACGATCTCGGCCACCGTGGCCCGGTCGCCCGGGCCGCACCGGCGGTCGATGAGATCCTGCACCCCGGCCCGGTCCAGGGCCCCGGTGGCGTCAGGAACCGAGGCGACCACCCGGACGATGCCGTCCGGCAGCGGCGACTGCAGCAGCATCCCGTCCGGGGAAAACGTGAACGTCACCCGGGGCGTCGGGCTGGTTTCGGTCATCCGCACGTCGGCCAGCGCGTACTCCTGCGGCCGGCGCTGGCCCGCGAACTCGATCCCGGCCTGGCCGCGAACGCCGCTGTGCAGCCCGTCGCAGCCGGCCACGTAGCGGGCCCGGACCGAGTGGACCAGCCCGTCCGGGCCGGCCACCAGGGTGGCGACCGCGTCGAACTCCTGGTGCAGCTCGAGCAGCCGGTACCCGGACCAGATCCGCCCGCCCGCGGCGGTGAGCGCGTCCCGCAGGACTTGCTCGGTCTCGGACTGGGGCACCAGCAGCAGGAAAGGGTAGGGGGTGTCGAGCCCGGCGTACGGCAGTTCGAGCAGGGTCCCGTCGCGGTTGGCGACCCGGAAGCCGGTGCCTTTGAGGCCTTTGGCGATGAGGGGGCCGGCCGCGTCCAGGCGGTCGAGGTCCTGCAGGGTGCGCGGTTGCACGCCGGCCGCCCGGGAGTCGGTCCGGATCTCGGTGCCGAGGTCGACGAGGGTCACGTCGGCGCCGAGGCGGCACAGCGAGGTGGCCAGGGCCAGGCCGGTCGGGCCGGCCCCGACGACCAGGACGTCGGTCGTGGCCGGGAAGGTGGCTTGGCTGGTGGCGGCGGTCACCGGCTCGTCCCCTGGTAACTGGGCTGACCGGGGTGGCGCATCGACGGTGGCGCCAGCCAGGGCCCGTCCGGCTCGGGGTTGCCCTCGGCCATCTTGATGTCGGCCACGCCGCCGGCCGGCAGCTCCAGCATTCGCAGGAACGTGCCGTCCGGGTCGGGGAACACCAGCAGCGCCCCGGCCGCGCCCGGGCTGACCGGCGAGTGCTCGATGCCCTCGGCGTCCAGGTGGGCGGCCCAGGCGGCCACGTCCTCGGCGCTCCCGGCCGCGAAGTCGACGGGATCGTAGCCGTTCATCGCCTGGGCGGCGTTCGGGGCCCAGCGCAGCTCGACCGGCACGTCACAGCCGGGCACGGCCAGGATCACCGCGTACCGTTCGCCGCGGTCGCCGTAGTGGTCGAACTGTTCCAGGTGCTGGGCGCCGAGCACCCGCTGGTACCAGGCCAGGCTGGCGCCCAGGTCGGAGACGGGGAGCTTCACGTGGTGCAGGCCCTTGGTGGTGGGCGCCGACATGATCGATTCCTCTCGGCTCGGGTTCAGGTCCCGTGGTCGGGCGCGGGTCCCTCGGTTCGGGGCCAGATCCGTCGGATCGGGCAGACCGTCGGTTCGGCCAGACCGTCGGTTCGGGCAGACCGTCGGTTCGGCCAGACCGTCGGTTCGGCGGCCGAGCCCTCGGGCCGTCGCGCGCCCCTCCTCTCGACCCTAAGCACGTCCGCCTCATAAACGCAAACGAACGTTTCGTTTTGTTTTGGAGCTGACTGGCGTTAGGATGAGCGGATGCCCCGGCTCAGCGACGAGGTGGCGGTCGGCCGGCGCCGCCACGTGCTGGAGAGCGCCTGGCGCTGCTTCAGCCGCGACGGCTTCCACGCCACCACCATGGACGACGTGATCGCGGCGACCGGCTGGTCGTCCAGCGCGGTCTACCGCTACGCCCGCAGCAAGGACGAGCTGATCGAGGCGGCCGCCCGGGAGTCGCTCGGGCAGTTCGACGCGGTGGTGACCGGACTGCTGGCGGCCGACCCGGTCCCGACCCCGGCCCAGGCGCTGACCTCGATCGTGGCGGCGCTGGACGAGCGCGCCCGGCACCAGGGTTACGACCTGACCCGGATCGTGGTCCAGGCCTGGTCCGAGGGCCTGCGGAACCCGTCGATCGCGACCCTGGCGCGCGGCTTCTGGGACGCGGCCCGCCACCGGCTGACCGCGCTGGCTACGGCCTGGCGGGAAGCGGGCCACGTTCCGGCCGATGTCGCGCCCGAGGACGTCGCGGGGACGCTGACCCTACTGGTGCCGGGCCTGGTGCTCGACCACACCCTGCTCGACGGCGCCGCCACCCAAGCGGTGCTGCGTGCAGTCGGCGTCTTCAGCCCATAGGCCCGTTTGTGCGCAATGTGACATTGCGGCCATAAGAGTGTCGTCAATGTGACATTGCTGACAAACGTGCTAGGGGTTACTGGGTCGCCTGTGCTGTGGCTTGACTATGAGCCTGCTGCGTGGTCGGCGGGAGCTCCGGTATGAAGTGCGGAGGTAACTTTGCCGGGGCTCTCTGGTCGTCCGATGAATAGGACCAGCTAGAGCTGCCTTCTTCGAAATCGCGTTCCCGCTGCTTGTCGAGGGTAACACGGGTGTCGGCCCGCAGGCGAGCAACTGCATCCGGGGTGGCGTCGGTGATGGTGACGCGGATGGTGACCTGCCGGTGTTCCTTGCTGAAGACGGCTTGGAGGTGGAAGGCCTCGAACAGCTGCTCGGCCAGCCCGGCGGGGGCGCCGGTGAGGATGTCACCCAAGATTGGCAGCGTGTCGAGCAGGGCCGGGTCTTGGACTTCGGTGGTGACGGTGTCGAGCTGGTCACGCTGGGCTTCCAGGGTCTTCTGCTCCGTGTGCAGCTCGCGGTAGCGGGCCCGGATCCGCTCCCGTAGCGCGGCGGCGGCCGGGTCACCGGGGTCGGCGGGGAACTCTAGCTCAGTGATGAGCGCTTGCTGGGCGGCCTCGTTCTTGGCGAGCTGCTGGTCCAGCCGCTTGGCCAGTTGGGCGCGGCGGGCGGCTTCTTGCTTGGCGTCGGCGGGGAGCTGGGCTTTGAGCATGGCGGCCCGGTTGGGGCCGAACACGTACTGGGTGAAGAACCCTGCGGTGGCGGCCATGAGGGCTTTTTCGCTGATCATCACGTTGGGGTGATCGGGATAGGCGGCCGCGTGCGCGCGGGCGGCGGGGTCGTGGGGGCACTGGTAGTAGGTGTAGCTCGCCGGCTTTGGGGCGTGGGGGGTGGTGCGGGTGACGCCGCGCATCCGGCGTTTGCAGATTTTGCACCACAGGCGGCCCCGGTAGCGGTAGCGGCGGCCGGTCCGGGTCTTGGGCTGCTCGGCGTCCTGGACGTTGCCGCGGGCCGCGCTAATGCGCTGGGCGGCGTCCCACATGTCCTTGCTGACCAGGGCGGGGTGAGTAGCCTCACGGGACCAGATCCACTGCTCCGGGGGGACCTCGACCCGGCGGGTGGGGCCGGTGATGTGGGTGCGGCCCAGCACCTGGTAGCCGGTGTACTTGGGGTTGGCGAGGATCTTGTACAGGCCGGCCAGGGTCCAGCCCTTCACTGGGTCGGGCGGCGGGTAGGCAGCTGGATCAGCGTTGAGGCGGGCGCGGATGGTCGGCACGCCGAGCTGATCGGTGACCCGCCACCGGTAGATCTGGGTGATGATCGGTCCGCGGACCGGGTCGACGGCCAGGCGGGTCTTGGTGCGGCCGGTGGCGGCTTTCATCGGGTTGGGGTGGGTGTGCCGCTCGGCGGTATACCCGTAGGGGACGGGGCCGATGTTCCAGCCGTCGTAGTTGTGCTCTTTCAGACCTTCCCAGACTTTTTCTTTCAGCTGCAGCCGGTACCATTCGGCGACGCCTTGCTTGACGCGGCGGACCAGAATGGTGGTGGCGTTGACCCCCTGGATACTGAACGGCTCGTCGGTGGCGAAAATGGCGATGCCTTCGTCCCGCAGCCGCCGTTCCAGTTTCAGGGAGTTGTAATTGTCGCGGGCCGACCGCTCAATGTCCTCACAGATGACGAACGCGAACGGCGGCTCCGGGGACCGGGCCGCCCGCAGCAGGTCAGCCATGCCCCCGTCGCGGGGGATCCCGGCCCCGGCCGCGGCTTGCCAGTTGCTGCCTTGGCTGCGCTGGTCCAGGTCCAAGCCGCCGGACTCGACATCCCAGTACCAGGCCACGATCTTGAACCCGGCCGGCAGCCAGGCCTTTGACTTGCGGACCTGCCGCCGCAACGACGCGACCGGGTCCTGCATGAGGGTGGAGGTGCGGCCGATGAACGCGACCGGGACCAC
>JAFAYQ010000028.1 GCA_019240215.1 Actinomycetota bacterium | reverse complement strand
CTCGGCGCGATGATGTTCGGCGCCTGGGGCAACACCGACCACGACGACAGCGTGCGGATCATCCACGCCGCGCTCGACGCGGGGATCAACTTCGTCGACACCGCCGACGTCTACTCCGGCGGGGAGTCCGAGGAGATCGTCGGTAAGGCACTGCGCGGCCGCCGCGACCAGGTGGTGCTGGCGACCAAGGCCAACGGGTCGATGGGCGAGGACCCGAACATGTCCGGCAACTCGCGGCGCTGGATCGTCCGCGAGGTCGAGAACAGCCTGCGGCGGCTGGAGACCGACCACATCGACCTGTACCAGATGCACCGGCCCGACCCGGCGACCGACATCGACGAGACCCTTTCCGCCCTTTCCGATCTGATCCGGGCGGGCAAGATCCGGGCGGCCGGTTCGTCCACGTTCCCGGCCGAGCAGATCGTCGAGGCCCAGTGGGTGGCCGAGCGCCGCGGGCACGAACGGTTCCGCAGCGAGCAGCCGCCCTACTCGATCTTCGCCCGCGGCGTCGAGGCGGCGGTGCTGCCGACCTGCGCCCGCTACGGGATGGGCGTGATCACCTGGAGCCCGCTGGCGGGCGGCTGGCTGACCGGCCGGTACCGCAAGGACACCGACATCGACATGAGCAGCGGCCGGGCCCAGCGGATCCCGCGCCGGTTCGACCCGGCCCTGCCCGGCAACACCCGCAAGCTCGAGGCGGTCGAGGACCTGATCAAGGTGGCGGCCGACGCCGGCACCTCGCTGGTGCACCTGGCCACCGCCTTCGTGCTCGCCCACCCGGCCGTGACGTCGGCCATCATCGGGCCGCGGACCATGGACCAGCTCCAGGACCTGCTGGCCGGGGCCGAGGTGAGCCTGGACGACGAGACGCTGGACCGGATCGACGCCATCGTGCCGCCCGGGGTCACCCTCAACGACGCCGACGCGGGCTGGGCGCCACCCGCGCTGACCGACCCGGGCCAGCGCCGCCGCCCCGCCTCCGACCGCTCCGCAGGCTGACACCCGGCCTCGACGCGGCTGAGCCTCGTGCCGCAGACTTGGCTCATGCCGTACGGTCCGTCCCCGACCCCGCGGGGCCTGCGCTCATCCAGAAGGTCGCGCGCCGCCGAGCACCGCCCCGACGAGCCTGACGCCGAGGAGGCCGGTGCCAACGTCCGGGTCACGGTCGACCTGACCCCGGCCGAGTATCAGGTCCTGAACGTCTGGCTGGCCCGGGCCAGCCTGCAGCTCGATCAGCCGGTCGACACCATGACCGTGGCCCGCGGCATCAGGGCCCTGATCCAGGCGGTCGGGGCCGACAACGCCGTCAGCGACGCCGTGCTCTTCCGTCTGGGCCGCGGAAGCAGCCAGGACGAAAAAGCGTTGTAACTGTCCGGGCCGCATGCGTCATTCTGGGCCCGAACCCCTTTGCGCTTGATGGAGAACCACGTGACCACCTCGCTCGCGGCCGTGCGAGCACGCCTGCCCGAGCTGACCCAGCGGGATCAGCAGCGGTTGCGGCGGCGTGCCGACCAGGCGGCCGCCTTGCGAAATGAGGAACAGCGGCTGCGGGCGTTCGAGCAGCTGGCGGCCGAGCTGGACCGGGCCGAGGCGGTGGTGGCCCGGCGCCGGGCGGCCGTGCCGGTGATCAGCTATCCGCCCGAGCTGCCGATCAGCCAGAAGAAGGACGAGATCGCGGCCGCCCTGCGCGACCACCAGGTGATCGTGGTGGCGGGCGAGACCGGCTCGGGCAAGACCACCCAGCTGCCCAAGATCTGCCTGGAGCTGGGCCGCGGCATCACCGGGCAGATCGGGCACACCCAGCCGCGGCGGATCGCGGCCCGCACGGTGGCCGCCCGGATCGCCGAGGAGCTGGGCACCGAGCTGGGCGACGCCGTCGGCTACCAGGTGCGGTTCACCGACCAGTCCAGCGACCAGACGCTGGTCAAGGTGATGACCGACGGCATCCTGCTGACCGAGCTGCAGCGCGACCGGCGGCTGCTGCGCTACGACACGCTGATCATCGACGAGGCGCACGAGCGCAGCCTCAACATCGACTTCATCCTCGGCTACCTCAAGCGGCTGCTGCCGTCCCGGCCCGACCTCAAGGTCATCATCACCTCGGCCACCATCGACCCGGAGCGCTTCAGCCAGGCTTTTGCCGGAGGCAAAGCAGGTAAACAGAGCGTACCTGCGCCGATCGTGGAGGTGTCGGGGCGGACCTACCCGGTCGACGTCTGGTACCGGCCGCTGAGCGACCCCGACGAGCCCGACGAGGACGGCACCGACCCGGCCCGGGCCATCGGTGACGCGGCCCAGGAGCTGATCAGGACCGGGCCCGGCGACATCCTGGTCTTCCTGAGCGGCGAACGCGAGATCCGTGACACCGCCGACGCGCTGGCCGACCGCTTCGGTAACGACGTGCAGGCCGGCGGGCTGGAGATCCTGCCGCTGTACGCGCGGCTGTCGACCGCCGAGCAGTACCGGGTGTTCCAGGCCCACCGCGGGCGCCGGGTGGTGCTGGCCACCAACGTGGCCGAGACCTCGCTGACCGTGCCCGGCATCAAGTACGTGATCGACCCGGGGACCGCCCGGATCTCCCGCTACAGCTACCGGACCAAGGTGCAGCGGCTGCCGATCGAGCCGATCTCGCAGGCGTCGGCCAACCAGCGCAAGGGCCGCTGCGGGCGGACCTCGGACGGCATCTGCATCCGGCTGTACAGCGAGGAGGACTTCGAGTCGCGGCCGGAGTTCACCGACCCGGAGATCCTGCGCACCAACCTGGCCTCGGTCATCCTGCGGATGGCGGCGCTCGACCTCGGTGAGATGGCCGACTTCCCGTTCATCGACCCGCCCGACGCACGCAACGTCGCCGACGGGGTCCGGCTGCTGGAGGAGCTGGGGGCGTTCGCGCCCAGCCGCGACCGCGAGCCGGGACGAGACGGCGGCCGCGAGCACGGGCGTGATCACGGGCGGCGGCTGAGCGAGACCGGCCGTCAGCTGGCCGACCTGCCGGTCGACCCGCGCATCGGCCGGATGATCGTGGAGGCGGGCCGCCAGGGCTGCCTGCGCGAGGTGCTGATCATCGCCTCGGCGCTGTCCATCCAGGACGTGCGCGAACGCCCGGCCGACGCCCGCGAGGCGGCCGATGCCCACCATGCTCGCTTTGCCGAGCCCGGCTCGGACTTCCTGGCCTACCTGCACCTGTGGGACTACCTGCGCTCTCAGCAGCAGATGCTGTCATCATCGGCGTTCCGGCGGATGTGCCGCCGCGAGTACCTGCACTACCTGCGGGTCCGCGAGTGGCAGGACCTGTACAGCCAGCTCCGCTCGGCCGCCAGCGACCTCGGCCTGACCGTCGGCCGCGGCCGCGACGGCGTCCGCGACGAGAACGGCCGGCTGCCGATCGCGGCCGAGCTGGCCCAGCGGGTGCACATTTCGCTGCTGTCGGGCCTGCTGTCGCACATCGGGATGCGCGACAACGACACCAAGGGCAACAAGGGCAAACGGCGGCCGCTGACCGAGTTCGCCGGGGCCCGGCACGCGCGGTTCGCGCTGTTCCCCGACTCCGGGCTGGCCCGGCGGCCACCGCCGTGGGTGATCGTCTCCGAGCTGGTGGAGACGTCCCGGCTGTGGGGGCGGACCGCGGCCCAGATCCAGCCCGAGTGGGCCGAGCCGCTGGCCGGTCACCTGGTCATGCGGGTCTACAGCGAGCCCGAGTGGGACCGCCGCCGCGGTGCGGTGATGGCGCTGGAGCGGGTCAGCCTGTACGGGCTGCCGATCATCACCGGCCGCCGGGTCGGTTACGCCCGGGTCGACCCGGAGGCGGCCCGCGAGCTGTTCATCCGGCACGCGCTGGTCGAAGGCGACTGGGACACCCGGCACCGGTTCTTCCGCGAAAACCAGGAGCTGCTGGACCGGGGCGAGGAGCTGGAACGCCGGGCCCGCCGCCGCGGCCTGGTGATCGACGACGACGCGCTGTTCGACTTCTACGACCGTCGCATCCCGGCCTCGGTGACCTCGGCCCGGCACTTCGACAGCTGGTGGAAGAAGGCCCGCACGCAGACACCGGACCTGCTGACGTTCTCCCCCGACCTGGTCACCGGGCCGGCCGCCGACCGGATCGAGCCGGCCGACTACCCGGACCGGTGGCACGGCCTGCCGCTGTCGTACGAGTTCACGCCCGGCGATGCCCGCGACGGCGTGACCGTCGACATCCCGCTGGCCCAGCTCAACCAGGTCCGGCCCGAGCCGTTCGCCTGGCACGTGCCGGGGCTGCGCGAGGAACTGGTCACCGAGCTGATCCGCACCCTGCCCAAGCAACTGCGGGTCAACTTCGTGCCCGCCCCCGACGTGGCCCGCGAGGCGCTGGCCGCCATCGGTGACGCCGGCGGTGACCTGCTCAGCGCGCTCAGCCGGGAGCTGACCCGGCTGCGCGGGGTGCCGGTGCCGCGGGACGCCTGGGACCCCGGCAAGCTGCCCGCCCACCTGCGGGTCACGTTCCGGGTCGTCGACGGCCAGCAGGTGCTGGCCGAGGGCAAGGACCTGGACGAGCTCAAGCGGCAGGTGCGGCCCAAGCTGCGGGCGACCCTGGCCGAGGCCGCGCCCGGGCTGGCGCGGACCGGGCTGCGCCGCTGGGATCTGGCCACGCTGCCCCGCGAGTTCAGCAACGGCCAGGTCAAGGCCTACCCGGCCCTGGCTGACGCGGGCGCCGCGGTCGACGTCCGGCTGTTCGACACTCCCGCCGCGGCCGCCCGCAGCATGCGGCTGGGCACCCGGCGGCTGCTGTTGCTGGAGGTACCGTCGGGCGCCCGCTCGATCGCCGCCAACCTGCCCACCACCCAGAAGCTGGCCCTCGCCCGCAGTCCCTATCCGGGAGCGGTGGCCCTGCTGGACGACTGCGCGGCGGCCGCGGCCGACGAGATCATCGACCGGGCGGGCGGCCCGGCCTGGGACGCGGACGGCTTCGCCGCCCTGGTGACGGCCGCCCGGGCCGGCCTGAACCAGCTGACCGCCCAGGCCATCGCGGACGCGGCCCGCGTCCTGGCGGCCGCCCAGGAGGTCGAGGCGACGCTCGCGCAGGCGGCCGCGCACGCGGATGAGCCCGCCTTCGCCGACGTCCGGGCCCAGTACGACGGGCTGATCCACCGCGGGTTCATCAGCGCGGCCGGCCTCGGGCGGCTGCCGGACCTGGTCCGCTACCTACGGGCCATCCAGCAGCGGCTGGACAAGCTGGGCGACGGGGTGCGGGACGCCGAGCGGATGGCGACCGTGCACCGGGTCGCCCGGGCCTACCGGGAGACGGTCCAGGACCTGCCGCCGGGCCGCCGGGGCGACCCGGACGTGCAGGCCATCCGCTGGATGATCGAGGAACTGCGGGTCAGCCTGTTCGCCCAGACCCTCGGCACGCCGGCTCCGGTGTCGGAGAAGCGGATCCTGACCGCCCTGGCCAAGCTGGGCGGATGAGTTGTCCCGGCGCCGGCCGAGGGTCAGCGCTGGTAGCGTTTTCGTGTTAACCGGGGACTTTACGCGAGGCTGACTCTCACTCATGCTCGACAGGCGATTCATCAGAAGCAATCCGGACGTGGTCAAGCAGGCCGTCCGGGCCAAGGGCCTCGACCTTGACGTCGACGAGCTGCTGGCCGTCGACCAGCGGGTCCGCAAGCTCACCACCGAACTGGACGAGGCCCAGGCCCAGCGCAAGAGCTCGGCCAAGGAGTTCGCCCGGGCCGACGAGGCCCGGCGGGCCGAGCTGCGGGCGGCCCACAAGGAGCTGGAGAGCCGGCTGGGCCAGCTGCGCGAGGAGCTCGGCGAGGCCAGCGCCCAGCTGCAGGAGCTGCTGCTGCGGACGCCCACCATCCCCTGGGCGGGCGCCCCGGTCGGGGACGAGTCGGCCAACGTGACGACCCGGTCCTGGGGCGAGCGGCCGGAGTTCGGCTTCACGCCGCTGGACCACGTGGAGCTGCTGGAAAAGCGGGACTGGGCCGAGTTCGCCCGGGCCCGCAAGGTGGCCGGCGAGCGGGCCTACGCGCTCAAGGGCCCCGCCGTGCTGCTCGAGCGGGCGCTGCACTCCTACGCGCTCGACGTCCTGATGGAGCGGCAGTTCACCGTGATCTCGGTCCCGTCCCTGGTGACCGAGATGCCGCTGGTCGGCACCGGCCAGTTCCCCGGGCACCGCGAGGAGACCTACGCGATCCCGGCCGACGACCTCTACCTGGCCGGCACCGCCGAGGTGGCCCTGGTCGGCCTGCACAGCGGCGAGATCCTGGACAAGAACAAGCTGCCGATCACCTACGCGGGCATCTCGCCGTGCTTCCGCCGGGAGATCGGCAGCGCCGGCCGGGACGTGCGCGGCCTGCTGCGGGTGCACCAGTTCGAGAAGGTCGAGCAGTTCGTGATCTGCGTGGCCGACGACGAGGAGTCCGACCGCTGGCACGCCGAGCTGCTGGACACCGCCGAGCGGCTGGTCCAGGGTCTCGGCCTGGCCTACCAGGTGCTGGAGATCGCGACCGGCGACATGGGCGCCGGCAAGTACCGGATGAACGACATCGAGACCTGGTTCCCGTCGCTGAACCACTACCGGGAGACCCACAGCTGCTCGTCGCTGCACGACTGGCAGGCGCGCCGGGCCAACCTGCGCTACCGGGACACCGACGGCACCATCCGGTTCGCCTACACGCTCAACAACACCGCGATCGCCACCCCCCGGCTGTTGGCCGCGCTGATCGAGAACAACCAGACGGCCGACGGCGGGGTCCGGGTCCCCGAGGTGCTGCGCCCCTACCTGGGCGGCCGCGAGCTGCTCTGAGCCGGGAGCGGCTCTAGCCCGGAGTCGTGCGCGCCGCTGGTGCCGGCGTCGTACGCTGCCAACCGTGGAACTCCGCGCTGGCCGGATCGCCGAACTCGCGGGCCGCCCCGTCGGCCGGCTGACCCGGCGCGACGTGGCCTTCGGGCTGCTGTCGGTGGATCCGGGTGACGCGCTGGAGTCGCTGCCGGTGCTGCGCCGGGGGCTGCTGGCGGCGGGCAACCCGCTGTCGGCCGCGTTCTGGGAATCCACCGACCAGATGCTGGCGGCGCTGCAGGCCGGCACCGCCCGGACCGGCGACGTGCGGGTCTGGCTGGAGGCGACCGGCACCGAGCCCAGCAGCGTGATCGGGCTGCACGTCTGGGATGAGCCGCCGGAACGCAGCCAGCTCCAGGCCGAGTTGCACAGCCGCCTGGTCCGCCATCTGGAGGAAAAGCTGGCCGCGGACGAGATCGACCCGGACGGCCTGGCCATCGGTGACGCCGAGGACCAGCAGGCCTGGAGCCGGATCCAGGACCAGTGGATGAGCTCGCCGCTGCCCGACGGGCGGGTGCCGCTCGACATGCTGCTGGCCGAGCAGGACGCCGAGTTCCTGGCCGAGTGGGCCGAGGCCGACGCCGAGGCGCTGAGCGCCTTGCAGGTGGTGCTGGACGAGGTCGGCGACCGGCCGCTGCCGCTGGGCGAGCTGGCCGCCGCCTGCGCCGCCGCCCGGGCCATGATCGGCGAGGACGAGCTGGCCGGGCGGCTGCTGGCCGCCTGCGGGCCCGACGGCCGGGCGGCCACCGTGCCCGATCCGGAGTGGTGGCTGCGGCTGGCGGCCGGGGTGGTCGCGCCGGCCGGTGACACCGACGACGCCGAGGTGGCGGCCGCGATCAGCGCGCTGTCCGCCCTCGAGCACGTCGACTGGCTGGCGGCGACGGCGGCGCTCGCCCGGGGCGGGCCCGGTACCCCGGCCGGCCCGGCCGACCTGGCCCGCTACGCCCGTGAGTACTGCGACGACGACTTCGACGAGCCCGCCGTCGCCGAGCTGTTCGGCTACGTGGCGGTGCTGTGGCGGGCGCTGGCCGCGACCGACAGCCGTTCGCGGCTGACGTCGCTGGGCTGGTGGGGGCTACCCGAGGCCGTCCGGAAGGTCTGGACCCCCGCCCCGCCGGTCGCGCCCCGGCCCGCTCGCTAACTTCTGCTCGGCGTCCGCGGCCGCTCGGCGGCGGGCGGCCGCGGCCTGCAGCGGGCTCAGCGGCTTGGCCTCGCCCGGCTCGCCGTCCTCGGGGTCGGGCGGGGGCGGCGGGATCTTCTTGAGCTGCTTGTTCATCGACCGGAGGAGGAAGTACAGCGCGACGGCGATCCCCGCCACCACCAGGAATCCGAGGACTCCGGGGGTCACGTCGTTGTTGTTGGCCTTGGCCGCGGCCAGCACGGTATGCGCGGCCGTTACGGCGGCGGCAGCCGTCACAGACATACCTTCTCCCTGACCCCGGTGAACAGGTCATCCTCGGGCAGCTCGGTGTCCACGAGCGACCTAGCCAGATGATAGTCCTCGGTCGGCCAGGCCTGGCGCTGAACGTCGAGCGGGCAGGCGAACCAGAAGCTCTCCGGGTCGATCTGGGTCGCGTGGGCCAGCAGCGCCGCGTCCCGGATCTCGAAGTAGTCCCCGCACGGCACCCGGGTGGTGAGCTCGATTTCGGGCCGGTCCCGGCGGTCGGGGTCCTTGGCCCGCTCCTCGAACATCTTCACGTAGGGCGACTCCAGGCCGCGGCGCAGCATCTCTTCGTGCAGGGCGGTGTACTTGGCCCGGTTGAAACTCGCGAAGTAGTACAGCTTGAGCGGCTGCCAGGGCTCGCCGGTGCCCGGGTAGCGGTCGGGGTCGGCGGCCGCCTCGAACGCCTCGATCGCCACGTTGTGGGTCATGACGTGGTCGGGGTGCGGGTAGCCGCCGTTCTCGTCGTAGGTCAGCATCACGTGCGGCCGGAACTCACGGACGGCCTGGACCAGCGGGCGGGCCGCCTCGGCGAGCGGGGTCAGCGCGAAGCAGCCGTCCGGCAGCGGCGGTTTCGGGTCACCTTCCGGCAGGCCGGAATCGATGAATCCCATGAATCGCTGGCGCACGCCGAGAATTTCCCGCGCCCGCGCCATCTCTTCCCGGCGCAAGGCCGGCAAATTGGCCCGCACCTCGGGCCGGTCCATGGCCGGATTCAGCACATCACCGCGTTCACCGCCGGTCAGCGTGCACACCAGCACGTCCACGCCTTCGCGAACGTAACGGGCCATGGTCGCGGCGCCTTTACTGGACTCGTCGTCCGGGTGCGCGTGCACGGCCATCAGCCGCAACTGGGGTCCTGGAGCTGATTCGGCAGCCAGATCGGCGGCTGGGTCGGCGGACAACTGATCTCCCTCGATGACGTTCCGGTGACGCCTATTTCCACTGGTTCCAGGCACGCGAAGAGAGCCCCAATTGGGCATTTGGCCCCCGCCACGGCCTGGAACCGCGTCAACCACTGGAAAACACGCACCCGTTCGCGCCGCATTCCCTACCTGCACCATTTGACTAGAGCGGCGTAGTCGTTGACGCTTGTTAGCCTTAAAAGATTACCCCCGTGGGGATCGCCGCCACTGGCGGTCCCTGGACCCGGCAAGCGACATGGCAAGACCGTGCAGTACTGAGGAGTGCCCGTGACCGAGACCCGCGACGGAAGCGTCACCTGGTTGACCCAGGAGGCGTACGACCGCCTGAAGGCCGAACTTGACGACCGCTCCGGCCCCCTGCGGATCGAGATCGCCAAGAGGATCGAGGCTGCTCGTGAAGAGGGCGACCTCCGCGAGAACGGCGGTTACCACGCGGCGAAGGAAGAGCAGGGCAAGAACGAGGGCCGGATCCTGCAGATCCAGTCCATTCTCGAGAACTCCCGGGTCGGCGAGCCGCCCCGGACCGAGGGCGTGGTCGGCCCGGGCATGACCGTGACCGTCCGCTTCCCCGGCGACGACGAAGAGGTCACGTTCCTGCTGGCCTCGCGCGAGGAGACCGGCGCCCCGATTGAGGTCTACTCGCCCAAGTCGCCGCTCGGCGCCGCCATCAACGGCAAGAAGATCGGCGAGACCGCGAGCTACTCGCTGCCGAACGGCCGGTCGGCGTCGGTCGAGATCCTCGACGCGGTGCCGTACGGCGGCATCTGAGGCTGGTGCGCGGGGGCCGGCCGGCGGGCTGGCCCCCGCGATCGTTTCAGCTGAAGTCGGTGTCAGCTGAAGTCGGTGCTAGCTGAAGTTCAGTGTGTAGCCGGTCTGGCGTAGCTCGGTGATGATCTCCTCGCAGTGCTCGGGGCCGCGCGTCTCCAGCTGGAGCAGCACCTCGACCTCGCCCACCTGCAGCCGGGGCGTGACCCGCTCGTGCCACACGTCGAGCACGTTGGCCCCGACCCCGGCCAGCTCGTGCAGCAGCGTGGCCAGCGCCCCCGGCCGGTCCGGCACCCGGCAGCGGAACGCCAGGTAGCGGCCGGCCGCCCGCAGCCCGTGGCGGAGCAGGTTCGACAGCAGCAGCGGGTCGATGTTGCCGCCCGACAGCACGACCACGGCCGGCGTCTCGATCTCGGCCCCGTGCTCCAGGATGGCCGCCACCCCGGCCGCACCCGCCGGCTCGACCACCTGCTTGGCCCTTTCCAGACAGAGCAACAGCCCCTGGGAAAGGCTCTCCTCGGTCACGGTGACGACCCGCGCGCCGTGCTCGGACAGCAGCCCGAGCGCCAGCTCGCCGGGAATGCTGACCGCGATGCCGTCGGCCATCGTGGCCGCGCCCTTGACCGGGATCGGCCGCCCGGCCGCCATCGAGGCCGGGTAGGGCGCCACCGCCGCCGCCTGCACCCCGATCACCTGGACGGCCGGGTCGAGGCTGTTGACCGCGACCGTGACCCCGGCCGCCAGCCCGCCGCCGCCGACCGGGATGACCACGGTGCGGACCTGCGGGCACTGCTCGATGATCTCGAACCCGAGGGTGCCCTGGCCGGTGATGACGTCGGGGTGCGCGAACGGGTGGATCAGCACGCTGCCGGTCTTGGCCGCGAACTCCTCCGCCCCGGCCAGCGCGTCCTCGACCGTCGACCCGTGCAGGACGACGTCGGCGCCGTAGTCCTTGGTGGCCTGCATCTTCGGCAGCGGCGCGCCCTCGGGCATGAACACGGTCGACCGGGTGTCCAGCAGGCTGGCCGCGTAGGCGACCCCCTGGGCGTGGTTGCCCGCGCTGGCGGCCACCACCCCGCGCGAGCGTTCCTCGTCGGTCAGCCGGGCGATCCGCAGGTAGGCGCCGCGGATCTTGAACGAACCGGTGCGCTGCAGGTTCTCGCACTTGAGGTAGACCGGCCCGCCGATCAGCTCGGACAGCACCCGGGAGCGCAGGACCGGGGTCGGCGAGATCACGTCCTGCAGCAGTTCCCGGGCCGCCACCACGTCGTCGGCCTGCACCCGACCTGACACCGTTGCCACCAGAGCAGTGTGCCACGCCCCGGGCAGGCCCGGAGTCTCTGGCCGCCAGCCGGTGCCGAGGCGGCTAGCAAGTTGAGCTCTTGATCGCCAGGGGTGTTCGCGGGGAGCGGAGTAAAGGGCGGGCCGGCTGCGAACAGGCCGTAGAGGGACATAGTGTCGAATGGTGCAGCCAAACAGCCAGCATCGTCATCCCGCCGCGCGGCATGGGCGGCCACCGGCCGCCGCCACGCTGGGCGAACTGCGCGCGGACGGCCACGTCTACCGGAGTGTCAAAGAGGAGATCAGGCAGAACCTGCTGACCCGGATGCGGGCTGGGCAGGACCGTTTCCCCGGGATCGTCGGTTTCGAGGGGACCGTGCTCCCCCACCTGGAGCGGTCGCTGCTGGCCGGTCACGACGTGATCCTGCTGGGCGAGCGCGGCCAGGGTAAGACCCGGCTGATCCGGACCCTGGTCGGCCTGCTCGACGAGTGGGCGCCGGCGGTGGCCGGATGCGAGATCAACGACCATCCCTACGTACCGGTCTGCGCCCGTTGCCGGCGACTGTCGGAGGAGCTGGGCGAGGACCTGCCGATCGTCTGGCGCAACGCCCGCGACCGCTACGGCGAGAAGCTCGCCACCCCCGACACCAGCGTCGGCGACCTGATCGGGGACATCGACCCGGTCAAGGTGGCCGAGGGCCGGACCCTGGGCGACCCCGAGACCGTGCACTACGGCCTGGTGCCCCGCACCAACCGGGGCATCTTCTGCCTGAACGAGCTGCCCGACCTGGCCGAGCGGATCCAGGTCGCGCTGCTCAACGTGCTCGAGGAGCGCGACATCGGCGTGCGCGGTTACGCGCTGCGGCTGCCGATGGACCTGGTCCTGGTGGCCAGCGCCAACCCCGAGGACTACACCAACCGCGGCCGGATCATCAGCCCGCTCAAGGACCGTTTCGGCGCCGAGATCCGCACCCACTACCCGCTGACGCTTGAGAATGAGCTCGGCCTGATCCGCCAGGAGGCGGTGGTCGGCTGGGACGGGGCCGTCCCCGGGGCCGAGCTGCCCGAGCACCTGGTCGAGATCATCGCCCGGTTCACCCGGCTGGTGCGCGAGTCGCCCGCGGTCGACTCCCGGTCCGGGGTCTCGGCCCGGTTCGCGATCGCGGCGGCCGAGAGCGCGGCCGCCTCCGCCGTGCGCCGGTCGGCCCTGGCCGAGAGCGCGCCGGCCCGCCCGGCCGCCCGCCGCAGCGGCAGCCGCGCCACCCACCGGGCGGCCAGTGCCGCTACCCCGCCGGCCGCCGAGCAGCCGGTGGCCCGGGTGTGCGACCTGCCGGCCATCGTCGGGACGCTCCGCGGCAAGGTCGAGTTCGAGGTCAGCGAGGAAGGCCGGGAGGAAGAGGTGCTGGCCCACCTGCTCCGCCGGGCCATCGCCGAGACCTTCCGGGCCCGGCTCGGCAGCGCCGACCTGGGGCCGCTGCTGGCCAAGTTCGACGGCGGCCAGACGGTCGAGTCGGGCGAGCTGACCCCCGCCTCCGACCTGCTGCAGAGCGTGGGCGAGGTGCCGGGGCTGGCCAAGATCATGCAACGCCTGGGCATGGACGGCAGCGAATCCTTCGGCCACGCGGCCGCCGCCATCGAGTTCGCCCTGGAAGGGCTGTACCTGATGCGGCGGCTGTCCAAGGACACCATGGACGGGACCGCCGTCTACCGCACGTAGAACTGAAGAGGCGCGTTGTGGCGAACTACCGATACGGCCCGTACGATGACGGGCCGGACCCGCTGGCCCCGCCCTACGATGTCCGCGGCGCGCTCGACGCGCTCGGCGATCCGATCCTGGAGGGGTCGACCCCCGGCGATGCCCTGCGGGACCTGGCCCGCAACGGCATGCCGGGGCGGCGGGGGCTGGATGACCTGCTGCGCCGGGTGCGGGAGCGGCAGCGCGAGCTGCGCAACAGCGGCCGCCTGAGCGGCACCCTCGACCAGGTCCGGGCGCTGCTGGACACCGCCATCGGCCAGGAGCGGGCCGAGCTGTTCCCGGACCCCAGCGACGAGGCCCGGATGCGCGAGGCCGACCTGGACACGCTGCCGTCCGACACCTCCCAGGCCGTCCGCCAGCTGGCCGACTACGACTGGCGCTCGCCGACCGCCCGCAGCACGTTCGAGCAGCTCAAGGACCTGCTGCGCCGGGAGGTGCTGGACAGCCAGTTCCGCGGCATGAAGCAGGCGCTGGAGAACCCGGACCCGGAAGCGATGCAGCGGGTCAAGGACATGCTCGGCGACCTGAACAGCATGCTGGAGGCGGACGCCCGCGGCGAGCACACCCAGGCCGACTTCGACCAGTTCATGGACAACTACGGGGACCTGTTCCCCGACCAGCCGGAGAACCTGGAGGAGCTGGTCGACTCGCTGATGCGGCGGATGCAGGCGGCCGAGCGGCTGCTGTCCTCGCTCAGCAACGAGCAGCGCGAGGAGCTGGCCAACCTGATGGCGCAGGCCATGGACGACGCGGGCCTGGCCATGGAGATGACCCGGCTGTCGGACATGCTGCACGCCCGCCGCCCGGGCATGGCCCCCGGCCAGGGCGAACAGATGATGGGCGACCAGCCGCTCGGCCTCGGCGACGCCACCAGCGCGCTGGCCGAGCTGGCCGACCTGGCCGAGCTGGAGCAGGCGCTGGGCCAGGACTACCCGGGCGCGACGCTGGACGACATCGACGAGGACGCGGTCCGCCGGGCGTTCGGGCGGCAGGCGGTCGACGACGTCGAGGCGCTGCGCCGGGTCGAGCGCGAGCTGGAGCAGCAGGGCTACCTGAACCGCACCAACGGCAAGCTCGAGCTGACCCCGCGGGCGGTCCGGCGGCTGGGCGAGACCGCGCTGCGCCGGGTGTTCCCCGGCCTCACCACCGGCCGCCGGGGCGACCACGACCGGCGCGACGCCGGCCAGGCCGGCGAGCTGACCGGCGCCACCCGCGACTGGGAGTTCGGCGACGAGCAGCCGATCGACACCGCCGCCACCATCCGCAAGGCGCTGCTCCGGCAGGCCCGCACCAACCCCGATGCCCGGCGGCGCGACGTGTCCCGGGTCCGGCTCGATCCGGGCGACTTCGAGGTGGCCGAGACCGAGCGGCGCGGCGGGGCCGCCGTCAGCCTGCTGGTCGACCTGTCCTACTCGATGGCGCTGCGCGGCACCTGGGCGGCCGCCAAGCAGACCGCGCTGGCCCTGCACGCGCTGATGCGGATGCGCTTCCCGCAGGACGCGCTGCAGGTGGTGGGCTTTTCCAACTACGCCCGGGAGCTGCGCGAGACCGAGCTGGCCGGGCTCGGCTGGGACATGGTGCAGGGCACCAACCTGCACCACGCGCTGGTGCTGGCCGGGCGGCACCTGGACCGGCACGCCGAGCAGGAGCCGGTGGTGCTGATCGTGACCGACGGCGAGCCGACCGCCCACCTGCAGCGGGACGGCCGGTTCTGGTTCGACTGGCCGCCGGCCCCGGAAACGCTGGAGCTGACGCTGGCCGAGGTGGACAAGATGACCCGGCGCAACGCCCAGCTGAACATCTTCATGCTGGCCGACGACGACCGGCTGACCGCGTTCGTGGACAACGTGGCCCGCCGCAACGGCGGCCGGGTGCTGCACGCCCAGGCCGACCAGCTCGGCGAGTACGTGGTGCGCGACTTCCTGCGCGCCCGCCGGGCCAGCTAGCGTGTCCACGCCTACCAGGGCGCGGGTTTTACCAAGGCACTGTGCCTTCGTCGTTGGAGAAGGTCCCGGTCGGGCCGTCCGGGCCGAGCAGCGCCAGCTCGACGATGCGCCGGGCTCCCTCTGCCACCGTCCTGGTGCCCTGGAAGTTGTTCAGCGCGGTGGCGGTGAAGCCGGGATCGGCCACGTTGACCTTGATCCCGGTCTCCTCCAGCGCGGTCGCGAAGCCGAGCGTGGCCGCGTGCAGGGCGGCCTTCGTCGTCGGGTAGACGCCGAACATCGCCCGGTGCGGGTTGGCCGGGTCGGCGTTGAGCGTCAGCGAAGCCCCGCCGCTGCCGACGTTGACGATCCGCGCGGCCGGAGCGGCCTGGAGCAGCGGCAGCAGCGCCTGCGTCACCGCGATCGGCCCGATCACGTTGATCTCGAACATCCGCCGCACGACGTCGATCGGTACCCCGGTGAGCAGTCCGGCCCGGGCCCGCTCGGCCAGCGGCGTGCCCGGGTCACCGAGGAACGAGACGCCGGCGTTGTTCACCAGCACGTCGAGCCGCCCGAACTCCGAGCCCACCCGCGCGGCGGCCGCCGCGATCGAGGACGGGTCGGTGACGTCCAGCTGGACCGCGTGCGCGTCCCCGTCGATCTCGGCGGCGGCCGCCTTACCGCGGTCGAGGTCGCGGGAGCCGACCAGCACGATGAGCCGGTGCCGGGCGAGGTCCCTGGCCACCTGCAGTCCGATTCCGGTGTTCGCCCCGCTGACGAGGGCGACGAGCTGATCTGGCACGGTGCTGCTCCTTCCCGGACCGGGCGTTCCGGTCCGCAGCACCAGCTTCACGGGCGCTGGACGGATCCGGAATCATTTTCCGTCCGTTTTTCATGCTGTATAGTCCGGGCGTGGCGGTTGACCGGCTGTCAGAGGTGCTGGACCTCATCGAGGTCCGGAGCGTCGTGTCCGGTGGTTTCGCCACCCGCGGGCGGTGGCGCTCGCACGGCGTGATCGACGACGACCTGAAGTTCATCGCCGTCGTTCGCGGCCGCGCCCGGCTCACCACCAACGACGCTGGCGACCCGGTCGAGCTGGTGGCCGGCGATGTGGCGGTGCTGAACGGGCGCTCGTGGCTGACCGTGGAGGGCGGCGACGGCCCGGGCGACCCGGTCGAGGTGGCCCCGGCGGCGGCCGGGTCAGTCCTCAGCGACGCCGATATCGAGGCCGCCGACGCGGTCATCGGCGGCTGTATCGAGCTGGGCCCCACCGGCAAGGAGCTGCTGCTGCGGGCCCTGCCGCCGGTCGCGCACGTGCCGGTGTCGAGCCCGGCCGGGCCGCTGATCCACCAGCACGCGCAACGGCTGTTCGCGGAGATCGTGGCCGGCCGGGTCGGGGCCGACTTCGCGATCCGCAGCTACGGCCAGCTCCTGGTCCTCGAGTGGGTCCGCGGGTTCATGCAGGCCGAGGGCATGCCGCCGGGCTGGCTCAAGGTGCTCACCGACGAACGGCTCCGCCCGGCGCTGGCCCTGATCCACGAGCAGCCCGCCCGGAGCTGGAGCCTCGACGACCTCGCCCGGGCCGCGGCGATGTCACGGACCACGTTCGCGCAGCGGTTCAAGGAGGCGGCCGGCACGCCGCCGCTGTCCTACCTCATCAACTGGCGGATGCTGCTGGCCCAGCGCAAGCTGCGCGCCGACGACACCCGGGTCGGCGCGCTCGCGTTCGAGCTCGGCTATTCCTCCGAGAGCGCGTTCAGCTCGGCGTTCAAACGTCACCTGGGCGAGTCGCCGCTGGCGTACCGGACCCGGGTCCGGACCGGTTAGCCGTTAGGCCGGTAGGGCCTGGCGGAGGTCGTCGAGCAGGTCGGAGGCGTCCTCGATGCCGACCGAGAGCCGGACCAGGTCGCCCGGCACCTCCAGCGGCGAGCCGGCCGCCGACGCGTGGGTCATCCGGCCCGGATGCTCGATCAGCGACTCGACCCCGCCCAGCGACTCCCCCAGCGTGAACAGCCGGGTGCGGCCGCACACGGCCACCGCCGCCTCCTCGCCGCCGTGGACGCGGAACGACACCATGCCGCCGAACCCGCTCATCTGCTTGGCCGCCACGCTGTGGCCCGGGTGGGTGGGCAGCCCCGGGTACATGACCTCGGTCACGGCCGGGTGGCTGGTCAGCATCTGCGCGACCCGCATCGCGTTGTCGCCGTGCTTGTCCATCCGGACCGCCAGCGTGCGGATGCCGCGCAGCGTGAGCCAGGAGTCGAACGGCCCGGGCACGCCGCCGGTGGCGTTGCGCAGGTAGTCACTGTCGTCCGCGATCTTGGCGTCCGAGGTGACCAGCGCCCCGCCGACCACGTCGGAGTGGCCGCCCAGGTACTTGGTGGTGGAGTGCACGACCACGTCGGCCCCCAGCGTCAGCGGCCGCTGCAGCCGGGGCGAGGCGAACGTGTTGTCCACCACCAGCAGCGCGCCCGCCTCGTGGGCCGCCTCGGCCAGCGCGGCGATGTCGGCGATGGCCAGCAGCGGGTTGGTCGGGGTCTCCACCCACAGCACCCGGGTGGGACGCTCGGCCAGGCTCCGGCGGACGGCGGCGATGTCCGGCAGGTGCACCGGCACGTAGTCCAGCCCCCACTGCTGCAGCACCGCCGAGAACAGCCGGTAGGTGCCGCCGTAGGCGTCGTCGGGGATGATCACCCGGTCGCCCGGCCGGCACACCGCCCGCAGCAGGCAGTCCTCGGCCGCCATGCCGGACGCGAACGCCAGCGCCCGGCTACCGCCCTCCAGCGCAGCCAGGCACTCCTCGAGCGCGGTGCGGGTCGGGTTGGCGGTGCGCGAGTACTCGTAACCGCCGCGCAGCCCGCCGACGCCGTCCTGCTTGTAGGTCGAGGTCTGGTAGATCGGCGGCACGACCGACCCGGTGAGCGGGTCCGGCTCCTGCCCCGCGTGGATGGCGAGGGTCTCGAACCCTTGAGCCAGACCGCTGGTTCCCTTTTCATTCATCAAGAAAAAGACTCCCCTGCGAGAAAAGTCAGCAGATCCTGCCGGGTCAGCAGCCCGGCGGGCTTACCGTCCACGAACACCACCGCGGCGCCCGCTCCCTCCAGCGCGTGCACCACGCTGCTGACCGTCTCCCCGGAGCCGACGGTCGGCAGCGGTGGTGACATGTGCCCGGACAGCGGGTCACTGCCCTGTGCCTTCTTGCTGATCAGGGCCTCCAGCAGGTCACGCTCGACGATCGAGCCGACCACCTCGGCCGCTGCCACCGGCGGCTCCTCGTTCACCACCGGCAGCTGGGACACGTCGTATTCGCGCAGCAGGGCGATGGCCTGGGCCACCGTCTCCCCCGGGTGGGCGTGCACAAACTCGGGAATCTCCCGGCCCTTGCGCGCCAGCAGCACGTCGCTGACCAGCGGCTCGCCCGACTGTGAGGACAGGAACCCGTAGTCCGCCATCCAGTCGTCGTTGAAGATCTTGGACAGGTAGCCGCGGCCGCCGTCGGGCAGCAGCACCACGATCACGTCGTCCGGCCCGGCCCGGTGGGCCGCCTTGAGCGCGGCCGCCACCGCCAGCCCGCTCGACCCGCCGACCAGCAGCGCCTCGTCGCGGGCGAGGCGGCGGGTCATCAGGAAGCTCTCGGCGTCGGTGACCGCGATGACCTCGTCGCAGATCTCCCGGTCGTAGGTGGCGGGCCAGATGTCCTCGCCGACCCCCTCGACCAGGTAGGGGCGCCCGGAGCCGCCCGAGTAGACCGAGCCCTCGGGGTCGGCGCCGATCACCCGCACCCGGCCGTCGGAGATCTCCTTGAGGTAGCGGCCGGCCCCGCTGATCGTCCCGCCGGTGCCGACCCCGGCCACGAAGTGGGTGATCCGCCCGTCGGTCTGGGACCAGATCTCCGGGCCGGTCGAGGCGTAGTGCGAGGCCGGGTTGTCGGGGTTGGCGTACTGGTCGGGCTGCCAGGCGCCGGGCAGCTCGGCCGCCATCCGGCGGGCCACGCTGTAGTAGGAGTCAGGATGGTCGGGCGCCACCGAGCTGGGGCAGACCACCACGTCGGCGCCGTACGCGCGCAGCACGCTGATCTTGTCCTGCGCCACCTTGTCGGGGCAGATGAACACGCACTTGTAGCCGCGCTCGGCGGCCACGATGGCCAGCCCGACCCCGGTGTTGCCGGAGGTGGGCTCCACGATCGTGCCGCCCGGCGGCAGCAGCCCGTTCTTCTCGGCCGACTGGATCATCCGCAGGGCGATCCGGTCCTTGACCGAACCACCCGGGTTGAAGTACTCGACCTTGGCGAGTACGTCCGGGCCGGGACCGGCCAGATGCAGGTCCCGGGTCACCTCGCGCAGCCTGACGAGCGGCGTATTACCTACCGTCTGCGTCAGGGAATCGTATACGTGCATGCTGGTCGCGATCCCTTGATAGGCCAGGGCCAACGGCCAGATGGCCGGCCCTCCTGGTACTCCTGGCTGACCCCGACGTTATCCGAACCACGGGTCCCACGTGCACCTTGCCCGCGACGACATAGGCTACTGATCAGTAGTAGGTGGCCGCCGGCGATCGGGGGCCACGCACCAAGGAGGCGGATGCCATGCCGGAGGCCGTTGTCGTCGCGACGGCTCGATCCCCGATCGGCCGTGCGTTCAAGGGTTCCATGACCACCATCAGGCCGGACGACCTGACGGCCCAGATCATCACGGCCGCGCTGGCCAAGGTGCCCCAGCTCAACCCGGACGACATCGATGACCTGCTGCTCGGCTGCGGGCTGCCCGGTGGCGAGCAGGGCTTCAACATGGCCCGGGTGGTGGCGGTGCTGCTCGGCCACGACCAGCTGCCCGGCACCACCGTGACCCGGTACTGCTCGTCCTCGCTGCAGACCACCCGGATGGCGTTCCACGCGATCAAGGCGGGCGAGGCCGACGTGCTGATCTCGGCCGGAGTGGAGACGGTCAGCCGGTTCGGCAACGGCAGCAGTGACTCCTGGCCGAACACCCACAACGCCGAGTTCGCCGGCGCCGAGACCCGCACCCAGCAGAGCGCCGAGGCCGGCGCCGCAGTCTGGCACGACCCGCGCGAGGACGGCCACATCCCCGACGTCTACATCGCGATGGGCCAGACCGCTGAAAACGTGGCGGCCCTCAAGGGAGTCAGCCGGGCCGAGCAGGACGAGTTCGGGGTCCGCTCCCAGAACCTGGCCGAGAAGGCGATCGCCGACGGCTTCTGGCAACGGGAGATCACCCCGGTCACGCTGCCCGACGGCAGCACCGTGGCCAAGGACGACGGCCCCCGGGCGGGCACCACGCTGGAAAAGGTGTCACAGCTCAAGCCGGTCTTCCGGCCGGACGGTACGGTCACCGCGGGCAACTGCTGCCCGCTCAACGACGGCGCGGCCGCGGTGATCATCATGAGCGACACCAAGGCGGCCGAGCTCGGCATCACCCCGCTGGCCCGGATCGTGTCGACCGGCGTGACCGCGCTGTCGCCCGAGATCATGGGCCTCGGCCCGGTCGAGGCGTCCCGGCAGGCGCTCGGGCGGGCGGGCATGGCCATCAGCGACATCGACCTGGTCGAGATCAACGAGGCGTTCGCGGCCCAGGTCATCCCCTCCTACCAGGAGCTCGGCATCGACCTCGACCGGCTGAACGTGAACGGCGGCGCCATCGCCGTGGGCCACCCGTTCGGGATGACCGGGGCGCGGATCACCGCCACCCTGCTCAACAGCCTTCAGTTCCACGACAAGACGATGGGCCTGGAGACCATGTGCGTGGGCGGCGGCCAGGGCATGGCCATGGTGCTGGAACGCCTGTCCTAGCGGCCGCGGCGGCCGGGCGGCCCGCGTGGCGGCCGCCCGGCGGAACGGCACGACCACGCCGACGGGACGACAGAGCGGATTTACCCGGCATTAAGGAAAGGTTCGTTCCGGGTCTTGTCACAGCTCGGTCACTAGTGCAGGCTCACAGCAAGAGGCTTAGACGCTTCACCCCTGGAGGTGCCAATTGCCGCTGACTCGCTCCCTGGAGACGCACAAGAATCTGATCGCCCGCATACCCCGCGTCACGGGTAGTGACCTTCGAGAGTGGTTCGTCCGTCTTGAATCCGGCCCCGCCTTCATCCGCTGCGAAGAGCGCGCGAACTGGCTGGCCGATGAGCACGGTATCTCCCATGGCTACGCCAACGCCATCGTCCACGAATGGGAGATGCGCCGCCGTATGCGGCTTGCGGGAGCCTGAGGCTGACCCCGCCCGGCATCTGACCGGCTTCTTCTGACCGGTTTCTTCTGACAGGCTGGGCCCCATGAGCCCAGACGAAGCTCGGCAGTTCCTGCGCGACCATCATCACGCCGTCTTGGCGACGTTGCGTTCCGATGGCCTCCCGCAGATGTCCCCCGTGACCTGTGCGGTCGACGACGAGGGCCGGATCCTGATCAGCACCAGGGAGACGGCGGTCAAGACCCGCAATCTGCGTCGCAATCCGTTCGCTTCGGTCTGCGCCTTCACCGACCCGTTCTACGGTCCGTGGGTGCAGGCCGAAGGAACGGCCGAGGTCATTTCGCTCCCCGACGCCATGGAGCTGCTGGTCCAGTACTACCGCCGGGCGGCCGGCGAGCACTCGGACTGGAATGAGTACCGGGCGGCCATGGAGCGCGACCAGCGGGTCATCGTCCGGGTGTCGATTTCCCGGGTCGGCCCCACCGTCAGCGGCTGAAACCGGCGGCCCAGTCAGGCACCGAAACCGATTCCGTGGTCAGTGGCAAAAAATAGCACTGGTGTCCCCGGTCTCCGATTTGCGGAGTTGGCACCGCGCACGCACTGAATAGGGAATTAGTCCGGAGCTGAATTTTTTTCAAGATCGTTAAGTTATCGGGCCCAAGTCGGCCGCGCTCCAAATGCAAGCACATCTGCACGTGCATTAAGCAATACGCAGGCAGTGGCCTTGGCCCGTGCCCCGACAGTGCCTGGCAGTGGCCGTAGCGGTGGCGCGAACCGGTGCGCCACCGCCGTTCCCGGCCTGGAAACCCGTTGCCCCAGCTGGGCACCTGGGTAAATGGTTACGCCAATACGAAGGGTGCCCCCGGTCGGACTCGAACCGACACTAGCGACCCTTTTAGGGGGGCGGCCTCTGCCCTTGGGCTACGGGGGCTGGCCAATAATACCCCGCAATTGTTCATAATCGAAGGCTGGCCATATTCGGACCAGCGCGTATCGTGGAACGGGTTAATTCAATTGAGCATTACGGCGTGTCGGGTGCAGAGTGTAACCATATCCGCGCGCGATACAAACGCTGCGTAACCAAACTCGTGCATTGACGCCAGCCGTGGGTGTGTCGGCATCAATTCAGATCAAATTTCGCAGTCGGTCATTGGCGCGCTTACCAGGGACAATGCATTCTGCCTGTGCATCCGCGCGGTTGAACTGTGAAATATAGATATAAAACGGTCGTGCGGGAGATCACGAGCTGACGAAGTCCCATTGGCCCCAACTGTCACTTTGGTGGGGGTGTGGGGACGATCGTCGCACTTCGGCTGGCGGCGAGGGCGGAGGGCGCGGCCGCCGGGTGGCTCCGGCGAGGCGGGGGCTCACGCGGGGGCGGGCGGCCCGCGCGGGGGTCGCAGGCGGGGCGGGGGCTCACGCGGG
>JAFAYQ010000049.1 GCA_019240215.1 Actinomycetota bacterium | reverse complement strand
ACGCCGGTACCGGACCGAAACCCCAGCACTGCGGCGCGCGCTGACCGCCCGGGACCGGGGCTGCCGGTTCCCCGGATGCGGAATGCCCGCCACCTGGTGCACCGCCCACCACATCAAACCCTGGCACCGGGACGGACCGACCCGGCTGCCCAACCTGGTCCTGCTCTGCTTCGTCCACCACCACTACTTCATCCACCTGGCCGGCTGGACCCTGACCGGCCAGCCCGACCGGAAGCTGCGCTTCACCCACCCGCGGACCGGGTTTACCGTGATCAGCCCGCTGCCGGGGCAGCCGACCGGCCGGAGCCCGTGAGGACCGCGCGGGCCTGGCCCGCGATTCAGGGGCTGTTCAGGACGCCGAACGGGCTGGGCGCGAGGAACTCCACCCGCAGCACCCGCTGCCCGCCCGGCAGTGTGACCAGCTGGGTACGGTCGGGGCGGGCGCCGGTGTCGCTGTTCATACCCGCCCGGAGGGCCTGCACGTAGGCCTGCACGCTCATGCCCGCGGCCGAGGTGCTGACGGTCAGGTCGGCGTACCGCAGCGGCACGATCGAGCTGGCCCCGGTGCCGACGTTGCCGAAGTCGAGAATGTTGATCGGCTCGGCGGTGGCGGCAGCCGTGATCGCCTCGGCCAGCCGCCCGTCGACCCGGCCGTTTTTCAGCTGGCGGACGGCGGGCGCGGACATTGTGATCGTCCCGGCCTGAGTCAGCACCACCTCGGCCGAGGCCCGGGCCGCCTGGTCCTGGCGGGCGGCCTGCAGGTAGACGTTGGCCCCGTGGGGCGCGACGAGCCGCACGCTGACGGCCGAGCCCCCCGATCCGAACTTGACCAACGTAACCGGCGCATAGGCGGTGGCCAGGCTGCTCCCGAACAGCTGGCGCGCGGCTGGAGTCACCACCACGATCCCGGAAGACTTCAGCGCCGCCTGCGAGCTGAGCTGGCGCAGGTGCCCGCCCGGGTAACCCCGGGCACGCAGCTCCGCGCACATGGCCTGGTCGCAGGCGATAGTCGTCGCTGGATTGACCTGGTTCGCCACCCAGGCGGCGGCCGCTGTCTTCTGCATCGTGACGGACGTCGGGGTCACCGGGGGACTGCTATTGGCGGGCACGGGCTGACCGGCCGGCTTGATCATGATCACGCCGACCGAGCCGGCCGCGACCACGACCAGCGCGGCAATAAGGCCTGCCTTGAGCCAGCTACGGCGGGGCGGGCGGCTGAGCCCGGCTACTGGCCTGGCGGTATGGGGCTCAGTCGGTGCGGCGGGGGCTGGTCGGGAGTTCGAGAAGCGTGATGCGGAAGCAGAGGTTGGTGACTGAGCGCCCAGTGGGGTGGGGACGGTGGGTGGTGCGGGTGCTACCGGAGAGGCCGGCGGGGCCGTCGTGGAGGGAGCCGATGCGGACGAGGCCGTGGGTGGGGCTGGCGCGGGCGGGGCCAGTGAGTGAGTGCTTACCGGCGCCGGCGGGTGGGCAGCTGGGGCTGGCCGGGCGGGCGTGCTCGAGGACGCGGACGGGGGCGATGTCCGGGCGGTCGACGGGTCAGGGATCGCCGGTGCCGGCGTGACCGACGGGGCGCGGGTGGCTGGTGGGGCGGGAGCTGTGGTCGATGTCCAGGCGGGTGGGGCGCCTGGTACGGCCGGGGCAGGCGAGGCCGACGCGATAGGGGCGGCTTGACTGGCTGAGGGGCCGGAGGGGTGGCCAGGCGGCATCTGCTGGATGGGCAGCGAGGGCGTGACCACGGGCGAGCCGGTGGGCGGGGTGGGCGAGTCGGCGCCGGTGGCGCTGGGGCTCGGCGCCCGCCAGGCGTTGGCCGCGAACGGGCCGGTCTCGGCGGTCATCGTCTCGGCGGTCGCCGTCTCAGCGGTCGCAGGCTCGGCGACGGACGGCTCAGCGGCAGACGGGTCGGCGGCAGACGGCCCGGCGGCGAGTGATCCGGCGACAGCGGGTTCGGCGACGATGGGCTGAGAGGCCGCGGGCTCAGAGGCCGCGGGCTCAGCGGCGATTGGCTCAGCGGCCGCAGGTTGAGCGGCGGCCCGCTGGGCTGCTTCGGCGGCGGCGAGGGCGGACTGCCAGGCGGCGACCTGCGGGTTGGCGGGCGGCTGGGCGGCCAGGCGTTGAGCGGGAGTGGGCTGGGCCGGAGCGGCGGGCACCGGCGGCCACCCGGCGGGCGCGGGCGGCGACGGCGACGGCGGGGCAGGGGCCGGCTGCGCGTCTGCTGACGGGGCGGCAGGAGCAGGCCATCCGTCAGGTGAAGGGACGGCGGCCTGTGGCTGTGCGTCCGTCGCTGGCGCCGCGGGAGCTGGTCTCGCGTCTGCTGACGGGGCGGCGGGCTGAGCCTCGGCAGCGGGCACGGTGGTCGACCGGGCGGCGGATGGGCCGCCGGGCTGAGCGGTGGCGGCGGGGATGGGGGCCCACGGGGGCTGGGCGGTTGAGGTTGAGGGTGAGACCGGCTGGGCGGGGGGCGCTTCGGTATCCAGCGATGGCGGGGTGGCCGGGCCGGGCTGGCTGGGGCGGTCGGCTTTGGGGCGGCGTTTGCGCCAGCTGAGGGGCTTGCGGTCTTCGGCGCCGGCGGCCGGGCGGGTGGGGCGTTCAGCGTGCGTCTGGCGCTGAGGACCCTGGCGCAACACCTCCGCGACGCGTTCGCGGCTCTGGGCTCGTTCGGCGTTGACCGAGGCCTGCATGCGTTGCCGCAGGTCGTCTGAGAGCATGCGGGGGCCAGCCGGGGCGGGAGCAGGATTCTGTCCGGCCTCGGACGCGCCTCGCTCGCGTTGCGGCAGAGGGCGACCCTCATCGGTCATACGCGTTCCCCCCAGCGATCCGAGCCGCGGGATGGCACGAACCGCACAGTACAGAGCAGCATACGACAGACCGGGAGTTCAAGGCCGATGATGAATCGTGATGATAAGAACACCTAAAACGCTTTAAGAAAAGGCGGTGGAAGCCGGCCGATGATCGTTGGAGTGGGCGGCCGGAGCCTTTCCGCGACACGACCATGATCGTTAGGCGGCCGAACCAGCTGGCCTATTCCACGACTGGATGATGATCGTTGAGAGGCGACCCGTACCGGGCCAGGCCCTTTCCCCGGTGTCGGTCATGCTCGTTTGAGCGGCTGCCGGGGTGAACCGTTGGCCCGGCACCGCAGTCTTCGCTTGGGCGGCCGGCTATCCGGGTCAGCACATTCCCGGACGCGGCGGTCATCATTTGGATGAGCAGTCCCACCCACGCAGGCCCTTTCCGCGACGCGGCGGTCATCGCGTGGAAGGGGGGCCGCCCGCGTGGACCTTTCCGCGACGCGGCCGTGATGGCTCGGATGGCGGGCCGCCCGCGTGGACCTTCCCGCGACGCGGCCGTGATGGCTCGGATGGCGGGCCGCCCGCGTGGACCTTTCCGCGACGCGGCGGTCATCGCGTGGATGACCGGCCGAGCCCGGGGCCTTTCCGCGACGCCGCCGTGATGGCTGGCGCGGCCGGCCGAAGCGAGGCTTTCCTTCGCGTCGATGATCATTTTGGGTGGCCGCACGGGCCGGGCGCTTTCCCGCCACCGCGCCGAGGCGGAACGGCGGGCGACATGACAGCAACGGGCAGCCGGCGGGGGCGGTTCCCTTTCACCGAAAGAACTCCGTAATGGTTATGGACTTTCGGCCCTACCGCATCGGGACTTTGGTCCTGGTGTCCACGGCTTATGCGTGGGCGGAGACGGCGAAAGGGATAGTCCATTTACCGCGTAACGGGCGGAGAACTGTGGGGCAGAGCCGGGCGCGGTTACTTTCTGGACAGAAATTTACGAAAACACCCATCTATTGCGAGACGTGACGTTACCGTCTGGTTTGCGTTCCCGTTGGCACGGCCACCCGCTGGGGTGAGCCGTGGCGCGGGACCGTGCACCACCGGGGGGGTGGGTCAGCCGAGCACCCCTGTCTGCTTTCGACGCAAACAGGTAGGACTCATGGACCATGGCCCAGCCGCGCCACCGGTAGCGCCGCGCGCTACCCACCGGTCCGCGCGTTCGGCGGCCGGGTTCCGGGCGCCCGCCTCCTGGCCGCTGATCCTGGTGCTGGTCCTGCAGGCGGTACTGTCGGCCCGGCTGATCGGGGCCGACACCGCGTTCCAGGACGAGGCCCTCTACCTGTGGGCCGGGCATCTGGAGTGGGCCGGCCTGCTGCACGGGGCGCCGGTGCCGCCGTTTCCGTCGTTCTTCTCCGGGGCGCCGGTCATCTATCCGCCGCTGGCGGCGCTGGCCGACAGCGTGGGCGGGCTGACCGGCGCCCGGGTGCTGTCGTTGCTGTTCATGCTGGGGGCGACGGCGCTCGGTTACTTCACCGCCCGGCGGCTGGCCGGGCCGTGGGCCGCGTTCTTCGCGGCCGCGCTGTTCGCGGTGGCCGGGCCGACGCTGCACCTGGGCTCGTTCGCGACCTACGACGCGATGGCGCTGTTCCTGGTGGCGCTGGCCGCCTGGCTGGTGGTGCGGGCCGGGGACCGGGCCGACGCGACGCTGTGGATGGCGGGCGCGGGCGTGGTGCTGGCGCTGGCCAACCTCACCCTCTACCCGTCGGCGCTGTTCGACCCGGTCGTGGTCCTGCTGGCGCTGCTGGTGGCGCTGCCCACCCCGGGCGGGCGGACGGCGGCCGGGCGGGCGCTGACCCTCCTGGCCATCGTGGCCGTGCTGGTCACCGGCGCGCTGCTGCTGGGCGGCAGCCGCTACCTGCACGGCGTGGAGATCACCACGGTGGCCCGGGTGGCCGACCAGGACTCCCCCACCAGCGTGCTGGGCAGCGCCTGGGCGTGGACGGCGGTGATCGTGGTGGTGGCCGCCTGCGGGGCGGTGGCGGCCTGGGTCAGCCGGCCGGGCAGCGTCCGTGCCTGGCTGATGACGCTGCTGGTGGCGGCGGCGCTGCTGGTGCCGGCCGAGCAGACCCTGCTGCACAGCACCGACTCGCTGAACAAGCACGTGGACCTGGGCGTCTGGTTCGCCGCCATCGCGGCCGGCTACGCAGGGGAACGCTTCATCACGGCCGCCCCGGCCGGACGGCTCCGGCTGATCACCGGGGCGGCCTGCGCGGTCGCGCTGTGCTTCCCGGCCGCGGTGGGGGCGACCCAGTCCCGCGGGTTCGCGACCGCCTGGCCGAACGCCAAGGCGTTCGTCGGCATCCTGCGCCCGCTGGCCGACGGCACCAGCGGGCGGCTGCTGGTCGAGGACCCGTCGATCGCCGAGTACTACCTGCCGTCCGGGACCCAGTGGGAGCGGTGGTCGAGCACCCGGAACATCGTGCTGCCGGGCGGCAACCCGACCGGCGGGCCGAGCGACAGGGCCGGCATCGTCGGCCCCGGTAACGCCGGCACCTACGCGGTGTACGTGAAAGGCCACTACTGGGCGCTGATCGCGCTGAACTTCAACGACACCAGCGGGCTCGACAAGGCGATCGCGGCCGACGTCAAGCAGAACAAGGGCTACAAGGTCGTCGACGTGGTGCCGTACGGCGTCGGCCCGGAGGGGACCACCCCGGGCACGTACATCATCTGGCGATACGAGCCACGCAAGTGATCGGCACCACCGCGACCGGCAGCGCCGTCGAGCAGCCGCGGCGGCCACGGCAGCGGCTGCTGCCCCCGCCGCCGCCGGACGACGACGAGAAGTACAGCTACGTCCAGCGCAACCTGCCCTACCTGACCACGGTGATCCTGCTCGGCTCGGTCTGCGCGATCATCAGCCAGCTGCGGTTCGAGCTGCACGACCTCGCGCTGTCGCCGTTCCTGCTCTTCAGCCTGGTCTACATCGGCTACCAGGCCATCAGCCTGCCGGTGAACTTCGCCGGGCGCGGGTTCGACCTGGCCGCCCACCAGGCCCGGGTCCGGGGCTGGCAGCCGCCGGCCTATCCCGGCATCGACATCTACCTGCCGATCTGCGGTGAGCCGATCGGCCTGCTGGGCAACACCTGGACGGCGGTGGCCGCGCTGATCGAGGCCTACCCGGGCCGGGCCCAGGCCTTCGTGCTCGACGACGGGCCGGACGAGCAGGCCCGGGTGCGGGCGGCCGAGTTCGGCTACCGCTACCTGCACCGGCCGGACTGGCCGGACTGCAAGAAGGCCGGCAACCTGCGCTACGCGTTCAGCCAGACCGAAGCCGAGCTGTTCGTGGTGTTCGACGCCGACTTCGCGCCCCGTCCCGACTTCCTGGCCGAGACGCTGCCGTACCTGGACGACCCGCGGACCGCGATCGTGCAGACCCCGCAGTACTTCCGCAGCCAGGCCGGGCAGACCTGGGTCGAGCGGGCGGCGGGCCCGATCCAGGAGGTGTTCTACCGGACCGTCCAGGTCGCCCGGGACCGGCTGGACGCGGCCGTGTGCTGCGGGACGTCGGCCGTCTACCGGCGGGCGGCGCTGGAGCCATTCGGCGGCCCGACCCTCATCCCCTACGCCGAGGACGTGCACACCGGCCTGGACGTGCGCCGGGACGGCTGGTCGGTGCGCTACCTGCCGGTCGTGCTGTCGACCGGGATCTGCCCGGACAACCTCGACAGCTTCGTCCGCCAGCAGTACCGGTGGTGCTCGGGCAACGTCGGCATCGTCTTCTCCTGGCGGCTGTGGCGGACCCCGATGAGCATCCCGGCCCGGCTCACCTACATCTCCGGGTTCGGTTACTACGTCTACACCGCGCTGCTGGTGTTTTTCGGGCCGCTGATCCCGGTGGTCATGCTGGCGTTCCTGCCCGGCCAGGTGCGGCTGCGCAACTTCGTGGTGCTGCTGCCCGCCATGTTCACCGGGTTCGTGCTCTACCCGCTGTGGCACCGGGCCCCGTACGGGCCGGGGATCTGGCCGCTGAGCGTCGCCCGTGGCTGGGCGCACGTGTTCGCGATCTGGGACGGTGCCCGCGGCACCTCGATGAGCTGGCACCCGACCCGGACCCCGGGCAGTTCGCTGCGGCGGTTCCGGCGCGGGGTGACCTGGTGGAGCGGCGGCGTCGCGCTGGTGTGGGTGGTGCTGGCCGGCTGGCGGATCGCCGCCGCCGCAGCCGGGAACGCCGGCGGGACCGGGGGCGCCGGCCCCTGGCAGTTCGCCGTGCTGCTGTCCTTCGGCCTGCTCAACCTGGCCGTGGTCAGCCGCGTGATCGCCGGAGGAGCCGGAGGAGGCAGCCCCGCATGAGATCCCGTCTGGTGGTGGCGGTGGCCATGGTGCTGGCGCTGGTCTCGGTGACCGGCGCGGTCAGCCACGTCGTGCAGTCGACCCCGCCCAAGCCGCCCGCCGCGCACGCCCGGCTGACCCCGAAGCTGGCCGCCTACCTGGGCACGTTCGTGCCCGGGGCGCCGCCCAGCTTCGCCCCGGTGGCCAGCTTCGACCGGGCCGCGGGCCAGCCGGTCAACCTGGTCGGCTACTACAGCGGCTGGGCCGAGCCGTTCAACCGGCCGTGGGCGGACACGCTGCAGGCGCACGGCATCATCCCGTTCGTGCAGATCGACCCGACCGACGCCTCGGTCGACGCCATCGCCGACGGCACCTACGACGAGTACCTGCGCTCCTACGCCGACAGCGTGCGCGACTTCCACGCCGCGGTCGTCATCGGCTTCGGCCACGAGATGAACGCCCCCGGGTACTCGTGGGGCTACCACCACGTGCCCGCGGCCACGTTCGTGGCCGCCTGGCGGCACCTGGTCACGCTGTTCCGGGGCCAGGGCGCGGGCAACGTGACCTGGCTGTGGACGCTGCAGGCGGACAGCCCGGGGACCGGGCCGATCCGGGCCTGGTGGCCGGGGCCGGCGTACGTGACCTGGGTCGGCGTGGACGGGTACTACTACCGGCCGGCCGACACGTTCAAGACCGTGTTCGCCCCCACCATCGACCAGGTGCGGACGTTCACGCAGGCCCCGGTGCTGCTGTCGGAGACCGCGGTCGGCCCGTCGGCCAACCAGTTCCCCAAGATCCAGGACCTGTTCCACGGGATGGCCGCCTACAACACGCTCGGGCTGGTGTGGTTCGACAAGTCGCAGACCAGCGGGACCTACCACCAGGACTGGCGGCTGGAGGACAGCCACCTGGCCCGGCTGTCGTTCCAGTTCGGGGCCAAGGAAGAGCTCGCGCCGATCACCCCGACGGGCTGACGATCGTGTCCTACGCCGTCCCTCAGGTGGCGCCCCCGGCGGCCAGTGCGGTCGCGGCGGGCGCGGCCCGTCGTGACCGGGACCGGGCCTGGGCGCTGGGGATCGTGCTGGTGGCCCAGGCCGGGCTGGCCGCCCGGCTGGTGTGGACCGGCGGCGCCAGCCCGGAGGAGGCCCGGTGCCTGCGCTGGGCGCACTGGGCGGCCGGACTGACCGCCGCCCGGCTGCTGGCGCTGGCGATCATGCTCGGGGTGACCGGGCTGCTGTGGACGACCACCAGCCGGCTGTACGGCCGGCGGGCGGCGCTGCTGGCCAGCGGGCTGTTCGCGACGCTGACCGGGACCCAGCTGACCGGCAGCCTGGCCACCGGGGACGCCCCGGCGCTGCTGCTGCTGGCGCTGGCCGCCTGGCTGGCGGTGCGGGCGGCCGGCGCCCGGGCCGCGGGCGCCCGGGCCCCGCTCCCCCCGGTGGCGCTGCTGACCGGGGCCGGGCTGGTGCTGGCCGCCGCGATCTGGTGCTACTGGCAGGGCGCAGCGAGCCGCCTGGTGGCCGGGCCGGACGCCACCGTATCGGCGCCATCCGTGCTCAAGGCCGCCTATACGCAGACCAGCCTGGTCCTGGTGCTGGCGGCCCTCGGGGTGGCGCTGGCCGCCCGCCGCCGCTGGAGCCGCGGCCGGGCCTGGCGGCGGCCCGCGGTCCTGCTGGCGGCGGCCCTGATCGCCCCGGTCGTCCAGGCTGTCCAGCACAGCACGGCCGGGCTGCCCGGCCACGTGCTGGCGGGCGCCTGGTTCGCGGCCATCGCGGCCGGCTACGGGCTGGCCCGGCTGAGCCGGGTCGACCGCGGCTACGGCTGGGCGGTGGTGATGGCGCTGCCGATCGCGGCCGCCACCCTGTTCGGCTCGATGGGGCAGGCCCACACCCTGCACCGGGCCTGGCCCGATGCGGCCCAGCTCACGGCGTCGGCCAGCGGGGGGCACGATGCTGGTCACTGACCCGCGGGCGGCGGCGCCGGCGGCGGCCGGCTACCGGCCGCAGCCGCCCAGCGACGAAGAGAAGTACCGCTACTTCGGCCCGCCCCGGCGGCTGGTGTTCGCCTGGCTGCTGGTCGCCTCGGCCGGGGTGCTCTACGGCTACGTGCACGTGGCCGCCCGCGCCTGGCTGGTGTCGCCGCTGATGTGGCTGCTGCTGATGGTGATGGTGCCGCCGGTGGTGGTCAACTTCTGGCTGCGGGCCGGGCGGCCGCGGCTGACGCTGGCCGAGCACCAGGCGATCGTGGCCGCCTACCGCGAGCAGGGCGAGACCGTCGACGTGTTCCTGCCCAGCGCCGGGGAGCCGCTGGACCTGCTGGCCAACACCATGCGCTACGCCAGCGAGCTGCGCTGGGGCGGCCGCAAGACCGTGTACGTGCTCGACGACTCGGCCCGGCCCGCGGTCCGGGCGCTGGCCGGCCGGTACCAGCTGCAGTACGTGGTGCGGCCGCACCCGGGCGAGCTGAAGAAGGCCGGCAACCTGACCCACGCGCTGTCCGTCAGCGACGGGGACTTCATCGTCGTCCTCGACGCCGACTTCGCGGTCCGCCCCGAGTTCCTCTACGAGACCATGCCGTACTTCGCCGAGCCGGCCGTCGGGATCGTGCAGACGGCCCAGGTGTTCGACGTCAGCGGGCCCGCGCTGTCCTACATCCAGCGCTACGCGGGCACCCTGCAGGAGATCTTCTTCCACTACATCCAGCCGGCCCGGGACCGGTACCGGGCCGCTATCTGCGCGGGCACCAACCTGGTCTACCGGCGCGCCTCGGTGGTCGCGGCGGGCGGGTTCGCCCAGGTCCCGATCGGCGAAGACGTGCACTCGGGGGTCAAGCTGTGGGCGGCCGGGCAGCAGACCCGGTACCTGCCGCTGTGCCTGGCCCGGGGGGTGGCCCCGGTCGACTTCCCGTCGCTGGCCAACCAGCAGGCCCGCTGGTGCCGGTCGTCGCTGCTGCTGATGTTCGACCGCCACTTCCAGGCCGCCCCGTTCGACTGGAAGCAGCGGACCGCGTTCTGGGCCGCGTTCCTGTACTACCTGTCGTCGGCCGCGCTGCTGCTGACCGGGCCGTTCCCGGCCCTGGCGATGATCTGGTTCTACCCGGGCCTGGTGCACCCGCACAACTACCTGCCGCTGCTGCCGGCCCTGGCGGCCACGCTGTTCGCGTTCCCGCTGCTGAGCCGGGGCTGGCGGCCGACCATCTACCGGGTCTGCCTGATGAACTCCTGCGCCCACCTGTACGCGGTCTGGTTCGCGCTGCGCGACCGGGTGGCCGAATGGGTGCCGACCGGCGCCTCGCCGGAAGCGGGCCAGGTGCCGCGGATGGTCAACCGCATCCTGCGGACCTGGATCGTGGCGGTCCAGGTCCTGCTCTGGTCGGGCCTGGCGCTGCGCGTGCACCAGTACGGCTGGCACCCCTACTGGGCGACCGAGCTGCTGGCCGGCGTCCTGCTCTACCTGACCGCTCCCCTGCTGACCCGCAGCAAAGGCGTCCGTATCCGCCCCTGGCCCGAGGAGACCGCATGAGCCGCGCCGATTCTGAACTCGGCACCACCCATCCGGGCCCCGAGCGGACCGGAAGCCGCAGCCAGCGGCACCGCAGCCGGCCCCGGCGCCGGTCCGGGCGGCTGCTCAAGGTGGCCGGGGCGGTGGTCGCGGCGGCCGCGATCGCGGCCGGGGTGGTGGTCTACAACCACTCGTCGGCCGCGCCCAAGACGCTGCCGGTCCAGCTGCCGGCCGCCGCCGACGGCTACCTCGGGGTGTACGCCCAGGGCGCCCCGCTCAGCTACGCCGGGGTGACCGCGTTCCGCCAGGCGACCGGCACCGCGCCCGACCTGGCCATGTACTACAGCGGCTGGTACGAGTCGTTCCAGACCGGGTTCGTCCGCCAGGCGGCGGCCGACGGCGAGGTGCCGCTGGTGCAGATGGACCCGTCCGGCATCAACGTCGCCGCGATCGCGGCCGGCAAGTACGACGGCTACCTGAGCGCCTACGCCGAGGCGGTCCACGCCTACCACGGCCCGATCGTCATCGGCTTCGGGCACGAGATGAACGGCAGCTGGTCGAGCTGGGGCTACACCCACACCGACCCGAAGACGTTCGTGGCCGCCTGGCGGCACATCGTCACCGTGTTCCGGGCGCTGGGCGCGACCAACGTGACCTGGATGTGGACGGTCAACATCATCAACAACACCCAGCAGGGCAAGATCCCGTCGCCGGTGGCCTGGTGGCCGGGCAGCGCCTACGTCAACTGGGTCGGCATCGACGGCTACTACCTCAAGCCCAACTGGCAGTTCGCCCCGCTGTTCGGCCCCACCATCGCCGCCGTCCGCGAGCTGACCAGCGCCCCCATCCTCATCGGGGAAACCGGGGTCACCCCCCAGGCCGGCCAGGCGGCCAAGGTGGCCGACATGTTCGCCGGGGTCAAGGCCTACGGGCTGCTCGGGCTGGTCTACTTCGACTCCACCGACAAACAGAAGGGCCAGCCGTTCGGGCTGACCGGCGCGGCCGCGTTCACCGCGTTCACCAACGGCGCCCGCGACTACCACCGGCCCGGCTCATGACCGATTCCGACACCAAGCCGGCGCCCTGGGCCGGCTGGTTCGATCCCCGGCCGGCCGAAACCCGGCCGCAGCCGGTGCTGCCGCTGGTTCCGTTGGCGCGGTCGGCGGCCGATGCGCCCACCGATGATGAAAGGGCGGCCACCCCGGAGGCCGGGGACGGCCCACCCGAGCAGCCGCCGGGCGGGCGTCTGCTCGGTCACCTGTCGGGGTTGTTCCTGGCCGCGGTGCTCACCGTGCAGGCGGTCCGGTCGCTGCAACTGGTCTGGTCGAACACGGCGTTCGTGGACGAGGCCGCCTACCTGTCGGCCGGGCACGCGATCATCGCGCACTGGCTGCACGGGACCCCGGTGGCCGATTACTCCAGCTACCTGCCCGGGGCCCCGGTCCTCTACCCGCCGGTGGGGGCGCTGGCCGACAGCCTGGGCGGGCTGACCGGCGCGCGGGTGCTGTCCCTTTTGTTCATGCTGGGCGCGACCGCGCTGCTCTGGAGCCTGACCGGCAAGCTGTTCGGGGGGCGGGCGGCCGGCTGCGCGGCCGCCCTGTTCGCGGTGCTGGGGCCGACGGTGCGGCTGGGCGCGTTCGCCACCTTCGACCCGATGGCGCTGCTGCTGCTGGCGGCGGCCGCCTGGTGTGTGGTGGCCGCCCGCGACCGCGACGACTCGGCCCGGCTGCTGGTGGCCGGGATCGTGCTGCTCACGCTGGCCAACGCGGCCCGGTACGCGACCGTGCCGTTCGACCCGGCCGTGGTCGCCCTGGCCGGCCTGACCACCGCCCGCCACCGCGGCGTCAAGGCCGGCGTGGCCCGGGCCGGTTACGTCGCGGTCGGCACGACCGGGCTGCTCAGCCTGTTGCTCGCCGTCGGCGGCGCCGGCGACGCGGCCGGGGTGCTGGCCGCCATCGGGACCCAGACGGGCGGCAGCCCGGCCCGGCTGGCGCTGGCTGACTCGTGGCACTGGATCGGGCCGATCTGCCTGATCGCCGCGGCCGGGGCGGTGGTCGCCGCCTGGCGCAACCGGAGCGAGGCGCTGATCCTGGCGGTGTTCGCGGCCACCGGCTTGCTGGCCCCGCTGAACGAGGTCCGGGTGCACGCCACCGCCGTCTCGCTGTCGGGGTACGTCAGCTTCGGGGCCTGGTTCGCGGCCGTGGCGGCCGGTTACGTGATCACCCGGCTGACCACCGTCGGCCGCCGCAAGCCGCTGTACCTGGCGCTGACCGGGGTCGTGCTCGGCGGCGCGGTGGTGCCGCTCGCCTTCACCGGCCGCCAGCAGGCGGCGGCCAGCTACCGGCAGTGGCCCAACTCGGCCCGGCTGATCGCCGCCCTCGGCCCGCTGGTCCGCCAGCACCCGGGCCGCTACCTGGCCGAAGACGACAGCGTCCCCGCCTATTACCTCCGCACCACCGTGCCGGCCTCTCAGTGGTCGGGTACCTTTTCGTTCAATTACAAACCGCCGGGAAGCGCGCAGACCCTCACCGGACCCGCCGCCTACCAGGCCGCGATCGACCACCATTACTTCGCACTGATCATCGTCAGCTTCACCGACACCGTCCAGACCGACGGCGAGATCGTCTCCGACCTGGGCAACAGCGGGGACTACCGGGTGGTCGCGGTCGCGTCGTCGACGATCGGCCAGTACACGATCTGGGCCTACGAGCCGCAGCCGGCCGCGCCGTCACATCCGTCACATCCGGGACGCCATGGTCACCGCTGAACGCGCCCCGAGCCGGAGCGGAACCGGCCGCCACCGCCGGTACGGGCTGGTCCCGCCCCAGCCGCCGAGCGACGAGGAGAAGGCGCGGTACGCCGACCGCAACCTGGCCCTGATCAACCGGGCCTTGCTGGGCAGCCTGGGCGCCCTGCTGATCAGCCAGTTCCGGTTCGTGTTCCTGAACCCGGTGTTCACCCTGGTCTTCCTGCCGTTCCTGGTGTTCTCGATCGCCTACTACGTCCTCTCGCTGTGCGTGAACATCGGCACCCGGGACTTCGATCAGGCCCGGCACCGGGCGCTGGTGGACGGCTGGCGGCCGGCCCGGTACCCGTCGCTGGACGTCTTCCTGCCGATCTGCGGTGAGCCGGCCACCGTCCTGGCCAACACCTGGACGCACGTGGCCCGGCTGGTCGCCGCCTACCCGGGGCCGGTGATGGCCTACGTGCTGGACGACTCGCCGGACGAGAGCATGCGGCCGATGGCGCGGAGCTTCGGCTTCACCTGGGTGCGGCGCCCGAACCGGGGCTGGATGAAGAAGGCCGGCAACCTCCGGCACGGTTTCGAGCACACCGCGGGCGACTTCATCCTGATCCTCGACGCCGACTTCGCACCGCGCGCCGACCTGCCGGTCGAACTGCTGCCCTACTTCTACGCCGACCAGACGCTCGGCATCGTCCAGTCCCCGCAGTACTTCCGCACCACCGCCCGGATGTCGTGGACGGAGCGGGGGGCGGGCGCGATCCAGGAGATGTTCTACCGGCTGGTGCAGGTCTCCCGCGACCGGCACGAAGGCGCCATCTGCGTGGGCTCCTGCGCCATCTACCGGCGCACGGCACTGGCTTCGATCGGCGGCTCCACCCTGATCGGCCACTCCGAGGACGTGCACACCGGCTTCGACCTGCGGCGGGCGGGCTGGGGGCTGCGGTACGTACCGGTCCCGCTGGCGGCCGGGCTCTGCCCGTCCGACCCGGACTCGTTCCTGGCCCAGCAGTACCGGTGGTGCTCGGGCTCGATGGCGCTGGCGGGCGCGCGCAAATTCTGGGCGCTGAAGATGAGCTGGCGGAGCCGGTGCTGCTACGTGTCCGGCTACTGCTACTACATCTACACCGCGCTGTTCACGTTCGCGGCCCCGGCCATCCCGCTGGTCCTGCTGACCCTGCTGCCGGACCGGGTCCGGCTGCTCAACTACCTCTTCATCCTGCCGTCGCTCATCTACGGGATGGTGGTCCTCCCGGCCTGGCACCGTTGCCGCTACGGCCCGGAGGCGTACATGGCCAAGGTGCTGTACGGGTGGGCGCACGTCATGGCGCTGTGGGACATCGCCCGCGGCCGGCAGATGGGCTGGCAGTCCACCGGCGCGGCCAAGCGTAAGGCGGGCACCCGGCGGATCTGGGTCGGCCTGACCATCTGGAACGGCGGCACCAGCCTGGCCTGGGTCGCGCTGGCCTGCTGGCGGCTGGCCACCCTCGGCTCCGCCTTCGTCCCGCTGCTGGCCCTCGGCCTGTTCACCACCGGCATCACCGCGATGGCGCTGGCCGCGCGGCGTAACCATGCGCGAGTAGTCGGAGGGGCGGCCGCATGAAACTCATCCGCATCACGATCGTCGTGGTCGTCCTCATCGTGGTGGCCGCGGTCATCACGGTGGCGGTCGGCCACGACCGGTCGAGCGTGGCGCTGCCCGCGCCCAAGAAGGCGGACGTCACCCTGCGCACCACCCCGCAGTCCTGGCTGGGCCTGTATTCACCTCAGTCACCGCAGTCCTACGCGGGTGTGGGCACGTTCACCAGCCAGACCGGGGTCCGGCCCAACCTGGACATGTACTACAGCGGCTGGGGGGAGCAGTTCCAGGCCGGCTTCGCCAGCAACGCCGCCCGGCACGGGGCGGTGCCGCTGGTGCAGATGGACCCGACCAGCACCAGCCTGACCGCGATCGCGGCCGGGAAGTACGACGGTTACCTGGGCCAGTTCGCGACCGCGGTCCGGTCCTACGCCAACCCGGTCGTCATCGGCTTCGGGCACGAGATGAACGGGACCTGGTACTCCTGGGCGTCCGGGCACGCCTCGCCGGCCGCCTTCGTGGCCGCCTGGCGGCACATCGTGACGCTGTTCCGCACCCTCGGGGCGGGCAACGTGACCTGGCTGTGGACGATCAACGTGGTCCAGAACGCGCAGGGGATCTCGCCGCCGGGGCCGTGGTGGCCGGGCGCCGCCTACGTGACCTGGGTCGGCATCGACGGCTACTACTCCCAGCCGTCGATGACGTTCGCCGGTCTGTTCGGGCCGACCATCGTCGCCGTCCGCGGGCTGACCAAGGCCCCGATCCTGGTCGCGGAGACCGCGGCCGGGGCCGCGGCGGGCCAGCCGGCCAAGATCAGCGACCTCTACGCCGGCGTCCACTCCTACGGGCTGCTGGGGTTCACCTGGTTCGACGCGGTCGGCGGGCAGGACTGGCGGCTGACCGGGGCAGCCTCGGCGACCGCGTTCGCACAGGGGGCCAGGAGCTACCCGGGGCTGACCCGATGAGGCGGCCGCAGGCGGGCGCGGGCGCGCAGCCGCGGGTCTGGCCGGAGCAGCCGCCGCAGCGGTCCTCGCGGTCCTCGCGGTCCCGGCGGCCGCGCACCCCGTACGTCGCCGGGGTCGTGATCCTGGTGGTGGCGGCGGTGGCGCTGACGCTCACCGCGCTCCGCCCGGGGTCGTCCTCGTCGTCGTCGGCGGGCGGCTCGGCGGCCGGGGCGCTGCCGGTCCGGGACGCCTCCTATCTGGGTGTCTACGCGATGGGGACGCCCGCGAGCTACCAGTCAGTGACCGCCTTCAGCCGGGCGGCCGGCCGCTCCCCCAACCTGGCCGGCTACTACGGCGGCTGGGACGAGCCGTTCAAGACCGGGTTCGCGCAGACCGCCCGCCAGCACGGGGCGGCCACCATCGTCCAGATCAACCCGACGCTGGCCTCGCTGGCCGACATCGCCGCGGGCCACCAGGACGCCTACCTGCGCACGTTCGCGGCCGCGGTCCGGTCGTTCGGCGGGCCGGTGGTGATCGGGTTCGCGCACGAGATGAACGCCTACTGGTACGCCTGGGGTTACGGGAGGACCCCGCCGGCCGTGTTCATCGCCGCCTGGCGGCACCTGGTCACGCTGTTCCGGCAGCAGCACGTGACCAACGTGACCTGGCTGTGGACCGTGCAGGCGGACGAGAAGGGCACCGGGCCGGTCGCGTCCTGGTGGCCGGGCGCCAGCTACGTGACCTGGGTCGGCATCGACGGCTACTACTACCGGCCGTCCGACACGTTCTTCAGCGTGTTCGGGGCGACGATCGCCCAGGTCCGGATGTTCACCGGCCAGCCGATCCTGCTGTCGGAGACGTCGGTCGGCCCGGCCGCCGGGCAGGCGGCCAAGATCCCCGGCCTGTTCGCCGGGATGCGCCAGTACGGCACGCTCGGGCTGGTGTGGTTCGACATCCCCCAGAACGACGGGCTGTACCACCAGGACTGGCACCTGGAGGACAACCCGGCCACGGTGAGCGCGTTCCGCCGGGCGGCGGCCGGGATGCAGCTGGCCAGTCCGTCCGGGGGCTAGTCGGCCTGGGGGCTGGGCTCGGGCTGGGGCCCGCCGGGCTGGAGTCCTTCGAGGCGCCGCAGGTGGCGCACGCTGGGCGCGGCCAGGGTGGCCGCGATCTCGACGAGCTGGACCACGCCGGCGATCCACAAGGTGCGGCTCATCCCGATCCCGGCCGCCACCACGCCGGCCAGGGCGAGCCCGAGCGGCTGGCAGAGCAGCGAGCCGAACCAGTCGTAGGCGCTGACCCGGGACAGTGACGCGGGCGGGATGTGCTGCTGCAGCGTCGTCTCCCACAGCGTGTTGAACAGCATGTTCCCGAAGCCGGTGACCAGCTCGGCCACGACCAGGGTCTCCCACGGCAGCTTCAGCGCGAGCAGGATGGACGGCGCCGCGTTGGGCACCACCGCGGCGATCCCCACCAGCAGCGGGCGTTGCGGTTTGATGCGCAGCACCGTCGCGCCGGCCGCGAGCGCACCGGCGGCCGACGCGACCAGGATCGCGGTCCAGGCCCCGGCGCCGCCGTGGCCGTCCTTGACCCAGGCCGCCGCCAGCACCAGCCAGACCGAGCTCATCATGTTCCCGATCGACGCGCTGATCACGATCAGCCAGACCCAGGTGCGGGCGGTGAACTCGCGCCAGCCGTCGGCCAGGTCCCGCGCGAACGACTGCGGCGGCAGGTTGATGTGGGCGGGCAGGTGCAGGCGGGCCAGGTAGAACGCGCTGACCCCGAAGCTGGCCGCGTCGATGGCGAGCGCGGCCCCGGGCCCGACGGCGACGATCAGCAGACCGGCCAGCGCCGGCCCGGCGAACAGGGTCGCCGCCGTCGACATCCCGCGCAGCGCGTTGGCCTCCTGCAGCCGCCCGGGGCTGACGGTCAGCGGCGTCAGCCCGGTCGAGGCGGGGTTGAAGAACGCGGTCCCGGTCCCGGCCAGCGCCTGCAGCACGATCAGCTCCCAGATGTGGGCGCTGTGCGAGAGCAGCAGGGCGGCGGTGGCGGCCTGGATGGCCATCCGGGCCACGTCGGCGGTCAGCATCACCCCCCGCCGGGGCAGCCGGTCGGCGAAAACGCCGCCGATGAGCAGGAAGATCACCAGCGGGGCGGTCTTGGCGGCGATCACGAAGCCGAGGTCGCGGGCGGACCCGGTCAGGTCGAGCACCGCCCAGGCCAGCGCGAACGGCGTGACCGCGTCACCGAGCAGCGACACCAGCTGCCCGGTGAAGTAAAGGCGGAACTCGCGCTCCCGCAGGGCACCGAGCGGGATCCGCGGCCGGCTACTGATAGGCACCGGCCTGCAGCTCGAACAGCTCGGCGTAGCGGCCGCCGCTGGCCAGGAGTTCGTCGTGGCCGCCGATCTCGACCGCCTGCCCCTCGTCCATGAAGATGATCAGGTCGGCCATCCGCACGGTGGCGAACCGGTGCGAGACCAGCACGGTGATGGTGCCGGTGGTGGCGGCGTCGCGGGCCGCGTCGGTGTAGCGCTCGAACAGGGCGTGCTCAGAGGGGGCGTCCAGGCTGGCGGTCGGCTCGTCCAGCACCACCAGCAGCGGGCCGGGCGCCCGCATGGCCCGGCCCAGCGCCAGCTTCTGCCACTGGCCGCCGGACAGCCCGGTGCCGCCGGTGAACTTGGTGCCGACGTAGGTGGCCAGACCGTCCGGCAGCTGATCGGCCAGGTCGCCCGCCCCGGCCCGGTCGAGGGCGGCCCGGGCGGCGGGCTCGTCGTCGAGCCGGGGCAGGTCGGCCAGCCCGACCGACTCGACCGCGGCCAGGTTGAACCGGGAGAAGTCCTGGAACGCGGCCGTGCAGCGGTCCCGCCAGGCGTCCGGGTCGATCGTGGTCAGCGGGAGGCCGTCCACCTCGATCCGGCCCTGGTCGGGCTGGTACATCCCCAGCAGCAACTTGACCAGGGTGGTCTTGCCGGAGCCGTTCTCCCCGACCAGCGCCACCGTCGACCCGGCGTCGAGCGTCACCGACAGCCCGGACAGCACCGGCCGCTCGGTGCCGGGGTAGCTGAACGTCACGTCGTCCAGGCGGATGCCCTGCTGCAGCCGGTCCGGGGGCTGGCCGGCCCCGGCCCGGGCGCTCTGGCCGGCGGCGTGGTCCTGCAGCCAGAACAGCCGGTCGGCGGTGGCCAGCGTGTTGACCAGCGCTCCGGACCCGGACGCGGCCGCCGACAGCGTGTTGCGGGACCGGCGGATCAGCGACACCGTCATCAGCACGGTGCCGAGCGAGATGGCGGCCTCGGACGCCCGCACCGCCACGAACGCGATCGCGCCCATCAGCCCGGCCGCGTACAGCAGCCAGCCGGCCGACTGCACCGCCAGCACGGTGCGCGCCTCCCGGTAACTGCGCCGGCCGACTTCGGCCGACAGCCGCTGGTGCTCGGCCCGCAGGTGGCCGGCCAGGCCGTAGGCGCGGATCTCGCCGGCCACGGCCGCGTTGGACGACAGCTCGAAGATCATGCTGGCCAGCCGCCGGGTGTCGCCCATCGCGTTCTCGGCCTGTTTGGTGATCCGCTTGGCCACCCGGTCGGCCGCCAGCGGCGGCAGCGCGCACACCGGCAGCAGCAACAGCCAGGGCGACACCGAGGCCAGCAGCACCAGCAGGGTGACGATCCGGGCCACCGACGAGGCGTTGCTGAGCAGCTGGCGGGGGGCTGCGGCGAGCTGACGGCGGTTGGCGTTGAGCCGTTCGACCTCGGTCAGGTAGTCCGGGCGTTCCAGGTGCTCGAGGCTGGGCACCCCGCTGATCAGCGCGATCATCTGGCTGGTGCGGTACAGCGCGATCCGGTCGGACAGCGCCATCGCCTCGGTCGCCCCGATCGCCAGCGCCGCCCAGCCGATCGCGGCCAGGCCCGCCACCACCGCGACCCCGGCCACCGACTGGGCGGCCGATCCGGCCAACGCCCCGTTGAGCAGCAGCCGGTAGCCGAGCGGGTAACAGGTCGCGGCCACGCTGCCCACCACCAGCAGGGTGGTGACCACGGTCATCTGGCCGGGGGCGGCCCGGAAGCCGTCCAGCAGCATGACCCCGGCCAGGCGGATGAGCCTGCGGGGTGGCCGGGGCGTGCGGGGTTCCTGGGGCGAATGCGGTGCTTGGGGCGCCGGGGCTTCGGGCGGGCTGGTCATCGGGCGGCTCCGAAGCGGGCGGCCTGGACCTCGTACATGCGGGCGTAGGTGCCGCCCGCGGCGACCAGGTCGGCGTGGCTACCGCGTTCGCTGATGTGGCCACCGTCGAGCACGCAGATCGTGTCGGCCTGGCGGACGGTGGCGAACCGGTGTGAGATCACCACCGTGGTCAGTCCGGCCGTGATGTCGAGGAACTGCCGGTAGAAGCGGGCCTCGCTGCGCACGTCGAGGGCGGCGGTCGGCTCGTCGAGGATCAGCAGCCGGGCGCCGTGGGCGGTGGCGAACAGCGCCCGGGCCAGCGCCAGCCGCTGCCACTGACCGCCGGACAGGTCGACCCCGCCCGGCAGTTCCCGGGTCAGCACGGTGTCCCAGCCGTCCGGCAGCGTCGGCACCACGTCGGCGAAGCCGGCCTGGCGGGCGGCCCGTTCCACCCCGTCGCGGTCGGCGGCGTGTTCGAGCGCGCCGAACGCCACGTTGTCGTAGGCGGAGACCGGGTAGCGGACCGGCTGCTGCGGCATCAGCGCGATCTTGCGTTGCCAGCCGACCGGGTCCAGGTCGCGCAGGTCGACGTCGTCGACCACGATCCGCCCGGCGGTCGGGTCGCGGAGCCGGCCGAGCAGGCTGACCAGGGTGGACTTGCCCGCTCCGTTCACCCCGACCAGGGCGGTCGAGCGGCCCGCTTCCAGTTCGAGGTCGACCCCGGCCAGCACGTCGGCGGTGCCGCCCGGATAGCGAAAATGCACCCCCTCGAGGGCGACCCGGTGCCGGGGCCGGTCGCCGGCCGGCCGTGGGCCGGGCCTGGCCGCACGGCCGGTGCTGCCGGTGCTGCCGGTGCCGTCGGTGCCGTCGGTGCTGGAGCTGGTCAGGGTGGGGCCGGACGGGGTCAGGTCCTGCTCCAGCCGGTCCGCGTCCGGCAGCCCGGTCAGCGCCCAGGCCAGGGTGATGTCGCCGTAGCTGATGCTGCCGGCCGAGGTGGTCACGGCCAGCATCGGGATCAGGATGGCGAGCCCGCGCACGCCGATTTCGTGGGCGCGGGCGTCGTGGGTGATCACCACCAGCGTCAGCGCGTAGCCGGCCAGCACGACCAGGAAGCAGGCGGCGGCCCGGCGGTGCAGCGAGCGGATGTCGTCGCGGGCCCCGGCCAGGAACTGCTCGTGCTCGCGGCGGAACCGGGCGGCCACGAACCGGGCCAGGCTGAACACCCGGACCTCCTTGGCGTCGCGGGCCTTGGTGCCGACGCCGACGAAGTACCAGGACCGGCGCATCACCGTGGTCATCCCGCGCAGGTCGATGGCCTGCCGCAGCACCGCGGTCAGCAGCACCCGGCGCACCGTCACCCACATGACCAGCAGCAGCAGGCCCAGCCACCACTGGAACACGGCCAGCACCAGGCAGCCGATGACCCCGGACAGCCGCCCGGCCAGGCTGCCGGCCCAGGTGACGGGGGCGTCGCCGGGGAAGAAGCCGGTCAGGCTACCCTCGGCCCGGGCCAGCCGGTCCAGCACCTCGGTGTCCTCCAGGTGGGCGACCCCGACCGGCCCGGTCACCGCGGTCAGCAGGCGTTCCTGCAGCTGGCCGGTGATGCGGGCCGAGGCCGCGGTCCCGAGCGCGCCGCCGACCGGGTCGGCGATCAGCGACAGCCCGTAGACCAGGGCGGCCAGGATCAGCGCGGCGATCAGCTGGTGCCCGTCGGCGGAGGAGATGCCGTGGGTGACCGTGCCCGGGATGCGGCCGACGACCAGACCGAGGGTGATCACCACCGCCACCGGGAGCAGGGCGTTGCCCGCCATCCATACGATGACCCCGGCCGCCAGCGGGCGGCTCGACGCCCACAGCAGTCCCCAGGCCTGGCGGCCGGTGGCGCGCTCATTGGACGCCGAAGCGGCCAGCAGGGATCCGGCCCGGTTCACCACGGAGATCGAGCCTAGATCGGCCCGGCCAACGCCGTCACCTGGATTTTGGGGGCCTGCGTCACGGCTCGATGACGCGGGACTCGGTGATGATGGCGGTGACCAGGGCGGCCGGGGTGATGTCGAAGGCGTAGTTGAGGGCGCGGGTCCCGTCGGGGGCGGCTGGGACGCCGAGGACGTGGGTGACCTCGTCTTCGGCCCGGCGTTCGACGGTGATCTGGCCGCCGTCGGGGGTGGCGGGGTCGATGGTCGATTCGGGCACCACGACCACGAACGGGATGCGGGCCTGCTGGGCGGCCAGGGCCAGGCTGTAGGTGCCGATCTTGTTGGCCACGTCGCCGTTGGCGGCCACCCGGTCGGCCCCGACCACGACCGCGTCGACCAGGCCCTGGCTGATCAGGAACGGCCCGGCCGCGTCGGCCAGTAGGTAGTGCTCGATGGCCAGCTGGCCCAGCTCCCAGCAGGTCAGCCGGGCCCCCTGGAGCAGCGGGCGGGTCTCGTCGACCAGCACGTGGGCCAGCGCTTCGGAGTTGTTCAGGGCCCGGATCACGCCCAGCGCGGTACCCCAGCCCAGGCAGGCGAGGCTGCCGGTGTTGCAGTGGGTCTCCACCCGCAGCGGGGCCGGGCCGCAGCGCTCGCGCAGGTAGCGGGCGCCGCGTTCGCTCATCTGGTGGCTGGCCGCCACCGTGGTCGCGACCGTGGCCAGCGCGGCGGCCGCGACCGCAGCGGCGCCCTGGGGGATGACGGCGGCGGCCGCCTCGGCCTCCCGGCGCAGGTTGACGGCGGTCGGCCGGGCCTCCGCGATCTGCTTGACGGCGGCGTCGAGCCGGGCCGCGTCCCAGCCGTCCTGCTCGGCCTGGCGGGCGGCCAGGGCCACGCCGAGGGCGCCGGCCGCGCCCAGCACCGGGGCGCCGCGGATGGCCAGCCGCCCGATCGCGTCCACCAGTTCGCCGACCGTGGTGAGATGGAGCATGCGGATGTCGTGCGGGAGCGCGGTCTGGTCGAGCGCGATGATGTGGCCGTCGCGCCAGCCGATGACCTCGAAGGCCGCCTCGGAGCTCATGGCTTCGACGCTACCTGCCGGATGGCCCGATGCTGCTCGCTGACCTGCGGGCGGAGGTCGCGGCGGTCGGCCGTCGGCTGGCGGCGACCGGGCTGGTGGTGGGGACCGCGGGCAACGTCAGCGCCCGGGCCGGGGACCTGATCGCGGTGACGCCGAGCGGGCTGGACTATGCGGACCTGTCGGCCGAACTGGTCGGGGTACACGGGCTGGACGGCACCGAGGCCGAGGCGCCGCTGCGGCCGTCCAGCGAGCTGCCGCTGCACCTGGCGGTCTACGCCGCTACCGACGCGGCGGCGATCGTGCACACCCACTCCCCGGCCGCGACCGCGACGTCGGCGCTGGTGGACGAGGTGCCGGCCATCCACTACCAGGTGGCGGCGTTCGGCGGCCCGGTCGCGGTGGCGCCGTACGCGACCTACGGGACCGATGAGCTGGCGGCCAGTGTGGTGGCGGCGCTGGCCGGGCGGTCGGCCTGTCTGCTGGCCAACCACGGGGCGGTCACCACCGGGCCCGACCTGCAGACCGCGCTGACCCGGGCGCGGGCGCTGGAGTGGGTGTGCGACGTGTGGCTGCGGGCCGCTGCGGCCGGACGGCCCCGGCTGCTGGCAGCGGAAGAGATCGAGAAGGTGGCGGGCAAGCTGGCGGGGTACGGGCAGCGACCGCCGGGCAATAGCTAGCGGAGGCCGGCCCGCTCGGCCAGGCGGCGAGCCGCGGTAGCGGCCTGGCCGGCGATGTCTTCGGGGTCGGCGCGGGTGAGGTGGCCGTCGGTGACGATGGGCTGGCCCTGGACCAGGAGCAGGGTCAGGGGCGGGAGGGCGCCCAGGGCGAGGGCGGCGACCGGGTCGGCGATGGTCGAGTGCAGCGGGCCGTCGACCCGCCAGAGGGCCAGGTCGGCCAGTTTGCCGGGCTCGATCGAGCCGACCTCTTCCTCGCGGCCCAGGCAGCGGGCGCCGCCGGCGGTGGCGGCGTGCAGGGCCTGGCGGGCGGTCAGCGCGGCCGGGCCCCGGCGGGCGCGGGCGACCAGGATGGCCTGGCGGATCTCGGGGCCGAGCTGGCCGGTCTCGTTGGAGGAGGTGCCGTCGACGCCGAGGCCGACCGGGGCGCCGGCCGCCAGCAGCTCGGGGACCGGGGCGATGCCGGCCCCGAGGCGGGCGTTGGACGACGGGCAGTGCGCGACCCCGGTGCCGGTGACACCGATGCGCTCGATCGCGGCCGGGTCCAGGTGGACGCAGTGGGCCAGCCACACGTCGGCCCCCAGCCAGCCGTGGGCGTCGAGGAACTCGGTCGGGGTCTGGCCGAACTTCGACTGGCAGAACTCCGCTTCCTCCTGGGTCTCGGCGCCGTGGGTGTGCATCCGCACCCCGCGTCGCCGGGCCAGATCGGCCGCGCCGGTCAGCAGCGGCTCCGACACCGTGAACGGCGAGCAGGGGGCCACGCTGATCCGCACCATCGCGTCCGCGGCCGGGTCGTGCCAGGCGTCGATGGCCTGCTCGGTCGCGGCCAGGGCGGCGTCGGTGTCCTCGACCGCGAAGTCGGGCGGCAGCCCGCCCCGGGACCGGCCCAGGTCCATCGAGCCGCGGGCGGCCTGGAAGCGCACCCCCAGCTCGCGGGCGGCCCGGACCGAGGCGCCGATCAGGTCGCCGGCGCCGTCCGGGAAGATGTAGTGGTGGTCCGCGGCGGTGCTGCAGCCGCTGGTGGCCAGGGCGGCGATCGAGGCCCGGGCGGCCGCGTAGACCAGTTCGGAGTCCAGCCGGGCCCACACCGGGTACAGCTCGGTGAGCCAGCCGAACAGGTCCTTTTCCTGGGCCCGGCCGCGGGTCAGCCACTGGTAGAAGTGGTGGTGGGTGTTGACCAGGCCGGGGGTCAGCAGGTGGCCGGTCCCGTCGACGTGCTCGGTCGGCACGTGGTCGCCGTAGTCGGGCCCGGCGCCGGGGCTGACGGCGACGATCCGGCCGTCCTCGACCACGACGGTCCCGCCCGGGTACTCGGTGCCGTCGGGATCAACGGTAGCCACGTGGGCACCGGAAATAACTATTCTGCGCTGAGGCACAGTGCTGACTATAGGCACCAGCTGGTCAGACGTTTTCAGAATTTTCCTGAGGGGGACCACCGTGGACCGCAGCCGTCTGGTTCAACTGCTCGCCCGGGAGCGGGCCACGTTCGCCGCGCGGCACCCGGGGTCGGCGCGGGCCTACCAGCGGGCGGGGTCGCTGTTCGGCCGGGTGCCGATGACCTGGATGAACATGGCGGCCGGGGGGTTCCCGCTCTATCTCGCGCGGGCGGCCGGGGCACGGGTGACCGACGTCGACGGGCTCGAATACGCCGATTTTTCGCTGGGTGACACCGCCGCGATGGCCGGGCACTCCCCCGCCCCGGTGCTGCGGGCGGTGCAGCGGCGGGCGGCCGAGCTGGGCGGGCTGTCGGTGATGATGCCGACCGAGGAGGCGGCCGAGGCCGGGGCCGAGCTGGCGCGGCGGTTCGGCGCCGCCCGCTGGTCGTTCGCGCTGACCGCGACCGACGCCAACCGGTGGGCGATCCGGCTGGCCCGGGCGCTGTCGGGCCGGGGCAAGATCCTGTTCCACAGCTACTGCTACCACGGCACGGTGGACGAGTCGCTGATCGTGACCAGCCCGGACGGGCCGCGGCCGCGGGCGGGCAACGTGGGGGCGCCGGTCGACGTGCGCGAGACCAGCCGGGTGGCCGAGTACAACGACCTGGACGGGCTGGAGCGCGAACTGGCGCACGGCGACGTGGCGGCCGTGCTGATGGAGCCGGCCCTGACCAACATCGGCATCGTGCTGCCCGAGCCCGGCTACCTGGCCGGGGTCCGGGAGCTGACCCGGCGGTACGGGACCCTGCTCATCAACGACGAAACACACACGTTCTGCGCGGGCCCGGGCGGGGCCACCCAGGCCTGGGGGCTGGCGCCCGACCTGGTCACCGTGGGTAAGGCGATCGGTGGCGGGATCCCGGCGGCCGCCTACGGACTGTCGGCCGAGCTGGCCGACCGGCTGCTGTCGCGCAGCGACCTGGACCTGGTCGACATGGGCGGGGTGGGCGGCACGCTGGCCGGTAACCCGTTGTCGGTCACGGCGGTGCGGGCGACACTGCGTGAGGTGCTGCGGGACGAGGTGTTCGACACAATGACGACGCTGTCCGCCCGGTTCGCCGACGGGGTAACGAGCGTGATCGAACGGCACGGGCTGCCCTGGTCGGTGACCCGGCTCGGGGCCCGGGCCGAGTACCGGTTCACCGCGCCCGCGCCGCGGACCGGCACCGAGGCGGCGGCCGCCTCCGATCCCGAACTGGACGACTACCTGCACACCTACCTGGCCAACCGCGGCATCCTGCTCACCCCGTTCCACAACATGGCACTGATGTGCCCGGTCACCAGCGTCGAGGATGTGGACCGGCACACCGAGGTGTTCGGCGCGGCGGTGGGCGAGCTGCTGGGGGCGTGAGCGGCAGCGACGCCGGCGCCCGAGCGGCAGATGTTCTGCTGACGGTAACCTGGCGCTAACCGAACAGAACCTCACAGATACGACCGTCCGGCCACGATTGATCCACTCCCCGATGCCGACGCTGCGAGGCGGATGACGATGGCTGGTCCGAACGTACGGTTCTCCCGCTGGCGACTGCTGGCCACGCTGCCGGTCGCCGCGGTGGCGGCAGGCGCGCTGGTGGCGGGTTCCGCCCAGGCGGGGGCCGGCGGTGCGGGTCACCCGGCCGGGCCGCGCGGGCTGGCGCCGGGCGATCTGCTGGTCAGCGGGAGCACCTATACGAACGACCCGGGCATCGTGGCCGGGCAGACCGTGCTGCCGCCCGGTTGCACGACCGGCTGCGTCACCGCCACCGCGGACGGGACCTATCCGCAGGTGTTCAACAACGTGCTGGCCGATCCCAGCTTCGGGGTGACCTCGAAGATCACGCTGACCGAGCTGAGCCCGTCCGGGCGGACGCTGGGCGCGCTCGCGGTGCCGTCCTCGTCGCCGGCTGGGCGGGTGGTGACCAGCTTCTCCTCCAAGTCGGAGCTGGCCCTCAACCTGTCCACCGACCGGCGTTACGTGACGTTCATGGGGTACGACGCGGCCCCAGACACGGTCGACGTGTCCAACTCGAACACGCCCGGGGTGGTCGACCCGACCGACCCGGTGCCGGGCGCCTACTACCGGACGGTGGCCCAGCTCGGCGCGGACGGCCGGTTCCAGTTCACCAACACCAACGCCTACAGCGGCAACAACGGGCGGGCGGCGATCCTGAACAGCCGGGCCGGGGTGTACTACGCGGCCGGGAACGCCGGCAACGGCTCGGCCCCGCAGCCGGCCGGGATCATCCTCGGGGCCGGCGCCCAGCTGATCAAGCCGTCCCGGCGGCCGCAGGCGTGGCAGCGGCCGGGGACGCCGACGCCTGCCGGCTCGTTCAGCGTGACCCAGCTCGGCGACCCGGCCGACAAGGTCGGCAAGGACGACAACTTCCGCGGGCTGGCCGTCTACGACAACGTCGTCTACTACACCAAGGGCAGCGGCGGCAACGGCGTCAACACCGTGTACTTCCTGGACACCACCGGTAAGGCCTGCCCGAGCGGGGTGGGGCTGCCGGTGCCGGGGGCGCCGCGGCCGGCCTCGCCGCTGGCCTACAACCCGGCCACCGTCGGCGCCGACGGGCTGCCCAGCAACATGTGCGTGCTCAAGGGTTTCCCGACCGCGCTGAAGTCCACCACCTCGTTCCCGTTCGGGCTGTGGTTCGCTGGGCCGGACACCTTGTACGTGGCCGACGAGGGCAACGGCACCAACACTTACTCGGCGGCGACCGGGACCTACACCGCGGCGGCCGGGCAGACCACGGCCGGCCTGCAGAAGTGGGTGCTGACCGGCGGGTCCTGGCACCTGGCCTACACGCTGGCGGCGGGCCTGGCGCTAGGCACGCCGTACACCGTGGCCGGCTACCCGACCGGCGACAACGCGGCCACCAAGCTGCCGTGGGCGCCCGCCACCGACGGGCTGCGCAACCTCACCGGGCGGGTCAACCGGGACGGGACGGTCACCGTGTACGCGGTGACCTCCACGGTCAGCGGCGGCGGGGACCAGGGCGCCGACCCGAACAAGCTGGTCGCCATCACCGACCGGGTGCCGGCGACCGCGCCGGCTGCGGGCGAGGCGTTCCGCACGGTCCGGGCGGCCGGGTTCGGGCAGGTGCTGCGGGGGGTTTCGTTCACCCCCGGCACGAGGTCCTGATCGCCGGTCTTGATCACTGGGCTTGATCGCTGGTAGCGAGCAGCGCCGTGGCCGGGGATCCTCCCCGGCTACGGTGAGCGGGTGAACAAGTCACGGCTGGAGGCGTTCAGCGACGGCGTGTTCGCGGTGGCGATCACGCTGCTGGCGCTGGACCTGGCCGTGAAGGGACCCGATTCGCCGCATCCGCTGGCGTGGCAGCTCGGGCACGCCTGGCCGTCCTACGTGGCCTACCTGATCAGCTTCCTCACCATCGGCATCATCTGGGTCAACCACCACGCGACGATGAACAACGTCCGGGTGGTCAACCGGACGCTGCTGTACCTCAACCTGGTGCTGCTGGCGGTGGTGGTGGCGATCCCGTTCGCCACCTCGACCATGGCCGAGTACCTGAGCAAGGACAACTACAGCGCGCGGGTGGCGGCCGCCCTCTACGCCTCGGTGTTCGAGGCGATGGGGCTGGCGTTCGCGTTGCTGTTCGAGTGGATCCTGCGGCACGACAACGCGCTGCACGATCCGATGCCGGCCGCGGTCAAGAACCGGGCCCGGCTGCGGTTCTACGGCGGCCAGATCCTCTACGTGATCGCGATCGCGGTCGCGTTCCTGAACGCCCAGGTCGCGGTCGGCCTCTGCGCCGTGACGGCCTTCTACTACCTGTTCGAACGGTCCGGCCCGGTGCCCGGGCTCGACGACGGGTGACGCCGCTCAGGGCGCGAGGCCGGTCAGCAGGGTGGCGGCGATGGCGGTGGCGTGGGCGGCGGCCGCCTCGGGATCGGGCGCCAGCTGGGCGAAGCAGCGGAAGAAGGCGTACTGGAAAGCCGAGCCGAGCAGCATCGAGGCGGCCGCTTCGCAGTCGGCGTCCGGCCTGATGCGGCCGCGCTGCTGACCGGCCGGCCGGGCCGGGGCCGCTACCGCCGCATGATCGACCACAACGTGGGGATGAGCATCGCACGGGCCGACGTGGCCGACGCGATCCTGGCCGTGCTGGCCGACCCGGCCACCATCGGCCACGTGGTGGGGGTCGGGTACTGACCACGCGGCCGGGGCCTGGTACTGAGCAGCGCGAGTGGGACGGGGGTGGGACCGGGTGGCGTGGCTGGTCGGCACCTCCGGGTGGCAGTACCGGGACTGGCGGGGCGGGCTGTACCCGCCGGGCGTGCCCCAGAAGCGCTGGCTGGAGCACTACGCCGAGCACTTCGAGACGGTCGAGAACAACAACTCGTTCTACCGGCTACCGCCCCGGGAGACGTTCGTGAACTGGGCCGAACGGACGCCGGACGGGTTCGTGATGACGGTCAAGGCCAGCCGTTACCTCACCCACGTGCGGCGGCTGAAGGATCCCGGCGAGCCGGTCCAGCGGCTGCTCGACGCGGCCACCGGCCTGGGCGGGCGGCTGGGGCCGATCCTGGTTCAGCTGCCGCCCAACTGGAAGGGTGACCCGGGCCTGATGGACGGCTGCCTGGCCGAATTCGCCCGGCGGGGGCCACGCGGGTTGCGGGTGGCGGTCGAGTTGCGGCACGAATCCTGCTGGACCGACGAGATGCGCCAGGTGCTGACCGACCGGGGCGCGGCCCTGGTGTGGGCCGACCGGGGCGGGTCGGCCCGGGCGCCGTTGTGGCAAACCGCGGGCTGGGGCTACCTGCGGCTGCACGAGGGCTCGGGCCAGCCGTGGCCGCGCTACCGGCAGGCCACCCTGCGCACCTGGGTCAAGCGGCTGGCGGCGGCCTGGCCGGGCGGCGAGGACGTCTACGTGTACTTCAACAACGACCAGGGCGGGGCGGCGGTCCACGACGCGGTCGCGTTCGCGGCGACCGCCCGGCGGGCCGGGCAGGAAGTCAGCCGAGTCCGCCCGGTCCGCCCGGCCGATCCGGAGGTCAGCCGGGCCGGCCGCTGAGCCACTGCTCCATCCGCGACAGCAGCGCCTCGGTGTCGACCGGCTTGGTCACGTAGTCGCTGGCGCCGGCGTCGAGCGCCTTCTCGCGGTCGCCGGGCATGGCGCGGGCGGTGACCGCGATGATCGGCAGGGCCGCGAACGCGGGCATCTGGCGGATGGCGGCCATCGTCGAGTAGCCGTCCATCTCCGGCATCATCACGTCCATCAGGATCAGGTCGACGTCCGGTTCAGCGGTCAGCGCGGCGATCCCCTCGCGGCCGTCGGAGGCCCGCAGCACGGTCATGCCGTGCAGTTCCAGCGAGCTCGTGATCGCGTACACGTTGCGGACGTCGTCGTCGATGACCAGCACCTTCTGGCCGGCCAGGGCCTCGTGCCGGGCGGCCGGCGGGGCCGGGTGGGTGACCGGGTGGGGGCCGGTGACCCGGGCCGGGTCAGCGGCCAGGCCACCCAGGCCGCCGGGGACGGCCGACATGTACAGCGCGATCCGCTCGCGCAGGTCGTCCAGCGACGGCAGCAGCTCGAGCGGCCGTCCGGCCAGGCCGGAGCCGGCCAGCTGCTGCTCGGCCAGCCGGTAGGGGGCGAGCTGGGTCTGGGCGCCGGCCGGGTTGTCGCGGGTATGGGCCAGCACCGGCAGCCCGGCCAGGGCGGGCTCGTCCCGGAGCTGGTCCAGGAACACGAACGCGGCCGCGTCGGGCAGGCCGAGGTCGAGCACCACGCACTGGTGGGGGGCGGCCCGCAGCCGTTCGACGGCCTCGTCCGGCCGGGTCACCGTCTGTACCTGAACCGGGCCGCTGACGTCGGCCAGGTCGGAGGCGGCGCTGTAGGCCAGCAGGGTGAGCAGGCCGCCGGGGGCGCTCTCGAGCACCAGCAGCCGGTGGGCGCCGGGCACCGCGCCGGCGGCGGCCGGGGCCGGCGACGGCGGGCGCGAGTAGCCGTTCAGGTGCGGCTCGTGGGGCGGCCGGCCCGACAGCGGCCCGGCCGGGGCCGGAGACTGGGACAGCGGCAGCGACCGGGACGGGGCCAGCGGCGAGGACGGCCGGGACGGGCCGGTCACCGCCGCAGCCGGCATCGCCTGGGCGGGTGCCAGCGGCAGCAGATCCTCGGCCGGGTTTGGCAGCGTGACCGGCACCCACAACGTGAACGTGCTGCCCCGGCCGAGCTCGCTGTCGGCGGTGATGTCGCCACCGAGCAGCGCCCCGACCTCGCGGGCGATCGACAGGCCGAGCCCGGTGCCGCCGTAGCGGCGGCTGAGCGTGCCGTCCCCCTGCTCGAACGCGCCGAAGATGGCGTCCAGGTTCTCCGGGGCGATGCCGATCCCGGTGTCGGTGACCGAGAACGCGACGGCCGGGTCGGGGCCGCCGGCCGGCCCGACCCGCAGCACGACCTGGCCGGCCGAGGTGAACTTGACCGCGTTGGACACCAGGTTGCCGAGCACCTGGCGCAGCCGCTGGCGGTCGGTGAACATCTCGGCCGGGGCGTCGGCGGCCAGGTCGACCGCGAACGTCAGGCCCTTCTCGGCCGTCAGCGGCTGGAACGTGGCCTGGATGTCGTCCAGCAGCGCCCGCAGCGTGAACCGCTCGGGGAAGATGTCCATCCGCCCGACCTCGACCTTGGACAGGTCGAGGATGTCGTTGATCAGCTGCAGCAGGTCCGAGCCGGCCGAGTGGATGACGTTGGCGTACTCGACCTGCTTGATCGTGAGGTTGCCGCCCGGGTTCTGGGCCAGCAGCCGGGCCAGGATCAGCAGGCTGTTCAGCGGGGTGCGCAGCTCGTGCGACATGTTGGCCAGGAACTGGGACTTGTAGCGGGAGGCCAGCGCCAGCTGCTGGGCCCGTTCCTCGATCTCCTGCCGGGCCTGCTCGATCTCGGCGTTCTTGGTCTCGATGTCGCTGTTCTGGCGGGCCAGCTGCTCGGCCTTGTCCTCCAGGTCGGCGTTGGACCGCTGCAGCTCGTCCTGCTGGGCCTGCAGCTCGGCGGTCAGCCGCTGGGACTGCTTGAGCAGCGAGTCGGTGCGCGCGTTGGCCACGATCGTGTTCACGTTGACCCCCAGGGTCTCGGTGAACTGCTCGAGGAAGTCGGTCTGGACCGGGGTGAACGTCCGGAACGAAGCCAGCTCGATGACGCCCAGCACCTGGCCCTCGAACAGGATCGGGAGGATGGCCAGGTTGGTGGGGAACGCCTCGCCGATCCCGGAGGTGATCTTGACGTAGCCCTCGGGCAGGTCGTCGATGATGATCGAGCGCTTGCTCTTGGCCACCTGGCCGATCAGCGACTGGCCCAGCCGGTACTGCAGCGGCGCCTCCTTGTCGGCCCGCAGCCCGTAGCCGGCGATCAGCCGCAGCCGGGTCTCGCCGTCGGCCGTCTCGCTGAGGAAGAACGTGCCGTGCTGGGCGCTGACCAGCGGGGCCAGCTCGTCCATGATCAGCTCGCCGACCGCGGTCAGGTCCCGGTGGCCCTGCATCATGCCCGACAGCCGGGCCAGGTTCGACTTGAGCCAGTCCTGCTGCTGGTTGGCCCGGGTCGAGTCGCGCAGCGAGAGCACCATCGCGTTGATGTTGTCCTTGAGCTCGGCCACCTCGCCCTGGGCCTCGACCGCGATCGACCGGGTCAGGTCGCCGGCCGCGACCGCGCTGGTCACCTCCGCGATCGACCGCACCTGGGTGGTCAGGTTGCTGGCCAGCTCGTTGACGTTCTCGGTGAGCCGCTTCCAGGTTCCGGACACCCCCTCGACCTCGGCCTGGCCGCCCAGGCGGCCCTCACTGCCGACCTCGCGGGCGACCCGGGTGACCTCGGCCGCGAACGAGGACAGCTGGTCGACCATGGTGTTGATCGTGGTCTTGAGCTCGAGGATCTCGCCGCGGGCGTCCACGTCGATCTTGCGGGACAGGTCGCCCTGGGCCACCGCGGTGGTGACCTGGGCGATGTTGCGCACCTGGTTGGTCAGGTTGGTGGCCATCGAGTTGACGCTGTCGGTCAGGTCCTTCCAGGTCCCGGCCTTGTTGGGCACGGTGGCCTGGCCGCCGAGGATGCCCTCGGTGCCGACCTCGCTGGCCACCCGGGTGACCTCGCCCGCGAACGCCGACAGGGTGCTCACCATCATGTTGATGGCCTCGGCGAGGTCGGCCACCTCGCCCCGGGCCTCGACCGTGATCTGCTGGCTGAGGTCGCCGCGGGCCACCGCGGTGGCCACCTTGCCGATCGAGCGGACCTGGTCGGTCAGGTTGGAGGCCATCACGTTGACGTTGTCGGTCAGGTCCTTCCAGGTCCCGGAGACGCCGCGGACGTGGGCCTGACCGCCCAGGCGCCCCTCGCTGCCGACGTCGCGGGCCACCCGGGTCACCTCGTCGGCGAACGCCGAGAGCTGATCGACCATGGTGTTGACGGTGTTCTTGAGCTCGAGGATCTCACCCTGGGCGTCGACCGTGATCTTCTGGCTGAGGTCGCCCTCGGCCACCGCGGTGGTGACCTGGGCGATGTTGCGCACCTGGTCGGTCAGGTTGCCGGCCATCGCGTTGACCGACTCGGTCAGGTCCTTCCAGGTCCCCGACACGTTGGGGATGGCCGCCTGGCCGCCGAGCTTGCCCTCGGTGCCGACCTCGCGGGCCACCCGGGTGACCTCGGAGGTGAAGTCGCCGAGCTGGTCGGCCATGCCGTTGAAGACGGTCGCGATCTGGTCCATCAGCGGGTCGCCGGTCTGCCGCAGCCGGATGCTGAAGTCCCCGCCCCGGACCGCCGTCAGCCCGGCCAGCAGCTGCTCCAAGCCGTACTCGTCGAGCTGACGGCCCGCAGGCACGAGGTCGGTCATCAAAGCTCCCTGTCAGGCCGCCGGCCAGCCGCGCGGCCAGGTGTGGGCAGATCGTGACAAACGGCGCCGGCCAGCACGTAACCAGTACGTTTGCCGCATGGCAACATTAGGAGAGCCGGGATCGGCTCGGGCACGTGTCCATCGATTTCATGGTCCCATAGGCTCCAGGCGCCGAGAAGGCCGAAGAAGGCTGGCGCGAAGGGCGGATATGGCTCACCCTGGGACGACGGAAGGTCGGTGAACGTGTCCAGTCCAGAGGGCTCCGGCCAGGGTGAAGAGATCCAGCGGCTGGCCGCAGTCATCGACCGCCAGCGGCAGGAACTGGACCAGGCGCGGGCCGTGGCCGCCGCCCGGTCGGTGGCCGACATGGCGGCGGGCGTGCTGATCGAACGGCTCGGCTGCAGCCCGGCCGAGGCCGCCCGTCAGCTGGCGGCGCTGGCCCGCGAGGCGAACACGCCGGTGACCGAGATCGCGGCCGCCATCATCAGCCCCGACGCCAGCTCCGAGCCCGACCGGGTGGCCGACGGCCCGGCTCCTGAGCCGCTGCCGCCGGCCGCGGTCCGGCAGAACCAGCTGGCGTCGGCGGCGGCCGCGCTGGCGGCCGACGGTCCCGAGTTCGCGGCCGCGGTGCTGAACCAGGCGCTGGTCCCGCTGGGGGCGGCGGCGGTGGCGCTGTGGCTGATCGGGGCGGACGGCAGCCTCGGGCTGCTGGGCGAGGCGGGCCTGGGCCCGGCCGAGGCAGGCCGCTGGCGCTGGATCCCGCCGCAGATGGACTGCCTGGAGCAGCGGGTGGCGGCGGGCCAGCCGGACCTGTGGCGGCCGGGACCGCGGGCGGGCGGCCCGCAGCTGCCCGCGACCCCGCCGGGGCCGGGCAGCGGGCGCTGGCCGGACGGCGCCCGCACCATCATCGCCCTCCACGACCAGGCCTCGGCCCTGCTGGGGGTGATGGAGATCTGCTGGCCGGGACCGCGCGAGAGGTTCCCGGACCCGCTCCGCCAGCAGGTCCGTGACCTCGCCCGGGCCTGCTCGCAGTTGCTCAGCGCCCGGGTGGCGCGCGGCGAGCTGACCCTGGTGCGGTCCCGGCCCGCGCTCCACGGCCTGCTCAGCGGGCTGCTGGAGACGGTCCTGGTCGCCTCCCCGGTGCGCGACGCCGTCGGCGCGGTGACCGACTTCCGCATCGACTACGCCGACTCGGGCGGCACCAGCCCGGCCGGGCGGACGCTGGTGGAGGCGTATCCGGCGGCGGCGGCCGCGGGCGGCGTGCTCGACCGCGCGGTCGAGGCGCTGACCAGCGGGCAGCCCCAGTTCCTGCCCGGCCCCGTCGGCGGCCGCGCGGCCGAGGTGATGACCGGGGCGATCGCCGACGTGCGGATCGCCCGGTTCTTCGACGGGGTGGTGATCGGCTGGCGGATCGCCACCGAGGCGGACCGGCTGACCGCCCTGCTCGGCCAGATCCAGCGGCTGGGCCGGATCGGCGGCTGGCAGGAGAACCTGCTGACCGGCCGCCCGGATTGGACCGACGCCGTGTTCGCGCTGTTCGGGCTGCCCGCCCGCGCGGGCACCGCGATCTCCCTGGGCGACCTGCACAGCTTCGTGATCGGGGCCGACGTGCCGGCGCTGCGGGAGTTCCGCGACACGCTGCTGCGGACCGGGCGGCCCGCCAGCACGACGTTCCGCATCGTCCGGGCCGACGACGGCAGCGTCCGCCAGATCCGGGTGTTCGCCGAGCCGGTGCTGGGCCCGGCGGGCACGGCCGAGTCGGTGCGGGGCGCGTTCCAGGACATCACCACCGAGTACCAGACCCGGGTGGTGCTGGCCGCCACCCAGGACCAGCTGGCCGACAGCGAGCACCGGGCCGAGGAGGAGCACCTGCTGGCGGTCCGGCTGCAGCGGGCCATCCTGCCGCCCTCGGCCCAGCCGGTCGAGGCGGCCGGCATCGAGGTCGCGGTCCGCTACCGGCCGGCCGGGCCCGGCCACCTGGTCGGCGGCGACTGGTACGACACCCAGCTCCTGCCGAGCAAGGACGTGCTGGTGGTGGTGGGCGACATCGCCGGCCACGGCATCGACGCGGTGACCGGCATGGTCGCCGCCCGCAACTGCCTGCGCGGGCTGGCCATCACCGGGGCCGGCCCGGGCGAGCTGCTGGCCTACCTCAACAGCGCCCTCTGCCACCTGATCGACGGGGTGGTGGGCACGGTCGTGTGCGGGCTTTACCGCCCGGCCGAACGGGTCCTGCGCTGGTCGCGGGCTGGTCACCTGCCGCCGGTGCTCATCCGCGACGGGCAGGCGACCACGCTGCCGCTACCCCAGGGGGTGCTGCTGGGCAGCGACCCGGACGCCCGTTACGAGGAGTTCACCACCCCGCTGGCCATCGGGGACACGATGCTGCTGTTCACCGACGGGCTGATCGAGCGCCGGGACATCCCGATCACCGAGGCGCTGGACGAGTTCGCCCGCCGGGCGGCCCAGCGCTTCCAGGCCACGGCGGTGCCGTCGGCCGCCCGGCTGGCCGACCACGTGCTGGCGCACGCGGCCTCTGACACCGGGGATGACGCCTGCCTGGTAGCGGTGCGGATCCGCTAGCGCCCCACCCGCCGTTCGAGTGCTCAGGGTCCGGTATGCGCCATTGATTTTTTAAAGGGGTGGCGCGGTGATGGGTCGAGGGTGCGCCCGGCGTTGCTGGTCGCCTAGGCCCCCGCCAGCACCGCTGAAGGCTACGGTATACCGAATCCGTCACTCGGGGATGATGAGATCGAGGTGGTGGCCATTCGGCGGGAGTCAGGAGGTGGCTGGCAGTTGCTGGTCGGCCGGGGGCTCCTCGCCGACGGTGAGTGCTCCCCCGCCGTCGGCGGCGATGGCCTCGTCGACGCTGTCGTAGAGCGGGAGGCGGTAGGCCAGGCCGGTGATCCACAACGCCTTGGCCGGGCGGTAGCGGGCGCCGGCCAGGATCAGGCCGCCGGCCACGGCCAGCCTTTTGTAGTGGCCGACGATCACCGCCAGGCAGCCGGTGTCCATGAACGTGACCTCGGACATGTCGATGATCAGCCGCGGGCTGCCCCGGCGGGCCGCGGTCAGGTACTGGTCGAACTGGTCACGGGCGGTCAGGTCGAGGTGGCCGGACACCCTGACCACGGTGAACGGCCCGCGCGGCTCAGACGACAGCGACAGCATGTCAGCCCAGGCTCATCCGCAGCAGCACGGCGGTGCCGGTCCGGCTGGCCTTGATCTGCAGCCCGTCGCACACCATGCGGGCCACCTCGAGGCCCATCCCGCCGTGCTCGGCGTCCCGGCGCGGCGGCGGGGTGGCGCCGCTGGCCCCGGGCCAGTAGCCGTGGTCGCTGATCTCGGCCAGCCCGGCCCGGCCGTCCACCCACAGCCGTAGCGACGCCTCCGGCGATCCGTGCCGGACGGCATTGGTGGCGATCTCGTTGACCGCGATCACGAAGTCGTCGGCGGTGTCGGCGGGCATACCGGCCCGCAGCGCCCAGGACGCGGTCCGGCGGCGGACCAGCGGCAGGTCACCGGCCCGGAACGCCATGTCGATGGGGTCGGGCGGCGCGGGACGCGACGCTTCGCGCGACCGCCGCGAACCGTTCTTCACTCCCCACCTACCCTGAAACGCCGGTGACGCCGTGAACCGGGAGGCGGCGTCACCCAGACGTGAACGCTACCACCGGGCCTGATTGGCTGATACTGCTGTACCCCGCGGCGGGCGCTTGACGCCCGCGTCGGGCGGGCCCTAGCCTCACCCCCGAGAAAACCTATTCCCAAAGCCGTTGAGATGGTCTGGCAGGAGCCGACGTGACTGACCTGGACGCATCACCGCGCGCGGGCACGCCCACCCGGGTACAGGCGGGGCCGGCCAGCCCGACCGCCGCCGCCCAGACCGCGCACCGGCCGCTGACCGGGCCGGGGGCGATCCTGACCGAGGGCCTGCTGCACGACTGGCAGCACCGCAACCGGGAGGCGAGCCTGCCGCTGGCCCTGCGTCAGCTGGAGGTGGCCGGCAACCTCGACAACCTGCGGGCGGCCGCCGTGGCCGGCCGGGACGGGGTGGCGGCCGGACCCGGCCGGGGCGGGTACCACGGCCCGGTGTTCATGGACTCCGACCTCTACAAGACGCTGGAGGCGATCGGCTGGGAGCTGGCCCGCGACCCGGACAGCGGGACCGGGCAGACCCTGGCCGGCTTCGCGGCCAGCGCGGTCGCGCTGCTCGAGGCGGCTCAGCAGGACGACGGTTACCTGGACTCCTTCATCCAGGTCAGCGGCGAGCCCCGGTACGGGCGGCTGTCGTCCAGCCACGAGATGTACTGCGCGGGCCACCTGATCCAGGCGGCGGTGGCGATGGCCCGCACGCCCGGCCACGACGAGCTGGCCGGGCGGCTACTGGCGGTGGCCCGGCGGCTGGCCGACCACCTGGTGGCCACGTTCGCCGGGGGCGAGAAGGGCCTGGACGGGCACCCCGAGGTCGAGACCGCGCTGGCCGAGCTCTACCGGGAGACCGGCCACCGCCCCTACCTGGACCTGGCCAAGCAGTTCGTCGACCAGCGCGGGCACGGGCTGGCCGGCGAGTCCGGCCGCGGGCACCGCTACCTGCAGGACCACCTGCCGGTGCGGGACGCGGTGACCGAGGAGGGGCACGCGGTCCGGGCGCTGTACCTGGAGGCCGGGGTGACCGACGTGGCCAGCGAGACCGGCGACGCCGAGCTGCTGGCCACCTCGATCCGCCGCTGGGAGGACACGGTCACGGCCAAGACCTACCTGACCGGCGGCAACGGCTCCCGGCACTCCGACGAGGCGTTCGGGGACCGGTTCGAGCTGCCGCCCGACCGGGCCTACAACGAGACCTGCGCCGCCATCGCCAACTTCCACTGGTCCTGGCGGCTGCTGCTGGCCACCGGCCAGGCCCGCTACGCCGACCTGATGGAACGGCTGCTCTACAACGCCTTCGGCGCGTCGATCTCGACCGACGGCCAGCGGTTCTTCTACGTCAACCCGCTGCAGCGCCGTCACGACCACGTGGAGGAGGACGAGGAGGCCAGGCGGCACGAATGGTTCTCCTGCGCCTGCTGCCCGCCCAACATCATGCGGCTGCTCGCCGCGCTCCAGCACTACCTGGCCACCACCGCCGGTGACACCCTTTACCTGCACCAATTCACGGGGGCGAGGGTGCAGGCGGCACTGGCGGGCGGCCCGCTGGCGGTCACGATGACGGCCGGCCTGCCCTGGTCCGGCCGGGTGAGCATCCAGGTGGAGCAGGCGCCGGACGGCCCCTGCGGGCTGGCCCTGCGGGTGCCGTCCTGGAGCACGCCGCCGCAACTGCTCATCAACGGCGAGCCGGCCGCGGCCGAGGCGGCCGACGGCTACCTGACCGTGACCCGCGTCTGGCGGCCAGGTGACGTGCTGGCCTGGACGTTCACGCTGACCCCGCGCTGGGTGTACCCGCACCCGCGGATCGACGCGGTCCGGGGCTGCGCCGCGATCGAGCGGGGGCCGCTGGTCTACTGCTTCGAGCAGGTCGACCAGCCCGACGGCACCGACCTGGACGACCTGGCCCTGGTGGCCGGCAGCGGGCTGGTCGACCAGCCCGCCGAGCTGCCCGGGATCGGGCCGACGGTGCTGGTGGAGACCGAGGCGCGGCCGCTGCGGGCGGGCCGGCCGGGCGAGCTGCCCTACCTGACCGCGTTCCCGCCGCAGGCACCCGGCCCGGCCCAGCGGGCCACCGCGCTGCCCTACTTCCAGTGGGACAACCGGGACGGCCGGCCCATGCGGGTGTGGCTGCCGGCCATCATGGCTTAGATGACGATCACGGTGCGGGCGGCGACCCCGGCCGACGCGGCGGCGATGGCGGCGATCTACGCCCCGGTGGTCACCGGCACCGCCATCTCCTTCGAGGAGGAGCCGCCCTCCGCCGACGAGATCAGCCGCCGGATGGCGGCCCGGCCCCGGCTGCCGTGGCTGGTGGCCGACGACGGCGGCCGGGTGGCCGGCTACGCCTACGCCGCGGCCCACCGGGCCCGGGCGGCCTACCGCTGGTCGGCCGACTGCTCGGTGTACCTGGACCCGGGCTACCGGGGCCGGGGGGTCGGCCGCCAGCTGTACGAACGGCTGATCCCGGCCGTCCGGGAGCTGGGCTACCGGTCGCTGCTGGCCGGGATCGCGCTGCCCAACCCGGCCAGCGTGGGCCTGCACGAGGCGCTCGGGTTCGAGCCGGTCGGGACGTTCCGCCAGGTGGGATACAAGCTCGGAGCCTGGCGGGACGTGGGCTGGTGGCAGCTCTTTATGGATGATCATGACAGTCCGGCCGATCCAGCCGGGCCCCGGTCCTGGTCGCCCGGCGAGATGACGGCCTGACGCCGTGGCCGGCCGGGAACTGGTGATCCTGGGCACCGCCAGCCAGGCACCCACGCGGACCCGCAACCACAACGGCTACCTGCTGCGCTGGGACGGCGAGGGCCTGCTGTTCGACCCGGGCGAGGGCACCCAGCGGCAGATGCTGCTGGCCGGGGTGCGGGCCAGCGAGATCACCCGGATCTGCGTGACCCACTTCCACGGCGACCACTGCCTGGGGCTGCCGGGCGTGCTCGGGCGGATCGGGCTGGACCGGGTGGCGCACGACGTCGTCTGCCACTATCCGGCCGAGGGGCAGGAGTACTTCGGCCACCTGCGGCACGCGGCCTACTTCCACAACGTCGCCGCCCTCCGGGAGTCCCCGGCCGGGGCGGATCCGGCGGTACTGGCCGACACCGTGCTGGCCGACACCGGCGCCTGGCGGCTGATCGCCCGGCCGCTGTCGCACCGGGTGCCGACGATCGGTTACCAGCTGACCGAGCCCGACGGCCGCCGGATGCGGCCGGACCGGCTGGCCGCGCTGGGGATCAGCGGGCCGGACGTGGGCCAGCTGGCCCGGGACGGGAGCCTGGAGACGGCGGGGCGGCTGATCCGCCTGGACGAGGTGAGCGAGCCGCGGTCCGGCCAGCGGTTCGCGTTCATCATGGACACCCGGCTCTGCGACAACGCCTTCGCGCTGGCCGACGGGGCCGACCTGATCGTCTGCGAGGCGACGTTCCTGGATACCGACGCCGAACTCGCGCCGGCCTACGGGCACCTGACCGCGCGGCAGGCCGGGCAGATCGCGGCCGCGGGCGGAGTCCGGACGCTGGTGCTGAGCCACTTCTCCCAGCGTTACGCCCACGAGGATCCGGCCCGGTTCGCGGACCAGGCGGGCGCGGTGTTCGGGGGCGAGATCGTGGTGGCGGCCGACCTCGACCGGGTGCCGCTGCCCCACCGTCGCGAACGGGGCTGAAAGGCGGGCGGGGCCGGCGTCCAGCGGGACCAGCGGCCTGCCATTTCCGCCGCCGCTGGGCGCCGCCCCGCTGAAGGCCGGCTCCATCCGGTGCACGGCCTCCGAGTACGGGCAGCGGCGGCGGAGGCGCCCGACTGCGCCCGGGCGCTCCGCCGCCGGTGCCCGCTCCCTACTCAGCACAGCGCCGGGCCGGTGGGGAGTGTCACACCTGGGTGAGATTTATTCGATCGGCTGGCGTCCGAGGGCGGCCGGCTCCCGCCCGCTGAACAGGCAGCCCCCGGCCGCCGCGGCCACCGGCATCGCCACCAGCAGCACCAGCAAGCCGGTGACGGGGACGGCCGACAGCGCGTGCAGGCCACCCTCGAACCGGTCGTCGACGAACCAGGCGACCGAGCCCAGGTAGGCGGCGGCGGTGCCGAGGACCGCTCCGAGCAGGCCGAGGGCGCCGGCGGTGACCGCGGTCAAGGCCCGGCGGGTACCGCCGCCGGCCCCGGTCGCGGTCAGCGTGCGCAGGTCGGAGGCGGTCTCGCTGCGGATCAGGCCCACGCTCATGGCCAGGATGCCGAGCGCCAGCACCAGGCCGAACACGGTGGCCCAGTCGACGATCTGGTTGTTGGAGGGGATGCTCGACTTGGTCTCGACGGTCATGTCGGCGGTCGCCGCGGTCTCCTCCGCGCTCTTGATCTGAGCGGCGGTCAGCGGGTGGGCGGTCTGGATGAACCAGCCGGCCACTTGGGTGTGCAGGCCGAGCTGGTGCACGGCGTGCTCGGTGACGACCGTGTTGGGGGCCGAGGTGCCGGCCGGCAGCGCGCTGACGCCCTGGATGACCGGGTTGGCCAGGCACTGGCCAGGCGGGCAGGGGAACGAGGTGGCGCCGCCAGGATTCTTGTTGACCCCGTAGAGCAGTTGCATCTTGGACAGCCCGGGCAGGCCGGGCCGCATGGTGAGGATGTCGGCGTTGGCGTGGACCTGATCGGGCCGGATGCCGAAGGCCCGCAGCAGGGCCGGGGTGGCGACGAAGATCGGGCCGTCCCAGTTGCGGCCGGGCTCGGCGCGCTCCAGCGTGGCCCCGGCCTGGTCGAGCTCGAGCACGCGGCCTGATCCGAGCGAGGCGGCGAGCTGGCGCGCGGCGGCCGGCGCGGCCTGGAGCTGGCTGGCGGTGGGCGGGGTGGCCGACGGGCCGTTCCCGCCCGGGGGGTAGACCACGAGCTGGCTGGAGGTCAGGTTGGGTCCGGCGTAGTCGAGCGGGTTCGCGAACCGGGCCGATGACTGGACCGAGATGATCACCGAGATCAGCACGCCGAGGCTGATCGCGGCCAGCGCCGATCCGGACCGGGCCCGGTAGCGGGACAGGTCCCGCAGCGCCAGCCGGGCGGCGACCGGCGTGTGCGCGGCCAGGCGGCCGAGCAGGGCCAGGCACAGCGGGGCCAGCAGGATCACCGCCACCACGAGCAGAACCAGGCCGGCGATCATGGCCAGCGGCGCGAACGCGGGCGTCTGGCCGCTGGTGCTGACGCTGTTGGCGCCCGCGTAGGCGAGCAGGCCGAACGCGACCGCGGCGATCACGACGCCCGGGATCGCCGAGCGGTGCACCTGCTTGGGCGGGGCGGGCCGCCCGGACAGCGCCGCCACCACCGGGATCCGGCTGATGGACCGGGCCGGGCGGCCGGCCGCCAGGTAGGTGGCCAGCACGGCCAGGACCATGGCCGGGCCGATCACCACCCAGGGCAGCGCGAACACCCCGATCAGGTGGTGCGAGCTGCTCTCCACGTGCGGCCGGTAGGCCACCCAGGCCAGGAAGCCGAGCACGGCCCCGAGCACGGTGCCGGCCACCCCGACCACCACGCCGTTGGCCCGGACCACGAGCCGGACGTGGCGGTCGGTGGCGCCGAGGGCGCCGAGCATGCCCAGCGACCGCAGCCGCCGCTGGGCCAGCACGGTGAAGCCGCCCACCGCGACCAGGCCGATGAGCAGCATCCCCAGCGTGGCCAGAGCCAGCGTGATCGTCTCGGGGTTGATCGGGTTGCTGGAGGCGACCTGCTGGCGGGTCACCACGTTGGGGCCGAGGCTCTGGGCCGGGACGTTACGGGCGTCGAACAGCACGCTGACCGTGGTCGGCGCCCGCACCTGGCCGGGCAGCACCAGCGCGAACTCGTCCAGCAGGCTCTGCGGGTTCTGGACGATGCCGGTCACCGTCCGGGTCGTGCCGCCCACCCGCCAGGCGCGGCCGACGTGCAGGCCGAACTGGCTGGCCACCCCGGGCGTCACCGCCACCTGGGCGGCCGTGACCGGATAGCGGCCCTGGATCAGCGACAGCATCGGCGGGCCGAACGCGCCGTGCGGATCCTGGGCGCGCAGGTCGTAGGTGCCGGTCGAGCCCGGGAACTGGATGGTCTGGTTCTCGATCACGTCGGTGCGGCCCCAGCGGTGCTGCAGGGCGGCGATCTCGGTGGCCAGGTGCGGGTCGTTGCCGTGGAAGTTGGCCAGGTCCTGGGCGGTGCCGAAGGTGCCGGCCGGCCGCCCCTGGGAGTTGGTGGCGACGGTCGCGCCGAGGAACGTGGCCGCCACCGCCACCGTGATCAGCGCCAGCACCAGCAGCTGCTGGCGCCACTCGCGGCGGAACAGCCGCCAGGCCCAGCGGACCACCGCCCGCCGCGCGGGAACGCCCCCGTTCCCGGTCCCCGTCGCCGGGCGGTCGTCCAGCATGGTGCTCATGGCGTCTGGCCCTGGCTGAGCAGCGACTCGGGGCCGGCCATCGGCATGGTCTGGTCGACGATCTTCCCGTCGCGCAGGAACACCACCCGGTCGGCCCAGGAGGCGAGCTGGGCGTCGTGGGTGACCACCACCGCCGCCACCCCGCGTTTGCAGGCGCTGTGGATCAGCCGCATCACCGCCTCGGCGTTGCCCGAGTCCAGCGCGCCGGACGGCTCGTCGGCCAGCAGCAGCCGCCGCTCCCCGGCCACCGCCCGGGCGATCGCCACCCGCTGCCGTTCACCGCCGGACAGCTGGTCGGGGAAGTGCGGCGCCCGGGCGGACAGGCCCACTTCCTCCAGCGCGCGCAGGGCCGCCCCGCGGGCGGTGCGGCCCGGCACCCCGTCCAGCTCCAGCGGCAACGCTACGTTCTCGGCCGCGGTCAGCCCGGGCAGCAGGTTGAAGTCCTGGAACACGTAGCCGACGGTGCGCCGCCGCAGCCGGGCGCGGGCGTTGCGGGACAGCTCGCGCAGCGCCATGCCGGCCACCAGGACCTCGCCGCGGTCGGGCTCCTCGAGGCTGCCGGCGATCGTCAGCAGCGTCGACTTGCCGGAGCCGCTCGGCCCCATCACCGCCACCATCTGGCCGGCCGTCACCGTCAGGTCGACGCCGTCGAGCGCGTGCACCTCGGCCGCGCCGTCTCCGTAGGTCTTCGCTACACCGCGTAGCTCCAGTATGGACATCCCCGTCTCCTTGTCTTGACCCCCCGTGGTTCCGGTCATCGCCGGCTCCCCGCCCGGCGCCGCACCCGGGGCAGCGGAGCCGCAGCAGGCGCGGCCACCGGGGCGGGATCGGCGGCGGCCCGCTTGAGGCGGCCGTCGGCCGCGTCGAGCCAGCGGACGACGGCGTCGAGCCGGAACAGCTCGGCGTCCACCACCAGGGCCAGGTTCAGGTCGTCCCCGGCCTCTTCTTCCTTGATCCGCGTCCACTGCTGCATCAGCTGCACCAGGTAGCGGCGGTGCGCCTGGATCACTTCGCGCACGTCGACCCCGGGCACCTGGGTGGCGACCAGGACCTTCATGACCAGCTCGTCGCGAGGCGGCGAGGACAGGTCGGGCGGCGTGTGCAGCCACCCGGCCAGTTCGGCGGAGCCGGCCCCGGTGATCTGGAAGCCCTTCTGCGGGCCCTCGTCCCCGGACCCGTCCGACTCCACCAGCCCGTCCCGCTCCAGCCGCTGCAGCGTGGTGTACACCTGGCCCACGTTCAGCGGCCACACCTCGCCGGTCCTGGCCTCGAACTCCTCGCGCAGCTGGAGCCCGTACTTGGGCCCCTCGCTGAGCAGCGCCAGCAGCGCGTGACGGACGCTCACAGCCTCGTTCCGATCCGTATCATGCTCGGAATAATACTGAGTATAGTTGCGGCAGGCAAGGGGGTTCGGGGACGGATCGAGATGGGAGCCGGGAGCGCGGGGGCGGCGGGGATCGCGGACCGCTGCCGCCGGAACCTGGGCGGCGTGTTCAACACGACCGGCCGCCGGGTCCCGATCGGAGAACTCCTCCGGGAATGCGTCGCGGTGACCGGCAGCGCCGCGGAACTCAGCTGGATCTCCACTCCCCAGTTGCTCGCCGCAGGCGTGGAGCCCTGGATGGGAATCCCGCTCTGGGTCGCCGACCCGGACCGGGAAGCCACCTGGCCAGGGGCGGCCCCGCGCCCCTGGCCTCACCACGGAAGCGGAACAGCGCCTGCTCGGGTAACCGCTGCGGCCGATCGTCGGCGGCGGGTTCTACCCTGGTGGGGTGACGCGGACGGGGGCGAAGCCGGGAGTGGCGGCCGACCTGCTGCCGCACCTGCGGCGGGCGCACGACCACATCGACCGGCATTACGCCAGCGCGCTCGACCTGGACGGGCTGGCCCGGGTGGCGGGGGTGTCCAAGTACCACTTCGCCCGCAGCTTCGAGGCCGCCTACGGGCTGACGCCGATCAGGTACCTGACCCGGCGGCGGGTGGAGCGGGCGCAGGACCTGCTGCGGAGCGCGAACCTGACCGTGACCGAGATCTGCTTCCTGGTCGGGTTCAGCAGCCTCGGCTCGTTCTCGACCCGGTTCACGCAGCTGGTGGGCGAGACCCCGACCGCCTACCGGGACCGGTGGGCGGCGCTGGGCGGGCCCCGGGTGCCCGGCTGTTACCTGTTCATGCACGGCCCCGGGCGGCTCGGCCGGGCCAGCGGCCAGCAAGTTCGCAATCTGCGAGAAGCCAGGACAGCCCGGCCGGCCTAGGGTCGGAGCCATGATTACCAATATCTCGCTGGTCACGGTGTTCTGCCTGGACCAGGACCAGGCCCGCGACTTCTACGTGGACAACCTGAACTTCGAAGTCCGTACCGACGTGACGATGGGCGAGGGCTACCGCTGGCTCACCATCGGCCACCCCAGCCAGCCCGAGCTCGAGGTCACGCTGATGGTGCCGGGGCCGCCGCTGGATCCCGAAGCGGCCCAGCTCATCCGCCAGCAGCTGGAGAAGGGCCAGATCGGCGGGCTCGGCCTCAAGGTCGACGACTGCCGGAAGACGTTCGCCGAGCTGAGCGCCAAGGGCGTCACGTTCCTGCAGGAACCGTCCGAACGGCCGTACGGTGTAGAGGCAGTGCTGCGTGACAACACCGGTAACTGGCTGGTGCTGGTGGAGCCGCGCCCGTTCACCCCGGAGGACTTCAGCTGACCCGCGACCTCGCGGTGCTGGTCTTATCGGGCCGGCACTATTGGGGAGGCCCGTTGCCCGCCTGGATCTGTGCCACCTGCGGTAACCACTACCCGGAAAGCGACGACCCGCCCGCGGCCTGCGTGATCTGCGCGGACGAGCGCCAGTGGGTGCCCAGGTCCGGTCAGCGCTGGACCACCCACGAGGAGCTGGTGGCCGGTGACCGGCATACCGAGATCTGGGAAGTGGAGCCCGGCCTGCTCGGGATCGGGGTGACCCCGTCGGTCGGCATCGGGCAGCGGGCCCTGCTCGTCCAGACCGGCCAGGGCAACCTGCTGTGGGACCCGCCCGGCTTCGTCGACGACCAGGCGATCGAGCAGGTCCGGGCGGCGGGCGGGCTGACCGCGGTGACCGCCAGCCACCCGCACTTCTACGGGGCGATGGCGGACTGGGCGCACGCGTTCGACGCCGAGCTGCTGGTCCCGGAGGCCGACCGGGACTGGGTGACCTACCCGGACCCGGCCATCCGGTACTGGGCCGGGCGGGTGGACGTGCTGCCCGGCGTGACGCTGATCCAGTGCGGCGGGCACTTCCCCGGCAGCGCGGTGGTGCACGTGGCGGCGGCCGCCGGCGGGGCCGGGGCGCTGCTGACCGGGGACACGATCTTCGTCACGCCGGGCGAGGACCGGCTGTCGTTCATCTGGAGCGCACCCAACCGGCTGCCGCTGCCCGAGCCGCTGATCCGCGGGATCCTCGACGCGGTCCGGCCGTTCGCGTTCGACCGGATCTACGGCGGCTGGGCGCCCACCATCAGCGAAGGGGCGCGGGAAGCGCTGGAGGCCTCGGCCGCCCGCTACATCCAGTTCCTGCGGGGCGAGGCGCCGGAAGACTGAGCCGGCGGGTCCTCGCGGGGCGCGTGGGACTGGCGGGGCGCGTGGGACTCGGGGCTCCCGGGGCTCGGGGCGTCGGCCTGCGGGGGGCGCTGGCCGCGTGGGCGCCGGAGCGGCGGTCGGCCCGGCGGTAGCGGATGAACAGCCAGACGCCGATGAGGACCGCGATGACCACGATCGCGGCGACGACGTAGGTGACCGCGTGGAAGGCGTTGGGGATCTGCTGCCAGCTGGCGCCGACCGCGTAACCGGCGGCGGCCAGCGCGGCCGTCCAGGGGATGCAGCCGATCGTGGTGTAGACCCCGAACTTGAGCGGGCGCATCGCCGCCAGGCCGGCCGGCAGCGAGATGAACGTGCGCACCACCGGCAGCAGCCGGCCGATCAGCACCGCCCGCGGCCCGTAGCGGTCGAACCAGCGGGTGGCGACCTCGATGTCGTGCTCGCGGAGCCAGACCCGGCCGCCCCAGCGGCGCAGCGCGGCCTGGCCCCCGTAGCGGCCGACCGCCCAGGCCAGGTAGCTGCCGACCACGTTGCCGGCCACCCCGGCCACGATGACCAGGGTCAGGCTCAGGTGGTGACCGGCCACCGCCCCGGCCGCCAGCGCGCCGCCGAGGGTCATGATCAGTTCCGACGGGATCGGGATACAGGCCGACTCGGCCACCATCAGGATGAACACGGCCAGGTAGCCGTAAGTCGCGATGAAATGCTGCATGGTCTCGCTCTCGGTCGTCGGTGGAAGGTGGGAGGGTCTCGCCGGCGGGGGCCGGGCCGGCCGGGGTCCCGTCGGCCGGGCTCGGGGTGCGGCGGCGGCGCAGGCGGCGGACGGCCATCCGGGCCAGCAGTACGGCCACCAGCAGCGCCAGCGCGGCCAGCTCGTAGCGGCCGTACCGGGTGATGGCCGGGTAGAGGGTGGCGACGTGGTGACCGGCCAGGTAGCCGGCGCTGACCCAGGTGCCGACCCAGAGGGCGGCACCGATCGCGTTCAGGATCAGGAACTTCGCGAAGCGCATCCCGGTCAGGCCGGCGATGATCCCGTTGGCCTGGCGCAGCACGTCGACGAAGCGGGCGAGCGGGACGATCTTGCTGCCGTGGCGGGCGAAGAACCGCTCGGCCCGGGCCACCCGGTGCGGCGGAAGCAGCACGTAGCGGCCGAACCGGGCCAGCAGCCGGCGGCCGCCGCGACGGCCGATGACCCAGCCGATGCAGTCGCCCGCCACCGCGGCGGTGAACGCGATCACCCCGACCGCGACCACGTTGAGGCGGCCGGTCCCGGCGTAGACGGCGGCCGCGATCATCACGGTCTCGCCCGGCACCGGCAGCCCGAAGTCTTCGAGCAGCAGCAGCCCGCCGACCGCGGTGTAGCCGTAACGGTCCAGGTAGGGGGCGATCGCCCCGAGTACCCCGGGGAGGGCGGGGCCGGTCATGCGGCCGCCCGCCCACCCCGGGAAGCGATCCCGGTGGTGCGGGCGTTACCCGTACGGAGCCGTGACATGGCACAATCCTCTGGACGGAGTTTCTACATTCTCGTAGAACTTCTACATGATTGTAGATGCTAGCCCAGAGTGAGTGGAGACGACGTGGCTGACCGCCGGGCCGCCGGAGAGCTGGCGGACGAGGTACTCGGCATCCTGCAGGCGGCCGGCGAGCCGCTGACGCCGGCCGTGGTGCGCGAGCGGCTGGGCGGCGACCTGGCCTACACCACCGTGGTCACGATCTTGTCCCGGCTGCACGCCAAGGACGTGCTCGACCGCGAGCGGGCCGGCCGCGCCTACCGGTACTCGCCGGTGGCGGACGAGCCGGGGCTGGCCGCCCGCCGGATGGCGAGCGTGCTGGCGGCCGAGGCCGACCGCGAGGCGGTGCTGGCCCGGTTCGTGTCGGGACTGTCGGGCGAGGACGAGCAGGCCCTGCGGCGGATGCTGGGCGAGGCTGATGGGCCTGATGGGGCTGGTGGGGTCTCTGGGGCGGGCCGGGGGTAGGGGTAGCCGTGGATCTGACCGCCTTCCTGCCGCTGCTGCTGCCGCTGGGCGCCGCCGCCGGGGCCTGGCCGCTGGCCACCCGGCTGCCGCCCAAGCTGGCCACCTGGCTACTGACCAGCGCGGCGGTGGCGCTGGCGGCGCTGAGCACGGCGATCCTCGGGATCCTGGTGGTGACGGCGGCGCTGCGGCTGCCGTTCATCGCGTCGATCGGGCACCTGTCGCCGGCCGTGATCCGGCGCGAGGACCCCGCCTCGCTGTCGGCCGCCCTGGTGGCGGCGGCGCTGCTGGCGGTGGCCACGCTGGCCGCGGCCCGGGCGGGCTGGCGGCGGGCCCGCACGCTGGTGGCGGCCGCCCGCCAGGCCCGCTGCCTGCCGGGCACCGAGCAGGTGGTGGTGATCCCGGACGGGGCGGCCGACGCCTACACGGTGCCGGGCTGGCCGGGCCGGATCGTGGTCACCGAGGGCATGCTGGCGGCGCTGGCCCCGGCCGAGCGGCAGGTGCTGCTGGCCCACGAGCAGGCGCACGCGGACGGGCAGCACTACCTGTTCACCGCGCTCAGCCACTTCGCGGCGGCCGCCAACCCGCTGCTGCGGCCGGTGGCGGCGGCGGTCAGCTACACGGTCGAGCGCTGGGCCGACGAGACCGCGGCCGGGCGCTGCGGGGACCGGCGGCTGGCGGCCCGGGCGGTCGGCAAGGCGGCCCTGGCCTCGTCCGGCCGGGACAGTGCCAGCCGGGACGGGGCCAGCCGGGGTGGGGCGAGCCGGCGGGCGGCCGTGCTGACCGGCATCGCCGGGCCGGTGCTGGCCCCGGTCCGGCGGCTGGGCCGCCCGCGGACCCCGGGCCCGGTGCCGCGCCGGGTGGCGGCCCTGCTGGCCCCCGCCCCGTCGGCCCGCCCGCTGCTGATCGCGGCGGCCGCGGTGGTGGTGCTGGTCTCCGGGGTGGCGGTGCTGGATGCCGCCTACGACCTGCACGCGCTGGTCGAACTGGCCCAGGCGCCCGCGTTCCTGACCCACTCTTAGGGGTTCTGAACCGGCGGGAGGGCGGCCGCCGGGGTCGGCCGCCCTCCCGGTTTTCAGCGCGTCGGCGCGGGCTCAGCGCTCGAGGGCGGCGAGCTCCTCCTGAACGCGCTGCTCGTGGGCGGCGGCGTCGCGGCGGGCGCGGCGCGGGTCCCAGCGGCCGGTCATCAGGAAGATCAGCGGGATGAAGACCACCTCGCCGCCGACCGCGACCCACCACCAGTTCTTCCACTGGCCGGCCGCCGCCTTGGAGGCGTTCTCGACCGCGGCGCCGTGGGCCTGCAGGTAAGCCAGATCGGCCTTGGGCACCTTGGTCAGCGCGATCAGCTTGGCGGTGGCGACCGGGACGCTCACGCCTTCCTTCTGCGCGATGTCGCCAACCGCCTTGGCGGCGGCCGCACTGTTGGCCGGGTTGGCGTTGAGGGCGGCCTGGGTGGCCGGGTCGATGGCGGCCGCGGTGGCCAGCTGGGGCGCGTACCTGGTGCTCAGCGCCGACACCTGGGTGCCGTAGTTGACCAGCGGGGTCATCGAGCTGACCACGAACGGCAGGACCAGGGTGGACACCGCGATGACGACGCGGATGATCCAGCCCCAGACGGCCAGCCCGGTCGCGGTCAGGGCCGGGTTGTGCTTCTCCACGGTCTCGGTGAAGCTGGCCATCCAGGGCCCGTAGGCGATGGCCAGGAACACCGCCAGCAGGCTGATGGTCAGCACGAACGTGGTGTAACTGGTGTTCGGGTGACCGGCGAAGCTGCCGAAGATGATCGTCATCACGATCGCGCCGACCGCGCCGAGCACCATGAACGGCTTCCGGACCCGGACCCGGTCGGAGATGATCCCGACCAGGATCAGCGCGCCCGCGTCGAACGCCCAGAACCAGTTGCCGAGCCCGTTGGCCTTGGACAGCGAGTAGCCGAACAGGGCGGAGAAGTAGATGGTGAAGAAGCCGACCGCGGTGTAGTAGACGATCAGGAAGACCGAGATCGCGAAGGCCGAGCCGATCACGTCCAGCCGCAGCATCTGCCGCCACGGGTGCTGGAGGCTGGCCTGGAGGTCGATGCCCTTGGCGCGGGCCTCGATCAGCGCCCGGTCGCGCGCGCTGACCATGAGCTGGTCGCGCAGGCCGGGCGACAGCTCGCGCAGCGCCACCACCGCGATCGCGGCCACCACCAGGCCGACGATGCCGCAGATGACGAACTGGTCCTGCCAGGCGTGCAGGTGGGACAGGGTGGCGCTGGACACGATGGCGACGATCAGGCTGCCGACGACCGGCCCCAGCGTCCAGAAGCCCATGGCCGAGGCCCGGCCCAGCTGCGGGGAGAAGTCGCGGATCAGGGCCGGGGTGGCGACCAGGATGACCCCCTCGACCACCGCGATGGCGGAGAAGATGATGCCGTAGCTGAGCTTGTTGGGGGCGTTGGGGATGCCGAACAGGACCAGCAGGGCGGTGATGACCAGCCCGTAGGCGACCAGGTTGGCCCGGCCCCAGCGGTCGGCCAGCCCGGCCAGCAGCGAGCCGAACGCGCCGACGGCGTTGCCGACGACGATGATGTAGACGTAGTAGGAGAACGTCATGTGGAAGTTGGCGATGATCGTCGGCGAGACCGCACCGGGGATATACAGCGCGTAGTAGAGCTGGATCGTCGCCAGTACCACGATGCCGAGGTACAGCACCCGCCGCCCGGTGTTGGGATAGTGGTTCAGCTGCCTGTACCACAGGCCCGACGTCGCCAGCCGGAAAGCTGGGCGCCCGGTGGTGCCGTCCACGGTTGTTGTCATGTGCTCCCCTTTGAGTCAGTCCGGCCTGGAAAAACCCTTTCGGAAAAGCGAAACACCCAAAAGTACGTCTACGTACTTGAGGCATTTGCCCGATACTCTAGGCGCGTGGTTCACACCAGGCAAGGGGCGACGGGCGGGACCCTGGCCGGCACCCACGAGGGCAAGCCGGGGCTGCCGCGCGGCCGCAGCAAGCTGCCGGCTCCGGCCGTGCAGGCCTCGCAGCGCGAGCGGTTGCTGCGGGCGGTGGTGGCGGCGGTCGCCGAGGCCGACTACGCGGTGGTCACGGTGGCCGACATCGTCAAGCGCGCGCGGGTCTCGCGGGCGGCGTTCTACACGCACTTCTCGGACAAGGAAGGCTGCTTCCTGGCCGCCGCCCGCGAGGGCGGCCAGCTGCTCGACAGCTGGGTGGTGGGCGCGACCCGGGCCACCGCGCCGGGGACGGCCGACGAAGAGGTGCTGCGGGTGGCCTGCCGGGCGTTCCTGGCCTTCATGGCCAGCGAGCCGGAGTTCGCCAAGATCTTCTACGTCGACATGCCCGCGGCCGGCCCGCGGGCGGTGGACCAGCTGAGCCGGGCCCAGCGCCGGTACGCCGACCTCAACCAGGCCTGGCACGAGCGCGCCCAGCGCCGCCACCCGGACTGGCCGGTGCTGCCCGCCGACGCCTACCTGGGGCTCGCCGGGGCCACCGCCGAGCTGGTCAGGACCCGGGTCGACGCCGGCCAGACCGGCACCGTGCCGGAGCTGGAGGACACCGTGGTGGCGCTGCACCTGGCGGTGATGGCGGCCCAGCGCTGGCCCGCCGCCTCCCGCGGGCCGGACCGCGGGACGCACTAGTCCCGCCAGGTGATCAGTGCGTCCAGCGCCTCGACCTGATCGCCCCGCACCAGCAGCGGGTTGACCTCGAGCGCGGCCAGCCGGTCACCGAGCCCGGCCGCGACCGCCGCCAGCTGGGTGATCACCGCGGCCACGCGGGGCAGGTCGGCCGGGGGCGCGCCGCGGGCGCCGTCGAGCACGGCCGCGCCCCGCAGTTCGCGCAGGGCCGCGGTCACCTCGGCCGCGCTGACCGGCAGCGGGCGCAGGGCGGCGTCCTGGAGGACCTCGACCCAGATGCCGCCGAGGCCGACCGCCAGCATCAGGCCCCAGGCCGGGTCGCGGACGATCCCGGTGATCAGCTCGACGCCGCCGGTCCGGAACGGCTGGACCAGGACCGGGCCGTGGCCGGCGACCGCCCGCACCGCCCGGTAGGCCTGGCGGACGGCGGCCTCGTCGCCCAGGTCGAGGCGGACGCCGCCGGTGTCGCTCTTGTGGGCCAGGCCGGCCGCCTTGACCACCACCGGGTAGCCGAGTCCGGCGGCGGCGGCCACCGCGGCGTCCTCGTCGGCCGCGGCCAGACGGGGCACCACCGGGATGCCGTGGTCGGCCAGGAAACCGGCCGCGCGGTCTTCGGCCCACAGACCGGTGGCGCCGGCCGGGGGTGGCGACGCGGGGAGGGGCCGTTCAGGTTTTTCCGAAGTGTCAGTGGCGAGGAACTCACGCCGGGCCTGCGACCACCGCACGGCGGCGCCGATCGCGGTCATCCCGTGCTCGATGCCGCCCGCCACGTACGGGTAGCCGGTCTCGGCGATCAGCCGGCGGCCGACCGCGGTGACGTCGGTCAGCGCGTTGCTGACCACCACCACCGGTCGCGGCGCGGCCGCGATCCGGCGGGTGCTGGCCTCGAACAGCTTGCGGGCCAGGGCCGGGTCGGCGGGCTCGTCGCGGGCCGGGTCGGCCAGCAGCAGCACCACGTCGAGGCCGGGGTCGGTGACCACGATCTCCAGCGCCCGGCCGAGCAGGGTCCGGTCCACCACCACGTAGCCGGTGACGTCGAGCGGGTTGGCGACGTCGGCGAACGCGGGCAGCATGGCCTTGAGGGCGGCGGCGGTGGCGGCCGCGAACGGCGGCAGCGTCAGCCCCTCGTCCTCGGCCCGGTCGGCGATGATCTCGGACGCGCCGCCGGACGGGGTGACCACCCCGAGCCGGTTCCCGGCCAGCGGCTGGCCGTCGCCACCATCACGGCCGAGCAGTTCGGCCAGCACGCCGGAGGTGATGATCAGGTCCTCCAGCGACCGCACACGGACCACCCCGAGCCGCCTGAAAACCGCCTCGATGACCCGGTCGTCGCCGGTCAGCGCGCCGGTGTGGGCCTGCGCGGTGTGCTGGGCGGTGGTGCTGCGGCCGACCTTGAGGGCGACGATCGGCTTGCCCGCGGCCAGCGCCCGGCGGGCGGCGGCCGCGAACTCGGCGGGCTGCCGGATCGACTCCAGGAACAGCGCGATGACTCCGGTGGCGGGGTCGTCGACCAGGTGATTGACCACGTCGGTGACCGACAGCATCGACTCGTTGCCCATCGACACCAGCACGCTGATGCCGAGGTTGCGGGCCTGGGCCAAGCTGAGGACGGCGCTGGCCAGGCCGCCGCTCTGCAGCACCACCCCGACCGGGCCGCGCAGCAGCGGGACCGGGATCGGCAGCCCGTAGGGGGTGATGCCGGCCGCCGCGTTGATGTAGCCGTTGCCGTTGGGGCCGAGCACGGTCAGCCCCCGCTCGCGGGCGAACGCGACGATCTCGGCCTCGCGGCGGGCACCCTCGGGGCCGGTCTCGCCGAACCCGGCGGTGAGGATGACGAACGCCCGGATGCCGGCCTCGGCCCCCTCGCGCAGCACGCCGAGCACGGCCGCGGTCGGCACCATCACGTAGGCCAGGTCGACCGGCCCCGGCAGTTCGGACAGCGACCGGTGGGCCCGCTCCCCGTGCACCACCTCCGTGCGCGGGTTGACCAGGTAGACCGGGCCATCGAACTCGTGCACCCGCAGGTTCAGGTGCGTGTTGACCGACCAGCCGGACTTGTCGGTGGCACCGACCAGGGCGATCGCGCGGGGGTGGAACAGCTCGCGAACCCCCGAGGGGGCCGTACCGCCCGGGGTGCTCACTCCCCGATGCCACCCAGGCGGGCGTGGCCCTTGAGCAGGTTGCGGGCGATCGTCCGGCGCTGGATCTCGTCGGTGCCCTCGTAGATGCGCAGCAGCCGCAGCTCGCGGTACCAGCGCTCGACCGGCAGCTCCTTGGTGTAGCCCATGCCGCCGTGGATCTGCATGACCCGGTCGACGACCCGGTTGGCCATGGTCGCGCCGTCGAGCTTGGCGATCGAGGAGGCGTGCCGGGCGTCCAGGCCCTCCTGGACCCGCCAGGCCGCGTACAGGGTGAGCCACTTGGTCGACTCGATGTCGACCTCGGAGTCGGCGATCTGCCACTGGATGGCCTGGTAGTCGGCGATCGGGTGGCCCATGGAGACCCGGATCTTGGCGTAGTCGATGGCCATCTGCAGCAGCCGCTCGGCCGAGCCGATGGCCCGGGCCGGGATCAGGTAGCGGCCCTGCCGGATCCACTGCATGGCCAGCTCGAAGCCCTTGCCGGGCTCGCCCAGCATCGCGCTGGCGGGCACCCGCACGTCCTCGAACACCAGCGCGGCCGGGCCCCACTCCCCCATCGTCGGGATCGGCTCGGACTTCCAGCCCATGTCCCGGTCGACCAGGAAGCAGGTGATGCCGGCGTCCGGCACGACCGCGAACACCATCACGAAGTCGGCCTCGTTGCCGTTGGTGATGAACGTCTTCTCGCCGTTGATGACGTAGTCGCCGCCGTCCGGCTTGGCCGAGGTGCGGATGTTGCGGGCGTCGGACCCCGCCCCCGGCTCGGTGATCGCGAAGCAGGAGCGGCGCTCGCCCTCGATGGTGGGGATCAGGTAACGCTGCTTCTGCTCGTCGTTGGCGGCGTAGAGGATGTTGTCGGCGTAACCGCCGAACCCGAACGGCACGAACGTCCGCCCGCACTCCATCATCAAGATCGCCGACATCACCGCGCCGAGGTTCATGCCGCCGTACTCCTCGGGCGTGTTCACCCCCCAGAACCCGCTGCGGCGGGCCTTCTGCTGCAGCTCGCGGACGATGGAGCGGTCGAGCCCGGGCTGCCCGGCGCGCTCGTTGCGCAGCACCTCGGGCTCCAGCGGCATGACTTCCTTCTCGATGAAGGACCGCACGGTGTCGCGGATCTGCCGTTCCTCATCGCTGAGCGAGAAGTCCACCATCGGCTTGCCGACCTTTCTTCTGATCCTTGTGGTCTTTCCGGTCTTTCTGGAATCGGGCTCTAGTACTACCTCGACCCTGACCTCGGGTCGCGGAGTTGTCAAACCCCCACGCGCGCGGCTGGACCCCCTAGGGTCGGAACGTCCGGTAGAGCGACAAAATCAAACAGGGGAGGATCATTATCTTGAACATGAAACTGCGGGTCGCGGCCGCGGGCCTGGCCGCCGCGGCCATGGGCGGGGCTCTGGCGGCGACCGCCGTCAGTGCGCAGGCGGCCGGTCCGACGTACACCACGATCAGCAAGCAGTCGGCCGCCGACCCCGGCTTCGCCAAGTTCGGCTCGTCGTACTACGTCTACGCGACCGGCGGCGGCGACGGGATCCTGCCGATCTTCCGCGGGTCGTCCATCAGCAAGCCGTTCACCAAGGTCGGCAACGCCTACGCCAAAGCGCCGGCCGGGCTGACCGGCATCTGGGCGCCGCACGTGGTGGCGCGGGACGGGCGTTACTTCATGTTCTTCACCGCCGCTCAGGGCGGCGGCTCGCACTGCGTGTACTGGGCGGTGGCGGCCACCCCGACCGGGACGTTCGGCGCGCCCCACCGGCTGGTGTGCGGCAACGCGGCCAACACGGAGGCCATCGACCCGACCGTCTACGTGACCGCGGCCAAGGCGAACTACCTGGTGTGGAAGCGGGGCCACTACCACCCGGCGTTCCCGCAGGGCACGTTCCAGATCCAGGCCCGCAAGCTGACGTTCTCGGGGGCGAGCGTGAAGTTCAGCCCGGGCAGCAACCCGACGGTGACGCTGGCCGAGGTGGCCGACGGCACCGTGATGGAGGCCCCCAGCCTGGTCGCCCACGGCGGCAAGGTGTGGCTGTTCGTGTCCCGGAACCGGTTCGACACCAACGCCTACCACACCGACGTGTGGTCGGCCAAGGCGTTCGGCCCCGGCTTCAAGTACTCCGGCCCGGTCATGGCGACCGGGCAGGGATACGGGTACGGTCCTGGCGGAGCCGAGGTGATCACCGATGCAGGCGGGGTGACGCGCATCGCCTGGCACGTCTGGGAGAACTCCAAGCCGACGCCGTCCACGCCGGGGACCCGCATCGTCCGGGTCGCCACCCTGACCTGGCCAGGCGGGAAGCCGCACGTGGCCTGAGGCTTGTTCGCCGGAGTGCGGCGCTGGGCCTGCGGGCCCGGCGCCGCGTTGCGCGTGAGCTGGGCTGGCGAGCCCGGCGCCGCGTTACGCGTGGGAGACGGGGAGCGCGTACGGCTGGTGGGACTCACGTGACTGGTGAGCCGGGTGTGACTGGGTCGCTTGGGGCAGTTGTGGCTGAGGTGACGCACGGGGCTGGGACGTGAGGTGAGCCGCAGATCAGGGGCGACTTTTTTACAAATGCTGCCTAGAAGTCTTCCCTAATACGAAGTCCCACGTGGTGCTGAGGGGCGTGTGACTTGAGGGGCGCGCAAGCACACTCCGCGGGACGGGCTGCCCATCCCGTCGCCGTCATCCCGGCCGCCGGGAAAGCAGGCCGGGTCCAGGCGAGCCATGCCGCGGGGTGAGCGGGACGGGGGCGGAGCGGGGACCGGAGTACGGCGGGGGGCTGGCCGGTCACGGGAGATCCGGCACCAGCTCGCTAGGACGGGTAGTTGGCGGTGCGGGCGAACTCGACCTCGTCGGCGGGGATCTCGTGGCCGTCGGGGTCGATGAAGCCGATGTGGACGGGGCGCCCGTCGGGGGCGCGGCGGGTCACGGTAGGGCCGCCGGGTGGGGGGAGGTGATCGTCGCCCCACTGCTGGAGGGCGCCGAGGACGATCTGGAGCTGGCGGCCGGCCGGGGTCAGGCGGTAAGCGTCGCGGACGCGGCGACCCGGCTCCTGGTAGGGCTCGCGGGTCAGGACGCCGGCTTCGGTCAAGGTGGCCAGGCGGTCGGTGAGCACGTCGGGGGCGATGCCGAGGCGGTCGCGGAACTCCGAGAACCGGGTGGACCCCCAGAACGCCTCGCGCAGGATCAGGAACGTCCAGCGCTCGCCGACCACGCACAGGCTGCGGGCGATCGAGCACATCAGCGCGGGCGGCGTGTCCGTGGCCGGATCGAGCAGGGACTCCACCGTCGCCTTCTCCGTCATACCGCCAGTCTACCTCTGAGTTGCGTTTTCCAATTCAGATAGCTAAGTTGGATTTACCTACTCAGGCGGAGATTGTGGAGGGCACGATGCAGATCGAGGGAAGTACGGCGCTGGTGACGGGGGCCAACCGGGGGCTGGGTCGCCGGTTCGCCGAGGAGCTCGTGGCCCGCGGGGCCAAGGTGTACGCGGGCGCCCGGCGGCCGGAGGCGGTCGACCTCCCGGGGGTGATCCCGGTCGCGCTCGATGTCACCGACCCGGACTCGGTGGCCGCCGCCGCCGCGTCCACCGGGGACGTCAGCCTGCTGATCAACAACGCCGGGTCGTCCACCGTGACCAGTCTGCTGGAGGGGTCGCTGGCCGACATCGAGCTGGAGATGAACACGCACTTCTTCGGGACGCTGGCGGTGTCGCGGGCGTTCGCGCCGCAGCTGGCGGCGGCGGGCGGCGGCGCGATCCTCAACGTGCTGTCGGTATTGTCCTGGGTCAGCCTGCCCGGCAACAGCGCCTACTGCGCGGCCAAGTCGGCCGAGTGGTCGCTGACCAACGCGCTGCGGGTCGAGCTGGCCGGGCAGGGCACCCAGGTCACGGCGCTGCACGTGGGCTACATGGACACCGACATGGCCGCCCACGTGACCTCGCCCAAGTCCGACCCGGCGGTGGTGGCCAAGCTCGCCCTCGACGGGGTGGCGGACGGCCAGTTCGAGGTGCTGGCCGACGAGCTCAGCCAGCAGGTCCAGCGCGGCCTGGCTGGTGGGGTGGCCGCGCTGTACCCGCAGCTGGCTGGCTGACGCCGGCCGCCGGAGGCCCCCGTCAGCTCAGGCGGCGGCGCAGCAGCCAGAAGCTGGCCCAGGCCAGCACGATGGCGACGGTCAGGTAGATGCCGAACTCCAGCGCCTGGAAGGTCCAGTAGCGGCTGGCCGGCTGGTAGACCAGCTGCTGCTGGAAGTTGCGGGCGGCCAGCGCCTGCTGGCAGGGCTGGAAGCTGCCGTTGGGCCCGATGTTCTGGCAGGCGGCCGGGACCGTGCCGAGGTCGGGCGAGCCGGACGCGGTGACGGTCGCGTCGGAGTACACCCAGGCGCCGGGCGTGTTCACGGTCCCGGCGAAGACCGTCCGCAGCTGGGCGTCGGGCCCGGGACCGCTGACCCCCATGCCCTGGATGGCGGACGCGGTGATGGTGATGGAGTGGCGGACCGGGGTGATCAGGTGCGGGCGGACCACCAGCGGGAACGCGATCTGGACGGCGGCGATGAGGCCGAGCGTGACCGCCATGGCCGGGACCGTGCGCCGGATCAGCAGCCCGATCAGCACCCCGAGGACGAACGCGAAGGCCGCGTAGCCGAGCGGGGCGATCCCGCGGGTGCCGAACACGACCGGGAAGAAGCGGTTCTCGTAGCCGCCGACCGAGCCGAGCCCGGCCGCCCGGTCGATGGGGCTGGCCCACCAGCCGAGGATCAGGCTGAGCAGCCCGGCCGCGGCCATGCTGGCCAGGCCGAGGACGCCGAGCTTGACCGCCAGCCAGCGCTCGCGGGTGACGCTCTGGTTCCAGGCCAGCCGGAACGTGCCGGCCTCGAGCTCGCGGGCCAGCAGCGGCGCACCCCAGAACAGGCCGATGATCGCGGGCAGCACGATGATCAGCACCGCCCCGAACAGGTAGACCAGGTGGTAGTGCGGGACGCCGATCTGAGCGAGGAAGTTGCCGGCCAGCTGCGCGCAGCCGCTGTGACAGGCGGCGAAGCCGCTGGTCCGGTACACGCCGCCCAGGCTCGGGCCGGTCACCAGCAGCAGCACGCCGAAGACGGCGAGGATGGCCGCGGTCACCACGGCCTGGACGCGGAACTGACGCCAGGTGAGCCAGATCATCGCTGTACCTCCAGCACGGGACGGGCCCGGTCGTGGCCGTTGGCGGCCTGGCTCATGTAGGCCAGGACCAGGTCTTCCAGGTTGAGCTGCTCGACCGTCCAGGCCGGGTCGAGCACCGGGTGGCGGGTCTGCACGATCAGCGTGCTCTGCCGGTCGGTGTGGCTGCCCTGGATGACCAGCTGGTCGCTGGGCAGGGTGGCCGGGTCGCGGCGGGGGCCGATCAGCCGGTGGTGGCTGGCGATCAGCGCGTCCACGTCGCCCGCGATCTGCACCCGTGAGGCCGCGAGCACGACGAGGTAGTCACAGACCCGTTCCAGGTCGCTGACCAGGTGGGAGGAGAGGATGACGCTGACCTCGTGCTCGGCCACCGCCGCCATCAGGTCGGACAGGAACTCGCGGCGGGCGAGCGGGTCGAGGCTGGCGACCGGCTCGTCGAGGATGAGCAGCCGGGGCCGTTTGGCCAGGGCCAGGGTCAGCGCGAGCTGGGCCTTCTGGCCGCCGGACAGCTTGCCCGCCTTCTGGGCCGGGTCGAGGCTGAGGTGCTCGATGCGGCGCTGGGCGTAGGCGGCGTCCCAGCCCGGGTTGAGGTGGCCGCCCAGGCGCAGGTGGTCGGCCACGCTCAGGCCCGCGTAGACCGGGGTGTCCTGGGCCACGAACCCGACCTTGGCCAGCTGGGCCGGGCCGCTGCCGGGCTGGCCGTCGAGCACGGTGACGGTGCCGGCGTCCGGGGCGAGCAGGCCCACGGCCAGGTTGAGCAGGGTGGACTTGCCGGCCCCGTTGGGGCCGACCAGACCGGCCACCCGGCCGGCCGGAATCTGCAGCGAACAATCGCTGAGCGCCCACCGCTGCCGGTAGCGCTTGCCGAGCCCGCTGGCGTGCAGAGCGGTCATGCTATGTCCTCCTCGGAAGAGGCCGTGGACCGAAAGGTGGCCAGAAACAACGCCTCGATGCTTTCTTCGTCCAATCCGGAGCGGCGCGCCTTGCCGAGCCAGCGCACCAGCTCGCGGCGCAGTGGTTCCTGGGCGGCCAGCAGCGGGCCGTCGAGGGTCCCGGTCACGAACGTGCCGCGGCCGGGCCGGGCCGCCACCAGCTGCTGGTACTCCAGCTCGCGGTAGGCCTTGAGCACGGTGTTGGGGTTGATGGCGAGCGCGGCCGACACCTCCTTGACCGTCGGCAGCTGCTCGCCCTCGCGCAGCAGATCCAGCCGCAGGGCGTGCCGCACCTGGTGGATCAGCTGCAGGTAGGGCGCCACGCCGGAGCGAGTGTCGAGGTGGAACTCAATCAAGGCAATCCTCTATTCATCTAGTTGCCTAGCACATTAGAGTCCTGCGGTGGCCAAGCTGTCAAGGGGTTAACGGGGCGGCCGGGGCGGGGGTCGCGGGCAGCGGTTAAGATCCGTTCATGCCCGGCATTCCGCTTCTGGCCCGGGTACTGGTGGCGGTGACGGTCATGGCCGCGCTGGTGGCCACCGCGCTGACCGGGACCGGGTTCCGCGGCCTGGACCACAGCGCCCCCGCGGCGAGTGCCCTGACCGAGGGCATCGCCGAGGACTCGTGCGGATCGCAGCAGGTCATCGTGGTGCCGCCGGACCAGAACGTGAGCTACGACGGTGACGAGAGCGTGCGGCTGGCGGGCCGGTGCGCGGCCGGGGTGAGCGCCGGTAGCCGGGCGGGGGCCCAGTGGCTGGCGGCCGGTACCGTGCCCGGCCGCGGGCCGGTGCTGCGCTCGATGGCCGACCGGGCGCTGCTCGACCTGTACCTGTCGGTCCAGCCCGACGGGGCGGTGGTGGCCGGCTACTACCACGGCTGGGACTACGCCTGGCCGCGCGACTCGAGCTGGGTGGCGGTGGCGCTGGCCAGCACCGGGCACGGGGATGACGCGCTGCGGGTGCTGCGGTTCCTCGGGGCCGAGCAGAACCGGAACGGGACCTGGGCGGCCCGGTACCAGACCAACGGGAGCGGGCCGGTGCAGGACGGGCGGCCGACCGAGCTGGACGCGGTCGGCTGGGTCCCGTGGGCGGTCTGGTCCTGGTACCAGTCGGCGGGCGGCGGTCCGGCCGGGCGGGGCGAGCTGGCCGCGCTGTGGCCGATGGTCAACGCGGCGGCCGGGGCGGCCGAGCGGTCACTGACCCCGGACGGGCTGCCGGGGCCGGCCACCGACTACTGGGAGCACGGCGCCCAGGTCACCCTGGGCACCGCCGCCCCGCTGCTGACCGGGCTGCGGGCGGCGGCCGACATCGCCGCGGCGCTGGGCCGGACCACCGCCAGCCAGCGCTGGGGGGCGGCCGCCAGCCGGCTGGGGACGGCCGTGCAGGCGTCGTTCGGCTGTTACGGCGACCACCGGCTGCCGCGCGACCCGGCCGGGCCGGACGCCGCCGTCACCTGGCTGGGGCCGCCGTTCGGGCCGGCCAGCGCGGCCCTGGTGCGGGCCGAGCAGACCGCCCAGCGGGCGCTGACGCTGCCGGGCGGCGGGCTGCTGCCGGGCACCGACTGGCCCGGCAACCCGTCGACCGCCTGGACCCCGGAGACCGCGTTCTTCGCGCTGGCCGACGCCGAGACCGGTCAGCAGGCGGCGGCCGCGACGCTGCTGGACTGGCTGGCCGCCCACCGCACCGTCCTCGGCGAGCTGCCCGAGCAGGTCGACGCGAACGGCCACCCGGGTTCGGTGGCCCCGCTGGCCTGGACCGACGCGGCCGTGCTGCTGACGATGGTGGCCCAGTCGCACCCGCTGCCGGCCGTGCCGGTGCCCGGACAGGGAAAAGGGACAGCCGCGGGCGGCTGTCCCCTTCCTCCTCTTACCGTGGTCGGGCGCTGACCTCTTACCAGAACCAGGGGTGGTGGTGGCGGTGGCCGCCGCCACCGGCCGGGCTCGGCGCGGTGCTGGCCGGCGCGGTGCTGGCCGGCGTGGTCGGGGCGGTGCTGCCGGTCGGGGCCGGGCTGCCGCTCGGGGCCGGCGACCCGCCGCCGGTGGTCGCGCCGCCGCCGCCGAACGTCACCGAGAAGGCGTTGCCGCCGGTCAGCGCGGACGGGGTGGCCTCGGTGACGCCAGCCGCGGACACCATCGTCAGCGAGTCGGCGTTGGCGTTGCCGATCGGCGCGTTGTCGGCGTCGGCGTCGGTGAAGCTCACGGTGCCGAAGTTGGACAGCGGGAGCACGCCGTTCTGGCTGCTGGGCGCCTCGGCGATGACCTCGGCCGAGCCGTCCTGGGCGGTCGTCGAGGTCTGCTGGGTGGTCTGGGTCCAGTTCTCGGTGGCGTCGCTCAGCGTCAGGCTGTAGGAGCCGCCGCCGTTGGAGACGACCTTGGCCGACATCGCATCACCGGGCTTGACCGGCTCGTTGTAGAACACCGGGGCGGCCGGGAACATCTCCCACCAGCCCTGGTAGGAGGCGGCACCGTTGTCGCAGTCGGCCTCGGTGCCGGTCTGTTCCACGCTCTGGGTGCCGTCGCCGTCGAGGCCGACCCAGAAGCTGGAGAACGTCTGCTGGGCGCCGCAGGTGACGGCCGGCTGCGTCCACGAGGAGGACACGCTGGTGAACTGGCCGGCCTGGCCGGCGGCGGCGTAGCCGGACCAGTTGGTGGAGGTGGCGGCCGCGTCGGCGGCGTTGGCGGTGCCGCCCGCGCCCAGCGCGTGCAGGCCCTGGACGCCGCCGGTGGCGCCGCCGGTCATCGGGTAGCCGCCGCGGCCGAAGCCGCCCATCGGCATGCTGCCGCTGTAGGCGGCCGGCCTGGCCCCGAGCTGAGCGGCCGGGTGGGCGCCGGCCTGAGTGAGCACGACGGCGACCGCCGCCACCGGGACACACGCCCCGGCCGCGACCAGGTACACGCGGCGCTTGCTCCGTCGGTTTCTCCGCTGTCTCACGGCTTCGAAAGCTCCTTCCGGATCCTGCTCCCAGATCACGCACGCTCAGGTCTGTTACACGTTAGAGACACGGGGACGGAGAAATCGGTCAGAGCGGGCATCGTTAGACATCGTTAAGAAATGGGGTGAACACGTTCGGGTGTGCGGATCTGCGCCCGGAAACGCCGGGTTACACGGGCTTAACACGCGGGCGTTAAGGTGCCGCTATGTTGATTTCGCCGCACGAACAGGAGCGGCTGCTGATCCACGTGGCCGCGGGCCTGGCCCGGGAGCGGCGGGCGCGCGGGCTGCAGCTCAACTACCCGGAGGCGGTCGCGGTGATCAGCTCGTTCCTGCTCGAGCGGGCGCGGGACGGGCTCGGGGTGGCCGAGCTGATGCAGGCCGGGCGGACCGTGCTGACCCGGGACGACGTGATGGACGGGGTCCCCGAGATGCTGACCGAGGTCCAGATCGAGGCCACCTTCCCGGACGGGACCAAGCTGGTCACCGTGCACGAGCCGATCCCGTAGGCGGTGACGCGGTGATACCAGGCGAGATCGTGCCCGGCGAGGGGCCGGTGCTGCTGAACGAGGGGCGTGCGGTGCGGACCCTGGTCGTGGTCAACACCGGGGACCGGCCGGTCCAGGTCGGTTCGCACTACCACTTCGCCCAGGCCAACCCGGCGCTGTCGTTCGACCGGGAGGCGGCCCGCGGGCACCGGCTGGGCATCGCGGCCGGGACGGCGGTGCGGTTCGAGCCGGGGGTCGAGCGCGAGGTCGAGCTGGTGCCGCTGGCCGGAAGCGGAGTGGTCCCGGGGCTGCGCTTTGCGGGAGGCCTCGGTGGCTGAGCTCAGCCGGTCGCGCTACGCGCTGCTGTACGGGCCGACCGCGGGCGACCGGGTCCGGCTGGCCGACACCGACCTGTTCATCGAGATCGAGCAGGACCTGTGCGGCGGCCCGGGCCGGGCCGGCGACGAGGCCGTGTTCGGCGGCGGCAAGGTCATCCGCGAGTCGATGGGCCAGTCCCGGGCCACCCGCGGCGACGGGGCCCCCGACCTGGTCATCACCGGTGCGGTGGTGCTCGACCACTGGGGCATCGTCAAGGCCGACGTCGGCATCCGCGACGGCCGGATCGTCGCGCTCGGCAAGGCCGGCAACCCCGACATCATGGACGGCGTCCACCCGGACCTGGTCATCGGGCCGTCGACCGAGATCATGGCGGGCAACGGGCTGATCCTGACCGCGGGCGGCATCGACTGCCACGTGCACCTGATCTGCCCGCAGCTGCTGCCGGAGGCGATCGGCAGCGGGATCACCACCGTCATCGGCGGCGGCACCGGCCCGGCCGAGGGCACCAAGGCCACCACCGTGACCCCGGGCGCCTGGAACCTGGCCCGGATGCTGGAGGCGACGGCCGGCTGGCCGCTCAACGTGGTGCTGCTGGGCAAGGGCAACACGGTGTCGGAAGAAGCCCTGTGGGAGCAGTTGCGGGCGGGGGCGTCCGGGTTCAAGCTGCACGAGGACTGGGGCTCGACCCCGGCCGCGATCGACGCCTGCCTGCGGGTCTGCCAGGAGGCCGGGGTGCAGGCGGCGCTGCACACCGACACCCTCAACGAGGCCGGGTTCGTGGAGGACACGCTGGCCGCGATCGCCGGGCGGCCGATCCACGCCTACCACACCGAGGGCGCGGGCGGCGGTCACGCCCCCGACATCATCACCGTGGCCGGGCAGCCCAACATCCTGCCCTCGTCGACCAACCCGACCCGCCCGCACACGGTCAACACGGTCGACGAGCACCTCGACATGCTGATGGTGTGCCACCACCTGAACCCGGCGGTGCCCGAGGACCTGGCCTTCGCCGAGAGCCGGATCCGGCCGTCCACCATCGCCGCCGAGGACATCCTGCACGACCTGGGCGCGATCTCCATGATCGGCTCGGACAGCCAGGCCATGGGCCGGATCGGTGAGGTCATCATCCGGACCTGGCAGACCGCGCACGTGATGAAGAAGCGGCGCGGGGCGCTGCCCGGAGACGGAGCCGCGGACAACGTGCGGGCCCGCCGGTACGTGGCCAAGTACACGATCTGCCCGGCCGTCGCGCACGGGCTGGACGCCGAGATCGGCTCGGTCGAGCCGGGCAAGCTGGCCGACCTGGTGCTCTGGCAGCCGGCGTTCTTCGGCGTCCGGCCGCACGCGGTGCTCAAGGGCGGCTTCGTGGCCTGGGGGGCGATGGGCGACGCGAACGCCTCGATCCCGACCCCGCAGCCGATGCTGCCCCGGCCGATGTGGGGCGCGGCCCCGCGGGCGGCCGAGGCGACGTCGGTGTCGTTCGTGTCCGAGCTGGCGCTCGAGAACGACCTGGCCGAACGGCTGGGACTGGGCCGGGCGCTGCTCCCGGTGGGCGACGTGTCCGGCCTCGGCAAGGCCGACATGGTCAACAACGACGCGCTGCCCGAGATAACCGTCGAGCCGGACACGTTCACGGTTCGCATCGATGGTGACATCGTGGAGGGAGCACCGGCCACCGAGCTTCCGATGGCCCAGCGCTACTTCTTGTTCTGATTGCTGTGAGGTGCTCATGGCTCCGTCCGACTCGCCGCCGCCGCGCCGCAAGCGGGACTGGCGCGCGCCCGACACCGGCCGGGGGCCCGAGGTCGGAGAAGGACCCGAGGTGGGGCGGGGGCCCGAGGTGGGGTCCCGGCCGGACACCGGTGAGATGCCTGAGCTGGGCCGAGGCCCGGAAACGGGGCGCGGGCCGGAGGTGGGGCGGCGGCCGGACACCGGTGAGGGGCCCACGTTCGGACGGGGACCCGAGTTTGGGCGGGGGCCGGATACCGGGGAGATGCCGGCGGTGGGACCGCGACCCGACACCGGGCGCGGGCCGGATACCGGGAAGGGGCCGGACACCAGCCGGATCGAGGAGGAGGACCGGCTCGGGCCGGCGGCGGTGCTGATGCTGGCGGACGCCCGTTTTCCGGCTGGGGGGCACGCGCATTCCGGTGGGCTGGAGGGCGCGGTGACGGCCGGGACGGTGACGGACGTGGGGTCGCTGGAGGTGTTTTTGCGCGGGCGGCTGGCGACGGCGGGGGTGGTGGCGGCCGGGCTGGCAGCGGCGGCCTGCGTCGCTGCGGCCCGCGTGGCCCGTGTGGCTGGTGGGGCTGGCGGGGCTGGCGGGGCTGGCGAGCTCAGCGGGGTGGGCGGGCCTGGCGGGGTGTGGGAGCGGCTGGAGGCGGAAGCCGACGCGCGGACGCCGTCGCCGGCGCAGCGGGACGCGGCGCGGCGGCAGGGGCGGGCGCTGCTGCGGGCGGCCCGGGCGGCCTGGCCCTCCCCCGCCCTCGACGCGCTGGCCACCCGGGCCGCAGGCGGCCAGCCGCCGCATCATCCGATCGTGCTCGGCGTGACCGCCGCCGCGGCCGGGTGCTCGCCGGCTGACGCGGCCCAGGTGGCGGCCTATCTCTCGGTGACCGGGCCCGCCAGCGCGGCGGTACGGCTGCTGGCGCTGGACCCGATCGAGGTCAGCGCGGCCATCGCCCGGCTGGCGGGGGCGATCGAGGCCGCCGCCGCCCGCGGGGCGGCGGCCCGGCGTGCGGAAGACTTGCCCTATCCCTCGGCGCCGGCGCTCGATCTGTACGCCGAGGCCCACATCAAAGCGGAGGTACGGCTCTTTGCATCCTGACCATTCCGAACACCCGCACCCGCAGACCGTCGATCACCACGGAGCCGATCCGCATCCGACTCCCCCGCCGGGCGGGCGGGCGCTGCGGATCGGAGTCGGCGGGCCGGTCGGCAGCGGCAAGACCGCGCTGGTGGCGGCGTTGTGCCGGGCGCTCGGGGACCGCGTGCGGCTGGCGGTGGTGACCAACGACATCTACACCACCGAGGACGCCGACTTCCTGCGGCGGGCCGGGGTGCTCGACCCGGCCCGGATCCAGGCCGTGCAGACCGGGTGCTGCCCGCACACCGCGATCCGCGACGACATCGCGGCCAACCTGGACGCGGTCGAAGACCTGGAGGCCACGTTCGGGCCGCTGGACCTGGTGCTGGTCGAGAGCGGCGGCGACAACCTGACCGCCACCTTCAGCCACGGGCTGGTCGACCGGCAGATCTTCGTGCTCGACGTGTCGGGCGGGGACAAGGTGCCGCGCAAGGGCGGTCCCGGGGTCACCGTCTCGGACCTGCTGCTGATCAACAAGATCGACCTGGCCCCGCTGGTCGGGGCCAGCCTGGAGGTGATGGACCGGGACGCGGCCGCGGTCCGCCAGGGACGCCCGGTGATCTTCAGCTCGCTGCGGGAGGACCCGCAGGCCAGCGCGGTCACCGCCTGGGTCGAGGCGGCCCTGGCCGAACGGGCCACGGCTCCCTAGTGCGGGCCGTGGCCGAGCTGGTCGCCGAGCCGGGACCGGACGGGACCGTCCGGCTGCCGGTGCAGCGGTCCCAGGCCCCGCTGATCCTGCGCCGCACCGCCGACGCGGTCTACCTGGCCAGCGGGGCGGCCGGGCCGCTGGGCGGCGACACCCTCGAGCTGCGGATCGAGGTCCGGCCCGGCGCCCAGCTGCGGCTGCGCACGGTGGCGGCGACGGTAGCGCTGCCCGGCCGGTACGGCCAGGAGTCGTTGCTGACGATCACGGCCACGGTCGGGGCCGGGGCGCACCTCGAGTACCGGCCCGAGCCGCTGGTGGCGGCCGACGGGGCCCGGCACCGGACCGAGGTGACGGTCGCGCTGGCGGCCGATGCGTCGCTGGTGCTGCGGGACGAGATCCTGCTCGGGCGGCACGGTGAGCGGGGCGGGGCCTGCCGGACCCGGCTGGCCGTCGACCGGGATGGCCGGCCGCTGCTGCGGCACGAACTCGACGTCAGCGGGGCCGACGCGGCCAGTATGGGCCCGGCGGTACTGGCCGGCCACCGGGCGGCCGGAATGCTGCTGACCGTTGAGCCTGGCGGGGCTGGTGGGGTTTCTGAGGCTGGCGGGGCTCTGGGTGCCAGTGGGATCTCGGGCGCCGGTGGGACCTGGGGAGCTGCTGGGGTCGGAGCCTTTTATTCTGCGGAAAAAGCAGACGGGGCGCAGACAGACAGCTGGAGAGCGGGGCACCAGCCCTGGGTGGCGGCGATGCCGCTGGCCGGGCCGGGCGTGCTGGTGACCGCGCTCGCGCACGACACCCGGACGTTGCGGCGGCGGCTCGAATCGGGCCGCGGCACGCCGTCACCGGTATTGTCGGGGACTGGCGGGGGGATCGCTTGAGGCGGGCGCCGGCGGGCGCCGCGAGAAGGGACTCCCCCGTGCCGGACGGCTTCTTCCACAGCGTGGTCCCCGAGGGCGAAGACAACTACACCGACATCGACACCAGCGTGGCCCACATCGCCCGGGTGTACGACTACTGGCTGGGCGGCAAGGACAACATTAGTCAAGTGTTTTGACGGTGCCCGCACAGCGAGCGCATGTCTGCCGTATGCGCACCTCGCTGGGTTTATTCGAACACGTGACCGTTCGCTGTCCGGTTGCTGTTCAGGCCCGATATGGGCTATATGTCCGATTTCAGAAATGGCTGTTCCTGACTGTGGCCTGACTCTGCTGACTGGCGGCTGGGCTCTGACCTGGGGTTTGCCGGGCCTGTGCCTGGCTTTGGGGCAGTCAGCCTTCCCCGCCGGGCGGGTATCACTGGCGCGCTTGAGCGCATCAAACGGGCCGGCTGGACGTGCCCCGGCTCACCGGGTCGCGCCGGGGGGCAGGGGGTGGGCGGTGATCTTGGCGTGCAGTGGTTCGGGGAGGGCGGCGATGGCGCGGGTGACGGTGGGGGCGGCGGCCGGGGCGGTCCAGTAGAGCACCTGCCCGTAGCGGGGTTCGGCGTGCCGGGCGGCGCCGGGGTCGTAGTCGCTGGCGCGGGCCAGCAGCGCCTGCATGATCTCGATGGTGCGGGGCAGCGGCTTGGCGGTCAGCTCGGCCTCGATGGCCCAGATCTGCCCGGCATGGGGGGCATCGTCCAGGGATGGCCAGTGCACTTCGGCGTCCGGGACGTGGGCGGTCCCGGCCTGGGTGCCGACGGCGGCGCGGATGCGGCGTTCGCACCGCCACCACGCCTGCCCGCCGGAGTAGTCCTGATCGGCCTGGAGCCACAGGCGGACGGCCAGGACGGCGCGGATGTGCGCCAGCCGGGTCGCGGACGGTTCCTTGGCGGGGTAGGGCAAACCGAGCAGGTCCATCCCGGCCGGGGTGAGCCAGCACCACGCCGGGCCGCGCCCCAGGCTCCCGGTGGCGGCGTAGCCGGCGTGCCGCCACCGCTGGACGATCCCGCGCAGCCGGTCCACCGTGACATCCAGGGCTGCGGCCAGCAGGTCATAGGGGGCGCCGTACTGCTCGGCGCACAGCGTCATCCCGGTGATGTCCCGGTCAGTGATCTTGAACGTCCCGGCGTCGTCGCGGCGCGGCGGCGCGGCCGGGCTGGTGTCAGGTGCCTGCATGGGCACCACCCCTACTCGCCCCGGCCTGCTGCCGGTCACCGGAACGCCGTAGTTCCGGCAATTTCGGCAGCAGTTCCGGCAATCCGGCCAGCCGTTAGGCAACCGTCACAACTGCCGGACTTCCTGCCGGGAAACGTCGCATCGAAACGCTGGGGCACCGTCGTGATCGGAGACCCGGCCGGGTCCCATCAGGGCTGGCTAGCGGGGATGGAGGGCCGGACAGGGGCCTTGCCGGAAATTTTGCCGGCATGCGGGACCTGTGCGGATCCGGCCCCAGGTCGCCGCCCGGTTTGACCCGGTTTCGCGGCGGTGCCGGGTGGGCGGGGTGATGGTTAGGGTCGGGCCGTGCATACCGGGATCGGGCGGATGGTGGCCGAGCTGGCCAGCGCGGCCGCGGTGCTGGCCGCGTTCACCGCTGGCGCGCGGGCGCTGGCCGGGCGCGCGTTCGGCCGCACCGCCCGCGTGCCCGGCCTGCGGGTCCGGCGCGGGTACCGGGGTAGCTGGCTGGCCGTCCCGGCCCGGCTGGCCGGCCGCCTGGTGGTGCTGACCGCCCGGTTCACGGTCGGGGCACCGCTGGGCAGCCGGCGCACCGATGCCACGTTCCTGGACGCCGGGACCAAGCCGATCGGCGGGGTGCCGGGCTGGTTCTCCCGGGGGGAGCCGGGCCGGTGGGCCTATCTGCCCGGCTGGCAGCGCGCCGCCGCCCGCTGGGCCGCCGTCGCCGTGGCGGTCAGCGTGTATGCCCAGCCGGTGTGGACCGGGGCCGCGCTCGGCTGGCTGGCGCTCATGACGGCCGGGGTGCTGTTCCCGCGCTGGCAGCGGTGGCGGTACGTCCGCAAGGTGGTGCGGCCGATCTACCTCCAGCTGTGCCAGTACCTGGGCACCGACCCGGGCGACAGCCCGGCCCGCTGGCTGACCGTCCCCCGGGGTTTCGCCACCGACCCGGACGGGAAGATCACGCTGGCCTACCCGGCGACCTGGAACCCCGATACCGCCCGGCAGCGGTCCATTGACCAGCTTATCCGCCGCCATCTGGGCGCGGACCTGGTGCCCGCCTTCGGTGCGTTCCAGGCCACGTGGCGGCACCCGCCCGCCCCACCGGCCGTGGCCCCGTTCGAGGGCTACGAGCTGCCCGCCCACCGCGTCCACCTGGCCACCCTGGCCGGCGGGGCCAAGTTCATCGCTGACCTGCAAGATGAGGAACCGCACCTGTTCGTCGCGGCCGGGACCGGCGGCGGCAAAACCGCCACCGTGTCGGTACCGGCCGCGCACGTGCGGGCGCACGGGTGGCTGGTGGACATCATCGACCCCAAACGCCGCTCCTACCTCGACCGCAAAACCGGCCGAGATGTGCTCACCAACGTGCCCGGTATCCGCGTCCACACTGATATCGAGGCCATGCTGTGGGCGCTGGAAGAATTCTTCTTGTCCATGCTCGGCGTGAACATCGCGGTCGGGGACCGCACCGCCTACCCCGCCGCCTTCCCGCAACGGCTCCTGGTGATCGACGAGTTCGGGACGTTCGCGTCCATGGCGGCGCGGATGTGGCGGCGCGAGCACGGCACCGGGCCAAGCCCGGCGCTGGATCAGCGCAGGCAGATCGAATGGCAAGGCCGCCAGGCCGGCCACCGGCTCGCGGTCGCGGTCCATCAGCCGAACCTGCGGCTGTTCGGCGACAGCGACAGCCGCGCCCAGTACGGCTACCGGCTGATCACCGGGGCGTATTCGGCGTCGCTGTGGCGGATGACGTTCGGGCACGCCCCGAAGATCGAGTGGGACGCGCGGATCAAGGGCCGGGGGGTGGCCGGGATCGGGGAAGCCGAAAACCTCATCCACCAAGCGCAGCTCGCCTGGATGCCCGCGACCGAGCGGCGCCGCTACGCCCTCACCGGCCCGCCGCCCCCGGACTGGTTCACCAACCTCGATCCGGCCCCCTGGATCGATGAGCACGTGATCGAGGAGGGCCGGAAACTGGCCGGGGTGTCCCTGGTCACCGTCCCACCCGGACGGCACGCCCACGTACCAGCCAAAACACTGTCCGATGTCCCGCCCGATGTCCCGCCCGCCGTCCCGGCCCCGCGCCCGGCCGACTGGCGCGGAACCAGCCCCGGCCCCGCGCCCGGCCTGGCGGCCGGGCCGGGGCCGGACGCGATCATCGGCATCCCGGCCGCCGCAGCGTTCCTCGGCTACGGCAAGCCGGAGAGCTTCCGCCGCGCCCGCACCCGCCACCCCATCCCCGGCGAGCAGCGGCTGCCGGACGGGCGGCCCTGGTGGACACCCCAAGCGCTGCGGAACTGGCACGCCGGCCGCAAAATCGCCGGGAACCGTGCCCCCAGTGGCGGCGGACCGGACTAGCGGGTGCGGGCACAGGTGGCTGGCGGTGCAGTCCGCCTGCCGGGCCAGAGTCCCGGCCTGCATGCGGCGGGCCGTGGGCAGGCCGGCCAGCACCGCCGCCACGTCGGCGGCCGGCCCGGCCGGCCGCGCGAGGCGGTCATTTCTTGATCCCGACTCCAGCCAGCACCTGCCCGGCGCGGTCATAGAAGGGAGCGGGGGTGGCCCAGCCGGGCATCCAGGCGCGGGCATCACAGACGCCGGGCGGGATCAGGTCCAGGCCCGCGAAAAAGCTCACCACGTCTTCATGGGAGTGGTTGTAGATGGTGGCGGCGTCGTAGGCGCGGGTGATCTGATCCCCGATCGCCGGTTCGCCCCGGGCCACGGTCACGATCACATACGAGCCGGGGGCCAGATCGTCCACGTAGGCGGCCACCAGGTCACGGGCGGCCGGGGCGTCCAGGAAATGCAGCACCATGGCCAAGATCACGCACACCGGCTCGGCCAGGTCGATCAGCCCGGCGTCGCGGACGTGCCCGAGCACGGCGGCCGGGTGGGCCAGGTCGGCGGGGATGGCTTCCACGCGGGGGTCGGCGGTGCAGGTCAGTGCCCACAGGTGGTTGACCACGACCGGGTCGTTGTCGATGTAGACGACGGCGGCGGTGTTGTCGTAGCGGCGGACGATGTCGTGCACGGCAGGGGACGTGGGCAGCCCGGCCCCGAGATCAATGTATTGGCTGATGGCCTGGGCCAGCACGTAGTCCAGGGCGCGGACCAGGAACCGGCGGTTTTCCTTCACCATCTGCCGGGTGCCGGGGTAAATGGCCAGCAGCTTGCCGGCCAGTTCGCGGTCGGCGGCGAAATTATCTTTCCCGCCCAGCAGGTAGTCGTAGGCGCGGGCGACGTTGGGCTTGGACGCGTCGACAGCATCCGGCAGGGTGCCGGGCTGGTCCGGGGCCGGGGTCGGGGTCGTCATCAGTGATCACCAGAAAACAGACGAGGGCGGATGAGGAACATCGGGGCTGGTCAGGGCTGGTTTTTGTACGCGACTGTGCAGGCAAAGGTCAGGGTGCGCGTGAGGGTGCCGTCCGGGGCGCGGAGGGCGTCCAGCCGCGCGAACGCGTCATGCTGGGCGGCCTGGAGCCGTTCGGATGGCAGGTGCCGCCAGGCGACCGCCCACGGTCCCTGGGAGCGGGCCGCTTCCCACCAGTGCTCGGGGGTGCGGTAGGTCATGGTCACCCGGTGCAGCACCGTGGCCGGGGCGTGGAAACCGCAGCCGGCCAGCATCGCTTCGAACGTGTCCACCGACGCGAACGGCGGGCGGCGCAGCATGCCCGCGAACCCGGTGATCCCCTCGGGCATGCGGGTGTCGAACGCGGCGATGACCGGAACCCAGCGGGGGTCTTCGGCCACGCTCCAGGAGACGCCCAGGCGGCCGGGCGGGGTGAGCAGGGTCCGCCAGCGCCAGACCGCGTGCGCGGGCCGGGGCAGGAACTGGACCACGTTCCCGGCCAGCACCACGTCAAAGCTGCCCGGCTCCCACCCCGGATGGGTGCCGGGGTCTTCGGCGTCCCCGACCCGGAAACTGACGTTCGCCACCCCCGCGCGGCGGGCGCGCTCCTCGGCGTGGGCCAGCATCACCGGGGCCAGGTCGATCCCGGTCACCCGGCCGGACGGGCCGGCCGCCCGGGTGGCCGGGATGCTGACCGCGCCTTTGCCGCAGCCCACGTCCAGCACCCACGCCCCGGCCGGGATGCGGGCGTGGGCCACCAGGTGGTCGCCCATGACGGAGAAAAACTCCGTCCCGGTGGTGTCGTAACCGGGCGCGGTGGCGGCGAACCCCTCACTGACCTGCTGCTTAACCGTCTGCGGGCTGTCCGGTGAGCCGGTCATGACCCGATCAGCTCCTTCACCAGGGCCGCCGGCGTCACAGTTGGGCTGAGCAGGCTGTTTTCCTGCATCAGGTCCGCGACCCGCTGCACGGCGACGGGGTTGACCGTCAGCGGGAACGTGCCCAGCGCCATCACCGCCGCCGTGGTCTTGCTGATGTGCAGCGCCGGGATCAGCGCCTGCTCGACCGCCGCCCGGTTCGTGCCCGCCACCCGCTGACCGCGCTCCAGCGCCGCGACGAACGCGGCGGCAGTGCGCGGGTACTTTTCCGCCCACGCGGCGGTCGTCACGTAGCCGGAGATCGGGATGTTCTGGGTCGGCCCGGTGTCCACGTCGAACAGCGGCTGCGCGCCTACGCTGTCCTCAGCGGCCGACAGCGACGGCTCGGCGATGAACGCCGCGTCCACCCGGTGGGCGGCCAGCGCCGCGCCCATGTCCGGGAACCCCATCACCACGTAATGCACCGACGAGGGCGGCACCCCATGGCTGGCCAGCATGATGTCCGTCACCAGCACCGCCAGCCCGCCCAGCGCGTTGACCGCGATCGTCTTCCCGCGCAACTGCTGGACGGTGGTGACCGGTGACTTGGCCGGCACCACGATCTCTTGGACCCCCGGGCCGCCCGCGCTCGCGGCGGCCAGCGCGTGCAGCTTCACCACGCCTTTGGCCTCGGCGGCCAGGTCGGCCGCCCACTGGCCCTCATCGACGTCCACCGACCCGCTCAGCAGGTCAGGGATCGCATTGACGCCGCTGGCGATCGGCACGATCTTGACGTGCAGCCCGGCGGCGGTGAAATAGCCACGCTGCTGGGCGATATACAGGCCCGCCGCGCTGATCGCCGGCACCACGGCCACCGTCAGATCCGGTTTTTCCACCCGGAGACTGGTCACCTTCTCCGCCGACCCGCACGCAGCGAGCACGGCCATGGCAGCGCTGAGGGCCACGACGGCGGCGGCCGGGCGGCGGGCACGGCGGCGGTACTGGTCATGGCAGACCGGCGCGTGAGGGGCCGCGACGGGCATAATGAAACCACCTCTCTGAGGGGAGGGCGGGAGCCGGGCGGAACTTTGGCGAGCGAAGCCCGGCTCTCGCGTTAGTTGAAGGAACTAAAAATCACGAAGATCACTAGCCCAGCAAAATCTGCTCTGCTAGCTGCCGGTCCAGGTCCTGGGAAGAATCGGCGTCAACCGTCATCGACCACCTGGCATCCCGGCAAGGGCACCGCGAAATACGGCCCGTCCTTGTTGCCCACAAGCGCCGCGCCTCAGATAGCCATATGTGCCAGGCCGGGTACTTATCCCTCAGCCTGTCCAGTTCGTCACCCTGCGGGCCGGCGCTGGCGGCGGCGTTCATCGCTCATCCTTGGATGCTTCGGTGGCGGTGCGGCGGGCGTGATCCTCACGGACCGCCGCGCGCAGCAGGCGGGGGCTGGCCGCTTCCAGCAGCGCGCTCCGGTCGGCGTGCGGGACGGCCTTGAACGGCTTTTCGTCGCCTTCGTCGTCGCTGCGGGTGATGTCGTACAGCTCCGACCAGTCGGCCAGCAGGCATTCCCAGTGGTCGCGGTCTTCAACGGTCATTCTCACGGCGGTGGTCCTTCGCTTGCGGCCTTGGGTGTCCCAGGGACTGAAACCCGGCGTCCCTGGGACACAACGACAAGCGTGCAATCCGTGGCGTACCGTTCGCATTAGGTCACAGGCCATTTTGAAGATATTGCAGCGGGTTTGCGGGCGGGACTGCTGGTGTGAGGATCAGCGAGCGGGATGTGAGGAGTCGTGAAATGCCTAGCGGGCGTGGTGAAGACGACCGGAGCATGTTCGCGGAGGAACTGATCGCGATGCGGAACCAGCGCGGGTGGACACAAGAGGAAACCGCCGCGCAGATGCTGGTCAGTACCTCGACGGTCGCGAACATCGAATCCGGATACCGGGCTCCGACCCCAGCACAGGCGATGAAGGCTGATGAGGTATTCGGGACGCCGGGGACGTTCCAGCGTCACGAGCGGCGGATGCGGGGCATCCCGTTTTCCGTCGGCTTCCGCCCGTTCCAGCCACATGAGGCGGCAGCCCGGCTGATCAAGACCTTCCAGCACTCGCTAGTTCCTGGTCTGTTCCAGACCCGGGCGTACGCAGAGGCGATTACTGAGATGTACCCCGAGACAACTGCCGAGATTGCGAAGGAACGGGTAGAGGGCCGCATGGCGCGGCAGGCAATCTTGTTCCGGGAGGACGACCCGCCCCCGCCGCGCGTTCACGCGCTCCTCGATGAGCAAGTGCTGGGCCGGAACGTCGGCGGTCCCGCCGTGATGGCTGAGCAGATGGACCACCTAGCCGAACTGGCCATGATGCCGAGGATCAGCATTCAGGTGATTCCCGCCGACCGGCCCCATGCCGGGCTGCTCGGGGCTTTTGTGATTGCGGAGACCGACCAGCCCCCCGCTATCGTGTATCTGGACAGCGCGCTGGACGGGCAGGTCGTAGAGTCCGCCAATGTCGCGGAGACGATCGACGTGGTTTTCCGCGCACTGCAGATGGAGGCGCTTACCGGCAGCGTTTCCCAGACCAAAATTAAGGAAGCGGCACAGCGATGGAAGGAACAGATCACACCCTGACGACGTGGCGCAAATCCACCTTCAGCGGCGGCAACGGCAGTGACTGCGTGGAGGTCGGGCGCGACGAACGCGCAGTCGTGGTGCGTGACACCAAGAACCGTACGGGCGCGGTGCTGATGTTCGGCCCGGATGCCTGGCGGCGGTTCGCTGCCACGGTCAAGAACGCGGGCAAGGGCTGACATAGCCGCCATAAGACGAGGGCCACCCCCGGCGGGGGTGGCCCGTTTTGTTTTGGGATTTGGTGTGCGCGGGCCGGGCGGGCGCGTCATTTGTCAAACACTGGCGCGCCGTTTCCGTGGCCGGGGGCGCTGGCGCTAGATTCTCGGGGTGACCCACCGGGCGTTCATCATCGCGCCGATGCGCTGTTCGGCGTTGGCGCTGGGGTGGATGTAGAACCGCAGGGTGGTTTCGATGCTGTCGTGGCCCAGGACTTGGGAGATGTTGGCCAGTTCGCGGGGGTTGGCGTCCAGGGCTTCGCTGGCGAACTGGTGGCGCAGGCTGTGGGTGTGCACGCCGCTAATTCCGAGATGGTCCAGCAGGCGGCCGAACCGGTTCCCGGCGGTGCTGTAGGGCATGAACGGGGTGCCGTTGGGGCCGGGGCACAGCGGGCCGTCCGGCAGTGCCTGCACCATGTCCCAGATCATGTCGGGGACGGGGATGTCGCGGAACTCGCCGGCCTTGCGGTGCTTGAGCGGTTCCAGTTCCCGGCCGTTCTCGCTGGCCTGCCAGCACAAGTGCAGGTACCGGGTCCCGTCCGCACGCTGCCGGAAGTCGGCCTTGCGCACACCCAGGGCCTCCCTGATCCGCAGCCCCATCGTCCGCTGCAACCAGGGGGCGATGCCCAGGCCGGCCATGACCCGGGTGCGGGCGTGGCCGTTCTTGTCGGTGCCGTGGGCGGTGATCCCGGAGGCGAGCAGCGCCACCGTCTCATCAGCGACGGCGACCATGCCCTTGTTCTGCTGTTCGTACTGCACGGCGGTCACGATCCGGGGGGCCAGCTCGATCCCACTGAGGGTGTGCCGGGCGATGACGCCGCGCCGGACGGCCTCATCCAGGGTGCCGGTGATGATGCGGCGGATGTTGCCCCGGTAGTCGTCGCTGTGGGCGCCCAGCGTCACATTCAGCAGCGTCTTGACCTCAGTGTCCATCTTCGCCACGTCCAGCACGCTGCGGTCGCGCAGAAGCTCGGTGACGGCCGGGTTGGCGAAGTTGCTGCGGTAGGTGGCCTTGCTCTTGGCGTTGGCCCGCGCCATCGCGTCGATGTAGGCCTCGCACAGCGGCAGGAACGCCACCCGGCCGGCCCGGGGGTCGGTGAACATCGCGCCCTGGGTCCGTTTGCCCGTCGATAGGGTGAGCTGGAAGGTCTGCGCCTCGCCCAGCGTCGCGAACGACTGCTCGCGCTGCCGGGAGGCCACCGAGTAGCGGACCGTCCACTTGTGGGCGCACGTGGCGACCTGGCTCGGCTCGCAGGTGTGCTGGCAGGACCCGGCCGCGCAGCCCTTGTTGCTGCTAGGTTTGTGGTAGGCCCGGTCGCATTTTTTGATGATCGTGGCCTGCACGAGCGTGTTGTGCGCGCGGGCTGTGCGGGCGGTGTGCGGCATGTCCCGGCTCCTGACTTTCACCTGACTCTAGACTAGCTGGCAGATCCGTGACCTGCACTGATATCTATTATTCCCGCAATGACAACTTCAGCGCCGACCGGCAGGCCGGCGACGAGGCCATCGAGGCCTACCCGCAGATGGTGTCCTCGGTCCGCGCCAACCGGGCGTTCCTGGCCCGGACCGTGCGCTACCTGGCCGGCGAGGTGGGCATCCGGCAGTTCCTGGACATCGGCACCGGCATCCCGACCGCCAACAACACCCACGAGGTGGCCCAGGCCATCGCGCCGGAGACCCGGGTGGTCTACGCCGACAACGACCCGATGGTGCTGGCCCACGCCCGCGCGCTGCTGCGCAGCCGGCCCGAGGGGGCGACCGCCTACCTGGACGCCGACGTCCGCGAGCCGGCCGAGATCCTGCAGGCCGCGGCCGGCCTGCTCGACTTGAACAGGCCGGTCGCGGTCATGCTGATCGCCATCCTGCACTTCGTCAGCGATGACGAAGGGCCGTACGAGATCGTTTCCCGGCTACTGGCCGAACTGCCGCCGGGCAGCTCGCTGACGATCTCGCACGTGCCCAGCGACATGCACGCGTCCGCCATGAAGGACATGGGTGACCGGCTCAATCGGCTGCTCGCTCAGCGCAGCACGTACCGGAGTAAGGAGCAGGTCACCAAGTTCTTCGACGGATTGCAGCTGGTGCCGCCGGGGGTGGTGCCGATCCAGGAGTGGCGTCCCGCCAACGCGGCCGAGGCGGGTGCCGCGGCGTCGATGTGGGGCGGGGTCGGCCTGAAGCCTTAGTGGGCGCAGCCCCGGGGGGTCTGGGGGGCTTGGGCCCCCGAGGCCAACACCGCCTAGTGGGTGACCGTCCCGAACGTGACGTCGGAAGAGTAGATCTTCTCCCGGACGATGCCCTCGGACGGGGTCGAGGCCGACACTATGCGGCCGTTACCCTCGTAGACAGCGACGTGGTACACGTAGCTGTTCGGGCTCGAATTCTCGTGGAAGAACACGAGATCGCCGCCCCAGGCCTGGCTCTTGCTGATGCGGCGGAATCTTTCAAATTGCGCCTCAGCGGTGCGCGGGATCGACTTGCCGAAGTGGCCGTACACGTAACTGGTGAGGCCGCTGCAATCGAATCCGGTTGATGGCGAACTGCCGCCGTAGACGTACGGAACCTTGCCGACGAAGCTGGTCGCGTCCCCGGCCACCTTCTGGTTGAACGATTCGGTCTGGGCGTTGGCTATACCCGAAAGTCCTGTGAGCGCGAGGGAAAGCACAGCCATCGATCCGGCGATGGTGCCTACTTTATGTCGGATTGACACGGTTGCTCCTTCAATGAGGCGTCCGGAGCATGGTGTACACGTCAACCTCGGCAATTCAGGCGTTTGCCGAAATTACCAACTATTTATGTAACCGAGATCACATCGAAATCGGTCATTGAATGCGTAAATGCGGCAGCTTTAACAGCGATCACATAAACATCACGGGGGTATCTCGCGGTGGTTAATGCCGAAGCTGCGGGCGGCGACTTCGGCAGGGTTCGATCATGGATAAAAGGCCACGTCAGGGTGGGTGTCGCGGTGGGTGCGAGGGTGGCTGCGGCCGGGCGGAAACGGGCGTGACGGACCGGCGGGAGCGGGTTAGCGGGGTGCCGGCGGCTCGGCGTGGCCTGGAGCAGTGCGGTGGGGCCGGGCGCGGGAGGGGCCGGGCGGCTCAGGGGGTCCTGGCGGGCCAGCGGGTGGAGAGCTCGGCGGTCAGGGCGGGCCAGGCGACCGGGTCGTGGCCGGGGACGATGCGGTAGCCGCGGTCGGCCGCCAGGGCCTTGAGCTTGCGGATGGCCTCGACCGTGACCTCCGGCTCGACGCCGATGAAGCCGCCGACCGCGAGCTCCTGGTCGATGTTGACCACCAGGTCCGCAGCGTCGAAGGCGAAGACCAGGCCGCCACCGCCGACCGAGGGGTCGAGGTCGACGATGAAGCTCTGGTGGCCGGGGGTGTGACCGGCGGTCAGCACCGCGGTGACGCCAGGGGCGATCTCGGTGTCGCCGTCGGCCTGGCGCCAGTCCAGCCGGGGGTCGTCGAAGTCGATGCGGAAGATGCCGTTCTCCTCCGGGCCGGCCGGGCCGGTCATGCCGTTGAGGCCGTAGGCCAGCTCGCGGCGCTGGACGTGGACCGGGGCGCGGCCCGCGAAGAACTTCAGGCCGCCGGCGTGATCCATGTGCAGGTGGCTCACGGCGACCGCGTGCACGTCGGCCAGGTCGACCCCGGCCGCGGCCAGCGCCGCTTCCAGTGGCTCGCCGGGGCCGGGCAGCACCGGCTGCTCCAGCGGGTTGCCGTAGAACCGGCGGCGCAGCTCCGGGTCGTTCATCAGCGCGGTGTTGTAGCCGGTGTCGAGCAGCAGCCAGCCGCCGTCACACTCCAGCAGTACCCCGGGGATCGGCTCGCGCAGCATCGTCCCCGACGTGTCGCCGTGGATCGAGACGCTGAGGTCGAGGTCACACCAGCCCAGCGTCAACGGGATGATTCGCCGTACTCCGGCCACCGCACTCTCCTTGTCACCGCCCTGGTAGATGATGGTGTCATGGATCTTCCGGTGAACCCGCCGATCGCGCCGATGCTGGCCAAATCGGTCGCTGACCTACCCGAGGGCGCCTTTTACTTCGAGCCCAAGTGGGACGGCTTCCGGGCCGTCGTCTTCCGCGACGGCGACGAGGTGGAGATCGGCAGCCGCAACGAGCGCCCGATGACGCGCTACTTCCCGGAGCTGGTGGCCGCGATCAAGGCCGAGCTGCCGGAGCGCTGCGTGATCGACGGGGAGATCGTCATCCCCGACGGCGAGGGGCGGCGGCTGGACTTCGAGGCGCTGCTGCAGCGGATCCACCCGGCCGCGACCCGGATCAACCTGCTGGCCGAGCAGACCCCGGCCCACCTGGTCTGTTTCGACGCGCTGGCGGTGGGCGACACCAACCTGACCGAGGAGCCGTTCGCGGCCCGGCGGGAGGCACTGGAGCGCGCGCTGAGCGGGGCGGGGACGTCGGTGCACCTGACCCCGGCCACCCAGGACCGGGTGACCGCCCAGGAGTGGTTCGGCCAGTTCGAGGGGGCGGGCCTGGACGGCATCGTGGCCAAGAAGCTGGACGGCCCGTACGTCGAGGACAAGCGGACGATGTTCAAGATCAAGCACGAGCGCACCGCGGACTGCGTGGTGGCCGGCTACCGGACCCACAAGAGCGGGCCCGACGCGGTCGGCTCGCTGCTGCTCGGGCTCTACAACGACGAGGGCACGCTGGCCAGCGTGGGCGTGGTCGGCGCGTTCCCGATGGAGACCCGGCGGGAGCTGATGAAGGAGCTGCAGCCCTGGGTGACCAGCTTCGAGGAGCACCCGTGGAACTGGCAGCGGCACGAGGAGGGCCAGCGCACCCCGCGCAAGGCCGAGACCAGCCGCTGGAACGCGGGCAAGGACCTGTCGTTCGTGCCGCTACGCCCCGAGCGGGTGGTCGAGGTCCGCTACGACCACATGGAGGGCGTGCGGTTCCGGCACACCGCGCAGTTCGTGCGCTGGCGCCCGGACCGGGTCCCCCAGTCGTGCACGTATGCACAACTGGAGGAACCCGTGAACTTCGATCTCGGGCAGATATTGAGCTAGTCGACGTCCACCCAGTTGAGGGTGCGCTCGACCGCCTTCTTCCAGCCCGCGTAACCGTCGGTCCGCTGCTGGTCGTTCCACTCGGGCTCCCAGCGCTTGGACTCCTGCCAGTTCTGCTTGAGCTCGTCGGTGTTGGACCAGAAGCCCGTGGCCAGGCCGGCCGCGTAGCCGGCCCCGAGCGCGGTCGTCTCGGCCACCACCGGGCGGCTGACCGGCACCCCGAGGATGTCGGCCTGCAGCTGCATGGCCAGGTTGTTGGCGGTGACCCCGCCGTCGACCTTGAGCACCTCCAGGTGCACGCCGGAGTCCTGCTCCATCGCCTCGCTCACGTCCCGGCTCTGGTAGCAGATCGCTTCCAGGGTGGCCCGGGCCAGGTGGGCGTTGGTGTTGAAGCGGGACAGCCCGACGATCACGCCGCGGGCGTCGCTGCGCCAGTACGGCGCGAACAGGCCGGAGAACGCGGGCACGAAGTAGATGCCACCGTTGTCCGGCACCTGGGCGGCCAGCGATTCGGTCTCGGCCGCCCCGGAGATGATGCCGAGCTGGTCGCGCAGCCACTGCACGGCCGACCCGGTCACCGCGATCGAGCCTTCCAGGGCGTAGATCGGCTTCTGGTCCCCGAACTTGTAACCCACGGTGGTGAGCAGCCCGTTCTTGCTGCGGACGAGCTCCTCACCGGTGTTGAGGATCATGAAGTTGCCGGTGCCGTAGGTGTTCTTGGCCTCGCCGACCCCGAAGCAGACCTGGCCGACGGTGGCCGCCTGCTGGTCGCCGAGGTCGCCGGTGAGCGGCACCCCGCGCAGGGCGGCGATGTTGCGGATCTCGCCGTAGCCGTTCGGGTCCGACGACGGCCGGATCTCGGGCAGCATCTGGCGGGGGATGTTGAAGAACCCGAGCAGCTCGTCGTCCCACTGCAGCGTCTCGAGGTTCATCAGCATCGTGCGGCTGGCGTTGGTCACGTCAGTGACGTGCGAGCCGCCGTCGACCCCGCCGGTCAGGTTCCAGATGACCCAGCTGTCGGTGTTGCCGAAGATGGCGTCGCCGTTCTCCGCGGCCTCCCGCACCCCGTCGACGTTTTCCAGGATCCACTGGATCTTGCCGCCGGAGAAGTACGTCGCCGGGGGCAGGCCGGCCTTCTGCCGGATGACGCCGCCCCGCTCGTCGCGGTCGAGCGCACTGGCGATGCGGTCGGTGCGGGTGTCCTGCCACACGATCGCGTTGTAGTAGGGCCGGCCGGTCTTGCGGTTCCAGACCACGGCCGTCTCGCGCTGGTTGGTGATGCCCAGCGCGGCCAGGTCGGAGGCGGCCAGGTTGGCGGCGTTGAGGGCCGACTCGACCACGGTCTGGGTCCGGGTCCAGATCTCGACCGGGTTGTGCTCCACCCAGCCGGCCTGGGGCAGGATCTGCTCGTGCTCGAGCTGGAACTTGCCCCGTTCGTTGCCGGAGTGGTCGAAGATCATGAAGCGGGTGCTGGTCGTGCCCTGGTCGACGGCGCCGACGAAGTCTGGCATGAGTAACTCCTTACCTTTCGACGGACGGGTCGGCAGCTACCGGGGTCTCTTGGATGGGACCCTCGACCTCCTCGGCCATCTTCAGCCGGGCGTACAGCACGTCGCCGATGAACAAGTCGTAGATCAGCACGCCGATGACGCCGCCGATCAGCGGCCCGACGATGGGTATCCAGAAATAGTTACTGAAGTTGAGGGTGGCCGAGTGCAGGGTCCCTGGTAGGGCCACCTTTCCCCAGCCCGCGATCCAGGCGAAGAGACGGGGCCCGAAGTCGCGGGCCGGGTTGATGGCGTAGCCGGCGTTGGCGCCGTAGGACATGCCGATCGCGGCGACGATGAAGCCGATGATCAGCGGGCCGAGGTTGGAGCCGACGGCGGTGTTGCGAGCGTCGATGACGGCCACCACGAACAGCACCAGGAACGCGGTGCCGACGATCTGGTCGATCAGCGGGCCGACGTTGGAGCCGTGGAAGTAGCCGGCCGGGAACGTAGCGAAGATCGAATACGTCGCCAGCGCGCTGCCCGAACTCTTTGGTGTCTTAGCCGCCAGGTCGTAGGCGTTGATCGCCGATCCGTAGACCATGAAGACGATCGCGGCCCCGGTGAAGGCGCCGACCACCTGGGCGGCCCAGTAGGGCGCGACCTTGCGCCAGGGGAAGCCGCGGCGGACCGCGAAGGCCAGCGTGACCGCGGGGTTGAGGTGCGCCCCGCTGACGCCGCCGGCCACCCAGACCGCGAACGCGACCGCGAAGCACCAGCCGAACGCGATCAGCAGCCAGTCGCCGGCGGCCAGGAAGATGGTGGTGGTGGTCTGGGCCCGGCCGGAACCGGGCAGGGCGGCGACGGCCATGGCCACACAGCCGTCACCAAACGCGAGGATGATCAGCGTGCCGAGGAACTCGGCCATCAGCTCGCCCCAAAGGCCGCCGATGCGTCCTATCCTGCGGCCTTCGCCACGGGCCAACAACGGTGTTATGTCGGACATCGAACCCCCTTAAGTCAGCCCTGGCAGCCACTGACAACTGTCGGCGGTGACGGGATGAATTGGGCTATTACGGCATGATCTTTGAGGGTTTAAGAGCAACGTACGTCCCTTGCGCACCTCCAGCAATATCCCCGGGCGTCGTTCTCGAAGTTCCTGCGCGTGCGTCGTGCCTTGACACGCGAGGTTGACGACGTACATACACTGTAGGCAGGGCGCAGGGCGAAAGTCCATGCCCGGTCAAGATCGAAAGTACGCCTCCGGGCCGTCAGGAAGAAGGCACCCCGATGCCCAAACACGGCAAGCTGGATGCCCGCGACCGCACCGCCCTGCTCGATCGCCTGGCTGACACCGAGTTCGACGTGCTCGTGATCGGCGGCGGCATCACCGGCGCGGGGGCCGCGCTCGACGCCGCCTCCCGCGGGCTCCGGGTCGCGCTGGTCGAGGCCCGCGACCTGGCCTCGGGCACGTCCAGCCGGTCGAGCAAGCTCATCCACGGGGGGCTGCGGTATCTGGAGCAGTTCGACTTCAAGCTCGTGTGGGAAGCGCTGCGCGAGCGGGACCTGCTGGTCTCCAAGCTGGCGCCGCACCTGGTCAAGCCGGTCTCGTTCCTCTACCCGCTGCACCGCAAGGTGCTCGAGCGGCCCTACGTCGGCGCCGGCCTGGTGCTGTACGACGCGATGGAGGGGACCAAGCGGCCGGTCCCGCACCACAAGCACATGACCGTCCGCGGTGCGCTGCGGCTGGCGCCCGGCCTCAAGCCGTCCGGGCTGGCGGGCGCGCTGCTGTACTACGACGCGCAGACCGACGACGCCCGCTACACGGTGACCGTGGCCCGGACCGCGGCCGCTCACGGCGCGCTGATCGCCAACCGGGTCAGCGCCCAGCAGCTGCTGCGGGGCGACGGCGGCCGGGTGACCGGCGCCCGCGTGCGCGACGAGGAGACCGGCCGCGACCTGGAAATATCGGCCAAGCGGGTGGTGCTGTGCGCCGGCGTGTGGACCGACCTGGTGCACGAGCTGGGCGGCATCCGGGCCGGTTACAAGGTGCGGATGTCCAAGGGCGTGCACATCGTGGTGCCCTACGAGGCGATCCGGTCCGACACCGGGATCATCTCCCGGACCGAGAAGAGCGTGCTGTTCATCATCCCCTGGGGGCAGCGCTGGATCGTCGGCACCACCGACACCGACTGGACCGGGGACCGGGCCGAGCCCGCCCCGACCGGTGAGGACATCGACTACATCCTCGAGCACGCCAACCGGGTGCTGGACCGCCCGCTGACCCGCGACGACGTGATCGGGGTGTACGCCGGGCTGCGGCCGCTGGTGGCGGCCGACGACTCCAAGCCGACCACCAAGCTGTCCCGCGAGCACGTGGTCGACACCCCGGTGCCCGGGCTGGCCAGCATCGCGGGCGGCAAGTTCACCACCTACCGGCTGATGGCGCGGGACGTGGTCGACGCGGCGGTGGCCGACTACGACCGCTGGGTGCCGGCCTCGGTCACCGACCAGCTGCCGCTGCTGGGGGCGGACGGGCTGGCGGCCGCGGCGGCCGAGGCCGACCGGCTGGCCGAGGACTACGGGGTCTCCCGGGAAGCGGTGGAGCATCTGCTCGACCGCTACGGGACGCTGACGGAGGAGGTCCTCGAGCTGACCCGGGAGGATCCGGCGCTGGCCCGCCCGCTGGCCGACGGCCACCCCTACCTGGCCGCCGAGGTCGCCTACGCGGTCACCCACGAGGGCGCCCTGCACGTGGAGGACGTGCTCGTCCGCCGGGTCCGGCTGTTCATCGAGACCGGCGCCCACGGGGCCGAGGCGGTCGAGCCGGTCACCACGATCATGGGCGACCTGCTGGGCTGGGACGCCGCCCGCCGGGCGGCCGAGACCGAGAACTACCTGGAGCTGCTGGAGGCTGACACCCGGGCGCTGCACCAGCTGACCGGCGTCCCGGCCGGGGCCCGGGAAAGCGCGGGGTGACCGGTACCCGCCGGCTGCTGACGTTCCGCCTGGACCGCGACCTCCGGCAGCGGCTGGCCACCCGGCTGGCGGCCGAGCGGCGCACGATGTCGGAGGTCGTCATCTTCGGGCTGCAGCTGTACGTGCAGCGCAGCGCCTGGTTCTCCGGGTCCGCGACGGCTGAGGCCGAGCGGGCGGACGGCAGCCCGGCTGACGGTGACGGGGTGGCGGCTGGGCCGGTCACGGGAGGCGGCCCAGCGACCACGGCGGTGGTCGGCGTGGGCGACCTGGAGCTGCCCGACCAGGTCGCCACCCACGTGCGCGACCTGCGCGAGAGCGGGCAGTCCGACCTGCTGTCGGCCACCTTGGCCCAGCTCCACGACGTCGGCTGGCCGCTGCGGCCGCTGGCCACCGCGCTCGGCATCAGCCGCCAGGCGGTGCAGGCCCGGATCCGGCAGCCGCTGCCGGACGGCGTCCGCGAGCAGGTGCGCCCGGTGCCGCCCCCGTCGGCGGTCCCCCGGCGACGGCCGGCCGCGGCCACCGGGCGGCGCCCGCACCTGACCGTCAAGGTCGACCAGACCCTGCGGTCGGACGCGCACCGGCAGGCGGTCGGCGAAGGCCGGTCGCTCAGCCAGGTGATCGAGAAGATCCTCGACTCCTACCTGCGGCACGGCCTGCCGCCGCGCGAGATCCTGCTCGGCGACACCACCCCTACCCGGCCGGCCCCGCGCCGCAAGCACCGGGGCCGGGGCGCCCGGGAGCCTGCCGAGGACTAGCCGTGGCCGGCTCTCAGCCGATGAGGCTCAGCCGTCGAGCATCGAGCGGAGCTTGTGCACCGTGGCCCAGTTGCGGGCGGTGCCGGTCTTGGACGCGGCCGTCCGCGCCAGCTGGGCCGACAGCTCGCTGCGGCCGAGCCCGTCCGGGGTGTGCAGGAACATGGTGCGGCCGACGATGACCGCCTCGTCCTGGCTGCCCTTGGCCCGGGCCTTTTCGGCGGCCTGGGCCACCTTGGCCCGCTCGTCGGCGGTCAGCTCGGCCCGGCGGAAGACCGCGTGCAGGGCCTTGGGGTTGTCCTCGCCCGGGAACGGGTTGTCGTCGATGACCTGCTGCAGCTCGTCTTTGGTGATCACCACTACGCCACAGGACACGTTCAGCCGGTCGGCGATGGCCTGCTCGAGCTGGTCGGCCAGCTGGGCGGGGTCCTTTTCGGTACTGGTGAAGACCGCGTTGCCGCTCTGGATGTAGGTGGCGACGCCGGCGTGCCCGAGCTCGGCCATCAGGGCCTTGAGCTCCGGCATCGGCACCCGGTTGCGGCCGCCGACGTTGATGCCCCGCAGCAGGGCGACGTGGGTAGGCACCCTCGCATCTTGCCACTTCGGCCACGTAATGTAGCCATCATGCCGGGGGCAAAGGCTGAGGTCGTCGAGGTAGCGGGCCGGGAAGTCACTGTGACCCACCCGGACAAGGTGTACTTCCCGGAGACCGGGCACACCAAGCTGGACCTGGTCCGCTACTACGTGTCGGTCGCCGACGGGGCGCTGCGCGGGGTGAAAGACCGGCCGATGGCGCTCAAGCGGTTCGTGAACGGGGCCGCGGGCGAGGCGTTCTTCCAGAAGCGGGCGCCGGAGAAGCGGCCCGACTGGCTGCACACGGTCGAGCTGAAGTTCCCGTCCGGGCGGTCGGCCAGCGAGATCGTGCTCGAGGAACCGGCCGGGCTGGCCTGGGTGGCCAACCTGGGCTGCATCGACCTCAACCCGCACCCGATCCGGGCCACCGACCTTGACCACCCGGACGAGCTGCGGGTCGACCTGGACCCGGTCCCGGGCATCGAGTGGGCCCAGATCATGGACGTGGCGCTGGTGGCCAAGGCCGTGCTCGAGGACTTCGGGCTGGTGGCCTGGCCCAAGACCTCGGGCTCGCGCGGCTTCCACATCTACTGCCGGATCGAGCCGCGCTGGGTGTTCACCGACGTGCGGCGGGCGGCGGTCGCGCTGGCCCGCGAGATCGAGCGGCGGGCGCCCGGCATCGCCACCAGCAAATGGTGGAAGGAAGAACGGCACGGGGTCTTCGTCGACTACAACCAGAACGCCAAGGACCGCACGATCGCGTCCGCCTACTCGGTCCGGCCGCTGCCCGACGCCCGGGTGTCCACCCCGCTGACCTGGGATGAAGTGGCGGGCTGCGACCCGGCCGGGTTCACCATCGACACCGTGCCGGAGCGGTTCGCGGCCCTCGGCGACCCGTGGGCACCGATGGACGAGGCGGTCGGCTCGATCGCGTCGCTGCTGGAGCTGGCCGAGCGCGACGAGGCGGCCGGGCTGCCGGACGCGCCGTGGCCGCCGCACTTCGTCCGCCAGGCCGGCGAGGCGCCCCGGGTCCAGCCGTCCAAACGGCGGTCAGGTGGCAAGAGCGCCAAGAAAGCTGAAGACGCGGATACCGCTGAGGCTGCTGATTCCGGTGAAAAGGGTGCGACCGCTGAGGCTTCCGGGGATGGTGGGGCTTCTGAGGTTTCTGAGGTTAGCGGTGCGGGGCGGGCGCCCAATCCGACCGGGCGGCGGAAGTCGAAGATGCCGCTGATCGAGATCGCGCGGGCGCAGACCAAGGACGAGGCGCTGGCCGGGCTCGAGCGCTGGAAGGAACGCCACGCCGACGTGGTGCCGCACCTGGCGCCGGCCGACGTGCTGGTCGACTCGATGCGGGGACGCAGCTCGACCTGGACCCGGATCCGGCTGAACCTGCAGCACGTGCCGGAGGACGAGCGGCCCGGGCAGGAACCGCTCGAGGTCGACTACGACCCCTGGAACGGCTTCGATCCGCGGACCGGGCGGCCGATCGCCTAGCCTCCGCCGCCCGCCAGGTGGGCGGCCAGGCCGGCCGCCAGCGGGGTGCGGGCGAACAGGGTGGCCTGCAGCGCGTGGTACAGGTCGGGCTTGCCGGTCCAGGTGGTGTGGCCGGGCCGATTGTCCGGGGTCAGCTCGTGCCGCCAGCTGCCGTCGCGGCGGTCGATCAGGAACAGGGCCGCGTGGTCCCAGAACCGCTGGTACCAGCGGTCGTAATCCTCATCGCCGGTCGCCCGGTACAGGTAGGCGGCGGCGCCGATGGCCTCGGTCAGTACCCAGTGGAAGCGGTCAGCCACGACCGGGGCGCCGTCGGCGCCGACCGTGTAGACGAAGCCGGTCCGGGCCTCGTCCCAGCCGTCGGCCAGCGCCCGCGCGAACAACGCCCGGGCCGCGTCCAGCATCCAGTCATGGCCCTCGCCCGCCTGGACCTGGAGCTGGATCAGCAGCCGGGCCCACTCCAGCGAATGGCCGGGGGTGTAGCCGTAAGGCCGCAGCACGTCACGGGGCTGGTCGCGGTGGAAGCCGGGCCGGGGCTGCCAGTCCGCCGTGTAGTGCTCGGGGATGCGCCAGCCGTCGGCGGCCGCGAACCGGCCGATGATCCGCTCGGCGATCGGCACCGCCCGGGCCGTGAAGCCGCGGTCGCCGGTCGCCTCGGCGGCGGCCAGGTACGCCTCGACCAGGTGCATGTTGGGGTTCTGGCCGCGGTAGTCCTCGCCGACCGTCCAGTCGCGGGACCAGCCTTCGACGTAGAGGCCCGGCCCGGGCTCGAAGAATCTGGTCTCGAGCAGGCCGGTGACCTCGGCCAGCAGGCCGCTGGTGTCGAAGCCGGCCTGGGCGGCCGAGCTGGCGGCCAGCAGCACGAAGGCGTGCCCGTAGGTCTGCTTGCGCGGGTCGGCGCTGGTCCAGAACCAGCCGCCGTCCGCGGGGTCGTGGAACACCCGGTCCAGGCCGTCCAGCCCGTGCCGGACCAGCGCCTTGCCGCCGGGGTGGCCGAGCAGGCTCCCGAGCGCGAAGCAGTGCACCAGGCGGGCGTCGAGCCACAGTTCTTTCGGCTGGTCCGGGGCCGGGAGACCGGCGTCGTCCAGCGCCCAGAACCCGCCGCCGGTGAAGTCGGCCGCCCCCAGGTAGAAGTCCAGCAGCCGCCCGGTCTCGGCCGCCAGCCAGGCCCGGTGACCGGGGTTGTCGATCCACGGGCCGGGCGCGGCGGTCACGGGTCCTCCGGTCATAGGTGAGTCAGCATGCCACCGTCGGCCACCACCGGCGAGCCGGTCACGAACCGGGCCTGGTCCGAGACCAGGAACCCGATCACGTCGGCGACCTCGGCCGGGTCGGCCATCCGGCCGAGCGAGCGGTCGCCGGGCTCGGCGTGGCCGGGCGGCAGGCCCTGGGCGGCGGCGTGCTGCCGGGACATCTCGGTGTCGACGCTGCCGACGATCAGCGGCACCACCCGGATGCCGTCGGCCGCGTAGTCGATCGCCATCTGCCGGGACAGCGCCAGCACGGCTCCCTTGCTGGCGGCGTAGGCGGCCAGCTGGGGCACGGTGGCCAGCGCGTGCACCGAAGACAAGTTGACGATGCAGCCGCCGCCGGCCGCCCGCAGCCGCGGCACCGCCGCCCGGCACACCAGGTAGGTGCCCTTGACGTTGACCGCGAACACCCGGTCCCACTCGGCCTCGTCCGTGGTGGCCACGTCATGGCAGGTGAGGATGGCGGCGCAGTTGACCACGGTGGTGAGCGGGCCGATCCCGGCCGCCACCGCGACCGCCTGCTCGACCTCGGCGGCCACGCTGACGTCGGCCGCCAGCACGGTGCTGGCGGGCGCCTGGTCGCGCAGCCGGGCGGCCAGGTCGCCGGCGCCGCCGGGGTCGGCCGCGCCGACGGTGTCCACGCCAGCAATGGTCAGGCCCTGGGCGGCGAGCGCCAGCGCAACGGCCCGGCCGATGCCGCCCGCGGCCCCGGTGACCAGCGCGACCGGCGGCCCGGAGGCCGGCGGCCCGGAGCGGGCGCCGGCTTCAGGTGGTGTCATTCAGGTTTTCCCGGTTCCGCGCCCGAGGAAGCTCGCCTCGATCCGGGTGAAGCCGGTCCGGATGTGCTCGCTGGTCGCCTCGCGGGCCGCTTCGGCGTCGCCGGCCCGGATCGTCGCCACGATCCGGGTGTGGCCGTCGGCGGTCTCGGCCCGCCACTGGGCGCTGGTCACGTTGCGGGACAGCATGAACCAGTAGGCCGGCATCCGCAGGTGGGACCAGGCGCTGTACAGCCGCTCGTGCTGGGCCGCCCGGTAGATCGCGTCGTGGAACCGCACGTCCAGGCCGGCCGCGGTGCGCTCGTTCATCCGGGGCGACAGGGCGGCGGTGAACTCGGCCAGCGCCGCCTCGATGCCGGCCAGGTCGGACTCGGTGCCGCGCTCGATCGCGAGGCTGACCGCCAGCGGCTCCAGCGCCGCCCGCAGCGTGTAGATCTCGTGCAGGTCGTCCAGGGTCAGCTCGACGACCGTGACCCCCCGGTGCCGGGACGAGCGGACCAGGCCCTCGCGCTCCAGGACCACGAACGCGTCGCGGACCGGGCCCCGGCTGACCTGCAGTCGCTCGGCCAGCTCCTCCTCGCGCAGGTGCTGGCCGGCCCGCAACTCGCCGTGCAGGATGGCCTCGCGCAGCCGCTCGGCGACGTCGTCCCCGAGCAGCTTGCGGTGGGGCGGCGTGAGCGCGGTCACTGTTTGACCGCGCCGAACGTCAGGCCGCTGACGAAGCCGCGCTGGACCGCGATCGTGGCCACCAGCGCGGGCACCACGACGATGAGCCCGGCCGCCGCCAGCTCGCCCCAGTTCGAGGTCACCGTGCCCACGTAGGAGTACACGGCCACCGGCGCGGTCTGGGTGCGCTGGCCGGTGAGGATGGCGGCGCCGAAGTACTCACCCCAGGAGGCCAGCCCGACCAGCAGGCCGACGGTGGTGATGCCCGGCCAGGCCGCGGGCAGCACCACCCGCCACAGCGCCCGCATCTTGCTGCAGCCGTCGATCCAGGCCGCCTCGTCGAGCTCGCGGGGCACGTCGGCGAAGTAGACCCGCATGAGCCAGACGGTGAACGGCAGCAGGCCGGTCTCGTAGGCCAGCACCAGCCCGTAGTAGGTGTCCAGCAGGTTCAGGTGCTGGTAGATGATGTAGAGCGGGATGATGAAGATCGCGGGCGGGGCCACGTAGGCCAGGATGAACCACGAGTTGATGATCCGGCCGCCGCGGACCGGCGCCCGCGCGAACGAGTAGCCGGCCGGTATTCCGAGCAGCAGCGCGACGGCGGTCGAGGCGACCGCGACGATGACCGAGTTCAGGATCGAGTGCCCGAACTGGCCGGTCAGCAGCGTGCTGAAGTTGCCGGTGGTCGGCTTGGAGATCCACTTCGGCGGCAGCGCGAAGGCCGCGGCGGGGGTCTTGAACGCGGTGGACAGCAGCCAGAACAGCGGCAGCAGCACGAACACCGCCGCGATGATGAGCAGGACGAACGTGAGCGTGCCGCCGCCGATGCGGCCGGCCCGGCGCAGGGCCCGGTCCGGGGCGGGCCGGGCAGGGCGATCGGAAACGGGCCGGGTCTGGGCCTGGATGCTCATGACGGTCTCCTGTTCAGCCTGGTCACCGGCGCCGCGAGTAGAGGAAGAGGACCACCAGCGGGACCGCCATCACCACCAGCAGGAGCATGGCCAGCGCGGCCCCGTAGCCGATGTTGTTGAAGACGATCGTCTGCTGGTACACGTAGAAATTGAGCACGGTGGTGTTCAGGCCCGGGCCGCCGCCGGTCAGCACCTGGAACAGCGCGAACTGCTGGAATGCGGCCACCGTGCGCAACAGCGCGGCCAGCACCAGGGCCGGGCGGATGGCCGGGAACGTCACGTAGCGGAACCGGGCCCAGGGTCCGGCCCCGTCGACCAGGGCGGCCTCGATCGGGTCCTTCGGCGCCGACAACAGCGCGGCCAGCACGATGACCGCCACGACCGGGACTCCGCTCCACAGGTCGACCAGCACCACCGACGGCATGGCCGTGGTCGGCGAGGCCAGCCAGTTCGGCTGGGGCAGATGGGCGAGCTTGAGGAAGTAGTCGATCCAGCCCTGCGAGGTGTTGAGCAGAGCGCCCCAGCTGATGGCGGAGGCGATGCCGGCCACGGTCAGCGGGAGCAGGAAGATGACCCGGAACACCGAGATGGCTCGGTTCTTGCGGGTCATGAGCAGGGCCAGGCCCAAGCCGAGCAGGGTCTCCAGCCCGACCGCCAGCACCACGTAGATCAGCGTGTTCAGCAGGACGGTGTGGACTTCGGAGTCGCTGAAGATGTGCCCGTAATTGGACAGGGTGAGCGGGAAAACGCCGTTGTGCGTGCTGGTGACGCTGGAGAAGCTGAGGCCGAGGCCGATCACCAGCGGGACCGCGGTGATGATGAACACCGCCAGGAACGCCGGGACGGCCGCCAGCCCGAAGAACCGGCGGTCGAACACGGAAAAGGTCCGCAGCGTCGTGATGCGCCGTGGCGCCCCCGGCCCGGGAAGCTGCCCGGGCCGGGTGCGCCGCTGCGTAGTAGGTACAGTCATCGGCTACTTGAGCAGGCCCGCTTGCTGGAACACCTGGTTGGCGCCGTTGGCGGCGAAGGCGGCGGCCTTGGCGGGTGGCGTGCCGGAGATCAGTTCCGAGATCGCGGTCTCCTCGTCCTGCTGGCTCTGGTTGAACGCGGTGGTGGGCGGGAAGGCGTTGGGCTCGGCCTGCGACTCCGCGTACGCCTCGGCCTGCAGGAAGCTGTCCGGGACCCCGGCGAAGTGCTCAGACGCCACCGTCTTGGTAATGGCCAGGCCAGGGAAGTCCAGCGCCTTGATCTCCTGGGTCAGGAACGGGGTCGAGTCCTCGTACTGCATGAACTTCCAGGCCGCGTTCTGCTGGGCCTTGGACACCCGCGGGTTGATGAACATGCCCCACGGCCCCAGCGGCATGCAGGGCGAGCTGGTCGGGCACTTGAGCTCGTCGAAGCCGACGTTGCCGCCCGCCAGCGGGGTACCCGCCTTGGGAGTGAACTGGTTGGCGTCCATCGAGGTCAGCCCGTCGTAGTACATGGCCGTCTGGCCCTCGTCGAAGGCCTGCTCGCAGTTCTGCTGGGTGAAGGCGCCGACGCCCTTGGGCGCGTCCTTGGTCATCAGGTGCTGGAAGTCCTTGGCCCAGGCCAGGGCGCCGGGTGAGTCATCGAGCGACTTCCAGTCCGGCCCGACGGTGAAACCCTTGTTCTTGGCGTTGTACGGAATGTAGTAGGCCTCCATGAAGTGAGCCGTGGCGATCGCGGCCCCGGCCTCACTGCCGCGGGTGCACCAGCCCGGGGTGCCGGTCTTCTGGGTGATCTGGTCCGCGTCCGTCACCACCTGGGCCCAGGTGGCCGGCGGAGTGGTGATGCCCGCCTTGGACAGCAGCTTCTTGTTGTAGGCGAGGACCGCGCCGTCCACGAACATCGGCAGGCAGTACAGCGTGCCGTTCATCGTGCAGTCGCCCAGCTCACCCATGCCGTTGGTGCTGAAGCCGGATACGTTGAGCTTGCTGTTGCTCTGGAACTGCTGCAGGCCGACCCCGCCCAGCAGGCCCACGTCCTGGCTGATGAGCGACGTCGGGCCCTCGTACATGGCGAACTCGCTGGAGTGCGCCCGCTGGGCGATGGCCTCCTTGTCCAGGATCGTGGCCTGGGGGATCTGGACGTAGTTGACCTTGATGCCGGTTTCCTTTTCGAAAGCCGACAGGTGCGCCGCCTGGTAAGCCCAGAACGCGACGTTGCTGCCCCAGATGGTGATCGAGGACGCGGTGGCGTTACTCGAACCCCCGGACGACGAGCTCGACGAGCCCGACGAGCCACAGGCGGCGATTCCCGCCACCAGACATGCGGCAGCACCGGCCGCAACCAAACGTGAAAGCCGCACAGGCTCCTCCTTGAGCTTGCCGATAACCGTCAACCGATTCTTGTCAACAATGAACGATCACACATTCGTACACCCGCAGGATGGGGGGCGGCAAGGGTCGCGAAGGCAACGAATCGGACACAACGGGCAGGCCGAGACCGCCCCCGGGCGCGTTGAAACGGCGGCTTTGCCGCAGGTCAGCGACTTCCTCTGCGCGCGCTCAGAGGAGCCGGCGGGGCGGCCGCGGCGCGGTCCGGCGGCTGGCTCCGGGGCGCCGTGAGGGGCTGGGCCGCGGCGTCAGCCCGCGCGGAGGCGGGGTCAGCCGGCGCGGAGGCGGGCGCGGTAGGCGGCGACGTGCTGGCGGTTACCGCAGTTGCCGGTGTCGCAGTAGCGCCGGGACCGGTTGCGGGACAGGTCGATGAGGACCGCGTCGCAGTCAGCGGCGTCGCAGATGCGCAGGCGTTCGGTCTCGCGCATGCGGATCAGGTCGGCGAACGCGAACCCGGAGGTGGCGCCGATGCGGTGCGCGAGCGGGGCGGTCGGCTCGGTGACGTGCAGGTGCCAGCCCCAGCCGCCGCCGTGGTCGACGATCCAGGGCCGGGCGTCGGAATCCCGCAGCAGGCCGTTGACCAGGGCGGCCAGGTTGGTGGGACGGCCGGCGGCGGTCCACACGGCCCGCAACCGCGGTCGCAGGGCCTGGACCGCGGCCAGGCCGGCCAGGTCGTCCGGGCTCCGGCTGGTGGCGTGGTCGACCAGGAACGTGTCGAGGGCGGCCGCGTCGGGCAGCAGGTCCGCACCGTCGCGCAGCGTGTTGACCAGGTCGGTGGCCTCGACGAGGGCGGCCACGGTGTCGTGCGCGAACACGTACGTCCCCCTTCAGACCTGGGCGGCCAGGCGCTTGGGGGCGATCAGGCGGTAGCTGTCCCGCAGCAGCTCGGCCAGCTCGGCCCAGTCGTGGTCGACGTCGAGGCGGACCCCGACCCAGCCCTTGGAGCCGACGTAGGGCGGCACGTAGAAGCGCTCCGGGTCGTCCCCGACCAGCGCTTCCTGCACCCCGGGGGCGGCCTTGAACGTCATCGAGGTCTGGTCCTCGCTGACCATGACGAACAGCTTGTCCCGGACCCGGAAGGCAGGCGAGGTGTGGCCGCCGAAGGATTTCTCGGTGGCCTCAGGCAGGGTCAGGCAGATGTCGCGGACCCGGGTGACGCCGTCGCTCACGCAACTCAGCTTAATGGGACCGGGCCGACGGTGCCCGATTGACGGTAGCGGCCCGTAGGATCGCGGGCGTGGCAGCAGTGGACGTCCTGCGGCAGACCTTCGGCTACGAAGCGTTCCGGGGGCCGCAGGAAGAAATCATCGACCACCTGGTCGGCGGGGGCGACGCGCTCGTCCTGATGCCGACCGGGGGCGGCAAGTCGCTCTGCTACCAGATCCCGGCCCTGGTCCGGCCGGGCACCGGGGTGGTCATCTCGCCGCTCATCGCGCTGATGCAGGACCAGGTGGACGCGCTGACCGCGCTGGGCGTGCGGGCCGGCTTCCTGAACTCGACCCAGGACAGCGAGCAGCGGCGGGCCACCGAGCGGGCGCTGCTGGCCGGTGAGCTGGACCTGCTCTACCTGGCCCCCGAGCGGCTCAAGACCGAGTCGGCGGTGCGGCTGCTCGACCGGGCCGAGATCTCGCTGTTCGCGATCGACGAGGCGCACTGCGTGGCCCAGTGGGGCCACGACTTCCGGCCCGACTACCTCGAGCTGTCGATGCTGCACGAACGCTGGCCGGACGTGCCGCGGATCGCGCTGACGGCGACCGCCACCGAGGCCACCCGGGCCGAGATCGCGACCCGGCTCAACCTGGGTGACGCCCGCCAGTTCGTGGCCAGCTTCGACCGGCCGAACATCAGCTACCGGATCGTGCAGAAGAACGAACCCCGGCGCCAGCTGCTGGAGCTGCTGCGGACCGAGATGCCGGGCCAGGCCGGCATCGTCTACTGCCTGTCGCGGGCCTCGGTGGAGAAGATCGCCGGGTTCCTGACCGCCCAGGGCATCCCGGCGCTGCCCTACCACGCGGGCCTGGACGCCAGCGTGCGCGCGGCCAACCAGGCCCGCTTCCTGCGCGAGGACGGGCTGGTGATGGTGGCCACGATCGCGTTCGGGATGGGCATCGACAAGCCCGACGTGCGGTTCGTCGCCCACCTGGACATGCCGCGCTCGGTCGAGGGCTACTACCAGGAGACCGGCCGGGCGGGCCGGGACGGGCTGCCGTCGGTCGCCTGGCTGGCCTACGGGCTCAACGACGTGGTCCAGCAGCGCCGGATGATCGACACCTCGCCCGGCGACGAGACCCACCGGCGGCGGCTGGCCGTGCACCTGGACGCGATGCTGGCCCTGTGCGAGACCGCGACCTGCCGCCGCAAGCAGATGCTGGCCTACTTCGGGCAGGCGTCCGACCACGAGAGCTGCGGCAACTGCGACACCTGCCTGACCCCGCCGCAGGTGTGGGACGGCACCATCGCCGCCCAGAAGTTCCTGTCGGCGGTGTACCGGCTCGACCACGAGCGCGGGCAGAAGTTCGGGGCCGGGCACGTCATCGACATCCTGACCGGCAAGCGCACCCCCAAGGTGGCCGAGTACCGGCACGACGAGCTGACCGTGTTCGGGGTGGGCGAGGACCTGCGCGACACCGAGTGGCGCGGCGTCGCCCGCCAGCTGCTGGCCCAGGGCCTGCTCGGGGTGTACGGCGACTACGGGGTGCTGACGCTGACCCCGGACAGCGCCGCGGTGCTGCGGCGGCAGCGCGACAACATCATGTTCCGGCGGGAGCCCGAGCGGGTCCGGGCCCGCAGGCCCAAGCTGGTCAGCGTGACCGAGGACCTGTCGCCCGAGGACACCAAGCTGTTCGAACGGCTGCGCGAATGGCGGGCCGGGCAGGCCCGCGATCAGGGCGTGCCCGCCTACGTGATCTTCCAGGACAAGACGCTGCGCGAGATCGCCAGCCAGCGGCCCGCCGACGTGCACGCCCTGGCCTGCGTCAATGGCGTCGGCCAGGCCAAACTGGAAAAATACGGGCCGGAGATCCTGGCGGTCCTCACCGAGTAGGGAGGCAGGACGGTTGGCCTACGACTCCCTGCTGGGCTACGACTTCGTCATCATCGGCGGTGGGTCGGCGGGCAGCGTCCTCGCCAACCGGCTGTCGGCCCAGGGCCGGGTGCTGGTACTCGAGGCCGGGCGGCCCGACTACAGCTTCGACGTGTTCATCCACATGCCGGCCGCGCTCACGTTCCCGATCGGCAACCGGTTCTACGACTGGCGGTACGAGTCCGAGCCCGAGCCCCACCTGAACCACCGGCGGATCTACCACGCCCGCGGCAAGGTGCTGGGCGGCTCCAGCAGCATCAACGGGATGATCTTCCAGCGCGGCAACCCGCTCGACTACGAGCGCTGGGCGGCCGGCGACGGCATGGCGGACTGGGACTACGCGCACTGCCTGCCCTACTTCAAGAAGATGGAGACCTGCCTGGCGGGCGGGGACGACTTCCGGGGCACCGGCGGCCCGCTGGTGCTGGAGCGGGGGCCCGCCAGCAGCCCGCTGTTCCAGGCCTTTTTCGCGGCCGTCCAGCAGGCCGGCTACCCGCTGACCGACGACGTGAACGGGTACCGGCAGGAGGGGTTCGCCGCCTTCGACCGCAACCTGCACCGAGGCCGGCGGCTGAGCGCCGCCCGCGCCTACCTGCACCCGGTCATGGGCCGGGAGTCGCTCACGGTCCGGACCCGGGCGTTCGTGACCCGGATCCGGTTCGAGGGCACCCGGGCGACCGGGGTGGAGTACCGGCACCAGGGCAAGACCCAGCGGGTGCGGGCCGGGGAGGTCATCGTCTGCGGCGGCGCGATCAGCTCACCGCAGGTGCTGCAGGTGTCCGGGGTGGGCCCGGCCGGGCTGCTGGCCGAGCACGAAATCGGCGTGGTGGCCGACCGGCCCGGGGTCGGCGCCCACCTCCAGGACCACCTGGAGGTCTACATCCAGCACGCGTCGACCCAGCCGGTGTCGGTCGCGCCCGCGCTGAAATGGCGTAACCGGCCGGCGGTGGGGGCTCAGTGGCTGTTCGCCCGGAGCGGGCCGGGGGCCACCAACCACTTCGAGGCGGGCGGGTTCGTGCGCAGCAACGACGACGTCGCCTACCCCAACCTGATGTTCCACTTCCTGCCGATCGCGGTCCGCTACGACGGCTCGGCCCCGACCGGTGAGCACGGCTACCAGGTCCACATCGGGCCGATGTACTCCGACTCCCGCGGCGACGTCCGCATCACCTCGGCCGACCCGGCCGTGCACCCGGCCCTGCGGTTCAACTACCTGTCCACCGCGCAGGACCGGCGCGAGTGGGTGGAGGCGATCCGGGTCGCGCGCAACATCCTCGGCCAGCCCGCGTTCGCGCCGTTCGACGGGGGCGAGCTGTCCCCCGGGCGCGAGGTGCGGACCGATACGGAGATCCTGGCCTGGGTGGCCCGGGACGCGGAGACCGCGCTGCACCCGTCCTGCACCTGCCGGATGGGGGCCGGCGACGGCGACGTGCTCGACCCGGGCAGCCTGCAGGTCCACGGCCTGGAGCGGCTGCGGGTGGTGGACGCCTCGGCCATGCCCTACGTCACCAACGGCAACATCTACGCGCCGACGATGATGCTGGCCGAGAAGGCGGCCGACCTGATCCTCGGCAACCAGCCGCTGCCGCCCGAGCACGTCGAGTTCTACCGGCACCAGCCGGCAGATATGGACAAAAGCGAAACCTAGGCCCAATATCGGCGCATGGCGACCTTAGATCGGCCGGGCGATCTGGCCGGTGACCCGCTGCCGGAGGCGGCCGGGCTCGTCCAGGGCGCCGACGGCCTGCCGCTGAGGCTGCTCGGCGGGCTGGCCGTCCGGGTGCTGTGCCCGGACTTCCCGCCCCGGCTGCGGGCCGGGCAGGACATCGACCTGGCCTGCCTGGCCAAAGGGCGCAAGAAGGTCGTCGCCTACCTGGAACAGGCGGGCTGCCAGCCCGACCGGGCGTTCAACGGCCTGAACGGTGACCGGCAGATGTACTTCACCGCCCCCTCCGGGCGCCCGGTCGACGTGATGGTGGACCGGCTGGTCATGTGCCACACGCTCGACTTCCGGCCCGGCTTCGGCCAGCTGCCGCTGACCCTCGGCGGGGCCGACCTGCTGCTGTCCAAGCTGCAGATCGTCGAGCTGAACGCCAAGGACGCGCACGACATCGTGCAGCTGCTGGCCGGGCTGCCGCTCGGCGACGGGCCCGGTGCGGCCGGGGCGCCCGCCATCGACACCGGCCGGTTCGGGCAGGTGCTGGCGTCGGACTGGGGCTGGTGGCGGACGGTGACCGGGACCCTGGCCCGGCTGCCCGACATCGTCGCGGGCCAGCCCGAGCTGGTGCCGGCGCAGGCCCTGTTCGATCCGATCGCCCAGGCCAAGGCGCTGGCCGAGGTGGCCGAGGCGGTCCCCAAAGGCATGAAGTGGCAGCTGCGGGCCCGGGTCGGTGACCGGGTGCGCTGGTACGAGCTGCCCGAAGAGGTCGCGCACTAGTCCGGTCCAGGAAGGCAGCCGCCCGATGAAGATCTTCTTCGCTACCGACATCCACGGCTCGGAGACCTGCTGGCGCAAGTTCCTCAACTCGGCCGCGTTCTACCAGGCGGACCTGGTGGTGCTGGGCGGCGACCTGACCGGCAAGATCATGGTGCCGATCGTCGCCCACCAGGGGCCCTCGGAGTACTGGACGGTCACCCTCGGCGGCGAGGAGCAGCGGCTGGAGACGGCCGAAGAGCTCGAGGCGGTCAAGCGCCAGATCCGGAACCGGGGCTCCTACCCGGCGGTGGTGACCCGCGACGAGCTGATGGAGCTCCAGGCCACCGAGGGCGCGGTCGACCGGCGGTTCTCGGTGGAGATGCTGGCCACCCTCGACCGGTGGCTGGACATGGCGGACGGCAAGCTGCGCGGCGGGGAGATCCCGTGCCTGGTCAACGGCGGTAACGACGACATCTTCGAGATCGACCCGGTGATCGAGGAGTCGGCCTGCATCGGCTTCGGTGAGGGCAAGGTCGTCGACATCGGCGGGTTCTGGCTGGCCTCGATGGGCTGGACCAACCCCACCCCCTGGAACACGTTCCGGGAGGCGCCGGAGGCCGAGCTGGCGGCCAAGATCGAGGCGCTGGCGGTGCAGATCCCCGACATGAGCCGGGCCATCTTCAACTTCCACGCGCCGCCCTACGGGACCGGCCTCGACGAAGCGCCGGCCCTGGACGCCGACCTGCGCCCGATGCACGGCGGGGCGGTGATGAAGCCGGTCGGGTCGACCGCGGTGCGGGCCGCGATCGAGACCCACCAGCCGATGCTGTCGGTGCACGGGCACATCCACGAGAGCCGGGCGGTGACCCGGCTGGGCCGGACGTTCGCGGTCAACCCGGGCAGCGTCTACGGCGACGGCGTGCTGCAGGGCGCGCTGCTCGACCTGAACCCGAAGAAAGGGAAGGTGACCAGGCACCTTCTCGTCAACGGCTGATCGGTGTCAACGGCAAGGAGGGCGCATGGCAACCAGCGAACAGACGGAGCCCACCCTGTTCCTGCGCAAGGCGACCGGGCTGGTCCGGGGCTGGTCGGTACGGGACGCGACGATCTACGCCTGCCTGTCCACCAACGTGGTGACGCTCGGGCTGTACGAGATCTCGTTCGCCTCGGCGTTCCCCAAGAGCCAGCTCATCACCTCCATCATCATCAGCGGCGTCTGGGTGTCGTTCCTGGTCATCGCCTACGCCGGGCTGGTCGTCACGATCCCGCGGGCGGGCGGCGACTACGTGTGGCAGAGCCGGATCCTGGGCAGCGGCATCGGCTTCGTGATGGCCGCCACCGGGTGGTGGTTCATCCTCTGGCTGTGGGCGCCGATCTACGGCAACATCTTGTCGGCCGAGCTGTTCGAGCCCCTGTGGGCGACGCTCGGGTACCCCGGGCAGGCGGCCTGGTTCGGCACGCACACCGGCATCTTCGTGGTCTGCCTGATCACGATCGCGCTGGCCGGGGTGCTGGTCTCGCTGGGCATGGCCGGCTACGCCCGGATTCAGAAGTGGTGCTTCGGCGGCGGCCTGGTCGGCTTCGCAGTCATCGTGGTGCTGCTGCTGTCGTTCAGCCATCACAGCTTCGTGTCCTCGTTCAACTTCGAGGCGCACAAGATCTTCGGGCTCAGCAACGCCTACGCGGCCACCACCAGCGGGGCGGCCAAGCTCGGTTACACCGCTCCGGCCCTCGGCTTCGGGCCGCTCGGGCCGACCCTGCTGCTGGTGCCGATGATGCTGTTCTACCTGCTGTGGCCGAACTGGGGCACCACGTTGTACGGCGAGGTGCGGGGGGCCAGCGACTTCCGCCGGGTGTTCACCGGCATGTTCGCCGGGCTGTGGATCACCGTGCTGCTGTCGATCGCGTTCCTGCTGCTGTTCGCCAAGACGTTCGGCTGGGCCTTCTACCAGGACGCCAACGCGCTGTCGGCCAACCTCAAGGGGGTGCTGCCGATCTGGCCGTACCCGGTGCTGCTGGCGGGCTGGCTGGTGCACAACGCCGCCTTCCAGGTGGTGCTGATCCTGCTCATGAGCCTGTGGTTCTTCGGCTGGGTGGGCACGCTGTTCCTGTCCTCGACCCGGGTCATCTTCGCGGCCGCGTTCGACCGGGTGCTGCCGGACCGGGCCGCCCAGGTGTCGGAGAAGCGCCGGGTGCCGGTCGCCTCGCTGGTGCTGATGCTGCTGCCGGCCGCGGGCCTGTCGGCGCTGTACGCCTACTCGACCACGTTCGCCACCTACACGCTGGACGCCACCCTCGTCATCGCGGTGACCTACCTGTTCAGCGCCATCGCGGTGGTCATCCTGCCGTGGCGCAAGCCGGAGATGTGGCGCGCGTCCCCGGCCAGCCGAATGAAAATTGCTGGCGTGCCGATCGTGCCGGTGGCGGGGGTGGTCACCATCGGCCTGATCGGGTTCAGTCTCTACGAGTGGCTGTCCAATGACCTGTACGCGGTGAACAAGCCGTCCTCGCTGGTGTACATGGCGTGCATGTACGTGCTGGCCATCGGGATCTACGTGACGGCCCGGGTCGTGCGGCGCCGGCAGGGGGTCGACCTGGCGCTGATCAACAAGGAGATCCCGGTCGAGTAGCGGGAGCGGACCGGCAGCGGGAGCGGGACCGGTACCGGCACGGGAACCGGAGTACGGTCGGCGCTGGCCGGTCACGGGCGGACAAAGGGACCGGACACCGGTACCCGCTGCAGGACGGCCTCCCCGTCCAGGACGTGGCCGGCGGCGTCGTCGCTGACGAAGCCCATGAACCGGTAGCTGCCCTTGCTGAGGATGACCTCCTCCCCGCCCCGCGCGAAGGCGACGCCGTGCCGCCCGGCCACGTCGACAGCGTCATCGTTGACGGTGACGCCGGGAATGTCGCCGAGCGCCCGGTACAGCTTGGCGGCGACGGCCGGCGGCGCGCCGTTGATCAGGGTCCCCTCGATCGTGAGAAACGCTCCCTCGTCGCCCTGGCCCGGCCCGGCCAGGTTGGTCAGGTACCGGATCAGGGCCTGCGGGTCGCTCGGCAGCCGGCCGAAGTCCCGGTAGGGAACGCCGTAGCCGCTGCCGAACCCCGCATCGTCTGATCCCGTCACCGCGACCACTCCATCCCGGATCCAGGAGACTCCGGTGCGAAGGGTGCCGTCCGGGTTCTTGGCCACCACCTTCTGGTACAGCCACTGACCCTCCGGGATGACGGGCAGGGTGGCGGTGGCGGCGACGGCGTGGTCGGCCAGCAGCACCGCCGGGTCCGGCGGGCCCGGGAGATGCCGGCCGCGAGCCGGGCCTGGGCCTGCTCGGTGGCCGTTACCGTCGGTCCTGGCGGTTCCGGCAGCAACGCCCGGACCAGGTCCACCTCATCCATGCGGCTCCTCCTCTACGGGCCGGGCGGGGTCAACGCCTCCGAGCGCCGCGCGCAGCTTGGCCCGGGCCCGATTCAGCCGGGAAGCCACCGTGCCCTCCGGGACCCCGAGCGTCTCCGCCACCTCGCGGTAGCTGAAGCCGGCCAGCGCGATCAGCAGCAGCACATCCCGGTCGGTGGCCTGCAGATCAGCCAGGGCGGCGGCCAGCGCCGGCCGCTGACGGCCGGCGATCAGCTGGTCGGCGACCCTTTCTTCATGATCATTGACTGCCTCGACGACCGGTACCCGGGCCACGGGTCCTCTGCGGCGCGGTGTCACGTCACTGGTATTCATCCGAACGCCACCTTTCCCTTCACGCCACCCCGGCCGGGGCGCCGGGCAGCCCGCGTTCGGTTCAGGTGTGACAGGGTGGAGGCGCGGCGGCGCACAGCGGGCACCAGGTCGGATAACAGTGAGTTACCGGGCGGTTAGCTGCCAAATCGATACCTTCTGGCCGGATACCGGTCACCGTCCAGCCCCGGGGCGGACACCAGGACGCCACTCCCAGGCCAACTTGTCTAGCCATGATGAGGTCCGTCCAAATCGGACAGGTCTGGGAGGGAAAGTCTTGCGAGGAAAATACGCGGTCGTGGCCACCGCCGCGGTCGGGACCCTTGTATTCGCGGCTGGCTGTAGCAGCGGCGGCAGTTCCGGCGGCAGCTCCAGCAGCACGACCAGCAAGAACGTGTCGACTGCGACTTCCGCGAGCGCGGCCGGCGGCATGAGCGCGCTGGTCGCCGCGGCCAAGAAGGAAGGCACGCTGAACGTCATCACGCTGCCGTCCGACTGGGCCAACTACGGCACGATCATGAAGGACTTCACGGCCAAGTACGGCATCAAGATCAACGATGCCAACCCGGACGGTTCCAGCCAGGACGAGATCAACGCGATGACCCAGCTCAAGGGCCAGAGCCGCGCGCCCGACGTGCTGGACATGGGTACCGCGTTCGCGGTCAAGGCAGACCAGTCGGGCCTGCTCGCCCCCTACAAGGTCGCGAGCTGGGCCAACATCCCGTCGAACTCCAAGGCCACCGACGCCACCTACTACGCCGACTACGGCGGCTACGTGGCCATCGGCTACAACTCGGCCAAGGTGACCGACCCGCCGACCTCTCTGGCGGACCTCGAGAAGCCCGAGTACAAGAACGAGGTCGCCATCAACGGCAACCCGACCCAGGCGGGCGCGGCGTTCGCGGCCGTGTACGCGGCGGCGCTGGCCAACGGCGGCTCGTTCAGCAACATCGCGCCGGGGGTGGCCTACTTCAAGAAGCTGCACTCCGAAGGCAACTTCGTCCCGGTCACCGCCAGCGCGGCGACCATGGAGAGCGGCCAGACCCCGATCATCATCTGGTGGGACTACCTGCTCGCCTCCGAGGTCGGCCCGGGGGTCAAGGGGCTGAAGATCACGATCCCGACCGACAGCCACTACGCGGCCTACTACGACCAGGCCATCAGCAAGACGGCGCCGGACCCGGCCGCCGCCCGGCTGTGGGAGGAGTACCTGTACTCCACCACCGGCCAGAACCTGTGGCTGGAGGGTAAGGCCCGCCCGATCGAGCTGCCCACCCTGGTCAGCAGCAACACCGTCAACCAGGCGGCCCTGAAGGCCCTGCCGCCGGCGCCGTCGACCACGCTGACGTTCCCGAGCATCGCTCAGCAGAACGCGGCGGAGACGGTTGTCTCGCAGCAGTGGCCGAGCGTCAGCGGCTGAGCATGACCTGGCTGGTATCAGCCGGACGGGGACTGCGCCGGTACGCCGGCGTGGTCCCGTTCGGCGTATATATGGTCCTGGGCCTGCTCGTACCGCTGATCGCGGTGGCCATCGGGGCGTTCCAGAGTCCGAACGGCGGCGGCTTCACGTTCGCCAACGTCAAGTACGCCACCCACGGCATCTACCTGCACGGCTTCGCCCAGACGATCTTCCTGGCGGTGATCTCCTCGATCCTGCCGGGGATCCTGGGCCTGCTGATCGCCTACGCGATCTGGTCGGCCCGGCGCGGGTCGGTGCTGCGGCAGATCGCGATCACCGCCTCGGCCGTGTTCGCCAACTTCGGCGGGGTGCCGCTGGCGTTCCTGTTCATCGCCACCCTGGGCTCCAGCGGGCTGGCCTCCAAGTGGCTCACCGACTTGGGCTTCAACCCGTACCAGCACGGCTTCAGCCTGTACAGCCTGAGCGGCGTGATCGTCGTCTACCTGTACTTCCAGATCCCGCTGATGGTGCTGGTCATCCTGCCCGCGCTGGAGGGCCTGCGGCCGGCCTGGCGGGAAGCGGCCTCGAACATGGGCGCCCGCACCTGGCAGTACTGGCGGCACGTGGGCGGCCCGGTGCTGTTCCCGTCGTTCCTGGGCTGCCTGCTGCTGCTGTTCGGCAGCGCGCTGTCCGCCTACGCCACCGCCGAGGCGATGACCAGCGGCACGATCCCGCTGACGGCGATCCAGATCGGGTCGTTCCTGAACGGCAACGTGCTGGCCGGCCAGCAGAACGTCGGTAAGGCGCTCGGTCTCGGGCTGGTCATCATCATCGCGGTCGCCATGACCCTGTACACCCTGCTCCAGCGGAGGGCGGCACGATGGCTGCAGTAGCTCAGGGAACCCAGGTCGCAACCGCGGCCGGTGACGGCCCCCAGCGAAGGCGGGAGAGGACTCGCGACGGGTTCACCCCGTGGCGGTGGCTGATCCTGATTCTGGCCGCGATCTACTTCCTGCTGCCGTTGTACGCGGCGCTGAAGTTCGCGGGCTGGGGCTCGTTCGGCTCGGTCGTGCACCAGTCCGGGTTCGGCGACTCGCTGTGGCTGTCGGTCCGGCTGGCCATCATCACCACGCTGATCACGCTGGTGCTGATGCTGCCGACCGCGGTCTACGTCCACCTGCGGCTGCCGCGGCTGCGGCGGCTGATGGAGGGCATCACGATCCTGCCGATCGTGATCCCGCCGGTGGTACTGATCGTCGGCCTGCTGCAGATCATGCCCGGCTCGCTCAAGGGCACCCCGTACACGCTGGGCCTGATCTACGTGGTGCTGGCGATGCCGTTCGCCTACCGGTCGTTCGACGCCGGCCTGCGCGCGTTCGACCTCAAGACGCTGACCGAGGCGTCGAACTCGCTCGGAGCCGGCTGGCCGGCCACGCTGTGGCGGATCGTGCTGCCCAACCTGACCACCGCGATGCTGTCGGCCACCGTGCTGACGGTCGCGCTGGTGCTGGGCGAGTACACGATCGCCAGCCTCGACCTGTTCCAGACGTTCCCGGTCTGGATCGTGGTCTTCGACCAGACCAGCGGGCCCGAATCGGTCGCCGCCTCGCTGCTGGCGCTGTTCGTGACCTGGATCTTCCTGCTCGCCATCACGATGGCCGGCAGCCGTCAGGCCCGGCGCAGCGGCCGCGGTGAAGTCAACCTGTTCTCGGTGTCCCGGCGCGACCCAGGAAGGTCATCATGAGCGTGAACACGGCGAAAGACGCGGGCACGGCCGAGGCCGGACGGCCGAACGGCACGGGCGCGCGGGTGTCGCTGCAGAACCTGAACCGGCACTTCGGGGCGACCCGGGCCCTGGACGGGCTCACGCTGGAGATCGAGCCGGGCGAGCTGGTGGCCCTGCTGGGGCCGTCCGGCTGCGGCAAGACCACCGCGCTGCGCATCCTGGCCGGCTTCGAGATCGCCGACAGTGGCTCGGTCACGGTCGACGGCCGGGACGTGTCCGGGGTGCCGGCCGCCAAGCGGGACATGGGCATGGTGTTCCAGAGCTACAGCCTGTTCCCCAACATGTCGGCCCTCGACAACGTGGCCTTCGGGCTGCGGATGCGCAAGAAGGGCACGGCCGAGCGCCGGGCCCGGGCCGGTGAGCTGCTGGAGATGGTGGGGCTGGCCGACCAGGTCCAGCAATACCCGCACCAGCTGTCGGGCGGCCAGCAGCAGCGGGTCGCGCTGGCCCGGGCGCTGGCCATCGAGCCGAGCGTGCTGCTGCTCGACGAGCCGCTGTCGGCCCTGGACGCCAAGGTCCGGCTGCAGCTGCGCGAGCAGATCCGGGCGCTCCAGCAGCGGCTGCACACCACCACCCTGTTCGTCACCCACGACCAGGAGGAAGCGCTGTCGATGGCCGACCGGGTGGGGGTCATGCGCAGCGGGAAGCTGGAGCAGCTGGCCACCCCGGCCGAGCTGTACGCCCGCCCGGCCACCGCGTTCGTGGCCGAGTTCGTCGGCACCATGAACCGGATCCCGGGCGAGGCCGACGGCGACGGCCGGATCCGGGTGCTGGGCAGCACGCTGCCGATCACCGGCGACCGCCCCGACGGCCCGCTGGACGCGCTGATCCGGCCCGAGGAGCTGCGCATCGCGGCCGCCCCGGGCGGGAACGGCATCGTCACGATCGCGACGTTCCTGGGCTCGATCACCCGGGTGCACGCGTTGCTCTCGGGCGACGTTACCGTCCAGGTCGACGTGCCCAGTACCGAGTCGGCGGCGCTCTCTCCGGGGACGTCGGTGCGGGTCACGGTGGCCGAGGCCGAGGTCCTGGTGACGGGTCGTCAGTAGACCGGGCTGGCTTGTGCCGGGTCAGGGCTCGCCGGGAGAGGCTTCCCGGCGGGTCTTGGCGCGGCGTTTGCCTTCGTGCATGGCCTGGACCCGGGCGATGGGGATGGCGTGGCCCTCCTCGATCAGCGCGGAGTCCAGGTGCTGGGGGGCGGGCATCTGGTCGGCCCACGGGTCGGCTTCCTTGAGGATGCTGGGCACGGTGCGGATGGTGAAGTCGTGGGGGTCGATGTCGTCGAGCTGCTCCCAGGAGATCGGGTAGGACACCGTCAGGCCCGGGCGGATGCGGGGGCTGTAGGCGGCGGCCACGGTGACCCCGCCGGCCCGGGTGGAGTCGATGAACACCTTGCCCGCCCGGTCCTCGACGATGAACGCGGTGGTGGCCACCTCGGGGTCGAGGCGGGCGGCCCGGGCCCCGATCGCCCGGGTGGCCGCCGCCACCTCGAACATGGTGGCGGCGCCGTCCAGCGGGACGAAGATGTGCACGCCCTTGGAGCCGCTGGTCTTGATCGCCCCGGCCAGGCCGAGGTCGGCCAGGGCCCGGCGGACCAGGTGGGCGGTCCGGACGACGGGGGTGAAGTCATCCCCCGCGGGCGGGTCGATGTCGAGGATCAAGTGGGTGGGCCGGTCCTGGCCGACCAGGGCCAGGGCCGGGTGGTACTCGATGGCCCGCTGGTTGGCGAACCAGAGCAGCGTCCGCCAGTCGTTGGCCAGCGGATAGGTGACGGTCCGGCGGGACGCGTCGGCCCACACCTTGGCCGTCTCGATCCAATCGGGGGCGTACTTGGGCAGGTTCTTCTGCACGAACGGCTCCTGGCCGGGCCGGATCCGCAGTACCGACAGCGGCCGGTCGCGCAGCACCGGGAGGATCCGCGTCCGCACCGCGTCCAGGTAGTCGATCAGGTCCTGCTTGGTCGCGCCGGCCCCGTCGAACAGCGGCTGATCCAGGTGGGTCAGCGCGACGCCGTCCCGTTCGTCGCTCATGGGGTCAGCTTGGCACACCGGTGCCGGTAGTCCGGTGCGGACGACCGGGCTGATGCCCGGACCGGCTGGACACGGGTGAGATCATTCCGGCATGACCTTTACGAGGGGATTCAGCGGGCGGCGGGCGCGGGATCCGCGGCTGCCACCCGGGCAGTACGACGTCGGCAACGACTGGCCGGTGCTGACCGCGGAAGCCACCCCGCGGCTGTCCACCGACAACTGGACGTTCACGGTCGACGGCCTGGTCAAGGAGAAGACCTCATGGACGTGGGCCGAGATCATGGCGCTGCCGCGGTCGCAGTTCATGGGCGACATCCACTGCGTCACCACCTGGTCCAAGCTGGGGGTCAGCTTCGCCGGGGTGTCGGTCGACACGCTGCTGGCGGCGGCCCAGCCGGAGCCGTCGGCCAGTTACGTGCTGGCCAGCTCGACCACCGGCTACACGACCAACCTGCCGCTCGCCGACGTGACCAACGGGCAGGCCTGGGTGGTGTGGGAGTACGACGGGCGGCCGCTGGCCCGCGAGCACGGCGGCCCGGCCCGGCTGCTGGTGCCGCACCTGTACTTCTGGAAGAGCGCCAAGTGGGTGTCGGGTCTGACGCTGATGGACCACGACCAGCCTGGGTTCTGGGAGCAGAACGGCTACCACGACCGGGGCGATCCGTGGAAAGAGCAGCGGTACCAGGGGGACTGATGGGGCTGACGGGTGGGCCGGCGGGCGGGTTCCCGCGGCCGGGACCGTGGCAGATGGCCAAGGTGACCGAGATCAGGCGGGAGACCGCCACCGCCAAGACGTTCCGGCTGGAGCTGCCGATCCCGGTCTCGTTCCTGGCCGGGCAGCACTTCATCATCCGGCTGACCGCGCCGGACGGGTACGTGGCCCAGCGCTCGTACTCGGTCGGCTCAGCCCCCGCCAGCGAGGATCCGTCGAGCGCGGTCGAGCTGACCGTCGAACGGCTCCCGGACGGCGAAGTCTCCTCGTTCCTGCACGACGTGGTCGCGGTCGGCGACGAACTGGAGGTGCGGGGGGCGATCGGCGGCTGGTTCGTCTGGCGCGGCGACACCCCGGCCGTGCTGATCGGCGGCGGCTCCGGCGTGGTCCCGCTGATGTCGATGCTGCGGCTGGCCCGCCAGGAGGGCCGGGCCGAGCTGCTCCGGGTGATCGTGTCGGTCCGCACCCCGGGCGACCTCTACTATCCGGACGAGCTGCCGGGCCCGCAGACCACGGTGGTGTACACCCGCGCCACTCCCCCGGACTGGCCCCGGCCGGCCGGGCGGCTGGCGGTCGCCGACCTGGCCGGGGTGGACCCGGGCGCGACCGGCTTCATCTGCGGTTCGGCCCGGTTCGCGGACCCGGCCACCTCGGTGCTGGAGGAGGCCGGGATCCCGGCCAGCCAGATCCGGGTCGAGCGCTTCGGCCCCACCGGCTGACCGGGAGCGGCGGGTCTCCCGAGCCGGGCGCGCACGCTTCTTGCTGTTATCAGAAGAGCGGGCTTGGGTGGCGGTCAGGGGCGGCTTGTCGTGTGCAGGATCGTCATGTACTTTCTAGATGGAAAGTACATGACCGAGGAGCTGCGATGCCCGAGGTGACGAGTGACCCGGCCGCGCTGGAGCGGCTGCGGGTGCAGCGAAGCAGGCTGGCGGACCGGATGCGGCCGCCGTGGTGGTACCTGACCGGTTCCGCCATCTTGTGGGCCGTCGTCTTCGCAAGCCCGTTCGGCTCGCGCTACCTGCCCCACCGGGTCCCCAACTGGCCCGTCATGATCGGCGGGCTGGTGGTGGCCTGCCTGCTGGCGTGGGGCCTGGCCCGGGCCACCGGCATCAAGATGGGATTCCGGAATCAGCGGCACCCCTCGGCGGGCCGCCCGGCCGCGATCGCGATGGTCGTCGTGGGCCTCGCCGCCGCCGAGACCGAGCGCTTCCTGATCGAACCCGGCCTGCTGGTGGCGGCGGCCGTCGTCGCCGCCGTCGCGATCGCGGCCGAGGTGGCCGCCCAGCGGGCCATGTTCCGGGGGATCCGCCAGGACCTGCGGGACGGCAGCGGACCGGCCTGACCGGACCCGAGCCTGACCGGACCCGAGCCTGACCGGCCTCCGCGAGGCCGCGAGGCCGCTGGGGCGGGCGTGGACGCTTCTTGCTGTTATCAACCGGAGGCGGGCTCGGAGGCCAGGTGGTGGCTATGCGCCGACCAGGGGCGGCAGGTCGGCGATGCTGTCAAGGACGTGGGTCGCGCCCGCCGCCGCAAGCTCCTCCCGTGGGGTGCCGCCGGTCAGGACGCCGGCCACCAGGCCCGCGCCGGCCCGGAGGCCGGACTCGATGTCGCTGCGGGTGTCGCCGACGGCGGCCAGCTCGCGGACGGCGCCGCCGCCGAGGCGCAGCAGCGCGGTCAGCGGCAGGTCGGGCCAGGGGCGCCCGCGGCCGGCGTCGGCCGGGGACAGGGCCAGGTCGATCAGCGGGCGCCAGTCCAGCGCGTCCAGCAGGGCGTCGCGGGTGGACGGGGAGAACCCGGTCAGCAGGCAGACCTTGAGGCCAGCGTCCCGCAGCGCGGCCATCGCCTCGACCGCGCCGGGCAGCGGCGCGACCTGGTCGGCCCGGACCGCCCGCTCGTAGTGGTTCTCGAACGCCTCATTGGCGTCGATGGCGGTGTCCTCGTCACCGAGGATGCGGCGGAACACCTCGATCTTGGACTGGCCCATGGTGGCGTGGACGTCCTTCATGGCCCGCTCGTAGCCGTCGGCCGACAGGCCGCGGCCGCTGATGGCGGCCTCGAAGGCGTCGATGACCACGCCGTCGTCGGCCACGGTGGTGCCCGCCATGTCCAGGCAGGCAATCGTGTAGTGGGCCCGGGCTGAACCGGCACTGCTGTCGCTCATGCGAACGTCTCCTCCGCTATCGCGGGCGAGCAGGTCATGCCGCGCCCGCCGGGCCCGGTGACCAGGACCACGCCCGGCTCGATGGTCGATCGGTGGTACAGCTCGTCGGTGGTGACCTGGCTGTAGACCCCGGCCCAGCGCCGCTGGGTGGGTGGCAGCGGCGCCCCGAGCAGCTGGCTGGCCCGGGCCCGCAGGTGATCGTAGGCGTCCTCGTCGACGTCGAACCCGAACGGCTCGTCGTACTCGTGGGTGTCGCCGATGGTCAGCGTGCCGTCCAGCCGCTGCACCAGCAGCAGCTGGGCCCGGGTGCGGGCGGCGACCGGTGGCTGCGGCGGCAGGTCAGCCCGGCCGGGCAGGTCGAAGGCCGGGTAGTAGCGCATCGAGTCACCGTCGGCCACCGCCGTGGTCAGCCGGCCCGCGAACGGCTGGGTCTGCATCATCTGCAGGCGCACCCGGCGCAGCGGCGGGGCTGGGTAGGCGGCCAGGTGCGGCCCGGCCAGGCCGGTGTAGGCCGCTCCCGAGCACACCACCACCAGGTCACCCCGGTGCCACTGGCCGGTGTGGTCGCGGACCGCGTTCGGGGCCACCGCGATCGCCTCCCGGCCCGGCCGCCAGGTGTAACCGGCCGACCGGTCCAGGTGGGCGCGCAGGGCGGCGGCCGCCCGGCGGGGCTCGACGATGGCGTCGCGGTGGCACCAGAGCGCGCCGGTGAAGTCACCCTGCAGGGCCGGGTTGACCTGGCGGACGGTGGCCGGGTCGAGCAGCTGGAAACCGCGCTGGGCGGCGTCGGGCCGGGCCGAGGCCTCCTTGAGCAGGGCCAGCTCGGCCTCGCCGGTGACCAGGGTCAGCGACCCGGCCGGCCGGAAGCCGGCCGCGGGCACGTCGGCGGTGATCTGCTCCCAGCGCTGACGGGCGCGGACGGCCAGGTCGAGCTCGGGGCCGGGGGCGCGGCCGCTCACCCAGACCAGGCCGAAGTTGCGGACGCTGGCTCCGCGGGCGTCCGCCTCGCGCTCGAGCTGGATCACCTCGTAACCACGCTGCCGGGCCGACACGGCGTGCATCGTGCCGAGGATCCCGCCGCCGACGATAACCACCCGGCCTGCGCCGTTCATCTACCTGTCCTCCCGTCGTCGATCTTCAGACGCCCGGTAGCCAGCGACCTGGGGAATTCCTCGGAATGAATCCCCCGGAATCGGGCCCAGCGCCGCAAACTAGTATAGGCATGTCTCAACTTGTATAGCCAACTTTTGGTGGCGGGATGGTGGCCGGTGGAGGGCGTATCGGTGGACGTGGCGGTGGACGTGGGGACGTGGCCGGCGGTGTGGCTGCGGGACAACTGCCCGTGCCCGCAGTGCCGGGTGCCGGGCAGCGGGCAGAAGCTGTTCCAGATCACCGACCTGCCCGAGGATCTGGTGGTGAGCGGGGTCGAGGAGAGCGCGGCCACGGTCACGGTGATCTTCGGGCCGGACGGGCACCGGTCCACCTTCGAGCGGGCCTGGCTGGCCGACCACGGTCTGCCGGGCGACGACGCGGCTGGGGTGAACGGGTCAGCTGAGTCGGCAGGGGTGACCGGGGCTACTGGGACTGTGGGTGTGCCTGGGGCCGCGGACTTCCGGACCGAAGACGGCAAGCGACTGTGGGCCGGGCCCGACGCCCCGCTCCCGATCGGCGACTGGGAGCGCTACCAGGCCGACCGCGGACACCGGGCGGAGACGCTGGGCGCCGTCCTGACCGGCGGGTTCGCGCTGCTGCGGGGCGTCCCGGCCGAGCCCGGGCTGGTAGCCACGGTGGCGGGCACGTTCGGGTACGTGCGGGAGACCAACTACGGGCGGGTGTTCGACGTCCGGGTCGAGGCGACCCCGGCCAACCTGGCCTCGACCGGCCTGGCGCTCAGCCCGCACACCGACAACCCCTACCGGGACCCGGTCCCGACCGTCCAGCTGCTGCACTGTCACGCCAGCGCCGCCCGCGGCGGGGACACCCTGCTGGTGGACGGATTCGCGGCCGCCGCCGCGCTGCGGGCCGAGGACCCGGAGTCGTTCGCGGTGCTGACCAGCATCCCGGTGCCGTTCGGTTACCGCGACCGCGACAGCGAGCTGCGCGCGCACCAGCCGCTGATCGAGCTGAGCGCGGACGGTCGCATCCGCGGGATCCGGTTCAACAATCGCAGCCTGCAGGCCCTGCGGCGAACTCCCAGGCAGGTGGCAGCCTTTTACCGGGCATATCGGCGGTGGGCGGCGCGGCTGGCCGAACCGGAGCTGGCGCTGTCCCTGCGGCTGGCGGCGGGCGACTGCCTGATCTTCGACAACACCCGGGTGCTGCACGGGCGGACCGCGTTCACCGGCACCGGCCAGCGGCTGCTGCAGGGTTGCTACGCGGACCTCGACGGCCTGGCCAGCACGCTGGCCATACTTGAAGACACGGATAAGGAAAGGGTGTAACCCGTTGGACCCGGTAACGGAGATCGGTGACCTGTTCGCCGGCGAAGGGGCCCAGGACTACCTGGGCGAACAGGTCAGCGTGGCGGTGCACATGCGCCAGGCCGGGGCGCTGGCCGAGGCCGCGGGGGCGCCGCCCGAGCAGGTGGCGGCGGCGCTGCTGCACGACGTCGGCCACATCTGCGGGGCCACCCTCAGCGGGCGCGAGCTGATGGCCGGCCACGACAACCGGCACGGCGACAGCGGGGCGGCCTGGCTGGCCCAGTGGTTCGGGCCTGAGGTGACCGAGCCGGTCCGGCTGCACGTGGCGGCCAAGCGCTACCTGTGCGCGGTCGAGCCCGGCTACTTCGAGAAGCTGTCGCCGGCCTCGGTGTACACGCTGTCGGTCCAGGGCGGCCCGATGAACGAAGCCGAGGTGACCGCGTTCGAGGCGCTGCCGCAGGCGGCGGCCGCGGTGGCGGTCCGGCGCTGGGACGAGCAGGCCAAGGACCCGGACGGCCCCACCCCGGAGTTCGATCACTTCCGGCCGCTGCTCACCCGCCTGCTGGCAACCGGGTGAGGGCGCTGACCGCGACCGAGTTGTGCACGGTGAACGCGACCTCGCTGCCCAGGTAGCGGTCCTCGGACCACTCGATCGGGGTGCCGGCCGGGTCGGTGGTGCGCCGCCGTTCGCGCAGCAGCGGGACCCGGGGCCGGGTCTCCAGCAGCCGGGCGTCGTCGGCGGTGGCGGCGACCGAGTCGATGATGTGCTCGGCGTCGGCGAAGATCACGCCGAGCTGGCCGAGCCGTTCGTAGATCGACTCGTGGTCGAGGTCGATCCCGGCCACCATGGCCCCGACCCGGTCCGGGAACGTGGTGCGCTCGATCATCACCGGGCGGCCGGACAGCAGCCGGACCCGGATCAGGTGGTAGACGGCCGTGCCCAGGGCCAGCCCGAGCTGGTCGGCCTCGGACGGCTTGGCCTCGCGGCGGGCGAGCGCGACCACCCGGCCCGAGGGCACCTCCCCGACCGCGTGCGCCCAGCGCGAGAAGCTGGCCAGCTCACCGAAGCTCTGCAGCTGGGGGCCGCCCAGCACGATGCGGCGGGCACCACGGCGGGAGGCGATCACCCCGTCCGCGCGCAGCGCCGCGAACGCCTGGCGGATCGTTCCCCGGGACACCGAGTACCGCTCGGCCAGGTCGCTCTCGGACGGCAGCCGGGTCCCGGCCGGATACTCGCCGGCCACGATCGAGGCGCGCAGATCGTCGGCGACTTTCCGGTAGAGGGAGGTCGGCCCCGTCATTGCTGCCACAAAAGCTCACATTAGTGGCTGGATGCGGTCTCTGCCGCGGCCGCGGTGGGCGCGGCGTCAGGCGCCGTGTTCAGCGTGGGCGGGATCGTGTCGGGGCCGAACCGGGCCTGCAGGACCCGGGCCAGCCGGTGCCCGTACTTCTGCATCGGCGACTCGATGAAGTAGTAGCTGAGGGCGGACAGGCCCAGCACCATGGCCAGGATGCCGGCCGCCAGCAGCACCTGGATCGGGAACGGGTGCGGCTGCGCGAACGCGTCGACCGAGTAGTAGGCGTTCAGCACGATCGGGTGCAGCAGGTAGACCGAGTAGCTGACCAGGCCCAGCCAGGCCAGCCAGCCCGGCACCCGCTTGTGCCGCAGGGCCATGCCGATCGCGAACGTCGCGCCCGCCAGCACCAGGCTGGAGACCCACTCGATCCGCCACTGGGTGTAGTCGCGCGGGATCCAGCCGGGCCCGTGCCACAGGCCCGCCGCGATCGCCAGCACCAGCACCGTGCCCGCGACCGCGAGCGCCTTCTTCCAGGGCAGCTGACCCTGCTCGGCCCGGTAGAGCAGGGTGCCGGTGAACATCAGGGCGAGGATGACCAGGCCGGTGCCGGGCGACGGGTAGCTGGTGTTGAACAGCAGCAGGGTCATACCGGTAGCGGCGGCGATGAGCACGCCGATCGCGCGCAGCCGCGTCCGGCCGGTGACGGCCAGCGCCAGGCCGATGAAGATGCCGAAGTCGGCCAGGATCGCGATCCGGCGCTCGCTGGTCCAGTGGCCGAGCAGGTGCAGGCTGTTCAGCCCGGAGATCGGCAGGATGCCGCCCAGCGCGAGCGCGCCGATCACCGCGGCCAGCGCGTAACCGCCGCTGTAGCGGTGCACCCGGAACGTGAACAGCGCGGTCAGCAGCAGGTAGAACACCATCTCGAACGACAGCGTCCAGATCACGTTGGGGACGTTGGCCCCGTTGAGCAGGTTCGACATCATGAACGGGAGCGCGTAGGCCCAGTTCTTGGGCGAGTTCTGGGCCCCGTGGATGGCGCCGAAGCCGGTCTTGTAGGCCAGGATCGACAGCGCCAGAGCCAGGATGTAGAGCGGGTACAGCCGGAACACCCGGCTCACCCAGAAGCCGCGGACGCTGCCCTTGCGCTCGAGCGAGGCCGGAATGATGTAGCCGCTGACCAGAAAGAACACGAAGACGCCGTACTGGCCGGTGTCGATCACGGTGTAGACGCCGGCGTGCACCCGCTGCAGCACGATGTCGCCCATGTGGTCGAAGACCACGCACAGCGCGGCGAACCCGCGCATCGCGTCGAGCCACGCCAGCCGGCGGCCTTTCGGCGCGGCGGGCACGGTCTGCTCGGGGGAAGGGGTGTGCTGGGGGGAAGGCGTCGGCTCCGTGGCCAATCGCTCGGGGGCACTGGTCACGCAGATGGACGTTACCGGACACGGTGCGCGCACCGTGGGACCTTGGCCGTGAGCGCGGCGCAGGTCACATTACGGTCCGGTGCGGCCGGCCGCGGCCTAGGTTTCGGGCGACGGGCGGCGGCCGCGGCGGGTCCGCTTGGCCTGAGCGGCGGTGTAGGTCCGCTCCAGCGCGGCCCGGGTGGCGGGCAGATCGCGCTGGGCCAGCACCACGAACACGCAGTCGATCACCGTCAGCTGGGCGATCCGGCTGGTCATGGCGCCGGACCGGAACGCGGTCTCGCGGGCGGCGGTCAGCAGCACGTGGTCGGCCGCCTCGGTGATCGGCGACCAGGGGAAGTTGGTGACCGCGACCGTGACCGCGCCGCCGCGCCGGGCCTCCTTCAGCGCGTCGATCGTGTCCACGGTGGTGCCGGTGTGCGACAGGCCGACCGCCACGTCGCCCTCGGTCCGCAGCGCGGCCGAGGTGATGGCCAGGTGCGGGTCCGGCCAGGCGAACGCCGGCCGCCCGATCCGCTGCAGCTTCTGCTGCAGGTCCTGGCCGACGTAGCCGCTGGCGCCGACCCCGTAGATGTCGATCCGGGCGGCGTCCGCCAAGGCGTTGACAACGTTGACAACTACGGCCGGGTCCAGGTGGTTGGCGGTATCGGTGACCGCGGCGGCGTCCGCGTAAGCGATCTTCTTGGCGATCAGGGCGGCGTCGTCGCCGGGGCTGATGTCCTGGGCGACGACCGCCAGCGACCCGGCGTCGTCGGTGGCGACGGCGGCCGCCAGCGCCAGCCGGAGCTCGGGATAGCCGCTCAGCCCGATCGCCCGGCAGAACCGCACCACGGTGGTGGCCGAGGTGCCGCAGGACCGGGACAGCTCGGAGATCGACTGCCGGGCGGCGCCGCCCGGGTCGTCGAGCACCGCCTGCGCCACCCGGCGCTCGACCGGGGCCAGGTTGGGCAGGAGCGACCGGATCGTCACCAGGACGCCGATGTCCATCCTCGCTCCTCCCGAGTCACGCGCATGTGCGGATGCACAATGCATTATGACGCAGGATGGCCGGGTATTAAACCGATTGAGGTCAGTTTGGGCCTATTACGGCGGCACCCGCAGGTCAGCTGTGTCCGGCGCCAGGCCACCTGTGTCTGTGGCCGCCGGGCCGCGAGGCCGTGGAGCCGCGCAGGCGCCCGTGCGCGACCGGCTGGTCAGCCCAGTGAGATCTGGCCGGAGCTGACCGAGATCTTGATGCGGGGCAGCGGATTGGTCGCGGGCCCGGCGACCACGCTGCCGTCCTTGGCGCTGAACTTGCTGCCGTGGCAGGGGCAGTCGATGGTGCCGTCGGCGACCTGGTCGAGGATGCACTGCGCGTGGGTGCAGACCGCGGTGAACCCCTCGTACTGACCGGCGGCGGGCTGGGTCACGACGACCTGGGCGGCCGCGAACACCTTGCCCCCGCCGACCGGGACGTCGCTGGCGGGGCCGAGCGCGTGGCCCGCCCCACGGCCGGCACCCCCGCCACCGGAGGAGTCCTGCGAGCTGCCCGCGGCGGGCGAGCCACTGCTCCCCCCGCAGGCGGTCAGCGTCGCGGCCAGACCGGCCAGGCCAAATCCGGCCAGAGCCCGCCGCCGCGAAGGGTCCGTAGCCGGCTGGTTTCGCTGCGTCACGGTGCTTCCTCCGATGAGTAGGCCTCTCCCCTCCATCGCCTACATCTACGAAGGGCCCGCCGCCGCGGCTGGCCGGAGCGGGCCATCGTAAGAACTTGGTAACAATCGGGCCGCGGGTCCTGACCGGGAAATTACCGAGACCGCCGCCTATATCCTTTAACTTGGTACCGCGCTTTATTCGCCACACCGGCGCAGAGGTGTTTCAGATGGATATACCGGTCTTTGTCTCGTGCCCGACCAGCCTGAGCGCGAAACAGGAAGCTGCGCGCAAAGTGGTACTGACGCATCTGAAGCGGTACAAATTGGAGCCACGCGCGCTCGGCCGCTCGGATTATCCGACGGAGTTCCCGCTCCGCGAGGTCCTCGTCATCGCCAGACACTGCGCGGGCGGAATCATTTTGGGATTCGAACAGTTCCGGAGCCTGAGCGGAGTGTCGAAACCCGGCACCAAAAACGAGCAGCACACCCGGGCACCGGTGTCTTTTCCCACCCCGTGGAATGACCTGGAAGCCGGCATTCTCTTTGGCTTGGGACTTCCGCTGCTGATCTTCAAGGAAGACTGCGTCACCGGCGGAGTATTCGACGCGGGCGTCACCGACGTATTCGTCCATCCGATACCCGAGCACACCAATGACAACGGGCTGAACGATGTTTTCCTGAAATGGCAGTCAACGGTCCGGCAAAAGTATTACGCACAATGAGCTGAGGCCGCCCGCAATCAGCCCGCGCCCTGGTCAGCAGCCTTGCGCCCGACCAGATGGAAGACCCGGCTGAGCTGGCGGTAGGGGTCGCGGCGGCTGGCTTCGAGCTCGACCGCGGCCGTCGCCCGCACCTGGTCGGTGTCGCCGGGGTCAAGCTCGGCCCCGCCGAACTCGAGCCAGTCGACGAACAGCCAGACCCCGTACCAAGCCGCCGGCGGCACGCCGTGGCCGCGGATCAGCTCGCTGAGCTCCTCGACGGTGTCGGCCCGGCCCGGCACCCCCAGCACCCCGATCTCGGTCCGGGAGTCGAACGCGGCCAGGGCGTCATCCCAGCGCCGTTCCAGGGCCGGGCGGACCGCGCTGGCGTGGGCGTTGCCGGTCATGATCGAGACCAGCCCGCCCGGCGCCGCGCACCGGCAGAGCTGGGCGACCAGCGGCGCCGGCTGGTCCAGGTAGCCGAGCACGCCGTGGCAGAGCACGGCCGCGAACCGCTGACCGTCCACCGCCTGGTCGGCCTGCTCGCCGTCGGCCTCGATCAGCCGGACCCGTCGCCGGGCCGGCGCCGGTAGCCGCTCGAGGCGCTGCCGCGCTTTATCCAGCATGGCGGCCGACGGGTCGAGCACGGTCACGTCGTAGCCGGCCTCGGCCAGCGGGAACGACTGGTGACCGGCCCCGCCGCCGACGTCCAGCACCGGCGCGGGGGCGGGCGGCAGGTGCTCCAGCAGGTGCTGGTGCAGGACGTAGGTGCGCACGTAGCCCTTGACCGAGGCGTAGGCGTCGTCGGCGAACCGCCCGGCCAGACTGAGGCTGTCCCAGCTGTCGTTGCTCACTCGCTCATCCTATAAGTTAGCAGTTAGTAACTAGTAACCTGGATGACATGACGACGCGGATGAGCGGACCGGAACGGCGTGTCCAGGTGCTGGGGATCGCGGCCGCCGAGTTCGCCGGCCAGGGGCTGCACGGGGCGTCGATCGACGCGATCGCGCACCAGGCGGGCATCACCCAGGCGTACGTGTTCCGGATGTTCGGCACCAAGAAGGCGCTGTTCCTGGAGCTGGTGGAGGCCGCCTTCGACCGCTTCACCGACGGCATGGCGCAGGCGGCCGGCGGCGAGCGCGGGCTCGGCGCGCTGGCCCGGATGGGCGCCCGCTACCACGAGTCGCTGGCCGACCGGACCACGCTGCTGCTGCAGCTGCAGGGCTTCGCCGCCTGCGGGGACGAGGAGGTCCGGGTGGCGGTGCGGGCCCGGGTCGCCCGGATGTGGGACACGGTGGCCGGCCGCACCGGCCTCGACCCGGTGACGGTCAAGTCGTTTCTGGCCTTCGGCATGCTGCTCAACACCATGGCCGCCCTCGACGCCGGTCAGCTGGACGAGCCGTGGGCCGAGGGGGTGCGCACCCGCATCCAGCCGGGGCTGTTCGAGCACATCACCACCGGCACCAACCGCTGAGCGGCACATCAGCTCCTCGCTTCGGCGTTTAGTTCGCAAATGTAAAATATCTCGCGAGAGCAGGGCAGCGGTAGGGCTAAAGTTTCCTGAGAAGACGCTGAGATCCCCAGCTCAGGAGGTCAGGACGGACAGCGTAGGCGGGCAAGTGGTGGTGACCGGCCTGGGGGCCATCACCCCGGTCGGGAACGACCGGGAATCGACCTGGCAGGGGTTGGTCAAGGGCGTGTCCGGGGTGGACACGATCACCGCGTTCGATCCGTCCGGGCTGCCGACCCGGATCGCCGGCGAGGTCAAGGGCTTCGATCCGGCCGCGCTGCTGGACACCAAGCGGCTGCGCCGGTCGGCCCGGTTCAGCCAGCTGGCCATCGCGGCCGGCCGGGAGGCGGTCGCCGACGCCGGGCTGGTGCTGGACGAGGCGGCCAGGGACCGCACCGGCGTGGTGGTGAACCTGGCGGTGGCCGGGATGGGTGAGGTCGAGGCGGCCACCCGGCAGATCACCCGGCCGGACCCGGCCCGGCTGAGCCCCTACTACGTGTCCTCGGTCATCCCCAACATGGCGGCCTGCGAGGTGGCCATCGACCTCGGCGTGCACGGGCCGGTCACCGCCAGCGCGCTGGCCTGCGCCAGCGGCATCTACGCGTTCCTGGAGGGGCGGCGGCTGATCCTGGCGGGCGAGGCCGACGTGGTGATCTGCGGCGGCACCGACGCCTCGATCACCCCGGTCATGTTCGCCGGGCTGTCGTCGATGGGCGCGCTGTCCAAGCGCAACGACGACCCGGCCCGGGCCAGCCGGCCGTTCGACGCGAACCGGGACGGGTTCGTCTACGGCGAGGGCGCGGTGCTGGCGGTGCTGGAGTCGGCCACCCACGCCCGGGCGCGCGGGGCCCGGAGCTACGCGACCGTGGCCGGGGGCGCGCTGACGTCGGACGCGTTCCACGTCAGCGCGCCGGAGCCGTCGGGCCGGTACGCGGCCGAAGCGATCGGGCAGGCCCTGCGGCGGTCCGGCCACGGGCCCGGCGACGTCGACTACATCTGCGCGCACGGGACGTCGACCCGGGCCAACGACCGGACCGAGACGGCGGCGATCAAGGAGGCGTTCGGGCCGGCCGCGGCCGCGGTCGCGGTCAGCTCGCCCAAGTCGATGGTCGGCCACCTGATCGGGGCCGCCGGCTCGCTGTCGGCCATGGTCAGCATGCTGGCCATGCGGGACAGCGTGGCCCCGCCGACGATCAACCTGGACACTCCGGACCCGGAGTGCGACCTGGACTACGTGCCCAACGTGGCCCGGCCGATGGCGATCGACGTCGCCATGGTCAACGCGTTCGGGTTCGGCGGCCAGAACGTCGTGGCCGTGTTCACCCGAGGAGAATGACTGTGGCCGTTTACGATCCGGCGGAGTTCCGCGACGTCTTCGAGCACCACTTCACCTACCTGGCGGGCTTCTGGCGCAACGTGCACCGCTACGCCAGCCGGCCCGCGCTGCACGACCCGCTGACCGGCCGCCGGTGGACCTACGCCGAGCTCGGCCGGGACGTCGAGCGAGTCGCGGCCGGGCTGGCCGCGCACGGGGTCGGGCGCGGCGACGTGGTGGTGTTCCAGCTGTTCAACAGCCCTGAGTGGGCGCTGCTGTACCTGGCCGCCCAGCACCTGGGGGCGATCGGGTCGCCGATCAACTTCCGGTTCTCGGCCGGCGAGACCGCCTACGTGCTGGACGACTCCCGGCCGGTGGTCTACGTGTACGACGGTTCGCTGACCGGCGTGGCCGCCCACGCGCTGGAGCTGGCTTCGCATCGGCCGGGGGCGGTGTTCGTGGCCGACGGGGACGCGGTTGACGGCGTGCTTGCGTTCGGGGAGCTGCTGAGCGGGGGGCACCCGGCGGTTCCGGCGCCTTCGGACGGCAGTACCTACGACGAGACCACCCGGCTGTACACCTCGGGCACGACCGGGATGCCCAAGGGGGTCGCGCTCAGCAGCCTGGTCGAGGTGCTGACCGCGCACGACGTGATCATGCACTTCCCGCTCTCGCCGGAGGACAAGACGCTGAACATGACGCCGTGGTTCCACCGCGGCGGGGTGTCGTCCGGCGGTCCCTGCCCGACGTTCTACGTGGGGGCCGAGGCGGTCGCGCTGCGCCGGTTCGAGCCCGGCCTGGTGCTGGACTACGTGGCCGACTACGGGCTGACGTTCCTCATCGGGGCGCCGACCAACCTGGTCATGCTGGCCGGCGCCCAGGAGGCGCGGGCCCGTGACCTGTCGTCGCTGCGGGGGATCGTGACGATGGGGGCGCCGCTGGAGCGGCAGGCCTGTCTGCGGTTCCAGCAGGTGCTGACGCCGCGCATCTTCAACGGCTACGGAACCACCGAGGCGTTCTGGAACACGTTCCTGCGGCCGGCTGACCTGCCCGCGCACGCGGGGTCGGCCGGGCGGGCCTGTACCGACGATGACGTGGCGGTGGTGGCGGCCCGCGAGGACGGGCCGGCTGATCCGGACGAGCTGGTGGCGAAGGACGGGACCGCGATCGGTGAGGTCATCGTGCGGTCGGTCAAGTCCGGCTACGCCTACGTCAACAACCCGGCCGAACAGGCCCAGCGGTTCCGCGACGGCTGGCTCTATACCGGCGACCTGGCCACCTGGGACAGCGATGAGTACGTGACGATCGTCGGCCGCAAGGACGACATGATCATCTCCGGCGGCGAGAACGTGCACCCGGCCCAGGTCGAGGAGGTGCTGAACGAGCACCCCGGCATCCGCGACTCGGCCGTGGTCGGGCTGCCCGACCCGCGCTGGGGCGAGCTGGTGGTGGCCTACGTGGTGCGCGCGGACGAGTCTTTGACCGCCGCGGACTGCGACAAGCACTGCCAGGCCCACCCGATGCTGGCGGGGTTCAAGCGGCCCCGGGCCTACCGGTTCGTGACCGACCTGCCGGTCACCGCGACCGGCAAGAAAATGCACTACAAGGTGCGGGAGCTGGCCATCGCCGACGACGAAGCCGGGTTGCTGCTGCGGCCCTGAGCGCCGGGGCACGGGCTCGCGTAGAGGGTGCTGGCGGGCGGGGTGGCGGCGACCTCGGCCCAGACGGTGCGGCCGCTGCCGTTGCCGCACACCCCGGAGGCGACCGACAGCGCCCGGACGATGATCAGCCCGCGGCCGCAGTCACTGTCGTCGTCGCAGTAGCCGTCGAGGTCGTCGGCCGGATGGCCGGGCGGCCCGGCGGTGACAGCGTCGGTGAACGGGTCGTCGGCCAGCGGCGGGGCGCCGGTGGCGCCCTCGTCGGTGACGGCCACCCGGAGCACCGGGCCCAGGCTGGCCACCTCGACCGTGAACCAGCCGCCGTCGCCGCTGGCGGTGTGCTGGACCGCGTTGGTGCCCAGCTCGACCGCGACCGAAATCAGGTCATCGCGGGCAGAACTGTCCGGCAGCAACCCGGTGAGCCAGTCGCGGAGCTGCCGCAGCTCGGACTCCTGGCCGCGGAACAGCCGCATCCAGTGCTCATGACGCGGCTCGTGGCGCGGGATCCGCCAGCCGACCGGGGACCAGGTCACGGTCCGGTCAGAACTGGACCAGTCAGTCCTGTCCCGGTCAGCGCTGATCCGGCCAATACTGAGCCGGTCGATGCTGTCCAGTGCAGGACGGTGCGCGTGAACCATCTGTCACCCCTTACGGCCGGCGTAGGCCATGGCCGCACGTAGTAACCGCTCCACCAGGCGATCCGTCGTCATTGCCATCCCCAGTATGGATTCGTATACGGAGTGCTGCAAGTGCTTCTGACGCACTTGCATAAATCGGTGCACTTGCGAAAGGGATTTGCCGGTCCTGTCACTTATGCCCGGAACCACCCGTAAAAGCCGTTCCAGGCAGCCAAATTCGGAGTCTGGAGCAAATCCAGCCAGAAGAACGCGAACGGTTCTCAGTATCGTGGGCTGCGCTGTCCGGACGCAAGTGTCTCCAGTGTAATTGCGTGAGACATTGGCGTGAAGCCCGAATGTCCGGGGGTGTCCGGTGTCCGGTGGCGGGGGTGCGGCGCGGGCGCGGGACGACGAGGGTAAACGGCGCTTGCCGGGCTGGATCGGCGTCGGCCGGGCTGGACACGGCGTCGGCCGGGCTGCCGGGCCGTTAGCCGCCGTTCTGGCCGCCGGTGCCGCCGCCCTGGCTGGTGCCGTTGCCGTTGCCGCCGCCCCCGGCCCCGCCCGCGCCGACGGTGCTGGCGGCGGTGGGCGCCGTGGTCGCGGCGGCCGAGGTGGTCGGGGTGGGGGCGGTCGTGGTCGGGGCGGTGGTGGTCGGCGGGGTCGTGGTCGGGGGCGCGGTGGTCGGACGGTGGGTCGGCGCGACCGAATGCCCGCCGCCGCCCGCCGGAGCCGAGTTGGCCGTGGTGGGCGCGGTGCTGGCGTGGGTGGTGGGACTGGCGGGGGTGCTGCTGGCCACCGACGGGGTCGTGGTCGACTGGACCGTCTTGGGGGTGCCGGTGCCACCCGAGTTCGACAGCACCAGACCGATGGCGACCGCGGCGATCAGCACCACCGCGGCCAAGGCGGCGATCACCAGGCCCTTGCGGCTGCGGCGCGGAGGCTCCTCGGGCGGCGCGTAGGGCTCCGGCGGGTAACCCCCGCCGGTCCCCTGGGGCGGGTAGCCGCCGCCGGTGCCGGCCCCGTAGGCGCCCGCCCCGTAAGCCTGCTGGGTGGGCGGGGTCTGGCCGTAGGCGGCCATCGTCGGGGCAGTGCGGCGACCGGTCCCCGGGCCGGGACCGGTCATCCCGGGCGCGGCCAGGCCGATGGGCGGGGTGGCCCCGGCCGGGAGGTCGGTCCGGGTCTGGCTGACCAGCATGTCGTGCTCGTGGCTGGCCCACCGGGCGACCTCGCCGGCGCTGGCCGGGCGGTCGGCCGGGTCCTTGGCGATCAACGCCCCGATCAGGGCCGCGACCCCGGGCGGGACCGACGGCGGCAGCGGCGGGAGCGGCTGGTCGCGGTGCTTGATCGCGATCTCCAGCGGGCTGCCGGTGAACGGCGGGTGCCCGGCCAGCGCCTCGTAACCGACGATGCCGAGCGCGTAAAGGTCGGCCGAACCGGTCACCGGGCCGCCGCCGAGCCGTTCGGGCGCCATGTAGCCGGCCGTGCCGACCAGCATGCCGGAGGCGGTCATGGGAGCCGAGCCGGCCGCGTAGCTGATCCCGAAGTCGGTGACCTTGACCGTGCCGTCCTTGGCCAGCATCAGGTTGGCGGGCTTGATGTCGCGGTGCACCAGGCCGGCGTCGTGGGCGGCCTGCAGTCCGGCCGCGGCCCCGGCCAGGATGTCCATCACCTGGGCGGGCGGCAGCGGCCCGTCGGCCAGCACCTGCGCCAGCGAGGGCCCCTCGATCAGCTCCATGACCAGGAACGGCGGCTGCGGCGGCTTGGGCTCGACGTAGTCGTAGATGCGGGCGATGTTGCCCTGGGTCAGCGCCCCGGCCCGCTGGGCCTCGGCCCGGAACCGGGCCAGCGTCTCGGCCGCCTGGACGTGCTGGGCGAGCAGCAGCTTGACCGCGACCGGCCGCCCCAGCACCAGATCGGTGGCCCGCCAGACCTCACCGTAACCGCCGGCAGCGATCCGTTCGTCGAGTTGGTAGCGGCCGTCAAGCCGCGCCTCGTTCGGCACCTGGCTGACTTACCCCCGCTCCTGACTGATATCCCCGGCCCGGGGCAGCATAACCGGCCGGCGGGGGTCGGCACCGCTGTCCGGCCAAAAGGATTTCCGGTAACGGGATAAAGGGCGAAGCGGGATCTTAAGCCAAAGACTGACATTGGGGGATTTTGCGGTGAAAATATGTGACTCTGTGTACGAGCAGTTAGTGAGCTGAGACGTAACGCAGCCGGGAGGGACAGCGTGGCCCGTCCGAGGCTCAGCGAGCGGGCGCAGCAGAAGGCGCTGCGCCAGCAACTGCACGAGCGCGGCAACGACCACGCGGGCATCGCCGCCGAGTTCGCCCGGCAGTACCGGATGCGGCCGCGCAAGGCGTGGCGGCACGCCTACGGCTGGACGCTCAAGGAGGCGGCGGCCCGGATCAACGAGCTGGCCGCCCAGGACGGGCTGGATCCGCTCAGCCGGGCCGGGATGACTGCCGCCCACCTGTGCGAGTACGAGGACTGGCCGGGCGAGGCCTCCCCCGGCAGCGGCCGCGAGCCGACCGGCCGCAAACCCACCGCCTACATCTTGTCCCTGCTGGCCCGGGCGTACGCGACCACGGTGCCGAGCCTGGTCGACGAGACCGACCAGGCCTGGCTGCCGCCCGCCGACCGGCTGGTCATCACCCAGCTGGCCGCCACCGTGGCGGCCGCCCAGCCCGCCCCGGTGGCGGACGCGGCCGAGGCGGCCGAGACCGCCAGGACCGACAACGAGCAGGTGGTGACGGCCGCCCGGGAAGCCGTGCAGCACGCCGAGCGGGCCATCCGCCGGGAAACCGACGAGGCCAGCCTGGCCGGCGCCCGGGCCGAGCTGGCCCGGCTGTCCCGGGCGTACATGACCGGCGAACCGTTCCCGCTGTTCCAGCGGATGCGCCGGGTCCGGGCGGGCATCCACCGGTCACTGGACCTGCGGCTGTGGCCGCAGGACGAAAGTGAGCTGTACTTCCTCCTCGGCCTGCTGAACAGCCTGATGGCGGTGGCCGCCAGCGACCTCGGCTACGCGGTCGCGGCCGCCAAGCTGGCTCAGGCGGGCTGGGCCTACGCCACCATCGTCCGCCACCCGCCGTTAATGGCCCAGGTCCAGACCGAGCTGGCCACGATCACCTACTGGTCCGGCCGCCCGGACGAGAGCCGCCGCCACGCCGTCTGCGGCCTCGAGCTGCTGTCCAGCGGCCCCAACGCGGCCCAGCTGCACCTGCACCAGGCCCGGGCGGCGGCCCGGCTGGGCGACGTCGGCACCGCCCGGCAGGCCATCGCGGCCGCCGCCGACGCCCGCGACCGCGACCACCACGACGACGTGCTCGAGATCGCGGGCGAGTTCGGCTTCTCGCTGGCGTCCCAGCACTACCTGGCCGGGGCGGCGCTGGCCGAGGCGCCCGGGGCCGAACGGGACGCCGCCGCCGAGCTGGAGCTGGCCACCTCCATGTACGACCTGGGGCCGGGTCCCGACGGGGACCACAGCTTCGGCTGCGCGGCCCGGGCCCGGACCACGCTGGCGGCCACCCGGCTGCGGGCCGGCCAGCTGGACGCGGTCCGGCCCGCCATCACCCCGGTCCTGGCGCTGCCGCGGGCCCAGCGCATCGACTCGATCGTGGCCGGCCTCAGCCAGGTCCGGGACGAGCTCCGGCAGCCCCGCTACCGGGGCGCCGCCGCTACGGCCGGACTCGACGAGCAGATCCGCCTTTTCCTCCGCGATACGGCGATCACCGGCGGCCAGCCCTCCGGCCGCGCCTAAGCCGGGTTCGAGGGGACGACCAGGACCGCGATCGGGCGGCGGCAGTGCGGGCACGACTCCATCGCCACCCGCGAGGCCCGGTCGGCCGCGGTGCCCGCCGGCGGCGCGGGCGGGGCGGGCTCCTGGTCGGGCAGCGCCCGGACCGCCCGCAGCCGGGCCGACGCCAGCTCGTCGCGGACCGGCCGGGTGGCGTCGCCCGGGCGCTGCCGGAGCACCGCGCCGGCACTCTCGATCCGGTCGTAGCCCGCCACCAGCCGGTTCTCGGCCTTGAGGAGCCCGTCGCAGCGCACCCAGAACTCCCGGCGCAGCCGGTGGCGGCCGAGCTCGGCGTCGGACAGCGTGCTGCGCGAGTACCCGGTCATCGGGGCCAGGTCCCACTGGCTGAGCCCGGCCCGGTTGCGCAGCGCCGCCAGCTGGCGGCCGAGCGCCCGCCGCATCTGCAGCAGCGACTGGTCGGTGGTCTCGTCCGGGACCGGGGCGGGCCTCACCGGGAGGCCCCGTCGCTGGTGGCCGGGCGCGCGGTGACCGGGGATTCGGCGGCGGGGCGTTCGGCGATCGCGAACGCCATCCGCACCCGCCGGACCAGGGTGCCGTCCGGCTCCCGCATCCGGTCCAGCAGCGCGAACGCGGCCCGGCGGGCGGTGTCCCGGTCCGCGTCCGGTATGTGCTGCCAGGCCAGCCGGGGCGCCTCGGCCCAGGACGCCTGCCACCACTGCCGCGGCCCGGTGTAGCGCACGTCGATGGTGCGGGTGGTGACCTCGACCGCGGTGTACCCGAGCGCCGCCAGCTGGGCGGCCAGCTCGTCGGGGGACCCGACCCGGCGCACGTAGCTCTCGAACCCGGCGTGCTTGGCGAAGGCGTCGACGGCGGCGAACACCGGCGACCAGCGCGGGTCGGGGCCGATGCCCCAGGAGAAGCCCAGCGTGCCGCCCGGCTTGAGCAGCTCGCGCCAGTGGCGCAGGGCCGGCTCGGTGTCCGGCAGCAGGTACAGCACCAGGCTGGCGAGCACCGTGTCGAAGCTGGCGGGCGCGAACGGCGGCTCGGCCGCGTCCCCCAGCCGGGTGCGCACGTTGCCGAACCCGCGGGCGGCGGCCTCGGCCGCGGTGCGGCGCAGCATCCCCTCGGACAGGTCGAGCCCGGTCACCTGGCCGTCCGGGGAGATCGCGCGGGCGCAGCGGACGGCGACCGCCCCCGCCCCGCAGCCGACGTCGAGCACCTGGTCGCCGGGCCGGGGCGCGGCCAGCGCGACCAGCTGCTCGGCGACCGGCCCGGCGAACTGGGCGCCGGAACTGTCGTAGCGGGGCGCCGCCGCTTCAAAGGTGGTGATCAGCGGGCTGCTCATGTCAGCTCCCTACCGGCTTGGTCATCACGTTCATGCTGAAGCGCTGCTTGAGCAGGCCGAAGCTCTGCATGAGGTCCGGCACCCGCTGCAGGTGGACGGTGTCGACGGTGTCGGGGAAGTCGCCGAGCGCCATGATCGCCGCGATCTGCCTGGTGATCGTGGTGTCCTTGGTCAGCGCCTTTTCCACCAGCGGCCGGTTGGTGTCGGCCAGCGCCTGGCCCTCGTCCAGGGCCTTGGCCACGGCGGCGGCCGTCTTCGGGTACTTGCGGCACCACTGGACGGTGGCGGCGTAGCCGTCGATCGGGAAGTCCTGGGTGGCGCCCTGGTTGACGTCGAGCAGCTCCTCGCCGCCGGTCTGCTCCTCGGCCTGGCTCAGGTACGGCTCGGCCAGGTAGGCCGCGTCGATCTGATGGCGCTGGAGCGCGGCCGGCATGGCCGGGAAGCCCATCGCCACGAAGTGCACCTTGCTGGGCGCCACCCCCTGGGAGGACAGCGCCGAGGACACCAGCAGCTGGGCCACGCTGCCGAGCGCGTTGACCGCGACCGTCCTGCCCTCGAGCTGCTTGACGCTGTTGATGCCGGACTTCGGCAGCACCACGACCTCGTCCACGTTGGGCGCGCCCGCGTAGCCGTCGGCCAGGATGTGGAATTGGGCGGCCCCGTGGATCTGGGCCTGAATGAAACCGGCGTAGGCGCCGTTGACCACGTCGATGCTGCCGTGGAGCAGTTCGGGGGTGACGTTGGCGCCGGCCGAAATGTTGACGATCTTCACGTTGAGGCCCGCCTGGCGGAACAGGCCGTCCCGCTGGGCCACGTAAACTCCGGCCGACGAGGCGGTGGGAACGGCCGCGATGACCAGGTTGGTTTTCTCCGGACCGGTGGCCGACACCTTCCCGGCGGCCGCGCCGGAGACGCAACCGGCGGTCGTGACCGCGGCCAGCGCGGTGATCAACACGGCCACCCGGGGCGTCAGCGTCCGCGACAACTTAGACATGGCAGAAACAATCAGCTGCCGACACGGGTGCCGGTAAGGCCCGGCACAAAGTCCGGCAGGATAATTTCCCTGAAAATTGCAAATGAATCATCACTGCAATTGCAGAGGATGCGCCGATTGGTGTTATTGATTTTATTAAAAGGGGCTCATGTGTCTGGTGTGACGGACTGCCGGGGGCGCTGATGGGGTGTGGGCTGCTGGGAGCCCCGGGTGGGGTGGAGCCGTCAACCGGTGCGGGCTTTTACGGCAAGGGGCGACGGAGGCTTCGGGTGGACGCCTCCAGCCAGCCGGGCTCCGCAGGGTCCCCGGGCGCGGGCGCGGTGGCTGCTCGGGCCGACCCGCCCAGCGAGTGCTGGTGCCGGCGCCCAACGGGACGGCAGCCCCGGGCCTAGCGGGGCCCGGCGGCCCGGACCTAGCGGACCCGGCGGCCCGGGCCTAGCGGGACCCGGCGGCCCGGACCTAGCGGACCCGGCGGCCCGGACCTAGCGGGACCCGGCGGCCCGGACCTAGCAGGGTACGGCGGCCGGGACCTAGCGGGCCCCGCAGGCGCACGGCCGAGAGGGGCCCCGCAGGCGCACGGCCCAGCTCGGGCCGACTCCCGCCCAGCGGGTGCTGGTGCCGGCGCCAACGAGGGCACGGCGGCCCGGGGCAGTGCCCCGCAAGCGCACGGCCTAGCGGGGCCCGCAGGCGCACGGCCCAGCTCGGGCCGCCCCCTCCACCGCCTCGCCGAGATTCCTGAGCCTGGTGTGACTGGTGGGCTGGCGTGGCTGGGGTTCGGGAGGATTAGGGAAGACATTTTTACAAATGCTGCCTAAAAATCGCCCTAAACCGGGAGTAGCCCCGCAGTGCGGAGGCGCGTGGGGCCGGTGTGACTTAAGGGTTAAGGTGGCGCTTGGAGGCCGTCGGGGCGGAAGGGGCGCCGCTTGGGGAGCGGCGGCCTACGCCGGGTCGCAGAGCCAGCGGAGGCGATGGGTGAGACTTGGCGAGGACGGGGCCGGGGGCCTGACGGCAGCCGGGGGTGAAACTGGCGAGGCCCGGGGCCAGGGGCCTGCGGCAGCCAGGGGTGAGACTGGCGAGGACGGGGCCGGGGGCCTGCGGCAGCCGGGGGTGAGACTGGCGAGGCCCGGGGCCAGGGGCCTGCGGCAGCCAGGGTGAGACTGGCGAGGCCCGGGGGGCGGGCCGGGCCAGGCGGTCAGCGAGCGTACGGGCCGGCAGGGGTGGCCGCGGGCTGGGGTGAGCGGGACCGGTACCGGAGCGGGGACCGGAGTACGGCGGGGGGCTGTCCGGTCACGGGAGATGAAAGGCGCTGTGGTCCGGCGGCCGCGGGTTGGCGCCGTCGATCCGGTTCGGGGCGGCGATGCCCTCGTTGGGGTGGCGGGGACGGTGCGTGGGACGATCTGGGGGTGGCTCGGGCTGAGCATCAGACGGTGAGGGTGCTGGACGGGTTGTTCGTGCTCGAGCGGCCGGGCGACGGTGCCGAGGTCGGGGCGGGCGCGGGGGTGCTGGCGGTGGTGTTCGGGCCGGACGGGACGACGGTGATCCGGCGGGACGACGCCGGGGCGGACGCCTGGGTGGCGCTGTGGAACGGCGACGAGGCGCACGACGTGCAGGCGACCGGGATGCTGAGCGCGGTGGTGGCGCCGCTGGGGGCGGGCGGGGTGCCGGTCTGGGCGGTTTCCAGTTACGACGGGGACATCGTGCTGGTGCCGAGCGCTCGGCTGGAGGAGGCCTGCGGGCTGCTGCGGGCGGCCGGGCATCAGGTGCGGCGCTGAGCGGGGCGCGGGCTCAGCTCGTTTTGGCGCAACCCGGGTGGGTGACGTAGGCGCGGACCCAGCGGTTGGCTTCCGCGAACCACTGGGGGGCGTCGGGGTGCAGGTTGATGCTGTGGCCGGCCTTGGGCAGCACGAACGCCTGCAGGCAGGCGGCGGGCGCATAGTTGGGCTGCTCCCGGGCGATCAGGGCGGCGGCGCTGGCGCAGGAGACCCCGGGCAGCGAGGCGCTGCAGTCGAGGTTGTCGTCCTGGCCGTCGGCCAGCAGCACCGGGACCTTGATCTGGCGGGTGCTGGCGGCCGGGATCGGCACCACCACCGAGGCCAGTTCGCCGCTGGTGACGGTCTCCTTGAGCACCTCGTCCTCACCGATGACGGCCGGGCTGGCGTAGGCGGTGTTGTAGAAGTCGGCGCCGCGGGTGCCGGGCTTGGTCGTCACGTAGCCGTCCGGCAGGCTGACGTGGGCGAACTTGGGGTCGTCGGGGGCCGCGGCGTCATAAGAGTTGCGGACCTGCAGGTGGCCGGCCGGGTTGCCGGCCGTCAGCCAGCCGGTCGAGATCACGCCGGCCACGTCCCCGTAGGCGGCCGCCTCGCGCAGCGCCACGTCCGAGCCGTAGGAGTGCCCGACCAGCACCACGGTGCCGAACCGGCCGTGACCGGGCAGGCCGGATCGCAAACGCTGCACGATCAGGTGCAGGGCGTAGGCCTCGGAGGTGGCGGTGACGTCGGCAGCGGGCGGGTGGCTGCTGGTGCCGGTGCCCAGCCGGTCGATGGCCAGGGTGGCGAAACCGGCCGCGGTGGCCGCCCGGACGTAGCTGTAGCGGGCCGGATCGAGCGGGAAGTTCCAGTAGGAAGCGCCGTAGGTCAGCCCCGGGATCAGCACCTCGACGACCCGGGGCGAGCCGTCCGCGCACAGCCAGCCGCTGACGTGGTAGCTGGTCGTGGCCGGGGCCGACAGCCGGACCGGCAGGCTCTCCGGCTGGCAGCGGGGCGCCCCGGCCGCGGGTGGTGGCGCCGGCGAGCAGCTGGCCAGCCCGGCCAGCACGGCGGTCAGCGCGGCGACCAGCGCCAGGGCAGCGACCGTTCGCGCGCCGCGACCGTACATAACCCGACGTTAGGCGGGCCCGGGTCGCGCCCCTATAGCCTGCGCGGCGACAGGTTATTGCCGGTCGGAGACAGCCGAGTCTGGTCTGGACGAACGCTGACCGGGCACGATGATGACCGTCACCGGCTGGCGGCAGTGCGGGCACTGCTCGGTCACCGTCATCGGCGACTCCGGATCGGCGACCGGGGCGCTGGCGGGCATCAGCGCGTGCAGCCGGGCCGACGCCTGCTGCTCGCGGGCGGCCTGGGCCTGGCTGCGGGCCGACCGGCGGACGGCGGTGGCCTGCACCTCGATCCGGTCGTAGGCCGCCGTCAGCGCCCCGTCCGCCTGCAGCGCGTCGTCGCAGCGCTGCCAGAACTCCCGGCGCAGTCGGTGGCGGCCGAGTTCGGCGTCCGACAGGGTGCTGCGTGAGTACCCGGTCAGCGGGGCGAACTCCCACTGGCTGAAGCCGGACCGGCTGCGCAGCGCGGCCAGCCGCCGCCCCAGCGCCCGGCGTTGCTCCCAGATGCGTTCGGAGCGGACGTGAGCCGGGTCGCTGATGGCGTGCGATCGCCCGCCGAAGGCATGCGCTCGCGGCAATGTCATGGCGCCTCCCGTGAATGTGCGCGACGCAAGTGCGAATAAGCCCAATATGGCATATTAGTGACTATCGAGTCACTCCCCGTCCGGGGAACTTTTGCAACTTGCGGTGTTTCTTTCACTTTGCCGGGCGCGATGACAGCATCTGCTGTCGATGGGTGGCGCGGCTGAGGGGTGGCGCGGGCTGAGGGGGGCGCGGGCTGAGGGGGGCGCGGGCCGAGGCGGGCCGAGGGACGACGCGGGCTGCGGGGGGGCGTCAGGCGGGGGCGCCGGCGGCCTCGTAGACGGGCTGGCCGCCGGCGATCGTGAGCTCGACCCGGGTGTCGCCGATCTCGTCGGCCGGCCCGGCGAAGATGTCCTGGCTGAGGACGGCGATGTCGGCCCGGTGGCCGGGGCGCAGTGAGCCGAGCTCGTCCTCGCGGTGGTTGACGTAGGCCACGCCGCTGGTGAAGGCGGCCAGCGCCTGGGGCAGCGGCAGCGCCTCGGCGGGCAGGAACGGGTGCTCGGTCTCGGGGGTGCCCGGCCGGCCGAGCTGGCGGGACAGGCGGCGGTTGACTGCGACGTGGATCTCCTGCAGGGGGTCGGCGCTGGAGACCGGCCAGTCGCTGCCGAACGCGAGGCGGGCGCCGCGGCGGGCCAGGGTGCCGATCAGGTACTGCCAGCCGGCCCGCTCGGGGCCGATCAACGGCAGCGTGAGCTCGTCCATCTGCGGCTCGTGGGCGGCCCAGAGCGGCTGGAAGTTGGCCACCACCCCGAGATCGGCGAACCGGTCGACGTCCTCGGGGCGGATGAACTGCAGGTGGGCGATGTGGTGGCGCAGCGCCCGGGCCGTCCCGGCCCCGCTCGCGACCGCGTCCAGGGCGACGTGCACGGCCCGGTCGCCGATGGCGTGGAAGTGGACCTGGAAGCCCTCGCGGCTGAGCCGCCGGACCGCGTCGGCGACCTCGTCCGGGGGGACGAACAGCTCGCCCCGGTGGGCGTGGTGGTGGCCGTTACCGCTGGTGTAGGGGTCGGTCATGGCGGCCGTGAGCGTCTCGCAGACGCCGTCCAGCATCATCTTGACCGAGGTGGCCCGGAACGCGCCGCCGGGCGCCTGGGCCCGCCGCTCGAGCAGGGCCGGGATCTGGTCCGGGCCGCGGCTCCGGTCCCACCACAGCGCCCCGTTGACCTGCCCGGTCAGCCAGCCCTCGGCCGCCGCCCGGCCGTAGGTGGCGAGCGCGTCGGGGATGCCGATGTCGGGGGCGTCGCCCACGATCGCGTCCTGCCAGTGGGTGATGCCGAGCGCGTGCAGGTGGCGCTGGCCGGCCCGCAGCCCAGCCGCCAGCTCGTCGGCGGTCGGCGCCGCGATCAGCTGCGACACCAGCCGCATGGCGCCGTCGTGGAGGACCCCGGACGGCTCGCCGCCGGCGTCCCGCTCGATCCGGCCGTCGGGCGGGTCCGCGGTGTCGGCGGTGATGCCCGCCCGGGCCAGCGCGGCCGGGCTGACCCAGGCGCTGTGGTGGTCCCGGTTGGGCAGGAACACCGGGCGGCCGTCGGCCGCTCCGATCAGGTCTGCCCCCGAGGGGACGCCGCCCGGGAACGCCTCCATCGACCAGCCGCCGCCCAGCACCCACTCGTCGGGGCCGAGCGGGCGGGCACAATCGGCGATGACGGCCAGGTAGCGGGTCCGGTCGCGAGGGCCGGTCAGGTCGCAGCGCAGGCTCTCCAGGCCGCCACCGACCGGGTGGACGTGCGCGTCACCGAACGCCGGGATGGCCAGCCGGCCGCCCAGGTCGATGACCCGGGTGTGCGGCCCGGCCTGCGCCCGGGCCTGCGCGGTGGTGGTCAGGCCGGTGATCCGGGCCCCGTCGGCCACGATCGCGTCGGCGCCCGCACCGGCCCCGTCCGGTGACCACACCCTTGCGTTGATCAACACCAGCGA